>NZ_SBEF01000020.1 GCF_004011885.1 Serratia microhaemolytica | reverse complement strand
ACCACCGGTTAAAGCGGTTGTAAATCGTTTTCCAATTGCCATACCTTTCAGGAAGATCTCGCCAGGGAGCACCAGAGCAAAGCACCCAAAAGATCCCGTTCATGACAGGCCTATGTTCAAGGTAGGGACGACCGCCTCTTACACGATTACGTTCAGGCGGCAACAGGGTGGAAATGAGCGCCCAAGCCTCATCAGGGACATCATAACGAGCCAAATTCAAAATCCTCTTCTCGACTAAATATCGCCAAATTGTACAAAAAATAGTTACGGGACACACCCTAATGCGCTATTACTATTGTGATAGCGCATTCTGTTTCTCTGATGAACAGTACATGCGGGTGAAATTTTAATCGATAAGCATCATATTATTCAGCGTTTGCTATAACTCTTTACGATAAGGTTGAAAAAGCAATAGAAGTTCATCATGTGACAAGCCAGATATACACCGAAAGTGGCATTAAAAGCCATTATCAGGTGAATGTTTTATGCTTTCTTTTAACAGCCATGGATGACCATGATAAATCCACCAAAAGGTTTTAACCTCGTTTGCCATTCTGATTGCCAATTTACAGAGGAAATCTTGACATCTTGTTGATTGATCCCATCTTCGATTAATTGAATATTTGAGTGATCACTGCAATTTAACTGACTCAAATTCAATATTAAATCTCGTGATTTGCCTATAGGTGATTGGTAGCTTGGATCGTTATCTTTATTTAAAGAAGGTGATATCTCGGTAATTTCTCCGTTAATTGCGGCGATATACCAACTGTTGCTTTTACGGCGGGCAATCACAACGTATTTACCTGGATAGCCGTCTAAATAACGTGTTTCATCCCATGTATTGGGTAATTTTTTTAGATAATCTAAAACAACATTTGATAAACCAAGATAAGCAGTTTTTGTATCTGCCATTGTTTGTACACCAGATTGAAATATCACAGGTAATGCTAACTCATGGGTCAGTGTTGAACGTCGCGGATTCCATGGGTGAAAATTCAACGATACCATGGTTGGTGAGTAATCTAGTCCGCCAACAGGTTGGCGAATAAAGGGAATGATAGTATTCATCTCTACTAATTCATCATTACGTGCGCCGTTAGAGCCGTAAAAATTCCCTCCTGTGATTGATGCCTCGGTACCGACCAAATTTGGCCAACTGCGTTCCCAACCTCTGGGGGGTGTCCAATTGTGAATAGTGACCAATAAATGATGGTCTGCTGCATCTTTAAGAACTTCTTGCATATAAGTAATCATTTGCTGCTTATTACTTTCTACAATATCTACTTTTAGTCCTTTGATACCTTTGGCGGCTAATTGCTTCATCCATGTTTGACGAATAGTAGCATCATTTAATACGCCTTTAGGGGTGCTAGTATTGTTGTTGCTCTGATCGGTGCCAGAATTTACCCATACGAACAAGCCGACATTTTTTTTTGCAGCATAATCAGCTAATTCTTTTATATCTACCGGATTGTTATTCACATCTGTCATTTTGTCCCAATTGGCATCGATTATTGCGTATGGCCATCCCATTGTTGCTGCTAAATCAACAAAATCCTGATGACGTTGATAGCTAGTCTGTGGCGCTTGGTTAGACGCCCATCCCCAACTGGCACGTCCATAGTTAATCCATGTGCTATCAGTTAATTGAGAGGAAGCAGACAGGTCATTCATGGTGGTTTGTTCAACAATTGGTTTTAACTGATTACTAATAATTAGATAGCGCCAAGGTGTTGACCAAGGTAATCCTTGTTTTTGTGGATTAACTGGACCGTAATAACCATTTGCTTCAATATCTAATGGAAACTCATAGCGATAAACGGCTCCCGATGTGTCACTGGAAATACGTCCAGCAGGGTAGTCACCATTAAACCCCGCTTCATGGAAAAATACCCAATAAGACTGCTGATTAACTTCTGTTTGTAATAACAAAGGTAATCCAAACCCAAATTTTTCACCGGTATCTGCTTGGCCAACTGTAGCGAGCTTAGGCCAAGCACGATCATTGGTACGTTCAAAATAAAATGATTGTGCTTTAGGGTCTTTACCTGTTGCGCTATTAATATAACGCTGCGCAATTTGCACGCCACCGTTCTGTGGTATAGGTAGCGCTAGTTGTGTCCATTCTTTTTTAATCTCAAACATGCCTTGCTGTGTATCGGGGAAGTAGTATTGAAAAGCTACACCATGATTTTCTGCTCTTACGATTAACTGCATTCGCTGTTGGTTGGTATTGTTAAACTCATAAGTCACTTGATGTATTTTTTTATTGATCTCAGAGAAAGCCCCTTGTGGCATAGAGTAATTAACCAGTACTTCACGAGTGGGAGAACAGGAAACCAGCGTGAGATGCTGGTGAAAGTCACCATCATTGCGGGTAATACCTAATTCAGAAGGGGATACCACTTCATTGTTATCTAGCAAAACTGAATACCGTAAAACAGTAATGCCTTCTTTTTTAACAGGATTATTCGATAGTTGAAATGTTATTTTGCCATCAGGAGAAGTAATAGATGCGGTTTGTTGGCGGATATCACAAGAACTGTGCTGTGTAAGGTGATTTTTTTCATTAAGGTGATGGGAAGTACTATTATCACAACCGGTTGCCACTATCGTAGCCACCATGGTACAAGAAAAAATAACCAATTTTGCATGCATGACAAAACTTCCTAGAAAGAATAAAAGTAATGTCTGATGTTACTTTTTTTATATGATCTTTTAATGACAGCTTCGGTTGGAGCAACCGCATGAACGTTTTTTGACCGATTATTGACTAACAATAGTCAATTGGTTGAGTTAATAACATGTACGAATGCCCATTCGTGTGTTCGTCTTGTGTCACAAGGAAAGGCGCTAGACAGTTCCCTCTCCTTGATAGGCGAGGAGCTAACCAATGCTTTTGCTTTGATCAGCAATTCGGGCGTGCCGGATACAGCAATACTTCAGCTAAGTTAGCAGTAAAATTCTACTTTTAATTAAATTGGTTGTAATCTGACATCCACCCTCTCTCAGCGGGGAGGGTGGATATTTAGTTGTGGTGCTTTATCTGATTTGTCATGAAAAAAATAAGGCAATCTCTACATCACAACAAAACACGTAGCATCCGGCGTAGAGGCTCTGCGGCCCCCCACAGCAATTGGTCACCAACAGTGAAGGCAGAAAGATACTCAGGCCCCATGTTCAGCTTGCGTAACCGGCCGACCGGTGTATTGAGAGTACCGGTCACTGCTGCAGGCGTTAATTCGCGCATACTCAACTCACGGTCGTTCGGGATCACCTTCGCCCACGGGTTATGAGCCGCCAACAGTTGCTCAATATCAGCAATCGGCAGATCTTTCTTCAGTTTGATAGTGAAAGCCTGACTATGACAACGCAATGCACCGATACGTACACAAAGACCATCAACAAGGATTGGACTGCTGGTGGCCAAAATTTTGTTGGTCTCCGCCTGCCCTTTCCACTCCTCACGGCTTTGGCCATTTTCCAGTTGCTTATCAATCCACGGGATCAGGCTACCGGCCAGTGGAACGCCAAAGTTATCAGTTGGTAATTTACCACTGCGTGTCAGTGCAGTGACTTTACGCTCAATATCCAGAATGGCTGAGGCGGGATCACGCAACTGCTGAGCCACTTCATCATGCAGCATACCCATTTGTGTCAGCAACTCACGCATATGCCGAGCACCGCCACCGGAAGCGGCCTGATAACTGGCTACGGATGCCCACTCCACCATGTTGTTGGCAAACAGGCCACCTAATGCCATCAGCATCAGGCTGACAGTACAGTTGCCGCCAACAAAGGTTTTAATGCCTTGATCGATACCGCGCTCAATCACTGCCTGATTGACAGGATCGAGAATAATCACGGCATCATCTTTCATTCGTAGTGCAGAAGCGGCATCAATCCAATAACCTTGCCATCCGGTTGCACGCAACTTCGGGTAGATCTCATTGGTATAATCGCCGCCTTGGCAGGTAATAATTATATCGAGAGCACTCAGTGCAGCGATATCGTAGGCATCCTGTAATGTGCCAGCCTGACCAGCGAACGCGGGCGCAGCGGTACCGTGCTGAGAGGTAGAAAAGAAGACCGGACGAATGGCATCAAAATCACGCTCTTCTGTCATGCGTTGCATTAGCACTGAGCCGACCATGCCACGCCAACCAATGAAACCAACATTTTTCATAATTTACAATCCTGCCTTGGAGGCTGACTACACTCACTCCCCTCTGTTAACGGGTAACTATCAGGGCCAAGAGGCTATCCCATTAGGGCTATGCCGGTTGCTATTTTATGCGTTGATAGTGTTCACACCTTTCAGCCACTGCCGATACGCTGTGATCCTCGCACACTGTCGATGTTAAAACCGACCGATGTTAAAACCGGCAACCCCATAGCGCCCACTGGGATAGACTCTAAGTGAGAAATTGAATAGAGCCTTCACATTACAAAATGTTGGCAATAGCGGAAAGTGAAATTATTCGATACAGCGTCAGTGATCAGTAGTCATTCTTATAGCAACCCAAATATCCGGCTAAGCGATTAACAATCTGTGCGATCAGCTTTTTTCATCGACCTCATGTCCAGTGGTCACCTTGCTGCTACGTTTCGTCAGCCAACGGCAAATTCTATTTCGTGCTCCTGACAGGATTAGTGATCTCAGCTTGATTTGGTACACCTTATTGAGACGATCATCTGTGCCATAATTGAGCCGGTTGTGAGTGGTATATCAACGATTGAACTTCAAGTAAGGATGTGAGGTATGAGTGACATAGCTCTAACCGTCAGTATGCTGGCGTTGGTGGCTATTATCGGGTTATGGATCGGCAACTGGAAAGTGTACGGTGTTGGGCTGGGAATTGGCGGTGTGCTATTCGGCGGAATTATCGTCGGCCACTTCGCACAGATTTACCAGATAAGCCTTAATGGCGATATGCTGCACTTTATTCAGGAGTTTGGTCTAATCCTGTTTGTTTACACCATCGGTATTCAAGTTGGCCCTGGTTTTTTCTCTTCTCTGCGCGTCTCTGGTTTACGGCTTAATGGCTTTGCCATATTGCTGGTGTTGCTGGGTGGCATAGTTGCCGCCATCATTCATAAGCTGTTTGACGTTCCCCTTCCGATTATTCTCGGCATCTTCTCTGGCGCGGTGACCAATACGCCGGCACTCGGTGCAGGGCAACAGATATTGACCGATCTCGGCTCTGATCCGGCACTTATTGCCCGTATGGGCATGGGTTATGCAATGGCTTACCCGTTTGGTATTTGTGGCATTCTGCTAGTGATGTGGCTGATCCGGTTATTTTTTCGTATCAACATTGAACATGAAGCACAAGCATTTGACAAAAGCCTCGGCAACAAGCGTGAACGGCTGCAAACCATGAATGTGGCAGTGCGTAACCCCAACTTGCAGGGCTTGGCGATCAAAAGTGTGCCGTTGCTGAATAGTGACAACATCATCTGCTCACGGCTAAAACGTGGTGATCTGCTGATGGTGCCATCACCGCAGGAAGAGTTGGCGTTGGGGGATTTTCTGCACTTGGTTGGCAAGCGCGAAGATCTGGAAAATGCCCGTATCCTGCTTGGTGAAGAGGTCGATGTTTCGCTCTCTACCCAAGGCACGGCACTACAGGTGGTGCGTGCAGTGGTGACCAACGAGAAAGTTCTGGGGAAAAAGATCCGTGATCTTGGCCTAAAACAGAAGTACGACGTGGTGATCTCTCGCCTGAACCGTGCTGGGGTTGAACTGGTTGCTGGTGGCAATGTGACACTGCAATTTGGCGATATCCTCAACCTGGTCGGCAGACCAGAATCGATCGAGGCAGTAGCGGCGATTGTCGGCAACGCTCAGCAGAAGTTACAGCAGGTGCAGATGTTGCCGGTATTTATCGGCATTGGCCTTGGTGTACTGCTGGGATCGATCCCGTTATTTGTTCCTGGCTTCCCAGCGGCATTAAGGCTTGGATTGGCGGGTGGCCCACTGGTGGTAGCGTTGATCTTGGGGCGTATCGGCAGTATTGGCAAACTCTACTGGTTTATGCCGCCCAGTGCCAACCTGGCACTGCGTGAACTGGGGATTGTGCTATTCCTGGCGGTGGTTGGGCTAAAATCGGGCGGTAACTTCATCAACACCCTGATCCACGGTGAAGGCATGGCATGGATTGGTTATGGCGCACTGATCACCGCCATTCCGTTGATCACCGTTGGTATTCTGGCCAGAATGGTGGCAAAAATGAACTACCTGACCCTCTCCGGTATGTTGGCGGGTTCAATGACTGACCCACCGGCATTGGCTTTTGCCAACAACTTACACCCGAGCAGTGGTGCAGCAGCGCTCTCTTATGCCACGGTTTACCCGTTAGCCATGTTTTTACGTATCATGTCGCCACAGCTCTTAGCCGTGCTGTTCTGGATGATGTGAGGAGCACAGAGTGACGGCAAAACGCGGGTGCAGACAGCATGTCTGCACCCGCGATGCGCTGTTGATTAACCGAATGGGCCAACGGTATCAACAGCGCTTGTTAATCGAGCGCAAAACAGCAGGCTGATTTTGCGACCCGATCAGCTTTGTTAACCCTGTTGCTGATATACACGCTCCAGCTCTTCAGCCAATATCTTCACTCCTTGCTCAATTTTTTCTGGATCAGGCACATAGTTCATGCGCATACACTGATGGGTGTGTGGCCACTGCTCGGCCAACCCCGGAAAGAAGTAATGCCCCGGCACCATCAACACACCACGCTGTTTTAACCGCTGATAGAGCAGCTCGGTGCTGATTGGCAGGTCTTTAAACCAAAGCCAGAGAAAAATTGCCCCTTCTGGTTTATGGATCAGGCAGCGCTCTGGCGACAGATATTGGCGAATAATGGCGATGGTCTGTGCGACACGCTGTTGATAGAACGGGCGGATCACCTCGGCTGAGAGACGCAGCAGATCACCACGCTCGATCATCTCTGTTGCCAGCACTGGCCCGATACTGCCTGGTGCCAGGCTAACAATGCCATTCATATTGGTCAGCGCAGTGATAATCTTCTCATCAGCAACCACAATCCCACAACGCGTACCGGGCAAGCCAAGTTTCGACAGGCTCATACAAAGAATAGTGTTCTGGTTCCACAACGGCTGAGCCTGGCTAAAAATAATCCCCGGGAACGGCACACCATAGGCATTATCAATCACCAGCGGGATCTGGTGCTGCTGTGCTAACTGGTCGAGCTTGATCAACTCCTCATCAGTGATCACATTGCCGGTTGGATTGGTTGGGCGCGAGACACAGATCATACCGATATCATCAGCGATATGCAGGTTTTCAAAATCAATCCGGTACTTAAATTGCCCTTCTGGCAGATACTCAATGCTAGGTTTAGCGGCAACGAACATGTCTTCGCTCAAACCGACATCGGCATAACCGATATACTCCGGTGTGAGTGGCAGCAGCACCCGACGACGTTGGCCATCAGCACACTGGCCGGCAAACAGATTAAACAGATAGAAAAAAGCACTCTGGCTACCGTTGGTCAGGGCAATATTGCGCGCGCTAATTGGCCACCCCAACTCCTGCTGTAGCAATTGAGCCAGCGCCGTTAACAGGGCATCTTTGCCTTGAGGGCCATCATAGTTGCACAATGCTTCGGTTAACTTGCCCTGCTCGAGCAGATGTTGGCAAAGCTGTTTGAAGTAGCTCTCCATCTCTGGGATGGTCGCGGGGTTACCACCCCCCAGCATAATCGCACCCGGAGTACGCAACCCCTCATTGAGATCGCTCATTAAACGGGTAATACCAGAAAAGCGGTTAAACTTGTCGCCAAAAAGTGAAAATGTCATACGTTGATCCATGTTGGAGATACGTTGGGTATCCGACCACGTTACTGCAACAGAGGGCTGGACAGCAACACCCACAATTCGTTACTGTCAGCGCGCAGGTTTCTGGGTATAATCGCCGCCTCGCTCATCACTTCTATTGGAAGATCATCGTCCCCGGTGGGGCGGCTGGACTTCAAATCCAGTTGGGGCCGCCAGCGGTCCCGGGCAGGTTCGACTCCTGTGATCTTCCGCCAAGCTCTGTTCTCTAAACGTCAATACCTTTCAATACCTATCATTATCGTGTACTACGGACCTCAGCCACTGACTGAGCCGCCAACGCTGGTGCTAGTCTGTTTTTTTCTCTTGTTTGATGACACAGCAGCGTTAAATTCGCTATCGCCGGTGTACCATCGTCTTTCAGGGCGGTATCTAGCGGGTATTGCTAGATTCCTGCTACCATTTCGCCCACATGATGGGCGAACGCAAGATGCGGATTGCTGAAAAACACTCAGGCCTCAATCGAACGAGTTACAACAGGAACCTTAACATGACAAGTATTCAACAACGCGCCGCACTACAGCGCCAGATTTGGGCGATTGCCAACGAGGTACGCGGTGCGGTTGATGGTTGGGACTTTAAGCAATATGTCTTGGGAGCGCTGTTTTATCGCTTTATCAGCGAGAACTTTGCCAGCTACATCGAAGCGGGGGATGATAGCATCCACTACGCAGCACTGCCGGATAGCGTCATTACCCGCGAGATCAAACAAGACGCCATCAAGACCAAGGGTTACTTTATCCGCCCTAGCGATCTGTTTGTGAACGTGGCCAACAGTGCCAATAGCAACGAGAGTTTGAATACCGATCTCGCCCATATCTTTGCCGAGATTGAGGCTTCGGCCAGCGGTTATCCTTCTGAGCGCGATATCAAAGGGCTGTTTGCCGATTTCGACACCACCAGCAACCGCCTGGGTAACACGGTAAAAGACAAAAATGCCCGCTTGGCTGCGGTGCTGAAAGGGGTTGCCGAGCTGGATTTCGGTGAGTTTGCCGAAAGCCATATTGATCTGTTTGGCGATGCCTACGAGTTCCTTATCTCCAACTATGCCGCCAATGCCGGTAAATCGGGTGGCGAGTTCTTCACCCCGCAACATGTCTCCAAGCTGATTGCCCAGCTCGCCATGCACGGGCAAACCAGCGTGAACAAGATTTATGACCCGGCCTGCGGTTCCGGCTCGCTGCTGTTGCAAGCCAAGAAACACTTTGATGCACATATCATTGAAGAGGGTTTTTTTGGGCAAGAGATCAACCACACCACCTACAACCTGGCGCGGATGAACATGTTCTTGCACAACATCAACTACGACAAGTTCAATATCCAGTTAGGCAACACCCTGCTCGACCCGCATTTTGCTGATGAGAAACCGTTTGATGCGATTGTCTCTAACCCACCCTATTCGGTGAAGTGGGTAGGTTCAGACGACCCAACGCTGATCAACGATGAACGCTTCGCCCCTGCCGGCGTGCTCGCCCCGAAATCCAAGGCCGATTTTGCCTTTGTGCTGCACGCGCTCAGTTACCTTTCCAGCAAAGGCCGCGCCGCTATTGTCTGCTTTCCCGGTATTTTTTACCGTGGTGGTGCCGAGCAGAAGATCCGCCAATATCTGATTGATAACAACTACGTCGAGACGGTGATCGCCCTTGCCCCCAACCTGTTTTACGGCACCACCATCGCAGTAAATATCTTGGTATTGGCGAAAAACAAACAACACACCACCACCCAATTTATTGATGCCAGCGGTCTGTTTAAAAAAGAGACCAACAATAACGTGCTGCTGGATGAGCATATCCAGCAGATCATGGCGGTGTTCGACAGCAAAGCGAATGTCGATCACTTTGCCCAGTCAGTGCCGTTTGAGGCGGTGGTTGCCAACGACTATAACCTCTCGGTGAGCAGCTATGTCGAGGCGAAAGATACGCGTGAAGTGGTGGATATTGCGCAACTCAATGCTGAGCTGAAAACCACCGTGGCGAAGATTGCTCAACTGCGCACTGAGATTGATGCCATTGTGGCGGAGATTGAGGGAGAGACGCCGTGACGCTGGAAAACAAACTCAATATTACTGATCAAATCGAACTGGCCAAGACGGAAGAGAAAATCAGCAAACAAAAAGCCAAACAACTGTTTGATTCCGGTGATATCAACCAAGTCGCGGTTGGTCAATTCGCTGGGCTTGCGTTTATCCACGGCTATTTGTTTGGTGATATTTACTATTTTGCTGGCAAAGTGCGCGATGTGAATATCGCCACAGGCAATTTTCGTTTTGCGCCAGTGATGTACCTTGAGGTATCACTGAACTACATAGACACTATGCCACAAAACAGTTTTGAGGCGATTATCGAAAAATATGTCGAGATGAACGTCGCCCACCCGTTCCGCGAAGGCAATGGCCGCGCCACACGCATCTGGCTGGATCTGATGCTGAAAAAAGAGATCCAGCAGGTGGTGGACTGGAACCAGGCCGATAAAGAAGAGTACCTCTCTGCTATGCAGCGCAGTGTGGTAAAAGACCTTGAGATCAAAGCCCTGCTAAAATCAGCCCTCACGCCTGAGATTAACGACCGCGCTCTTTATATGAAAGGCATCGATGTCAGCTATTACTATGAAGGCTACAGCGAATTCAAAACGGAGGATCTGTAAGCATGAACAATATCAATTTTTTGGATAAGCTGCTGGATGGGGTTGAGGTGGAGTGGCGGGCGTTGGGGGAGGTGCTTGTACGAACCAAAGGCACGAAGATTACTGCCGGTCAGATGAAAGAACTTCATAAAGACGGTGCACCCGTTAAAATTTTTGCAGGCGGCAGAACGATTGCATTTGTTGCATTTGCAGACATACCTGAAAGAGACATAAATAGTGAGCCGTCAATTATTGTGAAGTCTCGTGGTGTAATTGAATTTGAGTATTATGATAAGCCGTTCTCTCATAAAAATGAGATGTGGTCTTACTACTCAAACAATGAATCAGTCCATATAAAATATATTTATCATTTTTTAAAAATGAATGAGCCCTACTTTCAGAATATCGGTAAGAAGATGCAAATGCCTCAAATTGCAACTCCTGACACTGATAAGTTCGATGTCCCCATCCCTTGCCCCAACAACCCGAAAAAATCGCTTGAAATTCAGGCTGAAATTGTGCGTATTTTGGATACATTTACTGCGCTTACCGCCGAGCTTACCGCCGAGCTTACCGCCGAGCTTACCGCACGCAAAAAACAATACAACTACTATCGAGATAAGTTGTTGAGTTTTGCAGAAGGGGAAGTGGAGTGGAGGACGTTGGGGGAGGTGACGAAAAAATGGCATTCAGGGGGAACTCCGACAGCGGGAACGCCAGAATATTACGAGGGCGGTAAAATCCCATGGCTAAGAACCCAAGAAGTTAAATTTTCTGACATTGAAGAGACAGAAAATAAGATAACTGTTTCTGCACTGAAAAATTCAGCCGCTAAGTGGATCCCCGAAAATTGCGTAATAATTGCTATCTCTGGGGCAACGGCAGGCAGGTCTGCGATTAACAAAATACCATTAACAACTAATCAGCACTGTGGTTGTTTGGAAATAGATAGCTCTAAAGCTTTATACCGCTATGTATTTCATTGGGTTAGTTTTAATTATGAAAATATTAAGGCGCTTGGGCAGGGTGCTAGAGGCGATCTTAATTCTAGTATCATAAAAAACTTCAAGCTTCCCATTCCCTATGCCGAAGACCCTGAAAAATCGCTTGCTGAACAAGCCCGCATCGTTGCTATCCTCGATAAATTCGATGCCCTAACCCACTCCATTACCGAAGGCTTACCGCGCGAAATTGCCTTGCGCCAAAAGCAGTATGAGTATTACCGCGATTTGTTGTTGAGTTTTCCCAATTCCCCTCCTTCGGAGGGGTGCCCGGAGGGCGGGGTGGTAAAAAAAGAGTAGCAAAATCATGAGACATACCAAAAAATATCACTCACTCCCTTATAATCCCGCTTTATGCACGGGAGCCAAAGCGTTGCGCAAAGCAGGTGTATTGCATGAGACGTTACTTTGGCTCGAATTAAAATCAAAAAAACTGCATGGATTGGATTTCGACCGACAAAAAATCATCGGCAACTGCATCGTAGATTTTTACTGTGCTGAAAAAGCCGTGGTGATTGAGGTAGATGGCAGTTCACATAATAACAAATCAGATCAAGACACCGAGCGAGATCGGTATTTGGAAAGTCTGGGGTTAACGGTGATACGTCTACTGGCAAAAGAGGTATTGCAGAATATGGAAGGGGTGATTGTTTTTTTAAAAAACCACCCCGCCCTGACGGGCACCCCTCCAACGGAGGGGAATAGCACTAATGCAGGATAGTTTGGCATTTCCATAATCTGTCCAGTTGGTTTAAATTCGGTGTAGCACGGCAAAATATTATCAGTATTACTGTAACTTGTTGTTAAGTTATCCAAAGCTAGAAGAGGTGGCTGCGTAACATGAGTAAAACGCTAACGGAAATAGCCCAACAGCTAAAAGACAAAGATACAAAAGTACAGTTGATCTATGCCTTTAACGGTACAGGTAAAACGCGACTGTCTCGTGAATTTAAGAAGTTGATTGCACCTAAAAATTCAGAAAGAGATGAGAGCGGGGATGGTGAGCTTTCACGGAATAAGATCCTTTATTACAACGCCTTCACTGAAGACTTGTTCTATTGGGACAACGATTTAGTAGGCGATGCTGAACATAAGCTGAAAATCCGGCGTAACTCTTTTACGGATTGGATTCTTGAAGAACAAGGGCAAGACCGAAATATTATCACCAATTTTCAGCGTTACACGAATAATAAGCTCACACCACGGTTTAACGAAGAATATAAAACCAAAGATAAAGATGGCAACGAAGTTATAGTAGAAGCGTTTTCAGAGGTGACATTTTCCCTTGAGCGGGGAGATGATGAGCATTCTCGTAATCTGAAAATATCTAAAGGTGAAGAAAGTAATTTTATCTGGAGTATATTTTATACCCTAATTGTTCTAATAATAGAAACCTTAGAAGAAGTGAACCCAGACTTTCCAGAAACTACACCATTCGATGAGCTTGAGTATATTTTTGTTGATGACCCAGTAAGCTCACTTGATGAAAATCATTTAATTAAATTGGCTGTCGATTTGGCTGAGCTCATTCGGAAAAACAGATCAAAGGTAAAGTTCATAATTTCAACCCACAACCCTCTTTTTTATAATGTTTTGCAAAATGAGCTTGGAAATAAAAAAGCCAATTACAAACCTGAAAAACATTTCAAGAAATATCGCCTAATTAAAAATGAGGGTGAATCTTTAGACCTTGAAGAGCAAGACAATGACTCGTTTTTTTCTTATCACCTACATCTTAAGGCGGAATTAGAAAAGGCAATTAGCAACAATCAATTAAAAAAGTATCACTTCAATTATCTGCGTAATATTTTGGAAAAAACCACTATTTTCCTTGGATATAAAAAATGGGGAGACTTGCTACCACAGTCAGGCACTGAAGGCAGCAATCCTTATGAAGCGAGAATAATAAACTTACGTAGTCATTCGAAGTACGCGGGAGAAGAGGTAAGCGAACTTACTGATGAAGAAAAACGTGTTTTAAATAGGTTAATTAGGCACCTTGATAGGATATATAAGCCTGACCTAAAAGATGTTTAAGAAGGAAAAAGAAAGTAAAATGACTCATTACAAAACCATCGCTGAATCCAACCACTTTATCGTGTTGGATAAGTTAGTTCCCCTTGTGAAGGGGAAGATGTTAGTGTGGGGTCAGGTCTTAAAACTGTTGATTATTTTGAAATAACCCCTCCCAGTCTCCCGTTGACTGGAGGAGGAGCTAAAGCACACAGATAAGGAGAAAGAGCGATGTCTAAGCAGTTAAGTCTACAAGATCAAACCACGGAGTTTCTGCTCTATACCGCCCCCAATGGTGCGGTAAAGGTTGAGGTATTGCTCAATGGTGAGACGCTTTGGCTTACCCAGAAACGCATCGCTGAACTGTTTGGTGTCGGTGTACCCGCCATTTCAAAGCACCTTAAAAATATATTTGACAGTAATGAGTTAGATCATGAGGCAGTTGTTTCCATTTTGGAAACAACTGCTGATGATGGCAAAAACTATCAGACAAAATACTATAACCTCGATGCTGTTATCTCAGTCGGTTATCGCGTCAATTCAACTCAAGCAACCCAGTTCCGTATTTGGGCTACCCAACTGCTTAAAGAGTACATCATCAAGGGGTTTGCCATGGATGATGAGCGGTTGAAGAATGGCCGCTTCTTCGGTAAGGACTACTTTCGCGAATTACTGGAACGGGTACGCTCTATCCGTGCCAGTGAACGGCGTATCTACCAACAAATTACCGATATTTTTGCTGAATGCAGTATCGACTATGACCCAAAATCGAAAACTACCCAGTTATTCTACGCCCACGTACAAGACAAGTTTCATTTTGCCATTACCGGCCACACAGCGGCAGAAATCATTGCGCTAAAAGCTGATGCAACTAAGCCACTGATGGGCATGAGTACCTATAAGAATGCGCCACAAGGCCGTGTATTGAAGTCGGATACGACAATCGCCAAAAATTATTTAACTGAAAACGAAATAAAAAAATTAGAACGAGCAGTGTCAGGGTTTTTCGATTATATCGAAGGGATTATTGAGCGGCGTAATACCTTTACTATGGAAAGCTTTGCCGAAAGTGTGAATAAATTTCTAGCCTTTAATGAATATCAGATCCTGGAAGGTTATGGCGCAGTGCGTAGAAAAGAGGCTGAGCTAAAAGCACATACTGAATATGACAAATTTAATAAGCAGCAGCGTATAGAGTCAGATTTTGATCGAGAAGTAAAAAAGCTGTTGCATAATAAGAGACCACACAATGGCTAATTGCCAAATCCCCTTGTCAAAGTGAGGGAGTGGGGTAAACAACGTAATTTAATAGCTAGAGGGCAACTCTGTGACTGACTACAACACTATCGCAGAATCCAACCACTTTATCGTGTTGGACAAGTACCAGAAAACCTGGATGGCGGCGGAAAGCTACCAAAGCGAAAACGACTTGGAGCGCGAGTTGATCCAAGATTTAGTCAATCAAGGCTATGAATTCCTAGCTGCCCTGAATAACCCCTCAGCCATGCTGGACAATGTACGTGTACAGTTGCAATCGCTCAATAACGTGCAGTTTCTTGATGGTGAATGGCAGCGTTTTGTCGAAACCTACCTCGATAAACCCAGCGACACCATCGTTGATAAGACCCGCAAAATTCATGATGACTATATCCATGATTTTGTCTTTGATGATGGCCGCATTAAAAATATCTACCTGCTGGATAAGAAAAATATTGCCCGCAATAAAGTGCAGGTGATCAAGCAGTTTGAACAGACTGGCAGCTATGCCAATCGCTATGATGTGACCATTTTGGTCAATGGTTTGCCGTTGGTGCAAATCGAGCTTAAGAAACGCGGTGTGGCGATCCGTGAAGCGTTTAATCAGGTTCACCGCTACAGCAAGGAGAGCTTTAATAGCGAACACTCTCTGTATAAGTATTTACAACTGTTTGTCATCTCCAACGGCACCGATAGCCGCTACTTTGCCAACACCACCACGCGCAACAAAAACAGCTTTGACTTCACCATGAACTGGGCGAAGGCAGATAACAGCCTGATCAAAGATCTGAAAGATTTTACCGCTACCTTTTTTCAGAAACACACCTTACTCAATGTATTACTGCATTACTCGGTATTTGATGTTAGCAATACGCTATTAGTGATGCGCCCTTACCAGATTGCCGCCACTGAACGTATTTTGTGGAAGATTAACGGCGCGTATCAGGCGAAAAACTGGAGCAGTACCGAAAGTGGTGGCTATATCTGGCATACCACCGGTTCCGGTAAAACGCTCACCAGCTTTAAAGCAGCGCGTTTAGCCACCGAGCTGGCGTTTATCGACAAGGTGTTCTTCGTGGTGGATCGCAAGGATCTGGATCACCAAACCATGAAGGAGTACCAGCGCTTTTCACCGGATAGCGTCAATGGCTCTGACAGTACCGCAGGCCTCAAGCGCAATCTGGATAAAGATGACAACAAGATCATCGTCACCACCATCCAGAAGCTGAATAACCTGATGAAAAGCGAAGGCGATTTGTCCATCTACAGCAAACAGGTGGTTTTCATTTTTGATGAGTGCCACCGCAGCCAGTTTGGTGAAGCGCAGAAGAACCTGAAAAAGAAATTTAAACGCTTCTACCAGTTTGGTTTTACCGGCACGCCGATCTTCCCAGAAAACGCGCTGGGCGCAGAGACCACCGCCAGCGTGTTTGGCCGGGAACTGCACGCGTATGTGATCACGGATGCTATCCGTGACGAGAAGGTGCTCAAGTTTAAAGTCGACTACAACGATGTTCGCCCGAAGTTTAAAGCCATCGAAAGCGAACAGGATGAGAAAAAACTCAGTGCCGCTGAAAACCAACAAGCGTTGTTGCACCCGGAACGCATCGGCGAAATTAGCCACTACATTCTCAACAATTTCCGCCAAAAGACCCATCGCCTACAGGCAAACGCCAACGGCTTTAATGCCATGTTTGCCGTGAGCAGTGTCGATGCTGCCAAGCTCTACTATCAGTCGTTCAAGCAGTTGCAAAAGCACAACAATAACCCACTGAAAGTGGCTACCATCTTCTCGTTTAGCGCCAATGAAGAGCAAGATGCCGTGGGCGATATTCAAGATGAAAGCCTGGATATTTCCGCGATGAATAGCAGCGCTAAAGAGTTTTTAACTGCCGTCATCGCGGACTATAACGCGCTGTTCAAAACCAATTGCAGCCTGGACAATAAGGGGTTCCAGAATTACTACCGTGACGTAGCCAACAGGGTTAAAACCAAGCAGATCGATCTGCTGATTGTAGTCGGCATGTTCCTGACCGGCTTTGATGCTCCAACGCTGAATACGCTGTTCGTCGATAAAAATTTGCGTTATCACGGCCTGATGCAAGCTTATTCACGCACTAATCGTATTTACGATGCCACCAAGACTTTCGGCAATATCGTCACCTTCCGTGACTTGGAACAAGCGACCGTTGATGCTATCACCTTGTTTGGTGATAAAAATACCAAGAACGTGGTGCTGGAAAAGAGCTATCAGGAATACATGGCAGGCTTTACTGATCTAGTGACGGGGCAGGCGCGACGCGGCTTTATGGATGTGGTCAGCGAGCTGGAGCAGCGCTTTCCTGATCCGAGCACAATTGAAAAAGAAGCCGACAAAAAAGCCTTTGTTAAACTGTTTGGCGAATACTTGCGTGTTGAAAACGTACTACAAAACTACGACGAGTTTGCCAGCCTGAAAGCGCTGCAAAACCTGGATGTCAACGACCCTGAGGCGGTTGCGGTGTTTAAAGCCGAACACTATCTGGATGATGCCAAGCTGGCTGAGTTACAGACTATACGCCTACCGGCCGAGCGCAAGATCCAGGATTACCGCTCAACCTACAATGACATTCGCGATTGGCTGCGTCGGCAAAAATCAGCAGAGCAAGAAGATAAATCTGCCATCGACTGGGATGATGTGGTGTTCGAGGTGGACCTGCTGAAATCGCAAGAGATTAACCTCGATTACATTCTGGGGCTGATCTTTGAGCACCACAAAAAAACCAGAAGTAAAGCCGATTTGGTTGATGAAGTGCGGCGACTGATCCGTGCCAGCTTGGGTAACCGTGCTAAGGAGAGCTTGCTGGTTGATTTTATTCAGCAAACCGATCTGGATCAGATTGGCGATAAGGCTAGCGTGATCGAAGCCTTTTTTGCTTTTGCCCAGCGTGAACAACAGCGTGAGGCGGATGAGCTGATCAGTGCTGAAAGTTTGCATGATGAGGCCGCCCGGCGCTATATCGCCGCTTCGCTCAAGCGTGAATTTGCCAGCGAAAACGGCACGGAGCTTAATGCTATCCTGCCCAAAATGAGCCCATTAAACCCCCAGTATCTAACTAAAAAGCAAAGTGTTTTCCAGAAGATTGCTGCGTTCGTCGAAAAATTCAAGGGGGTTGGCGGTAAGCTGTAGAGCCATATCGATCAGGGGGAATGTGATAAGAAGAAGTTGACAGTGTTCCAGTGGTTTATTTTACCTGCTTAGATCGATATGCTCGCTGATGACTCTTTTTCACTCAGTGTGGATCAGCTTGTGTGATTGAATCATTCAACACCGAAAAGCGAGCATTACCTACTGATAAATTTAGCCCAGCAAACTAGCGAGAGTGAGTAAAAATGGAACCAGGACGTAATGATCTTTGCCCTTGTGGTAGCAATAAGAAGTACAAGCATTGCTGTCTTAGCAACACAGCCGGTATGAGTGTTGGGCTGTTGGATGAGATTAAAAAAATTGTTGCTATGAACCCCAGCTTGACGGTTGATGAGCTTAATGTGCTGATGGAAAATCGAGTAGAACAGTACAACAATCGCCCTAATGCTGATTTTTGTGGTTTATCATCCACGCAAATGATCAACTGGTTATATGAACCGTTTGATGAAAAAGTTGGGCTGACCATTAATACTCCAGATGATCTCTCGGCTAGCCCGGTGATGCGCTATTTGGCCTTGATAGTTGATGAAGCGATGGCTAATGGCGGCAGTTTCAAGGCGACCAGTAAAGGTAATTTACCCACCAAATTGGTCAAACAGGCTGGCAATCTGTTACCTGAATTTGCAGTCTCTAAATGTGAACAAGGTTTTAGTACGGGTGAATTTTCTGGTAACAATGAAGAGAGATTCAATGCCCTGCACTATACCCGTGTGCTGGCAGAGATCGCAGGGATTATTTATCGTCGTAGCGGTCGTTACCATGTAAAGAAAGCGGCACAGAAGCAGTATCGAACAGAGGGTCTTCGGGCTTTTTTCAAACCGATGTTGCAGGCGGCGGTCACTCGATATAACTGGGGTTACCTGGATTATGTTGAGGGAGATATCGACTTAAGACCATTTTGGCTATTTATGTTGTGGCGCTTACAACATAATGCCGATCTTGATCAGTTAATTGCTCAGATGGTAACAGCATTTCCAGAACTGTTGCATCACCAGATAATGGATTGGAAGATAGATGATGTTATTTCCTCAAAAGAGATGTTGGGGCTGTTAATTGAATGGCGTTTCATTGACCGCTTTTTACAGTTTTGGGGCTTTGTCACTTTTGATTGTCATTGGTTTTTAAGGCAAAAAGGACCTCGCCAAGTAAATATTCAACCTTTATTGACTCAAACTTTCCAGTTCAATATTTAGTATTAAAGGGTTGGCATGAGCGAATATTACTCCCATTGATTTGGATGTATTCGGTGGTTATGACGATGTATAGCCAGGAACAGCACTCGCAATCTTCAGTTAAATCGGTGACAAGCGCTAGTTAAGACCGACTAAATACTATTCCCGTAGGGTGTTGCCAGCACCCACTGAATATCAGTTTTCCCGTTCATCGCGGCGGCCGGGGATGGCCGACCAGATGCGGCGCACATGTACCGTGATCTCTTCACGATCGTGATAGAGCTGTTTGGCATTCACCTCAGCATTGATCTCTGCTTGTGCCAAAGCGTCGCGTATCGCTTGCAGATTACTGGCAACCTCTTCGTAGCGCTTTTTCATCGGTAACTTAAGGTTGAAAATCGCTTCACGGCACCAGCCGTTAACCAGCCAGCGGATCATTAATTGCGTTACCTTGGCTGGTTTTTCTACCATGTCGCAGACTAGCCAGTAAATTTTGCTGCTGGTGGGGACAAATTTAAAACCATCAGCACGGTGGTGGGTGACTTGGCCACTATCGAGCAGGCTTTGTGCCATCGCACCGTTATCAACCGCCTGTACCATCATGCTGCGTCTCACTAACTGGTAGGTCCAACCGCCAGGGCTTGCGCCCAAGTCTACTGCGTACATGCCACTGCTGAGGCGCTCTTCCCACTCATCGGCCGGAATGAACAGATGAAATGCCTCTTCCAACTTCAGTGTTGAGCGGCTTGGGGCATCGGCCGGTAATTTCAGACGCGGAATGCCCATATAGAATGGTGAGCTGTTGTTGCAATAGGAGTAGCCAACGTAGCAGCAACCAGGGGCGATAAAGAATACATGTACTCCACAGCGGGTTGGTTTGTTGTGGCTGGCGATCACTCTCTGTTCACGTAGCGCGGCACGCAACGGAACCGTCAATTTGCGGCAGAACTTCAATAGCTCTTTGCTTTCGTTGGTATCAGCGACTTCAACCTGTAACTCCCCTGCATTCTCAACCACACCAATCAACATGCCAACAATCGGCGATACACGATCATCGGGGGGCAGATCACGCAGTAACTCACCAACGACAATCAGTTGACGGGCGAAAATCAGTTCACGAAAAGGGAGCTGTTGCGCTAAGCGATCAGCATCATCAGCTTGATAGCACTCAAACAGCACATAACCGCTATCTGGTTTTAGCTTGGCAAAACCAAACACCGACAATTGGGCTGCGCGATCGGTGATCTCTGCTGCGCACTCTTTTTCAAAACCGGGGCGGCAATACAACACCACTCTATTCATGGCATTCAGCCTTATTACTTTTCCAACGCAACACACCCACCACCATCAATGCCCAACCAAGAAGAAAGCTGACCCCACCAACTGGGGTAACGTAGACCCAAATCTTCAACTGAGAGAGGGCAAAGCAGTATAAACTACCACTAAACAATACGGTACCCAGTGCCAGTAGCGCTGCACTCCAGTAAAACCAAAGATTGCAACGACGGCGTACTTCAACAGCCAGTGCCAGTAAAGCAAGAGTATGAAAGGCTTGATATTCCAGCCCGGTACGGATCCAGGCCATCTCATTTGTGCCCAATATCCTGTTTAAAAAGTGAGCTGAAAACGCACCTAGCGCGACCAAAATAAAACCGCTTATTGCGGCAAACAGCATCATAGAACGGCAATTCATTATTATTCACCTTAAACTGACCTGTCACAGCATCACAACAACCATCCTCATTGGTTTGTAGCAACCACATCTTTGGTAACAAAACTATCGTTAGTAGCAAAACTGAACGGCTGTTGTTCACCGGCTGCACGTGCCAGAATCCATTGACGAAAAGCAGCTATTTTACCCAGCTCAGCCTGATTGTCATGATATACCAGATAGAATGCATTTTTGCTTACCAGTACCTCATTGAATGGACAGACTAAACGACCAATTTCAAGTTCCGTTTGCGCCATAACGTTATTAACCAGAGCAACCCCCTGGCCGTGGATTGCTGCTTGAATGACCATCGCACTGTGACTAAAAATCGGTCCCTGATGCACATTGATGTGCGTTAAGCCTAATTGATGAGTATAGGCTAACCAGTCGCGTCGTGAAGTATCGTGCAACAAAGTATGATAAGCCAGATCGTTTGGCACTTTTAATGCATATTTTCCGGTGAGCAGTAGTGTTGGTGAGCAGACTGGCAACAGATACTCAGCATATAACTTCTCAATACACAGGCCACGCCAGTCACCTCGACCATAAAAAATGGCAATGTCAACATCCTCCGCCAGTTTATCCTCTTCACGGTCAACAGCTTGTATACGAACATCAATTTCTGGGTGTGCAGCATTAAAACTGCTTAAGCGAGGAACCAGCCACTGGATTGCGAAGCCACTTGGCAGGCTGACGGTTAATGTCCCTTTGGCGCTACGTGCCTGTAATTTATCGGTCGCTGCATGGATAGCTGAAAAAATTTCTTTAATATCGAGGTAATAGCTTTGCCCCTCTTCGGTTAATAGCAGTGCTCGGTTGCGACGGCGAAATAATTTAAAACCAAGAAACTCCTCCAGCGATTTGATCTGGTGGCTGATCGCTGCTTGGGTGACAAACAGCTCTTCGGCGGCTTTGGTAAAACTTAAATAACGCCCAGCGGCATCGAAGGCACGTAGTGCATTCAACGGTGGTAAGCGTCTCGACATCAATACACTCCTCAATGAGTACCGAAATGATGGTTTTTTTAGCTATTGATTTGTTTTTTATTTTTCAGTGTTGAAATGATCAAAGCCGATTAGCCGGTGATTGCTATTCGGGTAACTTGTGTTGGTAACGAAAATAAGCCAAGATCCTGCCTCAATATCCTCTGTGACGATAGCTTATGGCACCCTTTCACCCAACAACTTTTCGCCGACAGTTTCCGGCATTGCAACAGACAGGTATTTACCTCGATAGCGCCGCAACGGCACTCAAACCGCAGGCAGTCATTGACGCCACACAGCAGTTCTACGCTAAAGAGAGCGGTAGTGTACATCGTAGCCAGCACAGCTCGGCTCGTGATGTGACCGCGCGTTTTGAACTGGCACGTCAACATGCAGCCACGTTGGTTAATGCGGCCAGTGCTCAGGAGATGGTTTGGGTACGCGGTACTACCGAAGCGATCAATCTGGTGGCTCAGAGTTATGCTCGGCCACGTCTGCAACCGGGCGACCAGATTTTGGTGAGTGAAGCGGAACACCATGCCAACTTGATCCCGTGGCTGATGGTAGCACAACAGACCGGTGCTCAGGTGGTGAAACTTCCGATCGGTGATGATTATCTGCCTGATTTGACATGTTTGGCTAATTTATTGAATAAAAGCACAAAAATTCTCGCTCTTAGTCAAATGTCGAATGTGACTGGCGGGCAGCCCAATCTGGCGCTTGCGATCCAGCTTGCTCACGCTGCCGATGTGCGGGTAGTGGTGGATGGTGCTCAGGGGATTGTGCACTGTCCGGTCGATGTGCAGCAGCTAGATATCGACTTTTACGCTTTTTCAGCTCACAAACTGTATGGCCCGAGTGGTATCGGCGCGCTATATGGCAAAAGTGAGCTATTGAAAGACATGGCTCCCTGGCAAGGGGGCGGTAAAATGCTCACTCATGCTTCATTTAGTGGCTTTACCCCGCAGAAAGCGCCCCACTGTTTTGAGGCGGGTACACCGAATATTGCTGGAGTGCTGGGGCTGGGTGCTGTACTGGAGTGGCTGGCAGGGCAAGATTGGCGCGCGGCTGAGCAACACAGCTCTGCGCTGGCAGACTACGCCGAGCAGCAGCTACAGCAATTGCCTGGCTGGCGCAGTTTCCGTTGTTCTAATGCGAGTCTGCTGGCATTCAACATCGCCGGACTACATCCGGGCGATATTGCCACGCTGTTGGCTGAGCAGAACGTTGCGGTACGTGCGGGTCAACATTGCGCTCAGCCACTGATGGCCGCGTTGGGAATTGAGGGTTGTGTGCGTGCTTCATTTGCGCCTTACAATAGTGCCGAGGAGGTGGAAGCTTTTGTACAGGCGATGATTAAAGTAGTTGAATTATTGGCTGATTAATATGAATTGTGATCAACATCTTGTTGCTGCTCACCCATTTGGTACTCTCATCACTGCTGAAACGCTGCTTGAGCAGTTTAATTGCCTATCTCAGTGGGAGGCGCGTTATCGTCAACTGATCCTGCTGGCGAAGCAATTGCCACCATTGGCTGAGAATTTACGTCAACCTGCGCTTGAGTTGAGTGGTTGTGAAAGTCGTGTCTGGTTTGGTTATCAACTGTTGGCTGATGGGAGGTTGCACTTCTACGCCGATAGCGATAGCCGAATTGTGCGCGGTCTGTTGGCGGTGCTATTGACCGCGATAGAGGGTAAAAGCGCACAACAGCTATTACCTATTGATCCATTAGCATTATTTGACCAGTTGGCGCTGCGTGGCCCACTTAGCACGACGCGAGCCGGTGGTTTGGCGGCACTGGCGCAACGCGTTCAGGAGATTGCCGCACAGCAGTGACTGCGTTGATTATTCGGCGCTACCTTGCTGCGGTCGACTCCTCACTGCTGTTGTCAGCTTACGATACGATTACACTGAAGTTTGGATAGTGCTTCACACTCTGCTAACTCGGTGATCGCAGTTAAAAAACCGTTTATGTCATTATGCAGCGCTTACTATTTGCCGCTAAACAGCGCGTTGAACGGCTGGCTGGCGATAGTCAATATTCACTCTGTGCGGAGCATGTGCATGACTAAACGGAATCGATCAACATGGCCAAGCGGTCTGGCACCAAGAGAAAAGTTGATGCGCGATGGTGCTGCGGCACTCTCTGACAGCGAATTGCTGGCTATTTTTTTGCGTACAGGATTGCCTGGTGTTCATGTTTCACAGCGTGCCGAGCAACTGCTTAGCCATTTTGGTTCGCTGTATCATCTGATTTCCGCAGACTATAACCAGTTTTCGCGTCACAAAGGCGGCGGTGTGGCGACTTATAGCCAACTCCAGGCGATCTCGGAGCTGGCTTTCCGCTTGTTCTCTGGCCCACAGCTATTCGAGAATGCACTGCTTAACCCAAAAATAACTCAGCACTATGTACACAGTCTGCTCACTCATCATGAGCGTGAAGTTTTTCTGGTGCTGTTTTTAGATAATCAACATCGGGTGATCTCTCATCAAGAGATGTTTTCAGGCACCATTAATAGCGTAGTTGTACATCCGAGAGAAATTGTACGTGAAGCATTAAAGCTCAATGCTGCCGCGATCATTCTGGCGCACAACCACCCTTCCGGTAAGTCGCAACCTAGCCGGGCTGATCGGTTGCTAACAGAACAAATCGTTAGTGCCTGCCAGTTACTGGAGATTAAAGTATTGGATCATCTGGTTATCGGACGTGGTGAATATGCTTCTTTTGCTGAGCTTGGCTGGCTTTAATGCATTTTTTCGCGATCCTTGCGGGATCTTTAGCGGTTGGTGACTTGAGTACTTACGCCTCAAAGCGTATACTACGCCACCTTTGAGAATCTTGGGTATGGCACGAAGAGTCTATCTCAGCAGGTATCTGGCCTGATGGTGAAAGTCTCCTCAGTATGAAGTTTGCTGAGATGGGCTCTAAAAGCCTGACGAGGCGGCTGTACCCCTTTGAGCTCGAGCTGATTTGATTTTTGGAGAATAGACATGTCACGAGTCTGCCAAGTTACTGGCAAGCGCCCGGTGAGTGGTCACAACCGCTCCCACGCAATGAACGCGACCAAACGCCGTTTTCTGCCTAACCTGCACTCACACCGTTTTTGGGTTGAGGCTGAGAAGCGCTTTGTCACTCTGCGTGTATCTGCTAAAGGTATGCGTATTATCGATAAAAAGGGTATCGATTCGGTGTTAGCCGATTTGCGTGCCCGTGGTGAGAAGTATTAAGGAACTGAATCATGGCTAAAGGTGTTCGCGAGAAGATCAAGCTGGTTTCTTCTGCTGGTACTGGTCACTTCTATACCACCACGAAGAACAAGCGTACTAAACCGGAAAAATTGGAACTGAAGAAATTCGATCCTGTTGTCCGCCAGCACGTGATGTACAAAGAAGCTAAAATTAAGTAATTTTAGTCGATTAAAAAAACCCAGCCTTTGCTGGGTTTTTTTTTGCCTTTTGCTTGTGGTGCTGATGGTTGCTGTACTACTGGTTGTTAGCTTGCTTCAAATCTGGCGTTAAAAGCCACGGTGATAGTTTTTTTGCGCGTTGTTGACCTTCATCAGGTAGCGTCGTGACTCATTCGATGGGTGCTGTGTAGTCAGCGTCTGATAGACATCGCCTGGCGACATACTGTTGATAATAGCGACAGCTCGGTTTTTATCGTTATCGAACACACGCAGCACGCTGCCAGCACCACCATTATAGGCAGTGATCATCGCATAGCGACGCGAAGTGGCATTATTAATACCAGCCAGGTAGTTATTTTGCAGAATGGCTAAATAAGCAGTACCGGTATCGATATTTTTTTCCGGATCGAAAAGATAGTTTCTACTTGGTGTTCCCCACTTACCTTTTTGCAGGAACACGTCTTTACCTGCGGTATGCTGCACCACTTGCATTAAGCCCAACGCATTCGATCCACTAACTGCATAAGGGTTAAAACTCGATTCTATCTGCATGATAGCCAAAATCAATGATGGCTCAATCCCATATTTTTCAGAAGCTTGGTTAACTAGTGGGAGATACTTATGCGCACGCTGATCCAGATGGTTAGCGACCAGAGGAATAGTGACAGAGTAGATAACATGCAGATCAGATTTACGCTGTTGTAGGCGATGTGCCAGTAAGTAGTCAGCAAATTGCGCTGCTCGCCACTCCCAGCGGATTGGCTGGCTCTGGTGATCTAACACCTGACCAAACAGGAAAGGCTCTTTGCTAACCTGCAGATCATCGGCATCGGAGTAGAGATCAACCGCGCTCGGATCATCGCCCATCAACAATAGATTGATCACTGCACGACGCAGGTGGGCAATATGATCATCGGCAAACGTTTCGATGGTGATCATGCCGGTATCAAAATTGATGTGGCTGCGAGTTTGATAGTGATCGCTATATTTTACGTAGTCTTTTGCGCCAGCAATGAGAACCTCTTTCAGCCCCCAGATATTCTCGATGTTGTGGGCGAACTGCCCCATTAGAATATCAAACCCATTGGTATCTTTGGCATAACTATGTGTTGGCGTCACTTTAGCCGTGGAGCTGCTGTTGTTACCACTACATGCGACCAATACACAGACAACAACCGGTAGTGCTAAAAATTTCTTCATGTTCAAGCCGTATGTCAAAAGAGTGATCAATATCTATGCCCTGTTGCAAATTTTGCCTAACCCCACTCTGCTTGGCGGCACAAAAATAGCCACAACCTGAACCTGCTGCTGACCACCCTTAAAACCTATCCGATAACAGCCAGTTCAGTTGCCATTTTACTCTTCGGCACGTGTTGAACTTGTTCCGGTACGCTGAGTTTTTATGCGCGGTTGGTGTCTGACAACCGGCTACCTCAATGCTGTTTACTGGAATAGGTTGTTAACTACCGCAAAAGCTACTGACTTGGGGGGGTATAACCTTCGATATGGACTTCTTGTCCTTCAAACAGAAATCTGATCATCTCCTGTTCTAACAGTTTGCGATCATCGACATTCATCATATTGAGTTTTTTCTCGTTGATCAGCATGGTTTGCTTGCTCATCCAAGCAGACCATGCCTCTTTTGATATTTCATTATAAATGCGTTTACCAATTTCACCGGGATAAAGCTGAAATTCCTGTCCATCAGCTTCGCGTTGCAAGAATGTGCAAAAAATGGTTCTGCTCATATTGATTCCTCAGTTATTGTGCTCAATCTTATCAGCGGACTGTCAGCCAGGCTCACTGTCATTAGGGGTAATTCAGGTTATTTGTCTCAGCCACGGCTAGCACCCATCTGATTAGGCAATTGATGGGCAGAACACTGTGCGCTGCGGTTGTGTCAATTGTGTGGGTGCATCAACTGATACAACAGGCGTTCAACCGGCGCTGCCAGCCCAACCTTCGGTGGCTGGGTTAAGTTATACCAGAGACCCGCGCCTTCATCCATTGCGCTACCCGTTTGCTCACATTTAAGCCACATCGGCACAATATCGAGGTGAAAATGGCTAAAGGTATGACGAAATGCCGTCAGTTGCTCGGGCGTCTGTGCTGTCAAGTCACGCGCTAGCAGCCACTGTTCCAGCTCTTGCAAGGTAGTGAACTGTGGGAAACAGAATAACCCCCCCCACAAACCGACCGCAGGTCGCTGCTCTAACCACACCGAGTCTCCCTGTTGCAGCATCAATAGATAAGCACTTTTCTCTGGTAGTGACTGCTTGGGTTTCTTGCCGGGGTAGCGTGCCCAATCCTGGCTGCGATAGGCAACACAGCCTGTGTTCAGTGGGCAGAGTTCACATTTTGGTTTGCTGCGCGTGCAGACCATCGCGCCAAGATCCATCATTGCCTGATTGAAGTGACCGACTCCCTCTGCGGGAGTGAGTTGATCGCTAAGTTGCCACAGGCGATTCTCCACCTCTTTTTTACCTGGCCAGCCATCGATGGCATAGCAGCGAGCCAGCACCCGTTTAACATTGCCGTCCAAAATTGGGTAGCGTTGTCCCAAAGCCAGTGAAAGGATCGCTCCGGCGGTTGAGCGCCCGATACCCGGCAATGCTGCAATCTGATCAAAGGTGAGTGGGAACTCACCGCCATGCTGTGCCACAATGATCTGTGCCGCACGGTGCAGATTTCTGGCACGAGCGTAGTAGCCCAAGCCAGTCCACAGATGAAGCACTTCATCCAGTGGTGCCGCCGCCAGTGCGCTGACGTGTGGAAACTGTGTGATGAATCGCTGAAAATAGGGAATGACAGTGGCAACCTGTGTCTGTTGCAACATCACTTCAGAAAGCCATACTTGATAAGGCGTTTTTTGCTGTTGCCACGGCAGCGTCTTACGGCCGTAACGTTGATACCAATCGAGCACGGCATGTGAGAACTGTTGCGCTTGTAACATAGGTGGATTTTATCCTGCTGATATTTTAACTGGGGTATTGTTGCCCGATGATGTAGCCACTGACAACTTTTTAGTAACTTGCGTGATGAATGCTTGCCAAAATAGGACATCCTTGCATAATGCGCGTTTCCCTAATTGCCGCCACAGACAGAAAGCACCATGATAAACGATGTTATCTCTCCAGAATTTGATGAAAATGGCCGCGCAATGCGCCGTGTTCGCAGTTTTGTCCGCCGTCAGGGGCGCTTGACCAAAGGTCAGCAGCAAGCGGTGGATAATTATTGGCCACTACTTGGGGTTGAATACCAGCCTGATCCGGTTGATGTTGCCGCGCTGTTTGGCCGAGACGCGCCAACGGTGCTGGAGATTGGTTTTGGCATGGGAGCCTCATTGGTTACGATGGCGGCGAACAATCGGCAGCAGAACTTTCTCGGTATTGAAGTACACTTGCCAGGGGTTGGTGCCTGTTTAGCCAGCGCTCATGAAGCAGAGCTGGATAACTTGCGTGTGATGTGCCACGACGCAGTGGAAGTGCTGCAAAATATGCTGCCAGATAGCTCGTTGGATATGGTGCAACTGTTCTTCCCCGATCCGTGGCATAAAGCACGGCACAACAAACGGCGCATTGTACAGCCAACGTTTGTTGAGCTGGTGCGGCAGAAGTTGAAGCCGGGCGCTATTTTCCATATGGCAACCGATTGGCAGCCATATGCAGAACATATGTTATCGGTCATGAATAACGCCAATGGATATGTTAATTTGTCTGGCAGCAACGATTACGTGCCACGACCGGACTCACGTCCACTGACAAAATTTGAATTACGCGGCCAGCGCCTGGGACATGGCGTTTGGGATCTCATGTTTAAGAGGGTGGAATAATGGCTAAGAATCGCAGTCGTCGTTTACGTAAAAAATTACACGTTGATGAGTTTCAGGAGTTGGGTTTTGCTGTTAGCTGGAGCTTTGCACCAGGTACCAGTGTGGAACAGATTGATAGCACTGTTGATGCATTGATCGTCGAGGTGATCGAGCCAAATGGGCTGGCATTTGAAGGCAGTGGCTATCTACAGTGGGAAGGTTTGGTCTGCCAGCAGAAGATTGCACATTGCACCGATGAACAGCGTGAGCTGGTACGGAGCTGGTTAGCAGCACGCAATCTGAGCGACATTAAAGTGACTGAGCTGTTTGATATCTGGTGGGATTAATTCAGCCACCGACACAAGCTCTGGTGTTTATCGTGTCTTGTTAACACTGTCCGCTTACCATCATGTTTCTAACTGGTAAGCGGCGGTGCCCCTAGTTTGCGGCAGGGTAATGAGTGGTTGAGCACTATCCATTCACCGTGCTATCGATCTGCTGTAATGGTAAATAGCGGTGGGTTAATACGCTATCCGATCGGCTATTTTAGTTATCATTTTATCCTTGAGCGGTGCCCGAAATGTTCATTTATTGGTACAGGCTCTGAACTGTCGTCCCGTGCATAGTGATCAACATGAAAAGGAAATATTTATGAAAAAGATAGCGGTTATTTTATCTGGTTGTGGATCTCTTGATGGAGCTGAGATCCGGGAGTCGGTATTAGCGCTGTTGGCGTTGGAGCAAGCAGGTGCCAGCTATAAAATATTTGCTTTAAATCAAGATCAGTATCACGTGATGAATCATTTGACTGGGCAAGAGTCAATCGGCGAAAAAAGAAATATCCTGCAAGAGGCGGCCAGAATTGCGCGCGGTGCGATAGAGGATATTGCCAATCTGAATTGCGACCAATTTGATGGTGTGGTGATCCCCGGTGGCTATGGTGTGGCAAAAAATCTGTGCAGTTTCGCTTTTGCGGGTAGCCAGGCAGCGGTAAATGAGCAGGTGCTGGCAAAAATCCGTCAATTTAAGCAGCAGCGCAAGCCGATTGGCGCGATCTGTATTGCACCCGCATTGGTTGCACTGGCGGTCGGTAGCGATAAACCGACCTTAACCATCGGCACTGATAGTGATGTTGCTAAACAGATAGAAAACACCGGTGCGATACATCAGCCCTGTGTTTCAGCCGAGTGTGTGGTTGATAGCGAGCACAAGATTGTTAGCTCACCGGCGTATATGCATGGTGATGCTACGCTATTGGAACTCTACTCAGGTATCACAAAACTGGTAAAAAAAGTGGTCGAGTTAGCGTAACTCAACCTGATTGGTTAGCTTGGTTAGTCACCGCCTGTGCCACCGGCACGATCTTGGTTGTCATGCTGTGGCATTACACTCAGGTTGCTGTTTGCAGTAACTCAATCACGGCTTGGTTAGCGGCAGGAAATTGGTATTGGCTCAACTGGTGTCGGTGTACCCAGCACATCTGTTGTCCTTCACGGTTGTAGGCGTTGCCGCTCCAAGCGTTAACCAGATAGAAGTTCAGGGTGACAGTGCGATCATCAAACTGATGTTCAGTGACGTTCAGTCGCGTTGGTTGCTGCGGTGTAATGCCAACCTCTTCCTGTAGTTCACGGCTTAATGCCTGCTCCACGCTTTCACCCGGTTCTACTTTGCCGCCTGGGAACTCCCAAAAACCAGCCAAGTGTGTTCCTGCTGCCCTGCGGGTGATCAAAATTTGCTGTTGTGCGTTACAGATGATACCCACTGCGATGGTTAACTGTTTCATTGCCTGTTCCGATTAGCATTGCATCCGTCACTTATCCAGCGATATGCATGTTTTATCAATAAATAACAGCAGTAACATGTTGCTGTTGGTGGGTTCGGCTTAAAAAAAGAGGCTCAATCAGTTGAGCCTCTTGCCATTTGATAGCTTAACGCCGTAGCAGGTGGTGCGTTAAGCTACTGTTGTAGCCGACCATGACACTGCTTATATTTTTTGCCAGATCCGCATGGGCAAGCATCGTTACGACCGATTTTATGTTGCACCGCAATCGGTGAGGGGCTGTCGCCCGTGGCCAGAGCATTCTGTTCTTGGTGACTGAGGCGTTGGAGATGTGCCAGGCGCTCCGCCTCTTCGCGGCGCTGCTGTTCCAAGGCTTCAACCTCTTCCGGCAGGCGCACTTGTACTTTGCTCAGAACACTGATCACTTCATATTTTAGTGATTCCAGCATGTTGGCAAACATACTAAACGATTCACGCTTGTACTCCTGCTTTGGATCTTTCTGCGCATAGCCACGCAGGTGGATGCCTTGGCGTAGGTAATCCATCGCAGCCAGGTGCTCTTTCCACAGTGAGTCGAGTGTTTGCAGCATCACACCCTTTTCAAAGTTGCGCATTGTCTCTGCACCGACAATCTGCTCTTTGCGCTGATACTCTTCAATTGCCGTGTTTAGGATGCGTTCACGCAGTGTCTCTTCATGCAGTTCTGGCTCTTTGTCCAGCCAGTCGGTAATTGGCATGGCGAGATCAAAATCATTTTTCAACCGCTCTTCCAGGCCAGCAACATCCCACATCTCCTCCAGCGATTGCGGTGGAATATAGCTGTCGATGGTGGCTTTAAACACATCTTCACGAATGCTGTTGACGGTTTCGCTGATGTCGGAGACATCGAGCAGATCGTTACGCTGGCTGTAGATGGCGCGGCGCTGGTCGTTAGCGACATCGTCATATTCAAGTAGCTGTTTACGAATATCGAAGTTGCGGTTTTCCACTTTGCGTTGCGCATTAGCGATCGCTTTGGTTACCCAAGGATGTTCAATCGCTTCTCCTTCTTTCATGCCAAATTTGCGCATCATGTTTGCGACCCGATCCGAGGCAAAGATACGCATTAGCGCATCTTCCATCGAGAGGTAGAAGCGTGATGAGCCAGGGTCACCCTGACGGCCGGAACGACCACGCAACTGGTTATCAATTCTTCGTGACTCATGGCGTTCAGTGCCGATGATGTGTAAGCCACCGACGGCGAGAACCGCTTCATGACGAACTTGCCATTGTGCCCTGATTTCTTCAATTTGTTCGTTAGTTGGGTTCTCCAACAGGGAGATTTCGTTTTGCCAACTGCCACCGAGCACGATGTCGGTACCACGTCCTGCCATGTTGGTGGCGATGGTAACGGCGCCGCTTTGCCCTGCTTGGGCAACAATTTCTGCCTCTTTGGCGTGGAATTTGGCATTCAGTACCTGGTGTTTGATACCGGCTTTGGTCAGTTCACGTGAAACCAGTTCCGATTTTTCGATCGAGATGGTACCGACCAATACCGGCTGACCTTTGGCGACACATTCACGAATATCTTCAATGATCGCGCCAATTTTTTCCTGTTCGGTCATGTAGACCAGATCCGGCATATCTTTACGGATCATCGGTTTGTTAGTTGGAATAACAATGGTGTTCAATTTGTAGATTGAACTGAATTCAAACGCTTCTGTATCTGCTGTACCGGTCATGCCAGCCAGTTTTTCATACAGGCGGAAGTAGTTTTGGAAGGTGATTGAAGCCAGCGTTTGGTTCTCGTTCTGGATCTCAACTCCCTCTTTTGCCTCTACCGCTTGATGCAGCCCATCTGACCAGCGACGCCCCTGCATGGTACGGCCAGTATGTTCATCAACGATGATCACTTCGCCCTCTTTGACGATGTAGTCAACGTCACGGGTGAACAGCGCGTGGGCGCGCAAGGAGGCGGTAACATGGTGCATCAGGATGATGTTGGTCGGTGAATAGAGCGATTCACCTTCATTCATGATGTCGGAGTCGACCAGCATCTGCTCAATTTTAATCAGCCCACGCTCGGTTAAATGTACTTGGCGCGCTTTCTCATCAACGGAAAAGTCACCTTCGCCTTGGAAGGTGTCTGAATCCTCTTTTTCCTGGCGAACCAGTTTCGGGATCAGTTTGTTCACTTTGATGTAAAGTTCAGAGCTGTCCTCGACCGGGCCGGAGATAATCAGCGGGGTGCGTGCTTCATCGATCAGGATCGAGTCCACTTCATCTACCAGCGCATAGTAAAGTTTACGCTGTACACGATCTTGTGGGCTGAATGCCATATTGTCGCGCAGGTAGTCGAAACCGTATTCGTTGTTAGTGCCATAGGTGATGTCTGCGGCATAAGCTTCACGTTTGGCGGCCGGCGGCATACCTGGCAGGTTGATGCCCACCGTCAAACCAAGAAATTCAAACAGTGGGCGGTTGTTCTCCGCATCACGCTGCGCCAGGTAGTCGTTGACGGTAACAATATGCACACCTCGCCCGGTTAAGGCATTTAAGTAGGCAGGCAGGGTTGCGGTTAATGTTTTACCTTCACCAGTACGCATCTCGGCAATGCAGCGTTCGTTCAACACCATGCCGCCAATCAACTGTACATCGAAGTGGCGCATACCAAATACCCGCTTACTGGCTTCACGTACCACGGCGAAGGCTTCAGGCAACAGTGATTCCAGTTTGCCATCTTTTTCCAGCCGCAGGCGGAATTCATCGGTTTTCGCTTTTAACTGTTCATCAGAGAGCTGCTCCAGAGCAGGCTCCATGCGGTTGATTACATCAACCACCTTGCGCATACGGCGCAAGGTACGATCATTACTGCTACCGAAAACTTTAGTTAATAATTTAATTAGCATAATTTTTAATGTCTCTCACTGTGGCAGTGTTACTGCCGTCAACAACGTTATCGTTCTATTTTTTTATTTGGGTTGCCCGATGGCGTTACAGCGAGGAGGGGCCAGCGCGAATACCTTGCACTTGAGCAAGCCATAATCCAGTGTGGTGAGAGAGGCCAATCTCTGAGCGGAATAATGGCCGGGGGCTAACGGTAACCGCTAGTTTGGGATGGTGTGTCAGCAGTGCATTTAAGGTTGATATTAGCGCCAGTTGCGCCATCTGCAGCCGTTGCTCTGTGTTGCTGAGAGCGTTCTGCCCACCATTGGAGACCGCTTGCGGTGCTAATGAAAAAGAGAGATGGCGGATCACTGTGCGTAGTGCATGTTGCTGCCAGTAATCAATGTTATTGGTTGGGCGGCGATAACAGCCTTGCCACAGCGCGAGATGGTCAATGGCGTTATCAGTGACAGTGTGGCTGTTTAAACTGGATGAGGTGCTGGATAATGCGCTCTGATCGCTGCTGGCTAGACTCTGTGGAGCGCCAAGCGTGGCCGCGACCATTCCTAACAGGAGATGGGGCCAAAAATAACGTCTGCCAAATTGTCGCCAACGATTTAAAATACCGATCACAAGTCTGTTATCCACTGGAGTCCATGATGCGCGATAGTCGCCCACAACTGTTAGATGCGCTGTTTGCCGACACAGCAAGCCGAGAGAAGGAGTCACTGCATCATGTTCGGCAGCGCGCCATCACCCTGTTAAAACTGAATCAGACAGTAAAAAGTCTGCTGCCTGTTCAACTGCACCCCTGGTGCCGTGTCGCTAATTTTCGACAGGGGGTGTTAGTGCTTGAAACTGCCAATGCCAGTTGGATGACACGGTTACGCTATGAAAACGCCAGTTTACTTGCCGCACTAAGGCGGGAAATTCTACCATCATTGTCATCGATCGACATCAGGATTAATCCGGCGTTGATGGTAGCTGGTGCTCAACAGCTGAAAAGTCGTACTGGAACTGTTGAAAATGTATCAGCAAAAGCGCCATTACGCCATTTAAGCCAGGAAAGTGCGGAACAACTACGGGGATTGGCGGCACGCAGCCCAGAAAAGTTACGTAAGGCGCTGGAGCGGTTGGCAGCACTGGCAGAAAAAAATACCGGCGACACCAACCACAACAGAGAATTTACAGATGATCAGTTAGACCACTAATGCCGACATCGCTTTGAATGTTAATGGCATCTCTGCTTCATCTTCGAAGGTGGCGAATTCCCACGCTTCCTGTCTCGCTAATACCGCTTGCAGCAGTTTATTATTGAGCGCATGTCCTGACTTATAAGCGGTAAATGCGCCAATAATGTTGTGACCACACATGAACAGGTCACCGATAGCATCCAGCATTTTGTGACGAACAAACTCATCTTCAAAACGCAGGCCATCTTCATTCAGCACGCGGTAATCATCAACCACGATGGCACAATCAAAACTGCCACCTAGCGCCAAACCCCGCGATTGCAGATACTCGATGTCGCGCATGAAACCAAAAGTGCGCGCGCGGCTGATCTGACGCACAAATGCATCAGATGAAAAATCCAAGCAGTAGCGCTGCGTGCTGGCATCAATCGCTGGGTGGTTGAAGTCGATAGTAAAATCGAGGCGGAAACCATTGTACGGCGATAGTTCAGCCCACTTGTCACCCTCTTCAACACGCACCGTCTCTTTCAGACGCAGGAACTTTTTCGCCACGTTCAGCTCTTCGATACCGGCATCCAGCAACAGGAAGACGAACGGGCTGGCACTGCCATCCATAATCGGGATTTCAGCCGCATCAACTTCGATAACAATGTTATCGATACCTAAACCAGCCAGTGCTGCATTCAGGTGTTCCACAGTAGAAATACGCACGTCTGATTCATTGACTAGACAGGTACAGAGCATGGTGTCACGCACCGATTTTGGATCTGCATAGAAGTCAACCGGTGGATTCAGATCAGTACGACGATAGATAACACCGGTATTCGCCGCAGCAGGGCGCATTGTCAGCGTGACTTTCTTGCCGGTATGCAAACCGACGCCTGTCGCCTGTACAATCTGTTTTAATGTCCGTTGTTTAATCATTATCTTATCTCGCAATGTTATCAGTCCTTCCGGTCAAGCAGACAGCAAGACCGGCGGCGATCCTAGCATAAACCCACAAGATTTCAAACCAGATAGTTATATTAATCTGCCTGTTTGCGTAAAAATGCCGGTATATCCAAATAATCTGGCTCTTTGCTGGTTTGTGATCCTTGATCATTAACCACTTTTGCCGCCGGTTTCACTTCCGCTTGCAACGGGGGTACACCAGATTGTGCATAGCGTGCTTCCGGTGTTGTGCCGCTACCTTTGTTAGTTACCAAGGTAATATCTGGTCGCTTATCCATACCGATACCGGTTGCTACTACCGTAACACGCAGCTCATCGTTCATATCTGGATCGAGCGAAGTACCAATCACCACCGTAGCGTTATCAGAAGCAAAAGCACGGATGGTGTTACCTACGGTTTCAAACTCATCAAGTCGCAGATCAAAACCAGCGGTGATGTTAACCAGTACACCACGCGCACCAGAGAGATCGATATCCTCCAGCAGCGGGCTGGAAATCGCCATTTCTGCGGCTTCTTCAGCCCGATCTTCACCTGAAGCGATACCAGAACCCATCATGGCATAGCCCATTTCAGACATCACAGTACGCACATCGGCAAAGTCAACGTTCATCAGGCCAGGGCGGGTGATCAACTCAGCGATCCCTTGTACCGCACCTTTCAGCACATCGTTAGCGGCACCAAAGGCATCCAGCAGCGAGATACCACGTCCCAACACCTTGAGTAACTTATCGTTGGGAATGGTGATCAGTGAGTCAACATGTTTTGATAACTCAGCGATCCCCTGTTCAGCGAATGCCATGCGCTTTTTGCCTTCAAAATTGAACGGCTTGGTGACTACCGCCACGGTCAAAATGCCTAATTCTTTGGCGACTTCAGCCACCACCGGTGCGGCACCGGTGCCGGTGCCGCCGCCCATACCTGCGGCGATGAACACCATATCGGCCCCTTCCAGTGCGTTGCGCAATGTCTCACGATCTTCTTCTGCCGCATTGCGCCCCACTTCCGGGTTTGCTCCCGCACCGAGACCTTTGGTGATACTGCTACCAATCTGTATGGTCTGGCCAACAGCTGTTTTTCTTAGCGCCTGAGCATCGGTGTTGACAGCAAAAAAGTCGACGCCTTCAATACGCTCACGCACCATGTGTTCCACGGCGTTACCACCTCCACCGCCTACGCCGATGACTTTGATCACCGCGTCGTTGGTTAGTTCCATTGGTTCAAACATAGTTTCTCTCCGTTTTGTGCCTGTCGCTGCAAGACAGTAAAATTACTTACGCCTGATCTTTTACTTAAGTATTAAAATTCTTTTTTCAGCCAGCTATTGAGTCTTTTGAACCAATGGCCTACTGAAGTACGTTTTTCTATCTCAGCCTCACCATTGAGATGAGACTCTTTCCCATAGTGCAACAGCCCAACTGCCGTTGAATAATAAGGCTCTTGCGCGTAATCCGTCAGACCGGTGATGTTCAAAGGTTCCCCAATGCGAACCTGGGTATGAAACACCCGTTGCGCACAGGCGGCTAAACCATCAATCTGTGCCGCCCCTCCGGTGAGTACAATGCCTGCAGCCAGATGATGCTTTACACCTTGCGCACGCAATTGTTCCTGTAACTGTACAATTTCGTCATTAACCAAATTGAGCAATTCGGTATAGCGAGGCTCAATCACCTCTGCCAGAGTTTGCCGCTGTAGGTTACGCGGAGGCCTGCCCCCTACACTCGGCACCTCGACATTCTCATCCTTGCCGACCAGTGAACCCAGTGCGCAGCCATAGCGCACTTTGATCGCTTCTGCATCGGTAGGCGGCGTACCAAAAGCATAGGCGATATCGCTGGTTACCACATTACCGGCATAAGGGATCACTTTGGTGTGCCGCAACGCGCCACCGGTGTAGATCGCCATATCCATCGTGCCGCCACCAATATCGACCACACAAACTCCTAATTCTCTCTCATCTTCGGTTAAAACAGCATAACTAGCGGCTAAACCAGAAAAAATTAGTTGGTCTACCTTTAAACCACAGCGTTCTACTGCTTTAACAATGTTTTTTGCCATATCGTTGTGGCAGGTAATCAGGTGTACTTTGGCCTGCATCCGCACACCGGATAACCCAACCGGGTTTTTAATCCCTTCCTGATAGTCGATCGCATACTCTTGCGGGATCACATGCAAAATGCGGTGTTCCTCTCGCACTCGCACCGACTTAGCGGTATGAACCACATTTTCAACATCTTCCTGTGTTACTTCATCTTCTGAGATCGGCACCATACCAATTTCGTTCTGGCAACTGATATGTTTACCCGATAGCGCCAGATAAACTGAGGAGATCTGGCAATCTGCCATCAACTCTGCCTGATCAACCGCCCGTTGCACACACTTCACCACCGACTCAAGATCGTTCACACCGCCTTTGTCCATGCCGCGTGATGGGCAACTGCCTACCCCAATAATATTGACCATGCCATCAGGCAAAATTTCCCCTACCAATGCGGAGACTTTCGCAGTACCGATCTCCAATCCAACTACCAGTTTTCTATCCGCTGTTTTTATCATTGTTGTTTTGCCTGCACCTGATTCATTACTGACGACAGCCTTATTTACGCAAAACGGCAGTGGCTGTGTTCACATTTCCTTGTTTTTTAAATGCTTCCCGAAGTCGCATTCACTAAGCCGAATGCAGCGGGAGCCTCACGATGCCAATCGCAACATGCCAACTAAAATTTACGGTGGAACGCCAGTTTTCCAGCCAACGGCTACGCCGGTGTCGTAACGTAAATCGATGTAGTCTATCTGCTGGTTTTTCTCTTTGGCACTTTGTTGCATCAGCGGATAAACCGCAATAAACCGCTGCAATTTTGGCAAGTAATCATCGCGTCCTAACTCGAGCCGCACCCCGTCACTCAGTGTGAGCTGCCATGAGTGGCGAGCGGTCATGGCGAGCTTGTTAAGCTGCAATTTGTTGCTGCCAAGCAACTGGTTCATTGCATAGTACCCGGCCAACACATCTTGACCGCTACCCGCAGGGCCAGAGAGTGATGGCAATCGCAAGTGGGCTAACCGCTCTGCCGGTACGCTGAATGACTTGCCATCGGCATCCAGTAAATACTCATCATTCCAGTATGCAGCGGGTGAATACTCCACCAGATGGACTCTCAGTTCATCTGGCCACTGTTTACGTATGCTGGCCTGCTTAATCCAGGGCATCTGCTTGATCTGCTGCTGGATAATGTCAACATCCTGCGTCATGAATCTCCCCGGATCACCCAGCGCCAGAATGGCACGACGCACATCATCATCATGGGTGTAGTGACGCTCACCGGTCAGGATCAGTTTCGAGACAGGTACGCGCTGCTCATCCTGCATCCAGTTGAATACCACCCAGCCAATCCACACTATTGTTGCCAACACCACCAACAGAAACAGTAACCCTGCCTGTTGTGTGCGGTTAACGCGCTGCGACTCTTGGCCTGCTTCGCGCTCGCGCACATTTAATGCCGCTTGTGACATCTCAATTTGCCAACGCTAATACACGGGTAACCAACTGCGAGAAAGTTAACCCAGCCTGTTGTGCTGCCATCGGCACCAGGCTATGGCTGGTCATACCTGGTGAGGTATTAACCTCCAGTAGGTAGAAACGGCCATCTGCATCTTGCATCACATCAACTCGCCCCCAGCCTGAGCAATCGAGAGCCTGGTAGGCCGACAGCGCTAGCTTGGCCAGTTCTGCCTCTTTTTCTGCGCTTAAACCGCTTGGGCAGAAATATTGCGTATCATCGGCAATATATTTGGCCTGGTAATCGTAAAACACACCGGCAGGTTGAATACGAATCGAAGGCAACACGCTATCGCCTAAAATAGCGACGGTATACTCTGGCCCGGCTAACCATTTTTCCACCAGCACATGGTCATCATGGCGAAAGGCTTCAGCCAGGGCTGTGTCAAGCTGCTCTGCCGCGCTCACTTTACTCATACCAACACTGGAGCCTTCACGACTCGGTTTGACAATCAGCGGTAAACCCAGAGCGGCAATCGCGTTCAGTAAGCTCTCGCGCTGTTTGCCTTGATAGTGCTGGCGATCCAGTGCCACATATGGAGCGATCGGTAATCCAAGCGATTGCCACACCAGTTTGCTGCGCCATTTATCCATCGTGAGTGCCGAAGCCATTACCCTGCTACCGGTGTAAGGCAACTGTAAAAACTCCAGCAATCCCTGCAATGTGCCGTCTTCACCACCACGGCCATGCAGAGCAATAAATACTTTAGTAAATCCCTGTTTTTTCAATTCAGTCACTGGCGAATCTTTTGGATCGATTGCGTGAGCATCGATGCCAGCCTGCTGCAACCCGGCCAGCACAGCGGCACCTGATTGCAGTGAGACTTCGCGTTCGGCAGAGGTGCCACCTAATAATACTGCGACTTTATCAGTCATGATGTCCCTCATTGTTATTTTGTGGTTGTAATTTCAATTCGGCTAGATTGCGTGCGATTTTGCCGATGTTACCGGCACCTTGCACCAGGATCAGATCATCTCCCTGTAGTAATTGAGCCAACTCCTGGCTGATATTCTCTGCCTGTGTGATCAGGATTGGATCCAGCTTGCCGCGATTGCGGATAGTGCGGCACAGGCTGCGACTATCTGCACCAGCGATCGCTGTCTCTCCTGCGGAGTACACATCCAGCATCAGCAACACGTCGACTTGTGATAATACGTTGACGAAGTCGTCATACAGATCACGCGTGCGTGTGTAGCGATGGGGCTGGAAGATCATCACTAAACGTTTTTCCGGCCAGCCAGCACGTGCGGCTTTAATCGTCGCTTCTACTTCCGTTGGATGGTGGCCGTAGTCATCAACCAGCATCGCACTGCCGGGTTTTTGGTTCACCGGCTGTAATGGGAATTCACCCAGAAAATCAAAGCGGCGACCGGTGCCCTGGAAACCGGCCAGTGCAGTCAAAATAGCAGCATCATCAATTCCCTCTTCTGTTGCGACGGCAACAGCAGCAGCGGCATTGAGCGCATTATGACGGCCAGGTGCATTGAGGGTCACCTGTAGCAACGGTTTATCTTGGCGCACCACGCTAAAGTGGCCTTGATGCTGTTGTTGCTGATAATTTTCAATCCGCACATCGGCATCCACACTGAAGCCGTAGGTGGTGATGTGGCGACCCACACGCGGCAGTAACTCACGCACGACAGGATCGTCAATACACATCACGGCACGGCCATAAAATGGCAAGTTGTGCAGAAAATTGATAAATGTCTGTTTTAAATTTTCGAAGTCACCGTGATAAGTATCCATATGGTCGGCTTCGATATTGGTTACTACCGCCACCATAGGTTGCAGATGCAGGAATGAGGCGTCGCTCTCGTCTGCTTCAGCAATCAGGTAACGGCTGGAGCCTAACCGCGCATGAGTACCGGCGGCTTTCACCAGCCCGCCATTAACAAAGGTGGGATCCAGCCCTGCTTCAGCGTAGATGCTGGCAATCATTGCGGTAGTGGTTGTTTTGCCATGGGTACCGGCAATCGCGATACCATGCCGGTAACGCATGAGTTCAGCCAGCATCTCGGCGCGCTGGATAACTGGAATGCGTGCTTCACGTGCGGCGACAATTTCCGGGTTATCTGCCGGAATTGCTGTCGACGCAACCACTACACTGGCATCGTTAACATTTTCTGCCCGATGCTGAAAATAGATGGTGATCCCTAGCTCACTCAATTGCTGTGTAACCGCATTCGGTGCCAGATCAGAACCGCTGATCTGGTAGCCTTCGTTAGCTAACACTTCGGCAATACCCCCCATGCCGGCACCACCAATGCCAACAAAGTGAATATGCCGGACGCGTCGCATCTCGGGCACAAAAGTTCGTAATTTCGCTAATTGTTTTATGTTCATCATGCCGTTACATGTTTACTCATCTAATTGATACCGCACCGTTCTCGGTACCTGTTGATCACTGCCGATCGGGCTACTGCCTGGCTGACTGCGTGATTGATTCGGTTGGTGCTAAGCGCACAATCTCCGCCGCTACACGCTCGGTAGCATCGCGAATGGCGATCGCACGCGCTTTTTCAGCCATTGCCAACAGCGTGGGGCGATCCCAGTCTGCCAACAGTGTAGTGACTGCCGCAGCGGTGAATTGATGCTGTTCAATAATTTCTGCTGCTCCAGCCGCCTGTAATGGCAGCGCATTCCAATACTGTTGCCGATCTTTATGCTGGAACGGGACAAAAATAGCCGCCAGCCCTGCGGCTGCCAATTCACTGACGGTTAATGCACCAGAGCGACAGACAACCACATCGGCCCAAGCATAAGCAGCAGCCATATCATCAATAAATTCAGTAATTTTATGCTGACTCTGCGCTAGCTGTCGATACTGCTGCTCAACAGCGGCTAGCGCCCCTTTGCCGACCTGATGCCACAGGGTGATTTTATCCCCTAACTCCGCCGCCACGTGCGGCATGGTCTGGTTTAGTACTCTTGCTCCCTGGCTGCCGCCGATCACCAACACGCGGATTGCCCCTTGATGCTGAGCAAAGCGCTCAGTGGGAGTTGGCAGCGCCAACACGTCGCTACGTACCGGATTACCGACCACATCAGCATTGGCAAACGCACCGGGAAAAGCCTGCAACACTTTTTTGGCGATCTTTGACAGCCAGCGATTGGTTAAACCAGCGATGCCATTCTGTTCATGCAGCACTACCGGTACACCCGATAACCAAGCGGCCAGCCCACCAGGACCGGAGACATATCCGCCCATGCCAAGCACCACATCCGGCTGATAAGCGGCGATGATCGCTTTAGCTTGGCGCACTGCACGCCAGATGCGCAGCGGTGCAGTTATCTGTGCCATTATGCCTTTACCACGCAGGCCAGAAATTTTAATAAAATCAATTTCTATGCCGTGTTTTGGCACCAGATCTGCCTCCATGCGGTCTGCGGTGCCAAGCCAACGAACTTGCCAGCCTTGCGCCATCAAGTGGTGGGCAACCGCTAACCCCGGGAAGACATGCCCGCCGGTGCCACCAGCCATCACCAGTAAGCGCTTTGCTTTTTTGCTCATCCGTTACCTCTTTACAAACGCCTGTGCCTGGCTCAGGCGTGTTTCATAATCAATACGTAGCAACAACACCACGGCTGTTGACATCACCAGCAGACTTGAACCGCCATAACTGATCAGTGGCAGTGTCAATCCTTTGGTCGGTAGCAGCCCGGCAGTAGCACCGATATTTACCAAAGATTGAAAACTAAACCAGACACCTATCGCACAGGCTAAAAAACCGGAAAAACGTTGTTCAATCTGTAGTGCTCTTTTGCCGATCGACATCGCACGAAAAGCGACGAAGAATAGCATTAACAGCGCCAAAACCACACCGATATAGCCAAGTTCCTCGCCAAGAATGGAGAAAATAAAATCAGTGTGTGCCTCGGGCAGATACTCCAGTTTCTGTACCGAATTCCCTAAACCGCGCCCGAAAAGTTCACCGCGACCAAACGCCATCAGTGATTGCGTTAACTGGTAGCCGCTGCCAAATGGATCATCCCACGGGTTCCAGAATGCGGTTAAACGGCGCATCCGGTACGGAGTGGCGATGATCAGCAGCAGGACTGCGAACAGACCCGCGCCGATAATGGCCAAAAACTGCCACAATTTGGCACCGGCCAAAAACAGCAGTGCCAGTGTGGTGACAAACAGCACAATCACTGTGCCCAGATCCGGCTGTAGCAGTAGCAGCAGCGCCAACACCACCATCACGGTGATGGGTTTACAAAATCCCCAGAAGTTGTTGCGCACCTCTTCAACCTTGCGCATCAGATAACCTGAGAGATAGCAAAACAGCGATAACTTAGACAGTTCAGCCGGTTGTATACGCAATGGCCCTAATGAAATCCAGCGCGAGGCACCATTGACCGAATTGCCCATGATCAACACCAGCAGCAGCAGGATGATTGACAGCAGTAACATCAGCGCACTGTAACGTTGCCATATCACCATTGGAATGCGCAGTGTCACCAGTGACAGTAACAGCGCCAGCCCAAGGTAGAGCGCATCGCGTTTGGCAAACAGCAGCGGATCATCCGCCAAACGCTGGCTAACCGGCAATGATGCTGAGGTGACAATGATCAAGCCGAGCACCATCATGCCTAATGCAACCCACAGCAGGGTGCGATCATAGAGCAGGCCGTTGGCCAAGCTGCCGGTACGGCGGCCTGCCAGCCAGTCTCTCATCGCGCCAGCGCGGTTGCTGGTGGCACTCATTGTGCTAACTCCTTGGCCAAGCGAGCAAACTCATCGCCGCGCGCTTCAAAATTACGAAACTGATCCAAACTGGCGCAGGCTGGTGACAGCAGCACCATGTCGCCGGTACTCACACGACTGGCAATGATCTGCATCGCTTGGCTCATGGTCTCGGTCAGGGTGGTGACCGCAGGACGCAGTTTTGCCAGTTGTGCGCCATCACGGCCAAAGCAGTACAACTGAATGTTGTCCCCTTGTAGATAGGGTATCAGTGGTGAAAAATCAGCCGATTTGCCATCACCACCAAGCAATAAATGGAGTTTGCCTGCGATCTGTAAGCCGCGTAGTGCAGCTTCGGTACTGCCGACATTGGTCGCTTTGGAGTCGTTTATCCAGCGCACCCCGTGCTGTTGCCACACCTGTTGAAAACGGTGTGGCAGGCCAGTGAAGGCGAGCAAAGCAGCCAAGCTGGTGGAGCGCGGTAATCCGACAGCATCGGCTAACGCCAGTGCGGCTAACGCATTGGTGTAGTTGTGGCGACCGGTGATCTGCATTTGTTTGGTGTTGAGCACGTTTTCCGCGTGCACTTGCAGCCAAATCTCGCCCTGCTGCTGGCTGAGATGATAATCACCAACATCACCGCCAAAGCTGATGCAGCGAGCATCAGCGCCTTGTTCTGGCAGGGTCAATGCGTCATCGGCGTTGACTACACAGAGGCTGGCACCACGATAGATACCCAACTTGGCGGCACGGTAGGCAGCTAACCCTTCCGGGTAGCGATCCATATGATCTTCACTGATGTTCAAGATTGTTGCCGCAGCGGCACGCAAGCTGTGGGTGGTTTCCAGTTGGAAACTAGATAGCTCCAGCACATAGAGTTGGCTTGGTTGCTGGAGTAGCTTCAGTGCGGGCTGGCCAATATTGCCGCCGATACCGACCGCCCAACCAGCAGCTTTTGCCATCTCTCCGACCAAGGTAGTCACGGTGCTTTTACCGTTAGAACCGGTGATTGCTACGATCGGTGCGGTGGCTTCGCGGCAGAATAGTTCGATATCACCGATAATCTCGACCCCTGCTTCAGCGGCCGCACGGAGTACCGGATGGCTTAAGGGTACTCCGGGGCTGGCAACGATCAGATCGGCGGCAACGGCCGATGCCAGATCGAGTTCACCGAGCTGGCGTTCAATCTGTGCAGGTAATTTCTCCAGCCCAGGTGCTGAAACACGGGTATCCATTACGCGCGGCGTTACGCCACGCGCGAGAAAGAAGTCAACGCAAGAGAGGCCAGTTAAGCCTAATCCGATAATGACAACTTGTTTACCCTGATAATTCACCATGATTAACGCACCTTCAGCGTTGCCAGGCCAATCAGCACCAGCATCAGCGAAATGATCCAGAAACGCACAATCACGCGCGGTTCTGGCCAGCCTTTCAGCTCATAGTGGTGGTGGATCGGTGCCATGCGGAAAATACGTTGGCCGCGCAATTTAAATGAACCCACCTGCAAGATCACTGACAAGGTTTCCACCACAAACACGCCGCCCATAATCAGCAGCAGAAACTCCTGGCGTAACAGCACTGCAATGGTGCCGAGTGCGCCACCTAGTGCCAGTGAACCGACATCGCCCATAAAGACTTGTGCCGGATAGGTGTTAAACCAGAGAAAGCCCAATCCAGCACCGACAATTGCGGTGCAGACAATCACCAACTCACCGGCATGACGCAGGTAGGGAATGTGCAGATAGTTGGCAAAATTCATATTGCCACTGGCCCAGGCGACCAAGGCAAACCCGGCAGCAACAAAAACGGTTGGCATAATTGCCAGCCCATCCAAACCGTCGGTGAGGTTAACGGCGTTACTGGTGCCGACAATGACAAAATAGGCCAGCAAAACGTAGAGCAGGCCGAGTTGCGGCATCACATCTTTAAAAAACGGCACCACCAGTTCGGTCGCGGGGGTGCCCTTACCAACCGCATACATGCTAAATGCCACTATCAGTGCCAGTAGCGATTGCCAAAAGTATTTCCAACGTGCAATCAGACCTTTGCTATTTTTTCGCACCACTTTACGGTAGTCATCAACGAAGCCGACAATGCCATAACCAATCAGCACCAGTAGCACACACCAGACATAGGGGTTTGAGGGATAAGCCCACAGTAGTACTGAAAGGGTAATTGAAGTCAGGATCATGATGCCGCCCATCGTCGGCGTGCCACGCTTACTAAAATGTGACTCTGGCCCATTGTCACGTACCACCTGACCAAATGACATTTGTTGTAAGCGTTTAATCAGTTTCGGCCCCATCCACAGCGATATAAACAGCGCTGTTAGCAAGCTAACAATCGCCCTGAACGTTAAGTAGGAGAAGACGTTAAACCCTGAGTGAAATTGAACTAAATATTCTGCTAACCAGACTAGCATACTGCTTTCTCCTGTAACGCACGCACCACTTGCTCCATAGCGGCACTACGTGAGCCTTTGACTAATACGGTGATTACCGTGTGTGTTGACAGTAATTCCGCCACGCGTGCGATCACTGCTGTTTTATCTTGATAATGTTCGCCATTGGCACTGGCTGTGCTTACTGCCTGGCTCAAGTTACCAACGCTGATCACTTTGTCGATATTGGCCTGCCGGGCAGCCTCGCCAACCTGGCGATGGCACTGTTCTGCCTGCTCGCCTAGCTCAGCCATGTCACCAACAACCAGCAAGCGGTAGCCTGGCTGTTCGGCCAATAGCTGTACTGCAGCCAGCATCGAGCCAACGTTGGCGTTGTAGCTATCGTCGAGTAACAATTTATTGTCCGCCAGTTTGATCGGGTAGAGCCGCCCGGCAACTGCCTGTAGTGATGCCAGCCCCGCACGCACCGCCGCCAGTGAGGCTCCAACCGACATTGCCAGTGCAGTGGCGGCTAATGCATTGGCGACATTGTGGCGCCCGGGTAGCGGCAGGCTGATTGCCTGGCTACCAAACGGTGTGTGTAGGGTGAAATTGGTCATCCCCTGTTGCAGTTGCAGGCCAGTGGCAGAGAAATCGGCGTGGGCGTCAACCTGCCCAGAAAAACGCCAGACTCTGTTTCCAGTCAAGTGTTTCTGCCAGTGAGGCCAATCGTGACTATCGTTGTTGATGATGGCGATGCCATCGGTTGGCAGGCCAGTAAAAATCTCCCCTTTAGCTTGAGCAACACCTGCCAGCGAACCAAAACCTTCCAAGTGGGCTGCGGCCAGGTTATTGACCAGCGCACTCTGTGGGCGAGTGAGGCCAACCGTGTAGGCGATCTCGCCAATGTGGTTGGCGCCTAGCTCAATGACGGCAAAGTCGTGATCGGGTTGTAGACGCAGCAGCGTCAATGGCACACCGATATCGTTATTGAAGTTACCGGCGGTGTAGAGCACGTTGCCGCATTGACGCAGGATCGCTGCTGTCATCTCTTTTACCGATGTTTTGCCCGATGAGCCGGTTAACGCCACCACTTTGGTGTTGACTTGGCTACGAACCCAGGCAGCGATCTGCCCTAATGCCAGCCGTGTCTCACTGACCACCAGTTGCGGAATATCCAGCGGTAACGGGCGGGCAACCAGCAGCGCACCGGCGCCGGCAGCCAGGGCATCGGCGGCAAAATCGTGCCCATCGAAACGCTCGCCTTTCAATGCGACAAACAGACAGCCAGCGCTGACCTGGCGGGTGTCGGTGGTTACTGCACTGATCTGTCGATCAGCGCCAATCTGTTCGGCGGCCAACAGTTTGGCAAGTGTTTGCAACGAGACATTAATCATCACATCACCCCCAGTAGTTGCATTACGGTGGTGCGATCGGAGTAGTTTAAGCGATGCTGACCAATCAATTGGTAATCCTCATGTCCTTTGCCTGCCACCAGCACGACATCTTCCGCCTGCGCTTGGGCAATGATATAGGCCAATGCTTCTGCCCGTTGGTGGATCACCGGCACAACGCTTGCGCTGTTGAACCCGGCCAAAATATCATCAGTGATTGCCTCAGGGGCTTCACTCCGTGGATTATCGTCGGTGATCACGACGCGGTCTGCCCACTGCTCTGCGGCACGGGCCATCAGTGGACGCTTACCGCTATCGCGATCACCACCACAACCGAACAGGCACCACAACTGGCCACGGCAGTGTAGCCGCAGTGCAGCCAGTGCTTTTTCCAATGCATCGGGGGTGTGGGCGTAATCGACCACCAAAGTCGGTTTGCCAGGTGCGCTAAAGCGCTCCATACGACCACAAACCGGTTGCAGATCGGCAGCGGTAGCGATCAGCGCTGCCAGCGGATAACCCAGCGCAAGTAGCGTTGCCAATGCCAGTAATAGATTGCTGACATTAAATTCACCCAGCAGATGAGTCTCCAGTTGCCCATCCCCCCAACTGGAACGAAAGCTGATGCTAGCGCCGTTGTTGTGATAGTGGATTGCGCTGGCGCTTAACCAATGCGGGCGTTGATTCTGTGCGAGGTTGCCGTGCAGACTGACTGCCACCGCATTGGGCAATTTTTCCAGCCAGCGCTGACCAACCGGATCATCCGCGTTAATAATCGCCTGTTGTGGTTGATGGTCGGCAAACAATGACCATTTTGCTGCTTGGTAGTTTTCCATATCGCCATGATAATCAAGATGATCACGACTTAGATTACTGAACACTGCAGCCGCAAACGAAAGCGCTGCTACCCGCTGCTGTACTAGGCCATGTGAGGAGACCTCCATCGCCACCAGTGCTGCGCCCTGATCAGCAAACTGATTGAGCGCATGTTGGATCTCGACAGCCGAAGCGGTGGTATTGGCACTCGGCACCATCTGCCCTAATAGCCCGTTGCCTAGGGTGCCCATTACCGCTGCCGTCGCACCCAGTTGCTGGCTCCATTGCGCCAGTAACTGGGTGATGGTGGTTTTGCCATTGGTGCCGGTGACGCCAACCAACTGCAATCGCTGGCTTGGCTGTTGATAAAATGCGCCAGCCAGTGCCGACAAGTGTCGGTTGAGCTGGTATAGGTAGACTACCGGCACTCCGCAGATCTGCTCGACTTTTTGATGCATTGCCGGATCAGTTGCTTGAGCAACAACGGCGGCGGCTCCCTGTTTGATCGCTTGTGCAATGTAGCTACGGCCATCTGTTTGATGGCCTGCAACGGCAACGAACAGATCCCCCGCTGTGATGCAGCGGCTGTCTAAGCTCATCTCCCGTAGCTGGCAAGCAGGAGCGGCAGGCATCCACGGTGCGAGTAAATCACGTAAATTACGTTCTGCCACCTGATCCTCCGTTACGGTTACTGACTAAGTTATTGCCTTCATGTTCGGGTAGTGCGTCAGGTTTGACATTCATGATCTTCAATGCGCCGGACATAATGGCACCAAACACCGGTGCAGAAATTGCACCGCCGTAATACTTGCCGCCTTGTGGGTCATTGATGACGACGACGAGGGCAAAACGTGGTTGGCTGGCGGGTGCGACACCGGCGGTGTAGGCGATATAACGGTTGATGTATTTGCCATCCGGCCCGACTTTTTTCGCAGTGCCGGTTTTGATCGCAATACGGTAGCCTCTGATTGATGCCTTCACACCACCACCGCCAGGCAGCGCCACGCTTTCCATCATGCGCACTACACGACGAACGATGTTTTGTGGGAACACGCGTGTGCCAGCAACCGGCTGCTCTTGCCGAGTGATCGACAGTGGGCGATAGATACCAAAGCTACCAATGGTGGCGTAGACGCGTGCCAACTGTAACGGTGTCACCATCAAGCCATAGCCAAACGAGAAGGTGGCGCGTTCAATGTCGGACCAACGCTGTTTTTTCGGGAACAGGCCGTTGCTTTCACCGACTAGACCTAACTGGGTTGGCTTACCCAGTCCGAACTGGGCGTAAGTTTCCAACAGTGCTTCAGGCGGCATTGCCATCGCCAGTCTAGAAACACCGACATTGCTCGATTTTTGTAAAATTCCAGTCAATGTTAGCTCAGGGTAATGCGCGACATCTTTAATCTCATGTCCATTCACGCGGTAAGGCAGGGTGTCGATGACGCTATTCTGTTTCACCACACCGCGTTGTAGTGCTGCCATTACGACCATCGGCTTAACGGTTGAACCGGGTTCGAAGGCATCGGTGATCGCTCGGTTGCGCATCGCATCGCGGCGGGTATTTGCCATGTTATTGGGGTTGTAGGAGGGGCTGTTTGCCATCGCCAGCACTTCACCGCTATTGACATCAACCAGCACTGCGGTGCCTGATTCGGCTTTATTGAATGCTACGGCATTATCCAGTTCACGGTAGAGCAAACGCTGTAAACGTTCATCGATACTTAATGTCAGGTTGTGTGCGGCTAGGCTGTCTACTGATGAGATATCTTCAATCACGCGACCAAAACGGTCTTTACGCACGGTACGCTCGCCGGGTTGGCCGGTGAGCAGCGGGTTAAAGCTTTTTTCTATTCCTTCAATGCCTTCACCATCAATATTGGTGACGCCAATCAGGTGTGCGGCAATCTCTCCCGCCGGATAGTAGCGGCGCGCTTCTTGACGCAGGTAGATGCCAGGTAACTTCAACTGCTCAATGTAACTGCCAATGGTGGGGCTGATTTGACGCGCCAGATAGACAAAACGCGCTCTGCTGTTGCTGTTAATGCGCGTGGTGAGTTGTTCAAGCGGAAGTTGTAGCGCATCTGACAGTGCTTTCCAGCGTGGATCTTGGTTGATGCCACCATTTTCATGCAGCTCTTTCGGATCAGCCCAAATCGCATTGACTGGCACGCTGACCGCGAACGGCCGCCCAAAGCGATCGGTGATCATGCCGCGTGCGGCCGGGACAGATTGTACCCGTAACGAACGCAGGTCACCTTCTTTGACCAGTTTATCTGGCTCAATCACTTGCAGATAAGCCAAGCGCAGCAGTAAGCCCAGTAAGATCAGCAGAATGCCACCGCACAGCAACGCAAAACGCCAGTTCACAAAACCGGCTTGATCGTCCTGGCGCTTGATTCTTGCGGAGCGTACTGCTTTCATGTTTTATGTTTTACTCCGTCTGGGCTAACTGGCTCATGGTTTGATAACGATATGTTCCTCTTCTGGATTAACATGTTGCATCTTTAACCTCTCCTTGGCGATACGCTCAATCCGCAGGGTATCGGCGAGAACGTTCTCTTCCAAGATCAGATTGCGCCACTCAATATCGAGCGCATCTTTTTGTAAAACAAGCTGCTCACGCTCTGCTATTAACTGCCGGGTTTGGTGTACCACGTTGACGACAAACAGTGCCGAGATCAGCACCGCTACCAGCAGTAGCAATGGCAGTTTGCCATTACGCAGCAGATCACTGCCAATCAGCGCGACCAAGCTTTGGCGCTCATGGCCGATCACGCCATTATCCTCTCAGCCACCCGTAATACAGCACTGCGTGATCTCGGGTTTGCTGCCACTTCTTGTGCTGACGGCATCACCTTGCCTAACGCTTTCAGTGAGGCAGCGCCCATCTGACGTAGTTGCGCTTCGGTCAGCGGAATGCCAGCAGGCACTTGAGCACCCCGGCTATGGTGACGGATAAACTGCTTCACTATCCGATCTTCCAGCGAATGAAAGCTGATCACCGACAAGCGCCCTCCAGGCGCTAGCACAGTCAACGCTCCAGCCAGTGCTCGTTCAATCTGTTCCAGTTCACTATTGATGTAGATACGGATTGCCTGAAAACTGCGCGTTGCCGGGTGTTTATGTTTCTCACTAAATGGGCTGGCATCTGCGATTAACGCTGCTAACTGTTTGGTGCGAGTCATTGGTTCTTGCTGGTTGCGCTCAACAATTGCTCGAGCGATACGCTTGGCAAACCGCTCTTCACCAAAGGTCTTCAATACCCAGGCGATATCCTCTACGGTCGCTTTCATCAGCCACTCTGCGGCTGACTGCCCGGTTGAGGTATCCATGCGCATGTCCAGTGGGCCATCACGCATAAACGAGAAACCACGTTCGGCATCATCCAACTGCGGTGAGGAGACACCCAAATCGAGCAGAATGCCATCGATTTTGCCACTCAACTGCTGCTGTTCTACATAGTCTGCCAAGTCGGCAAACGGGCCGTGAATGATGTTAAAACGGTGATCGCTGATTGCCTGTGCCGCTGCAACTGCCTGCGGATCACGATCTATCGCCAGCAAACGCCCGTCAGCGCCCAAGCGGGACAGTATTTGACCTGAATGACCACCACGGCCAAAAGTGCCATCAATGTAAGTACCGTCGTGACGAATGTTGAGCGCATTAACAGCTTCATCCAGCAATACGGTGATATGTTTATCGTTTTCCAACATGCTTATAATGATAAATCCTGTAACCGCTCGGATAACGGCTGCAAAGTCGACTGCTCAGCATCAATATCTTGTCTGATTTGTTGATACCAGGTCTGTTCATCCCACAATTCAAATTTGTTGAACTGCCCCACTAACATCACTGCCTTGGTTAGGCCAGCGTGTTGACGCAGCGTGCTGGCTAACAGCAACCGACCTGCGTTATCCATCTGGCATTCACTCGCGTGACCTAACAGCAGACGCTGCACGCGCCGTTCCGCTGGATTGATACTGGAAAGGCAAGACAGTTTCTTTTCAATCAGTTCCCATTGCGGTAGAGGATAAAGCAGCAGGCAGGGTTGATGCAGATCAATGGTACACACCATTTGACCTTGTGATCCTTCGTTCAGTAATTCCCGGTACCGGGTAGGTACGGCAAGCCGCCCCTTACTGTCGAGGTTAACCATCGTTGCTCCACGGAACATGCCTGAGCTACCCACCTGTGATCTTTCTCACCACTTTATACCACAATTCCCCACTTAATGAGTGTACGGAGCGGATGAAAAGCTTGTCAAGCCAGAGTAGGAGCGGTTTGGCAATATATCTGTGGCTGATTCTTGAGTTACATCACAAAAAAATCGCAAATAACGATACAATATCTATAAATAGAGTGGGTTGGTAGATTAATTATCTGACAGTTATGTTGAGATAGGTTAAACGGAAAGTGGCCTGTTTTTTGTCCGTTGATGGCGGCACGCCTGAAGCTAAGCTGTCCGGAGTCAGGCGTGCCGAGCGTTTTTATTTGCGACTGAGCAGACCGCGCCGCAGTAGATTACGTCGCATTCGGGTGATCCCCGCTTCCGGTCGGTTGGGTTGATCAAGACTAGCCAACACCAGTTCCAATACCTGCTCGGCAACATCACGGTGACGTTGAGCAACCGCTAAGACAGGACATTCGAGAAAATCGAGCAACTCATGGTCACCAAAAGTGGCAATCGCCAAGTTTGTTGGTAAGTGACCATAACGTGTCAATGTGACATCCATCACTCCCTGTAGCAGCGCAAACGAGGTGGTAAATAACGCCTGTGGCATTGGGTTGTTGTTCAGCCACTCGCTAAATACCTTGGCTGCCGCTGCTCGCTCATAACTACTGGCATAAAGATAATCGACAGGGCGCTCATCTTGCTGCCAGGCTTGGCGAAACCCCTGCTCGCGTAATGAACTGACCGACAACTCTGGTAATGCGCCGAGGTAGAGCACAGAACTAGAGGGAAAACTGCGCAATTCTTGTGCCAGTGCGCAAGCATCTTCCTGATCGGCACCAACCACACTGACAAAATGTGCCGGATCTAAGGCTCGGTCCAACGCAATAATTGGGAAAGAATCATTTGCCCAGCGCTGGTAGAACGGATGTTCCGGCGGCAGAGCGGTAGAGACAATAATGGCATCAACTTGGCGCTGTAGCAGATGTTCGACACAGCGAATTTCGTTTTCGGCCTTGTCCTCTGAACAGGCGATCAGCAACTGATAGCCGCGTTGACGTGCCTGTCGCTCAAGATAATTGGCGATCCGGGTATAACTGGTATTCTCCAGATCCGGTATCACTAATCCAATTGATCGTGTTCGTCCAGCACGTAAACCTGCGGCAACAGCATTCGGTTGATAGTTATGCTCCCTGACTACAGCCATCACTTTCTCAACGGTTTTGTCACTTACCCGATACTGCTTAGCTTTACCGTTGATCACATAACTGGCCGTAGTGCGCGAAACACCAGCGAGACGCGCTATTTCATCCAGTTTCACGTAAGCTCCTTATACTATGTTTAAATTAAGAGTCTAGGCTACTGTTTTGGTTACCTTATCACAGGATAAGGGGGTGGGTGTTTTTTTAACCAGCGCATTGACTCACTATTGTTATTGTCTTGAGCTCACATGCGATTGATTGACTGCCTTGATGGTTATTGCTAATGATGGCTTATCGTAGCTAATTCTAGCTCCCTCCAGTTAGTCTCTCTGCGTAAGCAGTAGAATGTCGACAATAACAGAGTCGGTGTCGATACGTTAAGTAAACTTATGGCGTTAGCCACCGCTTTGATCTGTTCAATCGTTTGCCAAACAGCATTGAATGACATCTTTGTGCCTAAAAACGCATTGATTATGGCATCTGACACTACCGATCGCGTGTTTCGAGACGTATTGAGGCATTGATTGCTGCTGTGTTCTGCCAGCAAAAGCGGCGATCCAAAAGCACATTGTGCAAAACGCGCGGATAACACAAACCGATCAGTGCAGCGATACCGGTAATCGCCGGTTAATCCCTGCTGCCGACAGTTAACTATCGGCAGCAGGCCAACCACAATCATCAGGATTGAAATGAAACTCGGTCGATTAATCTTGCCGGTGGATCACAACACCCAATCGAGGATCAGCACACCGACCAGGCTAATTGCCCAGGCAATGGTGGTTGGTACCGACCAGGTCATCATCTGCATTTTAACGTCTTTAATACCCATCATCCGGTTAACAACCCAGAACATACTGTCGTTAAAGTAACTGAAGAACAGTGCTCCCATGGTAGCCGCCTGAGCTGCAGCAAGCATATTAACACCAGGCAGTAGACTGACGATCGGCGCTGAAATTGATGCGGCAGTGATCATTGCTACCGTTCCAGAGCCTTGGATCAAGCGCACAATGGTAGCGATCACAAACGGGATCAGTACCGGTGACAGTGGCAAATTGGCGATCTGTTGTGCAATCAAATTGCCGGTACCGCTTTCACGCAGTACAGCACCCAGCGCACCACCGGCACCGGTCACTAGCAGGATAATTCCAGCAGTTTGTAGCCCTTCTTCCAGACGCTCTAATGTCTCGTGCTTACTCACCTTTGGCATCAGGGTATAGACTGCCAACAGCACACTGACTGACATCGCAATAATTGGCGAACCAAGGAAAGCAAATATCTGGCCACCCAGACTCTCTTTCAGCCAGGCCTGCTCGGGATTTTTTGCCAGCATATTGATCACGGCATTGACAAAAATCAGCACAATTGGCGCGATGATCGGTAGCAGTGACAGGAATAAGCCGGGCAGATTTTTATTTTCTTTCTCTGCCAGGTAGCGTTGGTGTGCAGCACGTAGATCCTCTGGCTCTTCTTGCGCCAACTGCTCTGGCTGGAAATCGGGATAACGGTCACCAAGCCAGCGTGCATAGATAACAATACCGATCACACAAGGCACTGCCAACACCAAACCAGCCAACATCATTGAACCGATATCCACACCAAAAATACCGGCAACACCGAGTGGCCCAGGCGTGGGTGGCACTGCATGGTGGGTGACGATCAAACCGCCGGCTAAGGCAACACCGAGCGTTAACAGGCTACGTTTGCCACGTTTAGCCAGTGCTTTAACCAGTGGATAAAGAATGATAAATGCCGAATCAACGAAAATTGGGATGCTCACAATATACCCGGTGATCGCCAGCGCCCACTCTTCGCGTTTTTTGCCTAACCATTTGATAAAACTATAAGCGATCTGTTCAGCGGCACCAGAAACTTCCAGCATTCTGCCCATCATCACGCCTAGCCCGATCACAATACCGATGCTGCCCAGTGTACCGCCAAAACCTTTGCTGATGACGGCAACAGTTTGTGCGGCATTCAAACCGCCGGTTAGACCCGCGATTGACGCGGCGATCAACATGGCAACCAGTGCATGAACCCGGGTACGTAATACCAGAAAAATTAATACAAAAACGGCAACAGCCAACCCAATAATAGGAGTATACATTGTCATAATCAGTTCCCAGCCTGCTGCATATCATCACGGATAAAGGCATGAATAATTTGTTCAAAGTCGTGATCGACATTGAAACCGAGACCCAAAGCACGCTGGATATCGAACTTGCCTGGCCAACTGGCGACAATACGGTTGATAGATTCATCAGGTGCGAAGCTAACGCGAGCGTGTACCTCTTCACCACCGACAGCACGCAGTGCTGCTAGCATCTCGGCCACTGTTACGCTGATACCGGGCAGATTAACAACGCGTGATTGACCAAACTGCTGCGCTGGCAGCGTTGCGGCATGGATGAAATTGCGCACCACGGTGCTGGGGCTAGAGACCCACAACGCCAGCTCTGGTGACACTGGGCAAACCGAGGTTTCGCCTTGCAGTGGTTCGCGAATAATGCCGCTAGCAAACGAAGACGCTGCTTTATTGGGTTTGCCTGGGCGCACGCTAATGGTAGGCAGACGCAGCACGCGTCCATCGACATAGCCTTTGCGTGCATAGTCATTAATCAGCAATTCGCTCATCGCTTTTTGTGCGCCATAAGAGGATTGCGGCTGTACCGCGCACTGATCAGTCACCACCGCAGGCAACGCACCCCCAAATACCGCCAGCGAGCTGGTAAAAATAAACTTCATTGCTGGTGCATTATGGCGAGCTGCCTCAAGGAGTTGCTGAGTGGCATCGAAATTAACTCGCATACCGAGATCAAAGTCGCTTTCGGCGTGGCTACTGACGATGGCTGCCAAGTGGAACAACACGCCGCAATCGGATGTGATTAGGCGATTTGCTGCCCCCGCTTCGGTCAGATCAAGCGCCACACAACGTACACGTGGATCATCAATTGGAGACTGAGGTTGCTGGATATCTGCCAGCACCAGTTCATTAAACGGCAGTGTTTGTTCTTGCAACAGTGCTGCTGCTAGACGCTGCCCCAGAAAACCTGCGCCACCGGTAATAATTACCTTCATGGTGATACTCCTTTTCCCTGTAGGGATGTTGTTATTCTGCCTTTACAGTCTGAAATAACAGCCAGTGCGCTAAATTCACCTATTTGATACCGATATTGCCGAATATCAGCTGATGTTTGTTAACTACTGTGCTGTTTTTCGCCGTCACTTATTTGTTACATTGATATTATGTAACCGCACGCCACGCTCCATCAGTTGCTGTTGCGTATCGGGCGGTAGAGCGGCATCACAGATGATGTCATCCAGTGCTGCCAAGTGGCAGACACGGAACATGCCGTATTTGCCATATTTACTGCTATCGGAGACCAGCACTTTGCGCCGAGCGACCTCCAATAATGTCTGTTTAAGCGCGACTTTTTCCTCATACGGCGTGGAGATGCCATGTTCAAGATCCCATGAACTGCTACTGATAAACGCCACATCAATATTCAGCGTTTGCAACAACATGGCGGCACAACTGCCGACACAGGAAAAATTACGTTGATCAACTCTTCCGCCGGTATGGAACAGACTCAGTTGTGGACGATTCATCAAGTGTTCGATGATAGAAAAATCGTTGGTGACGACAGTTAAATTAAAGCGCTCAGCCAGATGACGGGCGATCTCAAAGGTGGTTGTGCCGGCATCGAGGTAGATCACCTGCCCATCCTCGACGATAGAAGCAGCATATTGACCGATCGCTCGCTTCTGACGATGGTGAAGTTGAGCTTTTTCCTGATAAGCCAGCTCTTGACGCAAGGCATCACTCAGCCGCACACCCCCACTCACGCTGATGACTTTGCCTTCCTCTTCTAACTGACGAATATCGCGCCGTACTGTCATATGAGAAACATTCATCAACTCGGCTAACACCGCGATGCTGGCCAGTTGATATTCATGTACATAGCGATAGATGAAATCGCGGCGCTCTGATGGGATCATCCGTTCTCCTGATTGCAACGAGCAATGTCTTGGTTCAAAGAGTGTTATTTTTTGTTATAAGGTTAATAATCAACCATATTGTTTCACAAATAAATGATCATCATCACAGAAAGCTCAATGGCAGACATGGCAAGAACAAGAATAAAAACATAGTTATTCAAATCATTAACATCAACCGGTAAAACAATCTGTGCAACACAAGAGTGTGAAAAAATATGTAACCTGTAACAAAAAGGAGCATAACTGACCAAACGCTTGAGTCAAGCAATATTCTTCATATGCCAATGAAAAAGCGCCAAAGCGGGTAGATGGTGGTGAGTCAGCAAGACAGTAGCCCGTGCTGATCAACCACCACAGTTAACGGCTTTCATCACGATAACAGCTCGCTTTTTAAGCGCTATCGCGTGATTTATCGGGTCATTGGACAACGGGCGGTGATTTTTGTGATTGTCGCTGGCAGACGAGATATGCAGTCTTTGCTGATCTGCAGGTTGCTCGGACGGCAGGTTTTGTTTTTTCTGAGCTAGCAACCGTTTGCGGGAAGTAGTTTATCGCTGATTTTTTCACTCTGGCAGTGATTAAGCAGTGAAACGGTTAAAATAAAAGGAGAGCGCGCGATTTTTGCTCGACAAACCAGAGGCTCATCATTAGAATGCGCCCAATTTACCCAAATCAGCCCGAAAATTGCTTCAGGTATTGATTTCGGCTGCTCTGTGTGAATTAATATGCAAATTCTATGCTTTATTATTCATTGGAGGGTATGTTGATTACGTCAGCGCTATTGGTTCTGGAAGACGGAACCCAATTCCATGGTCGGGCCATCGGGGCAGAAGGAGTGGCAGTTGGGGAAGTGGTCTTCAATACGTCGATCACCGGTTATCAAGAAATCCTCACTGATCCCTCCTATTCTCGCCAAATTGTTACCCTGACCTATCCTCATATTGGCAATGTTGGTACCAACACCACCGATCAAGAATCCTCATTTGTTCATGCCCAAGGCTTGGTAATCCGCGATCTTCCGCTAATCAGCAGTAACTACCGCAGCAAAGAAAACCTCTCCGACTACTTGAAACGTAACAACATCGTAGCGATTGCTGATATCGACACCCGCAAACTGACTCGTCTACTACGTGAAAAAGGTGCACAGAACGGTTGTATTATTGCAGGTGAACATCTGGATGCTGAGTATGCACTGCAACAGGCGAAGGCATTCCCTGGGCTACAGGGAATGGATTTGGCGAAAGAGGTTTCGACCCAGTCCGCCTACTTGTGGCAACAGGGTAGCTGGACGCTGGCCGGTGAATTGCCGGCAGTGAAAGCAGCCAGCGAGCTTCCCTACCATGTCGTCGCCTACGATTATGGGGTAAAACGCAATATTCTACGTATGCTGGTCGATCGTGGCTGCCGGTTAACGGTGGTTCCAGCCCAAACCTCAGCGGCAGAGGTGCTAAGCCTAGCACCGGACGGCATTTTCCTGTCGAACGGCCCGGGTGATCCGGCCGCTTGTGATTATGCCATCACGGCTATTCAGCAGTTACTGGCCACGGGTATCCCGCTGTTTGGTATCTGCCTAGGTCACCAACTGTTGGCTCTCGCCAGCGGTGCCAGTACGGTGAAAATGAAGTTAGGGCACCACGGCGGTAACCATCCAGTGAAAGACTTAGCTAACCAGCGGGTGATGATCACTGCGCAAAACCACGGTTTTGCCGTTGATGAGCACAATCTGCCCGCTACGCTGCGTGTTACGCATAAATCGCTGTTTGATCAGACGGTGCAAGGTATTCACCACAACGATAAGCCGGCGTTCGGTTTCCAGGGGCACCCAGAGGCCAGCCCCGGTCCACATGATGCCGCACCGCTGTTTGATCACTTCATTGAGCTGATCAAGATCTACCGTTCCAACGCCCAATCGTCAGGAGCCTAACACCATGCCAAAACGTACTGATATAAAAAGCATCCTGATCCTTGGTGCTGGGCCGATTGTCATCGGCCAAGCCTGTGAGTTTGATTACTCCGGTGCGCAAGCCTGTAAGGCACTGCGTGAAGAGGGCTACCGGGTTATCTTGGTCAACTCGAACCCGGCAACCATCATGACCGATCCTGAAATGGCGGATGCTACTTACATTGAACCGATCCACTGGCAAGTGGTGCGTAAAATTATTGAGAAAGAGCGCCCTGATGCAGTGCTTCCGACGATGGGTGGCCAGACAGCGCTGAACTGTGCGCTAGAGCTACAGCGTCAGGGGGTGCTGGATGAGTTTGGCGTCACCATGATTGGCGCCACGGCTGATGCGATCGACAAAGCAGAAGATCGCCGCCGTTTTGATGTAGCGATGAAGAAAATTGGGCTGGATACCGCCCGTTCCGGTATTGCTCACTCAATGGAAGAGGCGCTTGCCGTGGCGGCGGATGTCGGCTTCCCCTGCATTATTCGCCCCTCATTTACCATGGGCGGTACCGGTGGCGGCATTGCCTACAACCGTGAAGAGTTTGAAGAGATTTGCACGCGTGGCCTCGATCTGTCGCCGACGAATGAACTGTTGATTGATGAATCACTGATTGGCTGGAAAGAGTACGAAATGGAGGTCGTGCGCGACAAGAATGATAACTGCATTATTGTCTGCTCGATTGAGAATTTCGATGCGATGGGGATCCATACCGGTGACTCAATCACGGTCGCACCGGCACAGACGCTCACCGACAAAGAGTACCAGATCATGCGTAACGCCTCGATGGCGGTACTGCGTGAAATCGGGGTTGAAACTGGCGGCTCCAACGTACAATTTGCCGTTAATCCGAAAAATGGCCGCCTGATCGTGATTGAAATGAACCCGCGAGTCTCGCGTTCATCCGCGCTGGCTTCAAAAGCGACCGGCTTCCCGATCGCCAAGATCGCTGCCAAACTGGCGGTGGGCTACACCCTGGATGAGTTGATGAATGACATCACTGGCGGACGTACACCGGCCTCTTTCGAGCCCGCTATCGACTACGTAGTGACCAAAATTCCCCGCTTCAACTTTGAAAAATTTGCTGGTGCCAATGATCGGCTCACCACCCAGATGAAATCGGTTGGTGAAGTGATGGCGATCGGCCGTACCCAACAAGAATCATTGCAAAAAGCGCTACGTGGCCTCGAGTTAGGAGCCACCGGTTTTGATGCCAAAGTTAACCTTGACGATGCTGACGCTCTGGGCAAAATCCGTCGTGAGTTAAAAGAAGCCGGCGCCGAGCGTATTTGGTATATCGCCGATGCCTTCCGTGCGGGTCTCTCGGTAGATGGCGTCTTCAATCTGACCAATATTGATCGCTGGTTCCTGGTACAAATTGAGGAGTTAGTGCGGCTGGAAGAACAGGTTGTGCAACGTGGTATCGATGGCTTGGATGCACCATTCCTGCGCCAGTTGAAACGCAAAGGTTTTGCCGATGCTCGCCTGGCTAAGCTGCTGGCAGTAAAAGAAAAAGAGATCCGCACATTGCGCCACAGCTTCAATCTGCACCCAGTGTATAAGCGGGTCGATACCTGTGCGGCCGAGTTCGCGACCGATACTGCCTACATGTACTCTACTTATGAGCAAGAGTGTGAAGCCAACCCGAACCAAGACAAGCCAAAACTGATGGTATTGGGTGGTGGGCCGAACCGTATTGGCCAAGGTATCGAGTTTGATTACTGCTGTGTTCATGCCTCGCTGGCACTGCGTGAAGATGGTTATGAAACCATCATGGTCAACTGTAACCCAGAAACGGTCTCCACAGACTACGACACCTCAGATCGACTCTATTTTGAACCGGTAACGTTAGAAGATGTGCTGGAAATTGTACGCATTGAGCAGCCAAAAGGGGTGATTGTGCAGTACGGTGGACAAACGCCACTCAAACTGGCGCGTGAGTTGGAAGCCGCAGGTGTGCCGATTATCGGCACCAGCCCAGATGCCATTGATCGCGCGGAAGATCGCGAACGTTTCCAGCAAGCGGTTAACCGTTTGGGCTTGAAACAACCTGCCAACGCCACGGTGGCTGATATCGAACAAGCGGTAGAGAAGGCAGCACTGATTGGTTATCCGCTGGTTGTGCGCCCTTCCTACGTGCTCGGTGGCCGGGCGATGGAGATTGTCTACGATGAAACCGATCTGCGCCGTTACTTCCAACAGGCTGTCAGCGTCTCTAACGATGCGCCGGTTCTGCTCGATCGTTTTCTTGATGATGCAGTAGAAGTTGACGTTGATGCGATCTGTGACGGTGAACGGGTGCTGATTGGCGGCATTATGGAGCATATCGAACAGGCCGGGGTACACTCAGGCGACTCAGCCTGTTCCCTACCTGCCTATACGCTAAGCCAGCAGATCCAGGACGAGATGCGTCAGCAAGTAGAAAAACTGGCGTTCGAACTGCAAGTGCGTGGTTTGATGAACGTGCAGTTTGCGGTTAAAGATCAACAGGTATACCTGATCGAAGTTAACCCACGAGCTGCCCGTACTGTGCCATTTGTCTCGAAAGCTACCGGCGTACCCTTGGCGAAAGTGGCAGCACGGGTTATGGCGGGTCAATCACTGGCGGAGCAAGGCGTAACACAGGAAGTGATCCCACCTTACTACTCGGTGAAAGAGGTGGTGCTGCCATTTAACAAATTCCCTGGTGTTGACCCAATCCTCGGCCCTGAAATGCGCTCAACGGGTGAAGTGATGGGGGTTGGAGAGACATTTGCCGAAGCATTTGCCAAAGCGATGTTAGGCAGCCAGAGTCGCATGCCGCAATCGGGTCGTGCGCTGCTCTCGGTGCGTGACGAAGATAAGGCACGCGTGGTTGATTTAGCCGCCAACTTGCTTAAACAGGGCTTCCAACTTGATGCAACACATGGCACAGCGGTAGTGTTGGGTGAAGCGGGTATTAACCCGCGTTTGGTTAACAAAGTGCGTGAAGGACGGCCCCACATTCAGGATCGCATCAAGAATGGCGAATACAGCTACATTGTTAACACCACCGCCGGGCGTCAGGCGATCGAAGATTCAAAACTGATCCGCCGTAGCGCCTTGCAATACAAGGTACACTACGACACCACGCTTAACGGCAGCTTTGCCACGGCGACCGCACTGAAGGCTGATCCAACCCAGCAGGTCACTTCCTTACAGGAGTTGCACACGCGGATCACTCACCACACTACAGAGTGCTAAACGGACTTCCCCCTTCCTGTTAATCACGGGAAGGGGATCACACCTTAGTGATCCCCTCATTTCTATAAACTCAAATAATGCCAAGTGTGCGGGTATATAATCGATGCTGCCTCAGGTAATAAGTAAATTTCTCCATCAACAATATCGCATAGGCTTCTTTCATTTTGGG
>NZ_SBEF01000019.1 GCF_004011885.1 Serratia microhaemolytica | reverse complement strand
CGGCACGCTGTGCGCTTAGCGCAGCAAATTGCTGTTCACGCTGCTGTTGTTCGCCCTGTAGCCGTTGCAACCCTTGCATCCGGCCCACTATTGAGGCGCCGAGCCGCGCCCCCAGCGGCTCTCCGTTGGGTGTTGTCGACATCGTTGTCGTCTCCTGCGGTTACTGTTCCGTGGCCATGAATGTTGCAGGTGGTTCACCCCTTGGCACTGTTCTCCCCTCTATAATTTGCTCTGTGGGGGTAGGATGATGCAGGCATCATTCTCCCTGATTGATAACAATAATTAAAGTAAATTTTCCTAATTGGCTATTTTACCAGCATTATCGATAAGCTAACCTAGTAACCCATTGAAATAATAAAGCATTATTTTTACTGAAATATCCTCTCTTGAAATACAAAGGTAAAGGTAATTTCTATTTTTTGCGCCTTTCCATGATTCTGTATCTGTCATGTTGATGACTCAGGCAATACAGTTTTTTTATTAAAAACAAAAGAAATGTCTAGCCCCTCCCCCTGCAAAGGGGGAGGTTGGTAGGGGGTTATTTTAAAATCATCAAATGCGTTAACACCCCACCCTAACCCTCCCCTTATTAAGGGGAGGGAACTACCTGGCTCCTCGTATTGTGGCACAGAACAAACTTTAGTTAATAATCGGCTAAAAAACGTTCATGCGTTTGCCCCACTCAAGTGGGTTGGCGACGTAGGGCATAGACTATCAACGTTTAGCTTTTATTGGCTTAACACTGTTACTGCGTGGGTTGATTTGCAGTGAACTAGCTCATTGAATTTTCTTTCTGTTGCGCCTAATCGGTCAGGAAAAGTAAATGGCTTCCAAATGGAAGCCATTTTTTTTGATATTTCTCTGTTATTTTTGATTTAGACACAGAATAAATATAACCAATTGAATTTATATTTCACTCGGCGAAGTTACATATTTCCACTTTCCTTTCACTTCCCTTTGGTTTATTGTAGTCAACAGGTTGCTTAGCGTTAACTACCAGATTAATTTAATAAAAAGTTAAAAATTAACTGGCGAGACAAGAGAAATGAAAATATCCCTATCAACTCAGAAACAAACTTATTATTTATTTGCAACATTTTTACATATGTTTTTTGCTGTTGCATACAATAACAAAAGCTTACCTCAGCCACTGTCAGCGATATCGATTCAATTGTTATGACAGACAATATTTTTCAGCAAGTTAATCGCCTAGCTGATTATAGGTTGTTTTAGTTGCCATTTTATTTTTAATTTATGAACAAGCTCCTTAACAACTGAGAATACTGTAGTTTCTATCCGCTGTTGATCGCCAAACTACGGCCTTCAATAACAGCAGTGAGGTTAGATGTGAAATTTGACATTCAATTAAGCCACAAAAAAATAATTATAAATCAACAAAGTTAACCAAATTTATCGCGTTAGGTGGCGCCTTGTTTAGGGCTGTTACCTGATATTGGCAAACCGAAAATTAACATCAGGGTATCTAGATGAAAATTATTCAATTATCATGTAACAACAAATGGAAGTTACCGGCACTGTTGCTATTGCTGTTCAGCGCACAGTACGCTGGTGCCATTCCTGGCCCCAGCGGTTCATTTACCGCTGGTAGTGGCTTTGTCTGGTCGGGTTCAGTCAGTTCAAGCTGGCAAGGTATCAACAGCCCTACGCTGACCATGCCCAATACTGCCGCCTGGGGCGGAATGATCACCGATAATTTTTCCAGTACCAACAATGTATGCCCTGATCCAGCCCGCTTTGGCACTTCCTCTGATGGTGTGTTGACCGGTCTGATCTTGGCACCTGATGTGATATTGGGTATCACCAGTGGTACTATGCAGAGTTCATATACCCTCGTAAAAAAATCCACCAACACTAAAACAACCTCTACCGTTAAAGGCAGTTGGTCTAGCGATGGTCGTCTGGTGAGCACCGCGCTGAGTAACGGCCCTTGGTGTATCTCCTCCAATAATCATGCAGCCGGCATCTATTCGGGTCAGCGTATTTCGAACGATCAAGGCAGCATGAGCGGAACCCTGTCACTCTACATCGGCCCGCAAGCGCCATTAGGCAAAGTGGCCAGTCCACGGTTGGCGCACAGCGGAGCCTATCGAAATTCGATACCTGGTGTCAGGGAGATGTTGGCAGCCTCACAATTTACCATCATGGCGCCCACTGATTGCACGGTCAATTTTCAGGATAACAACGTCGCCTTCGGTTCAGTCAATAACTCACTGACCGACAAGCAGGTACTGGCCACCTACCCCTCGCGTCTGACGGTGCAATGCAACAGTGTTGACGATGGTGGGAGCGGCAGTGGTCAAACCGCACTGCAACTGGCGTTTAATGGTAATCTTGGCCGTAGCGGCGATAGCCTGGCACTGAATGATAATACTGCGCAGACACTGGCCGAGATACGCGGCATTCGTGCTACCGGTGGCGGCGATTGTACCAACACGCACAGTGAGCAGATCCTGTTTAACAATCAACCGGTCACCATTGCCAATCTGGGGGTTGGCAGCAGCGATCTCCCGCTTACTTGGACACTGTGCAGTAACGGCTCTCGCAACTATGGTTACGGTACTGCGCAAGCGATCGCCACACTGAGTTGGCCATAACCTGCAACGTGTTAGTTAAAAACGCCATTCGGGTTGTAAACTATTTGATTGTTTTGAAATAACCCCCGCCCAGCCTCCCCTTTTGCGAGGGGAGGCGCTAGACAATGCTTTTGCTTTGATGAGGGGAAGAACATAGGCCTGCGATCAGGTCAAACACTGTTTTGGGTTAAAAAGCGTTGGTGATCTTGCCCTAGATACGCTATCCCAATTATTTTATTTGCTTTTTATTAGCGACTGATGTGCTGGTCGTTATCTTCTTTCCTCTCTTGTGCCTTCATGCTTTGTGGCGTACTGAACATAAAATCGATACGCCTGTCATCATATCCACTCACCTATTAATAGTGCCGTTAATGATCTACTGAGTAACTGGCTATCGGTAAATTATAATTACCTGATAAATAATCAATTAATATAGACTCAATCCAAGCAGCCAAATTGAGAACTGCATTTGGTGAATATGGCGTCACACTACTTTTCAGTAAGAAAATTGAGTTGCCATTCTGCAATATTTAGCAATTGAACTACACTGATCGCAGCAGGATACACTTTAAGTACTATTGATAATTTGATGCCACAGCGCTGGCCAGAGATCATATTGATAACACACGTACTTTAGGAACCCACAGATGGGAATTTCTTCATTAAGAAAAAAGTTGCATTGGAGTTTATCAGTCATACTGACATTGTGCTGCATTCCTCAAGATGTCACTGCTGCGGCTGGACCAAGTGGGACTTACTCACCGGGTAGCGGTTTTGTCTGGTCTACTCGGATCAGCAGTAGCTGGACTGCAAGAGGAAGCCCCGCTTTTCCGATACCACTCGCGCATTGGGGAGTGGGTGGCATGCTCACCGATGCCTTCACTACCACTCAAACCTGTATCAATCCCTCACGCTATGGCACCTCTTCTGATGGGATGCTGACCGGGTTACAGCTGGCTCCTGATGTGATCCTCGGTATGACCAGTGGCACCATGCGAGGTGACTATTATGAGCGCGATGTGGATGGCACAGAGCTGAGGCTCAGAACGGTATCAGGTAGTTGGTTGAATAATGGTCAGCTCAGTACTACCGCTGTCAGCAACGGAGTTTGGTGTATTGGAACGCTTGATGCTCCACCTGGGCTGTTCGCTTTTGTACGTCTATCGGATAACCGAGGAACCATGGCCGGCATCATCGAGCTTTATATCGGCCCCAATGCACCAATCGGCACTGTCAACAGCCCTCGCATAGGTCTTGGCGCAGCTTATATTAGTACCGCAACAGGCGTCAGGGAGGTGCTGACTGCTTCCCAGTTCACCATCACCCCACCGACTGACTGTACGATCGGTGTGCTGGATAATAATGTGGCATTTGGTGTTGTCACCAATCCACTGGCTGATCAGCAGGTTTTGGCGACCTATCCCTCGCAATTAACCATTCAGTGCAGCAGCATCAACGACAATCAGACCGGCTCTGGGCAAGCGACACTGCAATTGTCGTTCAATGGTCTGTTGGGGCGCAGTGCCGACACCCTATCACTGCATAACACCAGTCAGGAGACATTGGCTGAAATACGCGGTATTCGTGCCAGCGGTAGCGGTGATTGCACCAACACACACCCCGAACAGATCTTGTTTAATAACCAGCCGGTAAGTATTGCCAATGTCGGTGTTGGACTGACTGAAATCCCACTTACCTGGACCTTGTGCAGTAGTGCATCACGTAAATATGGCTCAGGAACAGCACAAGCTATCGTAACCATCAGCTGGCCATAATCATAATCGATATAATTAACTATATTTACTGTCTTGACATGGTTGACTAAGCGCGATCCGAATGCCAGTGTAGCGCACTTGGTTTTTCACGAGTAACAGGAGTTCCTATGACTGATTATGTTCGACTTCATCGATGGCTGTTAACCAGTTTGTTACTGGTTGGTGTTATTTTTCAAACCAATCAGTTACAAGCCGCAGGTGGTGGGCTGCAACTGCAACAGACACGGGTTATTTTTAATGCTAAAGACCAGAATGCCAAAGCAACAATCAACAACCAGAGCGATCGCGTTTATCTGATTAAATCCAGCGTACTCGCCAGCCCGAATCCGGCTGATGCACAAAATCGTGCCGCTCAACCGTTTATGATCACCCCGCCTCTGTTCCGTATGGAGCCGCAGAGCCAGAGTTCTGTGTTGGTGGTACGTAATGGTACCAGCGCACTTCCTACTGATCGTGAATCCGTTTTTTATCTCAGCCTGTTGGCGATCCCTTCTTCACCCAAAATGAATGAAGATCAGGGCAATGATGTTGCGGCTCAGGTTTCAGTCGGTATTCAGTCAATTATTAAACTCTTCTATCGCCCTGCTGGCCTTAAAGAACCGGTTCAGACTGCGGCAAGAAGACTCACATTTCAACACAGTGGCGGGCAGTTGCGGGTTCATAATCCAACGCCCTACTTTGTCACGCTGGCAAGAGTAAAACTGGATGGTAAAGCGATCGATGTACGTGAGATTGGTGCTATGGTTTCTCCCTTTTCAACACAGCACTATCCGCTGAAAAATGCGCTAATCACCGGTCAGGCACAAAAAGTGACTTGGACTGTTATTACTGATTTTGGTGGCGAAAGTAGTGAATACCATGCCACGTTAAGCCAATAAGGAGTTGTCATGTTGTTAAAACAATCCTCTTCCCTTAAATCGATGCGGCTTGTCTTTCCCGTTGCAGTAGCCGCACTGTTGCTATTGATCGCTTCAGCAATCCCTTTGGTGGCATCTGCTGCCAGCCTACAAGAGAAGAAGGGGATCACGTTACAGTCGACCCGGGTGCTTTACTCTGCGGCGGAAAAAAATGGCATCACCTTCAAGGTGACCAACAACACCACTATCCCTTACTTATTACAGTCACGGGTTTTGCCTTGGAACAGCGCAGCAGCGGAGAGCAGTGAAGTACCGAGTGATGTGCCATTCATTGTGCTACCGCCACTGCAACGCATTGAACCTAATGAAGATTTAAGCTTATTGATTCGTCTTACCCGCGATGAACTGCCCAAAGACCGTGAGTCAGTGTTTATCCTCAGCTTGAAAGCGATCCCTAGCCAGGCTCCCGCAGCAGAAGAGGCACGGCTGATACTGGCAATGCAGAATAACCTGAAGATGTTCTACCGTCCGATCGGTTTGCCCAGTGATGATATTGAATATTTGGCAAAAAAATTGCGTTTTCAAAAACGTGGTGACCAGCTTACTGTCACCAACAGTACACCTTTCTATATTACCTTCTATTCATTATCCGTTGGCGACAAAGAAGTAGCCGGTAGCGAACTGGCCAACTGGCTACCGCCATTTGGCCAACACAGTTATCCATTACCTAAAAATGCCAGTGGTAAGGTGAAATGGCGCCTGATCGATGCCATCAGTGTCGTCTCGCCACCACAGCAGAGCGTGCTGGCCGAATAGCTGTTACCCGTCAAGAGCAATATTGAGATCAAATCGTTATCCTCCCCCCAAGGCTCCAATGCAGGAGCCTTGCTTCATATGCCACTGTTAATCATTACTCTTTTACTTTTTCACGGTGTCAGAAACAGTAAAAATTTTCAGGAAACAATGTGATATTGATCAGCACAAGGTTACTGACACTTATTGATGCTAACAGCCAGCGTAATAACCATACTCATCTTTACAAAATTCAACAAATACCACTAAAATCAATATATTAAATCACCTAATGATTCAGATCGGGCGTTACTTCGCGCACGCTTCAGCGCCTCTCGCTCTGCCCAACCAATCATATTGAAAATGCTCAGTATTATTGCCAAATATCGATATAATATATCGCCACAATGCATAAAATCGAGCTAAAAACCTATCATGAGCCTCATCATTAATAGATTATAACGATTTCACACCTTCTAACATTCCCCGTAGACTTCGCTTCGTTGCTTAACCGATTAAGCTTAAAAACGAAATTTTGTAGGGTCAGTAATAACTGGGTATGTCCTCTCTAGCGACGTAAGTCATCTGGCGAGTACCCTCTGCAAATTAGTGTTGTTTATTGTTATTCGTTAATTTTTATATAAACCAAGGGTAATACTATGTCTTTCAAAACCAACGTAATCTCAGCTGCATTGTTCACTGCTATCAGCAGCGTAAGCATGGTTGCTACCGCAGCACCTTCTGCTGATGTTCTGCTTCAGGGCATCATCACTAACACTACTTGTGATGTCACTGCTAACAGCGGCCTGGCAACTTTGAACGTCGGTGTTTACAAGGCTTCTGATTTCACCCCTAACACTCAACTGGGTTCAGTTACTCTGCCTATTACTCTGGAAAACTGTGCAGATGAGAGTGGTGAACTGCTGATCCAAGGTACTGCTGCTGCAACTAACAGCCAACTGTTCGTTGCTGATGCTGCTGACACCGTTGGCTTTATGATCCAAGACAGCAACAACGCACAAATGGCTATCGACGGTACTGTTGCTTTCAGCGTAACCAGCGCTGGTCCTAACGAGTACAGCTTCAACGTTGGTATGGGTACTACTGATGCAGTACCTGCTGCAGGTTCATACCAGGCGCCAATCACTATCGCTTACATCGTTAACTAAGTTCAGCGTAACGATATGCGTCCCTAACGCCGGATCATTCCGGCGTTTTCATACATTCCCTTTGCTATGACGGAAATGACTATCTTGAAAATTATCCAAAAGATAGGGGTCTCACTGAGTCTATTGCTTCTGGCAACCACCTCAGCACTGGCAGGGATCTCTATCGACAACTCACGAGTTGTCTTTCACGCTGCTAACGATGGGCGTGGCCAAGGTGTTGGTGTCTCTAGCGCCGCCTCTTCACCACAACCCTATTTAGTAAAAACGCAAGTCACGCGTGATCTCCAAGGCACTGACACCAAAACACCATTTGTGGTCACTCCTTCGCTGTTTCGTCTCGAGCCTGGCAGTACCAATCAGGTTCTGGTGATGAAAAAAGCAGGTAATTTGCCGCAGGATCGCGAATCGCTGTTCTATTTTCGCAGTGTGGCAATGCCCGCAGGGAATCGGCAGTCGCCTAATGAAGTGCCTGCTGTCGGTGGCACGCTAAAAGTGGCAACCGCCGCAGTGGTGAAGCTGTTTTATCGCCCGGCCGGATTCAGCATTCCACAACGCAAAGCAATGGGAATGTTGCAGTTTTCAGCCACTAATCAAGGACTGAAGGTAACCAATCCAACACCTTACTACATTACGCTGTCTACCCTGCAGATCGCAGGCACCAGTGTTGAGATGAATGTCGCAAAAGGTGAAACCATGATTGCGCCGTTTAGCAATCAGATTTATGCCAAAGCACCGCGTCAGGGCAAAGTGGTGTGGAAGGCCATCAATGATTTTGGTGCAGTAGAGGTATTTAATGGCTCAGTACGCTAAGCGGCAGGCGGCTATCGTGATGGCAAGCATGCTGCTCTCCAGCAACTTGTGGGCGGCAGAGTCGGCAGTGGTGAATTTTTCCGCCAAAATTTTTGACGGCACCTGCCAGATCCAACTTTCTGATAATACATTGCAATTTGGCTTGCACAAGGCAATGGATTTTCAACCGAACGGTACAGTTGCGATACTGCCGTTGACTGCGACAGTCAACTGTTCTGCTGCAACCACACCGAAATTAACCATTACCGGTACCACGCCGTATACCAGTAATGCCATTTTCCGTGATGCAGACTCATTAGCCAATGGCGTTGGCTTTATGGTGCGCCGTGATACCGGCAGCATCGATCTCGGTAGTTTTTACGATGAAGCCGCCGCACTTAACAACAATGTGCCGGTTGCGCTTTCACCGATTGGCACCGCTGATACCGCACAGGATGAGCCCTTTTTACTTGGCTTAGTACGTTCAGGAACAACGACAGTCACCCCAGGTGCAATCAAAGCCACATTAACGTTTACGGTTGCTTTCGATTAAGCACGCAGGAGATGAGATGTACCACAATAATCCTACATCACGCCGTTTTTTATCAGCCATTGCTGCCGGGTTGTTACTGAGCGTCACTCATAATGTTCAGGCTGCAGGTTCCTCCAGTGCCACGGTAAATTTCTCCGCCACACTGGTTGGTGGCACCTGTAATGTCACGGTTGATCGCGTCACTATTCCATTTGATAGTGTCTCTTCTTCGGTGATTATTGCTGCTGGGCAGACCGGCATTGATCCTCAATTGCTGACGCTGTCGTTTTCCGACTGTGCCGGTTCTGGCGGTTTAATCCCCAAAATTCAAGTCAGCGGCACCACTATTACTGCCGGTATTCCATTGTTCCGTAATAACAATGCGGCTAGTGACTATTCGCAAGGCTACGGTATTCGCTTGGTTCAGCAAGGGCAGAATACTGCGATCAACCATCTTGATAAATTAGCGCTCGCTGATATTAACGAGCCAATTTCTGTCCTGGAAAGCCGGCCGCTCACGTTTGAAGCACGTTTATCCTGCGGCAGTTGTACCCCAGGGCCTGGTTTAACCGGCGGCAATCTGAATGCCACGGTGACATTCCAGTTTGTTTATGAGTAATCAGTTCGATTGGGCTAGATGTTAATCCGTCGTAGCCATTTTCAGCACCAGAGATTATTTACGGGGCTTAACACGTTCAAGTCAATGGCTTATGCAGCCTGAGATGCCACTGATACGGTGACGAAATATTGATGCTGTTTGATGCGTTGAACAAAGCGACTGCCTCACATTTGATGGGTAACAAAACCATGAAAATTTACTCCCCCCCACGTCATGTTCTGTCTTTGGGAGGCCATTTTCTTAAGCACCCGCTAACCTGGTGCTTATTGCTAACTTTTTCTCCCGCTTGGGCGGCTGACTATTTCGATCCCGACTTTCTGAAAGATATGGGCGAAGGCGCCGATATCGATCTTTCTGCTTTTTCTGAAGCTGGTGGTATTGCCCCCGGCGAATATACCGTTTGGGTATTTATCAACCAGCGCAGTGCTGGACAATATACGCTTAACTTCCAAAAAAACGCTCAAGGTAAAGTCGAACCGGTGCTGACGCCGGTCCAACTGGAAACCTTGGGAGTGAATGTGACTCAAGTTCCTGAACTGAAAGATCTGGCGAAAGATGCTCAGATCGACAGTCTCGGAACATTGATACCGCAAGCAACAACCAAGCTTGACCTGCCTCGCTTGCGTTTGGATATCAGCGTGCCACAAATTGCCATGCAGCAAGAGTTGCGTGGCGTAGTCGATCCTGAACAGTGGCAAGATGGTATCTCTGCGTTGACCGCTAACTATAGTTTTAGTGCCGGGCGTAATACTAACACTGGTCAGAACAATAAAACTGAAACTAACACGCTGTTTGGTACCGTGCGTGCCGGTGCCAACGTTGGCCCGTGGCGGTTACGTAGCACCGTGACTCACACGCGTATTGAGTACAGTGGCCGCGTTAACCAGCCAGATAGCACCAAATCGGACACTCGTGTTTCTAATACCTATCTCTATCGTGATATCAGCAGGTTGCGATCAACCTTACTGCTCGGTGAGACCAGTACCGGTGGTGATGTTTTTGATGCTTTCTCATTCCGGGGGATGCAACTGAAATCAAATGAGCAGATGCTGCCAGTGCAGTTACGCGGTTATAGCCCCGCAGTGTCCGGCTTTGCTAACAGTAACGCTCGTATCACCGTGCGTCAGAGTGGCAATGTGGTCTATGAGACTTATGTTGCTCCAGGGCCATTTTCTATCAATACCATTCCGCAGGCTGGGCTATCCGGTAACTATGACGTCACTGTCACTGAAGCCGATGGCACTCAGCGCCGCTTTGTGGTGCCCTACTCTTCACTGCCAGTGATGTTGCGCCCTGGTGGCTGGAAGTATGAGCTCACCACTGGGCGTTATGATGGCAACCTCACCGACAGTTCACGTGAAGCGCTGTTTGTGATGGGAACCGGTGTCTACGGTTTGCCAAAAGGCTTTACCCTGTATGCGGGTGTGTTAGGCGCTAACGATTACCAGTCAGCCAGTTTGGGGACCGGTATTTCATTGGGCTATTTGGGTGCAATCTCTGCCGATGTCACCCACTCGATCGCCAAATTTGAAGATGACACCAATAAAAGCGGTCAATCTTATCGTTTACGCTACTCGAAGAGTACGCTCTCTAGCGGTACAACAGTGGACTTGACAGCGCTGCGCTATTCAACACGTGATTTCTATAGTTTCAGTGAGTTTAACAGCCGCAACTATCAGTTGACTGAAGGTGTTTCACCGTGGTTATTACAGCGCCGTCGCAGTAGCTTGCAGACCCAGATCAGCCAGCAGTTGGGGGATTGGGGTTCGTTTAGCTTCCGTGCTAATCGCGATGATTTCTGGGGTTCCGATCGTTCTCTGACCGGGTTGTCATTCAACTATAACAATAGTTTTAAAGGCATCAGTTACGGTATCAACTACAACATTGACCGAGTCAAAGATAGTAAAGGCGAGTGGCCTGAGAATCGTCAGATCTCTTTCAGTGTCAGCGTTCCGTTTAGTGTCTTTGGTTATGCACAACAGTTGCAGTCGATGTATGCCACCGCTTCAATCACCCATGATAATAGCGGCCGTACACAGAACCAGGTCGGTTTGATGGGCAGTATGCTCGACGGTCGTGTCTCTTACGGTGCGACACAAAACTGGGGTAATCAGGGGCAGGCAACCAGTACTAACCTTAATGCCGGTTATCAAGGTAATAGAGGTAGCCTCAGTGCCGGTTACAGCTACAGTAATACTGCACAGTCAGTCAACATGAACGCCAGTGGCGGATTGTTGGTTCACGGCGGTGGCGTCACTTTCTCGCGTGCTATGGGTGAATCGATGGCGCTGGTTCATGTTCCTCAAGCACCGAATGTCAGAGTGGGTGGCGAGACAATGCGAACCGACTGGCGTGGCTATGCGGTGGTACCTTACTTGACAGATTATGTCAGAAATAGTGTCGGTATTGACCCAAGTTCACTGCCAGAAGGGGTGGATGTGGCACAAACCAACGTTAACGTCTATCCAACCCACGGCGCGATTGTGAAAGCGAACTTTGCTACCCGTGTCGGTCATCAGGTATTAATGACGCTGAAGTATGGCTCTGGCGTGGTGCCGTTTGGTGCGATGGCAACCGTGTTGAATGCTGCCGGTGATGAAGAGAATGCCAGTATTGTTGGCGATGGGGGTCAAGTCTATCTGACCGGTTTACCTGAAAGCGGCACGCTGCTGGTGAAATGGGGCGAAACAGACAATCGCCAATGTTTGGTGAACTTTAATGTCGCAACGCTGAGCAATTCACCTGATCGTCCGTTGCGCCAGGCAACTTACTCCTGTAACGCCAAATAGCGAAGCTAATTGCTGACGCTAAATAGCGTCAGCAGCAAAAAATCAGTCCAAAAATAGTCGCTAAGCTGGAGGCATCCCCTCCAGCTTTTTAATTCTATGCCGGGCAGCCTCGGCGTTTCACGCCTGATGTTCACACCTTCGTTCCGCTCTCCCGATCACCTACAACACCGCTTATTGCTGTCTATCTTGGCGAATCAAAGAAATAATTTATAGTTATAACAATGTGATAAAGCACAACCACAGCACATCTGTATCATACTGGTCATGCGCGCCTCCAGATGGCTAGCCTCAACAAACAAGCAACCGTAGTTGTACTACTTAGCGATACAACATGCTGTTTTTTAGTAGATTCAACCTCTATGAACATTAACAGCGCAATAAACTGTGTATTTTCTTTATTTTCAAATAGATAAATAACAAAAAATCGCTTGATCAGCCATTTCACCTTTTGAATCATCAAAAAATAACAACATTTAAAACTGAAAAACACACACAAATCACTTTACTTCCAGATCATTCATCTATTAATATGTCCGTCATTAATAGTTTATAACAGTTTTAAGTTTTCAGTAATTGTTTATAAACTCCTAACAAAGAATCTAGCTAAGTTAGCTAAATTATTAAAGTTTTTCGGTTAATCAACCGTTTAGTATCTTCATGCTCCAAGCAGTTCGCTGTTTGGCAAGAAGTTTCTGCTAGAGAGCAGTTATTTTTTAATCGTTAGTTATTTTTTAATGTAAACCAAGGGTATGACTATGTCTTTAAAAATCAATGCACTTTCTGTTGCACTTCTCACCACTCTTGCTGCAACCAGCCTGAGCGCAACCGCAGCACCTTCCGATGATGTGATCCTGACCGGTATCATCACCAATACCACCTGTGACGTAACCGCTAACAATGGTCAGCCGTCGCTTAACGTGGGTGTTTACAAATCAGGTGATTTCGCTGCCGGTACCCAACTCGGCGCGGTGCCGTTGGATGTTTTACTGGAAAACTGTGATGCTGATGAAAACGGTACGCTAATTATTCAAGGTGTTGCTTCTTCTGACAGCACTAAGCTGTTCGTCTCTGATGAAGCTGATAGCGTTGGGTTTATGATCCAAGATAGCGCCAAAGCACAGATCGAAGTCGATAACGGTGTTGCGCTGGCTGTGACCAAAGCTGCTGGGGGTAACTATCAGTTTATCGTTGGCATGGGTTCTACCACTGTTGCACCCGCTGCCGGTTCATATGAAGCCCCTATTACCATTGCTTATATTGTGAACTAGTTTGACTTTGCTGGGTTTAACACCAGCAGCCTGTCACAGGTGGTGTTGATTGACCGATAACACGTGTCGTGCCATTTCAAACCGCATCAAGCACCACCTGGGCAAGTGAGTAACTCTGTTTGGCGCCGAGCCATTTCGGCGCCTCGATAATTGATATTATTGCTTTGCAGTGGCTGAAATGACTCTGTTGAAAAAGATAAAAAAAATCGGGGTATTATTGAGCTTGTGCGGCGCCACGAGCGGCCCCGCACTCGCAGGGATTTCTATTGATAGTTCAAGGATTGTTTTTCACGCCAGTAACGATTCCCGTGGCCAAAGTGTTGGTGTCACCAGTGCGGCCTCATCGCCACAACCTTATCTGGTAAAAGCACAGGTAACACGGGATCTACAAGGCCTTGAAACACAAACGCCATTTGTCGTTACACCGGCGCTATTCCGTTTGGAACCTGGCAGCACCAATCAGGTTCTGGTGATGAAGAGAAGTGGCAAATTACCCCAAGATCGTGAGTCCATTTTCTATTTCCGCAGCCTGGCTATGCCAGCAGGTAAAAAACTTTCTCCCAATGAAGCTCCAGTGATTGGCGGTACGCTGAAAGTCGCAACCGCAGCCGTGATCAAACTGTTCTATCGCCCGGCGGGACTGAAGTTCTCCCAACGTCAAGCGATGGGAATGTTACAGTTTTCCCGCTCAGAGCAAGGGCTAAAGGTGAATAACCCTACCCCGTATTACATTACCCTGTCGACGCTACATGTTGCAGGTAGCGTGGTATCACTGAACATTGCTGACGGTGAAACCTTAATCGCCCCTTTCAGCCATAAGATTTACATCAATGCACCACAACAGGGCAAAGTGGAGTGGAAAGCGATCAACGATTTCGGGGCAACGGAGGCATTTTATGGCACGGTTCGTTAGTTCGGGTGCCTTGCTGTTAATCAGCTTGTCTACGCCACCAGCGCTGTTTGCTGCAGAGTCGACGGTGGTTAATTTCGCAGCCAAAATTTTTGATGGCACTTGCCAAATCGAATTATCAAACAGCGTATTAGAGTTTGGCCTACATAAAGCCATCGATTTTAAACCTAACAGTGCAGTGGCGATATTGCCATTAACCGCCAGCGTGAGTTGTTCTGGCTCGACCACACCGAAATTGACTGTCACTGGCAGTACACCTTATAGCAGTAGTGCCATTTTCCGTGATGCAGAGTCATTATCAACTGGCAGTGGTTTTATGGTTCGTCGCAATAATGAGGCGATTGACTTGGCCAATTTCTATGATGAAGCGAAAGCGATTAATAATAATGTGCCAATTTCTCTTACGCCAATTGCGGTGGCTGATACCGTGCAAGATGAATCCTTTTTACTCGGTTTGGTGCGTGCAGGCAGTAATAATGTCACCCCTGGTGCAATCAAGGCGACATTAACCTTTAGCATTGCTTTTGATTAAACCGCCAGGAGGTAAAATGCATCGTTATTTTCAAAAGTGTGGCATTTTTTCGGCGCTCACCGCTGGGTTATTACTGACACAAGCAACGCAAATTCACGCTGCTGGCTCAGCATCAGCCACGGTTAATTTCTCTGCTACCCTCACCGGTGGAAGTTGCTCAGTGATGGTAGACCGAGCCACGATCCAATTTGACAGTATCTCCTCTAGCACCATTATTGCGGCAGGAGAAAGCGGTATTGACCCGCAGTTATTAACGCTGTCTTTTAGTGATTGCGCCGGTGCCGGTGGGCTAGTGCCGAAACTTCAGGTTTCTGGTGATAGTTTCAGTGCGGGTATTCCACTGTTTCGCAATAATGAGGGCACTACTGACTATTCAAAAGGTTATGGCATTCGTCTGGTGCAACAAGGGCAGAATAACGCGATTGATAATCTCGATAAATTGATATTAGCAACCGCAGAGGAGCCGATTGAAATACTGGAAAATCGCCCGTTAACACTTGAGGCGCGCTTATCTTGTGGTAGTTGTGTCACCGGAGTCAATCTGCGTGGCGGCACACTCAATGCGACGGTCACTTTCAGATTTGTTTATGAGTAATAAACGGTGAGATGGCTTTCTGGTTTGGCGCTACGGGTAGTATTTTCCGCCTTTCCAGTCGGTTTGATTAGCTCGGCCAATGAGGGCAAGCCAGAGATAACAGGCCAGTAAAATAAGGCTAATCAAATAGCATTTGAATGAAGTTAAGAAGCCATTTCGGGATTCACTTGGAACGTCTCCTCTCGTTGTTTCTCTATTCAGTGAGAAACTGCAAGGCAAGCCGGTTTCTGTTGGTTAATTCATAACATTGCTGTAGCGCCTTAACCGGTGATAACAGATATATCTATGCCATAAACCTACAGCCTTAAATTTGATAGGTAGATTAATTATGAAAATTTCTTTTTCCCCTCGCCAGCGGATATCTTTAAGGGGACATTTTCTTCGCCAGTCATTATCCTGCTGTTTACTACTCGCTCTGGCACCGGCCTGGGCAGAAGACTATTTCGATCCCAGCTTTTTACGCGATCCTGGCGTAAAGCGTGCGGTGAAACCGAATGTTGATCTCTCACCTTTTGCGCTACCTGGTGGGATCGCGCCCGGTGAATATACTGTGACGGTATTCGTGAACAATCGTACCGCAGGACAGTACACGCTCAATTTTCAGAAAAACAGTCAAGGAAAAATCGCGCCGGGACTGACGCCAGCTCAATTAGAAAAATGGGGGGTGAATGTTGCTCAATTGCCTGAGTTCAAAGAGTTGTCAGAGCAGAGCATCATTGACGATCTGGCGGCATTGATCCCTCAGGCAACTACCAGCATCGATTTACCTCGGTTGCGTCTTGATGTCAGTGTACCGCAGATTGCCATGCGTACTGAGCTACGTGGTGTGGTTGATCCTAGTCAATGGGATGATGGCATTTCTGCAGCCATGATGAGTTACAACATCAGTGCCAGTCACAACAATAATAATCAACAAGAAAGAACCAATACCAACCTGTTTGCCAATGTGCGTGCTGGTATCAATGTAGGGCCGTGGCGTCTGCGCAGTTCGATCACTCACGCACACATTAACTACAGTGGTAAAAATGCACAATCCGATAGCGTTACCACCCGTGTTTCTAACACCTATCTTTATCGTGATATTGCCAAGCTGCGCTCTTCGTTGCTGGTAGGTGAAAGCAACACCAGCGGCGATATTTTTGATGGTTTCTATTTCCGTGGTGTCAAACTTAACTCTAATGAGCAGATGTTACCTAGCCAGCTTCGCGGCTATAGTCCGGCGATCAGTGGTATCGCCAACAGTAATGCGCGTATTACGGTACGTCAGAACGGTAATATTATGTATGAAACCTATGTTGCCCCTGGCCCGTTTAATATCAATAGTCTGCCTCAATCCGGCCTGTCAGGTAACTATGATGTCACCATCACCGAAGCGGATGGTACTGAACGCCGGTTTGTGGTGCCCTACTCTTCGCTACCGGTCATGTTGCGCCCCGGAGCGTGGAAATATGAGGTGGTCACCGGCCGTTATAGCGGCAATATCACCAGCCAGTCACGGCAAGCGCTGTTTGCCATGGGCAGTGGTATTTATGGTTTATCAAATGGTGTGACCGTTTATGGTGGCCTGTTGGGCAGTAATGACTATCAGGCGATTAACTTGGGCTTTGGTATCTCGTTGAGCCATTTTGGTGCGCTTTCTGCCGATGTCACACACTCGATAGCAAAATTTGAGGATGAAACTGCCAAAAGTGGCCAATCCTACCGTATCCGTTACTCGAAAAGTATGCTCGCCAGTGGTACCTCGATCGACCTGACAGCACTGCGTTACTCTACGCGCGATTTTTATAACTTTAATGAGTTCAATGGCAAAAATTTCGAGCTGACTGCCGGTGCCGCACCCTGGTCGTTACAGCGTCGACGCAGCAGTTTCCAGACCCAGATCAGCCAGCAGTTGGGCCGTTGGGGATCCGTCAGTCTGCGCGCTACCCGCGATGACTTCTGGGCTTCTGAACAGAAATTAACTGGTCTGGCATTAGGTTATAACAACAGTTTTAAAGGCGTTAGCTATAGCGTCAACTACAGTATCGATCAAATCAAAGATCGTAACGGTAACTGGCCTGAGAACCGCCAGTTGTCGCTCAATGTCAGTATTCCGCTCAGTGTGTTTGGTTATGCTCAGTATCTGCAATCAGTTTATGCCACGGCTTCAGCAACGCGTGATAGTAGCGGACAAACTTCTTATCAGACCGGTATCTCTGGCGGTCTGCTTGATGGACGCGCCTCTTATTCCGCTTCACAAAGTTGGGGTAATCAGGATCAGGCTACCAGCAATAGCTTCAATATTGGTTACCAGGGCAGCAGGGGTAGCCTGAGCACTGGTTATAGCCACAGTCATGTAGCGCAGTCGGTTAATATCAACCTTAGTGGTGGTCTGGTGCTTCATTCCGGTGGCGTGACACTAACGCGCTCATTGGGTGAGTCGATCGCTGTAGTGCGGGTGCCCGGTGCTGCTGGTGTCGAGGTTTCCAACGAGCTGACTGACTGGCGCGGTTATGCGGTAATTCCTTATCTTTCTGATTACATGAGAAATAATATCGCAATTGATCCGAGTTCATTACCTGAAGGAACCGATGTGGCACACACCAACACCACGGTTATTCCAACCCAAGGTGCAGTGGTGGCAGCAAATTTCGCTACCCGTATTGGTTATCAAGTTTTGATGACGCTGCAACACGGTAATGGCGTGGTGCCTTTTGGTGCAATAGCAGCATTGGCCGATGCGGTCACTGGTGAGGAGAATGCCAGTATTGTCGGTGATGCCGGTCAGGTCTATATGACTGGGCTACCTGAAAGTGGCACCTTGCTGGTGAAGTGGGGCGAGAGCGTGAGTCGCCAGTGCTGGGTTAACTTCGATATTGCCAAAATAGCGACTTCGCCAGATAAACCGCTGCGTCAAGCCACCTATCGCTGTGATGTTAAAGTGCCGTTTGCTGCCGATGAGATCAGCCGTGGTATTGTGCTACCAGAAAGACCAGCAAAACCGGTGATGCAGCATATTAGCAATTGATTGCCGAGCAATTGTGATGACTGGTTGGTCAATGTGCTGCTGCCTGTCAGCAGCCATTTTGCTGAATTATCCCCTACCCTACTCGACGGCGACAGCCGTCGTGGTCAAGCCCTCCTCAATCGATTGCTGTAGACACAACGAAGATCCGCTGAGCGTGTTGGTGCAGTTGCCGATAGCCTAGACGATGGCTGCTTGGTTGATCAACACCGTCTCAGTTGCCCTTCTGTGTATGAGACTGTTACCGATGATACCAGCACGGTTAAACGCAGAGCCATTGCTGCTGTCGTCTTTTATATCAGACAGATAGCCCAGATTGTAGGCTGGCTCAATCCAGTTAAAGTCAACCAAGGTGTTGATTTTAAATCATAATTTTAGTTTTCTGTGTGCGACTGCTGCGCGATAACTAAAATGCTTGCAATATTAATGTAGTACAAAATAAAACCATTTATCAGCCTTGAAACACTATACACAACCTCTTACATTTGACAATATAACGCTCAGCCGATGCTTATCTGGCACTATAAAAACAAGTATATCTTTTTGATTTTAAATTATTAGTTATAAGATCCAGGTCGTTATATGAACAGTTTTTTGTATCGTCGATACCCACAGCAGAAAATCTGCATACTCGCTCAATACATCACAACAGCAGGCAGTGACCAGTCAACTAAAAACAGAAAACCGCTTAAAAGATATGGATGCCTTTTTAGCTTGCTACTTTCTCTCACTAACGCTCACTCCTATGCCGCATTAACTATACCTCTAGGGCCTTATAATGCCGGTCAGGGTAAAGTTTGGAGTGGTAATTTCAATAGTTCAGCCGGACCGGGTTCCGCCGCTTTCGTCAACCCGACATCCATTAGCCAACCTTGGGGCGGCTATGTTACCCATACGAAACCAAGTATCGGCGGTTTCAATAGCTGTGTCGCCAGTAGCCTATTTAACAAGCTCTCCAATCAAAACGTAACTGGGCTGAGGCTGGCTGAAGATGTGCTTTTAGTGATCGAGGCAGGCACTATAACCGGTAACCATAAGATATGGGCTGACGATTATATTCCTACCACTTATAGCCCCACCGCCACCTTTGCAAGCACGGGGCTATTCTCCAGTAATAACTCCAGATCGACCACTCCTTGGTGTGTGGGAAATCAGTACAGTGCCAGCTACCCCGGTGCTCGGTTGGAACCGACACTGAAACGCGCCACGCTGAATGGTGGTAGGGTGGCCTTGTATATTGGGCCAAATGCCCCTTCTCGTTCGATCACCATTCCTGCACTCTATTTTGGTATTCGTGTGAATACTGACTTTGATACTATCCTCAATACTTCGTCAATTAGGATCTCTCCGCCCACCAGCTGTACTGTCGGTTTTCAAGACCAAAATATTCACTTTGGTAATGTTAATAATGTCACCGCTGATAATCAGGTGCTGGCAACCGAATCCTCTAAGCTCAATATCCAGTGCCCAGTCGTCAATGATGGCGGTAACGGTACTAATCGCGTCACCCTCAAGCTCGCTTTTGCTGGCGAGCCTGGCAGATCCACTGACACGTTGGCACTGAAAGACAGTAACGGATCAATACTGGCCGAGATACGTGGTGACAAACAGTTAGCCAGCGGTAACTGTTCGATTACCAGTAGTAGTCAAGTGCTGTTTAACAATGTCAGCAGTAACATTGCCAACGTTGCGGTCGGTACCACCGAAATCCCGTTGACCTGGACACTGTGCAGTAATGGTTTACGTCAGTACGGTTCCGGCACCGCACAAGCGGTGGCAACGGTCAGTTGGCCCTGATAGGGTTCAATGATCAGAGAGCGGCTATCACACCTTAGCCGCTCTCTTTGCTTTGTTTAATGTTGCGCTGTTATTTCATGTTGTTCTGTCACAACATCGGCCAAAATGCTGTCGGCTAGCAGCCAATCTCTTCATCTTGCTGTGTACTGTTTTGCACCGCACCGCCAGTTTGTCACACCGATTGTTTTGGCGTGATTGCCAGTTTAATACCGCTCGATAGTGTAACCTGCTTGTAAATCAGTCAAAAAGCCGATAAAAAGAACATTTATATAACATTATGTATTGATTTTTTGGAATTAAAATTTTACTTTTAGTTTAAAATGTTGCAGAATGGATTCAGCTTGGATTATATTTTAAGAAACGGTGACTAAGCGATATGGCAGGTAAATAGCCCTGCCATTTTATGGTTAAAATTTCATCTTTCGTCAACCCATGCACACTAAAAAATAAACAAGATATGTCTGGCTTAGTGTTTACCCCGATAAACGTGGTTTCAGGCTGGGGCAGACAGAATTTTGAGCCATGACCAAAGACCAGATGGCAATTGAAGATAGCCAGGTACTGGATAAGTTATTAACCAAAAATCCGTGATCACAGGTTCATGGCTGTCGGCTAATGTCTATCTGTTATCTAGGCGGCACGTTCGACAAACAATAAAAAACAACAATAGTTTCAGGCAAATTTGTTTAATTACAACCTAGGGCGGATAATGAATACTCAAATATCTTATAACTATCCTCTGTCAACAACCCAGGCACCGATTAGTGATGAGCTGCGTCACAGCACAGTAAGCGATTTTTTAGCCAATACAGCGGTTATCTCTTTTTATAAAAAATGGTCTCTGCGTTTGGCTCTGCTGCTGCTGACCAGCAACACTGCATTCGCAGCTAGCGTGCCGGCAACACTTTATACCGCTGGTTCGGGTAAAGTCTGGAGCTCGCCTTTCACTGCCAGCGCCTCTCCTGGCGACGGCGCTTGGGTAACGCCAACACTGCCCAGTCAAGCCTGGGCCGCCTATTTCGGTAATGTGCAACCAAGCACTACCGGGATCAATAACTGCCTGGCAGCCAGCGCATTCAGCAAACTTTCCAACCAGGATGTCACTGGATTCCGTCTAGCAAACGATGTGTTGCTTGTGATTGAGGCCGGTACCATGACCGGATATCACTATGTTAACTCAAGCCTGACCAGTAGCACCTACACGGTACTCACCGGAGTGTTTGGTGCTAATGGCGTTTTCTCTAGTAATAATTCAAAGTCAACCACACCTTGGTGTTTGTCAGCATCAGATCGATGGGCGGGAGCCAGGTTGCAAAAAACATTACCGAAGGCAACCGTCGCCAATGGTGTAATTTCATTATATGTTGGCCCAGAGGCTGCCTATGGCTCAGTCGCTGTTCCATCTATCTATTTTGGTATACGCGCCAATACCAGCTATACCCGAGTATTAACACCTTCTACCATCCGTATCGGTCCGCCAACCGACTGCACACTGGCGTTTCAGGATAGTAACGTTGCTTTTGGTACTGTGAACAATCAAAACACAGATAAGCAGGTGATCGCGGTGCATCCTTCACAACTGAATGTTCAGTGCGCTTCAGTGAATGATAACGGGAGTGGTACTAATCGTGCGACCGTTAATCTTGCCTTTGCCGGTGATCAAGGAAGAACACCCGATACCTTAGCGTTGAAAGATACCGCCGACAATGTGTTGGCTGAGATCCGTGCAATACGTGCAGTTGGAATAAGCAATTGTAACGATAACAATAGCAATCAGGTTATGTTTGATAATCAACCGATCGAACTCAGTGATATTGCTGTTGGTGCCAATCCGATTCCACTGACCTGGGTGCTGTGTAGTAATGGATCACGCCAATACGGTAATGGCACTGCGCAAGCAACCGCCGTGATCAGTTGGCCCTAGTGGTTTGCTTGTTTCGCGCTGGCAATAGTCTCTATCAATCGCGGGTGCGGTGTCGTTTGCACCACGCGATCACCAAAGTAACTTGCCACTCAGTGCGATAAATCAACTACGCAAACGTTTTCTTTTTCTGTTAGAATTCGCCGCGAATGGGATGCAAGACGAGTTGCAGTAGGAAGATACCGAACGGACTTGGCGTTGCAGGTGGATCATCGTTTCTGTTGTTCTGGATTGACGAACACCACTCCCGCTACATCAAGTGATTAAAGGTATATTCATGGTTTGGGTTGATTACATCATCATCGCATTGATTGGATTTTCGGCGTTGGTAAGCCTGATCCGTGGTTTTGTGCGAGAAGCACTGTCACTGGTCACCTGGGGGGCTGCTTTCTTTGTTGCCAGCCACTTTTATCTCGATCTTGCCGCCTACTTCACCCATTTTCAGGATGAGTTGCTGCGTAATGGCATCGCAATCAGCATTTTGTTTATCGCTACGCTGATTGTGGGTGCATTAGTCAATTTTGTTATTGCGACACTGGTAGAAAAAACTGGATTATCAGGTACTGATCGCGTGTTGGGTGTCTGTTTCGGTGCTCTACGCGGGGTGTTGATCGTCGCGGCGATCCTGTTCTTCCTCGATAGTTTTACTACGCTGTCACAAAGTTCAGATTGGCAGAATTCGCGCCTCATTCCCCATTTTAGCTATATTATCAAGTGGTTTTTCGAACACTTGCAAAATGCGTCAAGCTTCTTGCCAGCCCAGCTACCTGGGCGTTAGTTGCTGTTGAGAGGAAACAGAACATGTGCGGTATTGTCGGTATCGCCGGTTTTATGCCGGTAAACCAGTCGATTTATGATGCATTAACGGTGCTTCAACACCGTGGGCAGGACGCCGCAGGTATTGTCACCATCGATCCCCATAACGGGTTTCGTTTGCGTAAAGCCAATGGTTTGGTAAAAGAGGTTTTTGAAGCCCGTCACATGCAGCGCCTACAGGGCAATATGGGCATCGGTCATGTACGCTACCCGACAGCCGGTAGCTCCAGTGCCTCTGAAGCTCAACCATTCTATGTTAACTCACCGTTTGGTATCTCACTGGCACATAATGGCAATTTGACCAATGCTCATGAGTTGCGGCAACAGCTATTCCAACGCGCACGTCGTCATATCAATACCACTTCCGATTCTGAAATCCTGTTGAATGTGCTGGCGGCAGAACTGGACCGTTTTCAACACTATCCGCTGGAAGCCGAGAACGTTTTTGCCGCGATTCGCGCGATGCATCAACAGTTGCGGGGCGCTTATGCCTGTGTTGCCATGATCATCGGGCACGGTTTGGTGGCATTTCGTGATCCGAATGGCATCCGTCCGCTGGTGATGGGTAAACGGCTGCTGGATGATGGCCGTTGTGAATATATGGTCGCTTCAGAGAGTGTCGCGTTAGATACGCTCGGTTTTGAGTTTTTACGTGATGTCGCTCCCGGTGAAGCAATCTACATCACCACCTCTGGGCAGTTGTTTACTCAGCAATGTGCCAGCGACCCCAAGAGCAATCCTTGTCTGTTTGAGTATGTCTACTTCGCCCGTCCGGACTCTTTTATCGATAAGATCTCAGTCTATAGCGCGCGCGTGCGCATGGGCCAGAAACTGGGTGAGAAGATTGCACGTGAGTGGGAAGATCTCGACATCGATGTAGTGATCCCTATTCCAGAAACGTCCTGTGATATCGCGCTGGAAATTGCACGTATCCTGAATAAGCCCTATCGCCAAGGGTTTGTGAAAAATCGTTATGTCGGTCGTACTTTTATTATGCCAGGGCAACAGGCTCGACGTCAGTCGGTGCGGCGCAAGCTGAACGCCAATCGTGCAGAGTTTCATGGCAAAAATGTGCTGCTGGTTGATGACTCGATTGTACGTGGCACTACCTCAGAACAGATTGTACAGATGGCACGTGATGCCGGTGCAAAACAGGTTTATCTTGCCTCTGCCGCGCCTGAAATTCGCTTCCCTAATGTGTATGGCATTGATATGCCAAGCGCGACTGAGCTAATCGCGCACGGGCGTGAGGTGGATGAGATCCGGCAGTTGATCGGGGCTGATGGTTTGGTGTTTCAAGATCTGGAGGACTTGATCGCCGCAGTGCGGGAAGAGAATCCCGATATTGCCCAATTTGAGTGTTCGGTGTTTAATGGCATCTATGTCACTCAGGATGTTGATCACGACTATCTTGAGTATCTGCAAGCACTGCGTAATGATGACGCCAAGGCGTTGCGTGGTCAGGCAGAGGCCGAAAATTTGGAGTTGCATAACGAAGGCTGATCGTTAAAACGGTGAGCACTGCAACCACAGATTAACACGATAAAGTACCCAGGAAAGTACCAGAGGTTGCCCCTTTGGTGCTTTTCGTTTTTTAACGGAAGCGTAAATCATGACCAAAAGAGTGATCGTCGGTATTTCGGGCGCGAGTGGGGTTATCTACGGCGTGCGCCTGTTGCAGGTGTTACAGGCAGTCGCCGAAGTGGAAACCCATTTGGTGATCAGTCAATCAGGCCGGCAAACCCTGGCACTGGAAACCTCACTCAGTGTGCGTGATGTGCAGCGTTTGGCTGATGTGGTGCATGATGTGCGTGATATTGCTGCCGCTATCTCTTCCGGCTCCTTCAAAACATGCGGTATGGTGATTTTACCCTGTTCAATCAAAACGCTTTCTGGTATTGCCAATGGCTATGATGACGGCTTGCTGATCCGTGCTGCCGACGTGACGCTGAAGGAGCGTCGCCCTCTGGTGCTTTGTGTGCGCGAGACACCCCTGCATCTCGGCCATTTACGTTTGATGGTGCAGGCAGCTGAGTTGGGTGCGATTATTATGCCTCCGCTCCCGGCTTTCTATCATCAACCGAAGCGGCTGGAAGACATTATCGATCAGACGGTGAATCGTGTGGTTGATCAGCTTGGCCTCGAACTGCCAGAAGATCTGTTCCAGCGCTGGCCAAGTCATCTTCGTTGAGTCGTCTGGCTTAATAACTTATCGCTCGTGAACAAATATGAACAGCAGCAAATTGCTGTTCTGATGACGCGCAGCGAAAAGCCGTGCCGCCTACCCGCTTATTGTTCCAGTCTCCCAACGGGTAGCTTTCACTACCCTCATTAAATCAAAGTGATACTGACTAACTGTTGTCGCCGTTGCCTCAAACCACGCAGCATTATCAACCTTGGCAGTCAAGATAAAGCCAATAATCACTCAATGATGACTATCCTTTACATAGTCCGCTTTCTGCACGCGATTGCTGTGCTGATTGATATCCTGTTTGCTCTGCCTGACATAATTTATCAGCACCGGGGCTACTTGCTTAGCAATGGATAAAAAAACTATTAAATAGTTAAATTTGTTTTTTAAAGATAAAAAACCAGTGTAAATTTCCAGTTTTTTATATTAAGAGAGTCGATTATGTCAACGATGTTGAGCGTTGTGGTGCCTGTACACAATCCTGGCGAGCTGTTTGTACCGTTTCTGCAATCGCTATTAGCACAAGAACAGCAGCAGTTAGAAGTGATACTGGTCAATGATGGCTCAACCGATGGCTCAGCAGAGGTTGCACATCAATACGCTGAAAAATACCCCCATATCCAGGTAATTGATCAAACTAATCAAGGTGTCTCCTGCGCACGTAATGCCGGTTTGGCCATCGCAACAGGAAAATATATTGCCTTTCCCGATGCTGATGATCTGTTGTCACCTAAACTCTACTCCACACTACTCGCACAAGCTGAGCAGTATCAGTTGGATGTCATGCAGTGCAATGGTGAGCGCTATTTTGCCAACAGTGGCAAGCGGTCATTGATTATTCCTCAGCAGCGGTTGCAGGACAGTGAAGTCATTTCAGGAACGCAGTTTTTGCAACGTGCATTACAGACTAAAAGATTTATTCATGTCGTGTGGCTCGCGGTTTATCGCTTGGAGTTTATTCGTCAGCATCAGTGCTATTTTGAGCCAGGTTTGCATCACCAGGATATTCCTTGGACAACGGAAGTGATGTTCAACGCACAGCGAGTCAAATACCTCAGCCAACCGCTGTATCGTCAATACATCCATGATCGCTCAATCAGTAATCGGCCCCGTGTCGGCCAAGCTAATGTGGAGTATCAGCGCCACTATATGAAAATTGTTGACATGCTGGCTGCGTTAAATAAGCGCTATAGCAAAAAAATCGCCATTCGTTCTGCTTTCCCTTGGCAGATCACCCGTGAGGCATTGGGAATTTGTCATGCCATCAGACGCGAACCCGAGTTGCAAGCACAACAACAGATCACCGCCGAATTTTTCCAGCGCGGCACTTACCGTGCGATGATCATCAATTGCCGAGGCCTTCGTCAGCTTTGGCAAGTGCTGTTATGGGTCTACCGTTTACGGCGCTGGCGTGTTCGCGACGAGTTCCCCCTCACCGACCGCTAGGACAGCGAGGAAGTGCTGCGGCTGAAATACCCGCTATTTCAATAGCTGTTCCAGCGCGTCAGTTAAGTTGGTAAAACGGAAATTGAATCCAGACTTTTTGAGCCGATTAGGTAGCGCACGTTGCCCCGTCAATAACAACAGTGCTGCTTCCCCCATCAGCAAACGGATCGCGAAAGCAGGCACCGGTAACAGTAGTGGCCGGTGTAACACCAGGGCAAGAATGCGGCTAAAGTGCCGGTTTTGAACCGGCGTAGGCGCCACCATATTAAACGCACCACTCAATTCAGGCTGCGTCAGCAAGTAAATAATGCCATTCACCATGTCCTGCCAATGGATCCACGGTAAATATTGGCGACCATTACCGATCCGCCCACCTAAGCCCAAACGAAAAAGTGGCAACATTTTCGCCAGCGCGCCCCCTGTGGTGGCTAATACAATGCCAGTTCGCAGCAGGCAAACTCGTGTCTGGCTACTCTGTGCCTGGCGAGCCAACTCCTCCCAGCGTTGGCAGAGTTGATGAGTAAACTCCTGTTTCGCCACACTCTCTTCTGTCACTATGCGCTGATTTTGATCACCGTAGTAACCTATCGCCGAGGCTGAAATAAATACCGACGGTGGGCTGTCACTGGCGATAATCATCTGACTCAAACGTTCCGTGATCTGCCAACGGCTGTCGCACAATTTCTGTTTCTGCTGTTGGCTCCAGCGCTTTGCCGCTATCGGTTCCCCTGCCAAGTTAATCACTGCATCAAATCCATTCAGCGTCAGTTGTTCAAGCGCTGCGCAATAGTTCACCCGATCCGCAAATTGGCTACGTGCCCGGCTCACATCACGGGTTAACACCGTCAGTTGATGCCCTAAGTGCAGTAGTTGGGGAACTAAGTAGCTGCCGATCAACCCGGTTGCTCCGGTGATCAGAATGTTCATATTTCACCTCACTGATGGCTGTTTAACGGCAGGCAATGCTGTTTACCAGCGTCGCTCGTGCTACACGCCTACCGATTGTGGTTAAAAAGACGCTTTTTTTCATTTGGATACCAAAAGAAAAAATAGCGACTAAAAATTTTTGCTTTAATTCACTATCTCACTAATATAGCAATTGGTATTGGTATAAACTTTAGCATGTGCTTGCACTTATCGGTGTGGATCAATAGAGTTAGATATCCGGAGCCGTTGCTGATGTCTGTTCACGGTCACTTTAGCGGCTAAAGCTTTAGAATTTGCCATTGTGGCAATGTGTAGAATAACTAGAGATAGCAATGATGCAAGATTTGCGTCTTATATTGATTGTTGTTGGTGTGATCGTGATAACTGCACTGTTATTACACGGTTTATGGACTAGCCGTAAGGAGCGTTCATCACTGTTTCGTGATCGCCCACTCAAGCGTTCAAAAAAAGAGCAGAAGTCAACGTTAGCCAGTGACTCAGCCGAAGGTGTTGGAGAGGTGCGTATCTCTTCCGCTCGCTCACATGCTGAGCCTTCATTGGGCGTAATTCGCCAACCTGTAGCAAGCACAGCAAAACCTGCCGCTGTGGTTCATTCACAATCGGTAAGCAGTGAGTCCGTTGCAGAGCAACCCAGCGCCCCACAGCCGGTATTGCAAACGGTAGCCATTCAGCAGCAAAGTGATGTTCAATCGGATACTGTCTCTGGTAGCCAGGAGCCACAACTCGCTGTACTCGGTAATGAAGTGACTGAATCGGAACCGCGCGAACCCCTGTTGGGTGATGCGGCTTCGCTCGAATGCTATGATCAACAGTCAGATAACGTCGCTCAAATCGATCAGGCCAGCACACAGCCAGTAGCGGCAGAAAAAATAAAAGAGACCGTTTTGATCTTGCATGTGGCGGCTCATCCAGGCGGAATGATTGGTGGTGAACCTCTGTTGCAGAGCATCTTGCAGGCAGGATTTCAGTTTGGTGAGATGAGTATTTTCCATCGCCATGTCAGCCCGGCCGGTAGTGGTTCTGTGCTGTTCAGCCTGGCGAACATGGTAAAACCCGGCTCCTTTCAACCTGAGATGATGGCCGATTTCACCACGCCGGGTATCTCGTTGTTTATGGTGGTGCCATGTTATGGCGACGCCAATCAGAATTTTAAATTGATGCTGCAATCAGCACAGCGTATTGCTGATGATGTCGGTGGTGTGGTGCTCGATGATCAGCGACGGATGATGACACCGCAAAAGCTGGAGAGCTATAAGGCCCGAATCCGTGAGGTGCTGGACAATCTCGCCGCTGACTAGTGGTGTGCGACTGTCAGTGCTGCCAACACGCTAATATCCGCTTGCCAGCGCCACTGTCACCCATTAACCAGAAAAGCCTCCGCAGAACGGAGGTTTTTCTCTTTAAGAGAACGTTATGACCTCCATTCAACAGACAATCAACCAATTACGCGCACAGTTGCGTTATCACGAACATCGCTATCATGTATTGGATGCCCCCGAGCTCCCTGATGCGGAGTATGATCGTTTGATGCAGCAGCTCCGTGAACTCGAGCAAGCTCATCCCGAACTGATTACTGCTGACTCACCGACTCAACGTGTCGGTGCGTCACCTCTGAGCGCATTTGACCAGGTGCAACATGAACTGCCGATGCTATCGCTGGATAATGTATTTGATGAGGAAGGTTTTTTAGCCTTCTCTCAACGGGTACAAGAGCGGCTGAAGCTTGAGCAACCTTTGCAGTTCTGTTGTGAGCTGAAGATAGATGGTGTCGCCGTTAGTCTGTTGTACCAAGATGGTGAGCTGGTGCGTGCCGCAACACGTGGTGATGGCTCTAACGGTGAGAACATTACCGCTAATATTCGCACTATCCGTGCTATCCCATTGCGCCTTATCGGGGAGAACATTCCGCAGCGCCTGGAGGTGCGCGGTGAGGTGTTTATGTCACAACGCGGTTTTGAGCAGATGAATGAGCAGGCTAGACGTAGTGGCGGCAAAATTTTTGCTAATCCGCGCAATGCGGCGGCTGGTTCACTACGTCAGCTCGATCCCCGTATCACAGCCAAGCGACCACTGAGCTTTTTCTGCTATGGCGTTGGACTCTGTCAAGGGGGAACATTGCCCGATAGTCACTGGCAACGACTGATGCAATTCAAGGCCTGGGGTTTTCCGGTCAGTGACCGTGTCTCTCGCTGTTTAGGCAGCGATGAAGTGCTGGCTTTCTATCGCACCATTGAGCAACAGCGACCACAACTCGGTTTCGATATTGATGGCGTGGTAGTGAAGGTTGACGATATTGCTCAACAGCAGTCGTTGGGCTTTGTTGCTCGTGCCCCGCGTTGGGCCACTGCGTTTAAGTTCCCGGCACAAGAGCAGTTAACCCAACTGCGCGATGTTGAATTTCAGGTTGGTCGCACTGGAGCGATCACTCCGGTTGCACGTTTGGAGCCGGTCACCGTTGCCGGCGTCATCGTCAGTAATGCCACTTTGCATAATGCTGATGAGATTGAGCGTCTCGATTTACGCATCGGTGATACCGTGATTGTACGGCGTGCAGGTGATGTGATCCCGCAAGTGGTCGGTGTGATCGCTGAACACCGTCCAGATGATGCCGTTGAGGTGCAGTTTCCATCGCACTGCCCTGTGTGTGGTTCTGAGGTGGAGCGTATTGAGGGTGAAGCTGTCGCACGTTGCAGCGGTGGCCTGTTCTGTGCTGCACAGCGCAAGGAGGCATTGAAGCACTTTGTTTCTCGCCGTGCGCTGGATATTGATGGCATGGGGGAAAAAATTATTGAACAACTGGTTGATAAGGAATACGTACAAACTCCGGCTGATCTGTTCCGCTTGTCACCGACTATTCTGAGCGGTTTAGAACGCATGGGAAGTAAATCAGCACAGAAGTTGATGGTAGCGCTTGAGCGCGCCAAGCAGACCACGTTTGCCCGTTTTCTTTATGCGCTTGGCATCCGTGAAGTGGGCGAAACAACGGCTGCAAACCTGGCCGCACATTTTATCTCGCTAGAGGAATTGCAAATTGCCGATCTGGAAGCGTTGAAACAGGTGCCCGATGTGGGGGAAGTGGTCGCGAAGCATGTGGTTAATTTTTTCGCTGAACCTCACAACCAGCAAGTGATCGCTGAGTTGACCGGTAGTGAGATCGCCATTAATTGGCCAACACCAGTGCCGATCGTCGTTGCCGAAATGGATAATCCGTTCGCCGGTAAGATCGTGGTGTTAACCGGTTCACTCAGCCAGCTTTCACGTGATGAAGCCAAAGCGCGTCTGGTTGCGCTCGGTGCCAAGGTCAGTGGTAGTGTTTCCAGTAAAACAGATTTGGTTATCGCTGGGGAAGCCGCCGGTTCTAAACTGGCTAAGGCACAGCAGCTCGGCATCAGCATTATCGATGAGAGTGAGATGCTGCGCCTATTGGAACAGTAATCAGCCTCAATCATTGTTACGGGTGTCATCGATGCCCGATCCCGCTACCGCCCAAATTGACTGCTGCAACTGGCAACAACTTATGGGCGGTGAGCACTCTATCAGGTACGCCAGAAGGTGCGTGAGCAGAGGATCAGGATCGGGTAGATCTCCAATCGGCCAAATAGCATCGCTGCACACATTAGCCACTTCGCAGAGCCACTTAGCCCACCAAAACCAGCGGCTGTTTCACCAAATCCCAGCCCCATGTTGTTAATGCAGGCAGCAACGGTGCCAAAGGCCGTCATCATGTCATATCCCATTACGTTCAGCATCCACATGAAGAATAGGCTGAAGAAAACATAGAGGAAAAAGAAACTCCACACTGAGCGCAATACCCGATCCTGTATCGGTGTGCTGCCGACTTTGATCAGGTGTACCGCATTCGGGTGCAGCATTTGATGAATTTCACGCCGACTCTGCTTGTACATGATCAAAAAACGCAGTGCTTTGATACCACCACAGGTTGAGCCGACACACCCACCAAAGAAACTGGCCAGTAACAGCAGGATCACCGTGTTGGCAGGTAGTTGAGCATAGTCACCGGTCGCTAAGCCGTTATCTGTCATCATTGAACTGGTCAATAAAAAACCGTGTACTAATGCTTCGGTTACCGGGTAGCGATCTGAATTGACTAGCTGAATGCAGGCTAATGCCATCACAATAAACAGGATCAGCAGGAAGAAACGTAACTCTGGATTACTGTATAACGGCATCAGGCTGCGCCGCTGTGCCGCAGCAAAATAGAGTGCAAAGCTGACCGCTGATAGGATCGAGAAGATACCGGCAACCATCTCCACTGGCGCGCTGTTATAGAAGCCCAAACTCTCGTTGTGGGTAGAAAAGCCACCCAGCGATATGGTTGACAGAGAATGACAAAGCGCATCAAACCAGGACATTCCGGCGACTCGAAACGAGATGGTGCAGAGCGATGCCAACAACATGTAAGTTGACCAGAGTGTTTTCGCTGTGTCTGCCAAGCGGGGCGTTAAGCGCTCTTCTTTAAATGGCCCGGGCATTTCAGACTGGTAAAGTTTGGCTCCCCCAATGCCAAGCAGCGGTAAGATTGCTACCGCTAATACGATAACACCCAACCCGCCAATAAAATTGAGCTGAGCACGATAATAGAGGATCGATTTCGGTACCACATTCAGATCACTCAATACTGAAGCACCCGTGGTGGTAATACCGGAAACGCCCTCAAAGAGGGCATCGGTCAGGCTGATGTTTAGCGTGCTGTCAATCCATAGTGGTAATGCGCTGATCAAGGAAAAAAAAGTCCAAAATAGCACGATGATTAAAAAACCATCCTGGGTGCGTAACTGTACTTTCTTTTGTCGCGAGGCCTGCCAGCAGATCCCCCCCACTACACTGGCAATAATTAAGGTATAGAAAAAGGAGAATAGACTTTTCTCTTTGTAGATAAGAGCAATCAACATTGGCGGCAGCATGGACAGGCTATACAGAAGCACTAAAAAGCTGCAAAGGTTAATGACGATGAGCGTTTGTTTTTTATTGACCATAATGTTATGTGCGTTACGCGCGTGTTGGGCAAACTGATAAGTTTTTTCTAACCCGAATGTACCAATAGCGACACTAGGCCGAGTGGTTAATGGCCACTCGGCCTAGTGTCGCTATGATTTAGCACTTAAGGCTAAATATCAATTGCTGGAGGAAGGCGAAGCCTGTAACTCCTGCTGAACTTGTGACAACCGACGCGCCCAGGGCGATTTTGCTTGCAGCGGTTCTGGCAGCGAACGAACACCCTGCTTGGCATCATTGTTGTTTTTAAACTGGCCATAGACTAACACAAACCATTGCTGTCCGTTACGCTCAGTCTGGTAAACCAGATAATTACCTAACGCATACTGCTCTGCAATCTGTTCTAGGTCATCAGCCTCACGCGAAGCCGCAAGTTGTAGCGTATAATGCGATTTGGGCGCAGTTCGCAGTTCACCCCCCAGGTTATGCGCCGTAGCAAGCGGGGGGCTCTGCGTCACTGAACCAGCCACTGTCAGCGGTGCTGAGCTGCTGGCTGGCGGTTTTGTTAACTCGGGCGTTGTCGGCTTAGGCATATCCTCTTTGGCGATGAGCGGGGATGGCGTGCTGGGTGTGTTACGCATTGGCAACACCGGGCGAGTTGCTGAGATGTCGGGTAACTTAATGTCCGGTGTTGTGCCAGCAGTGGCTTGCTCTTGCACCGGATCGATAAGTTGCAGTTGCCCACACTCTTGCTGTGTTGGCGGACGATAAATTTTGGGGCGCTGTTTGCCGCTTTTTAATAGTTCCACATCCAATGCTGCTATCGCTTGTTTTGCCTGATAGCCTATCTCGTCCTGCGCCTGAGAGGCCAACAGAAACCATTGCCGCGCACAGTCAACATTCGGCTCTATCCCAACGCCTTGCTGAAAAATCATACCCAAACTGTATTGCGCCAACGGATAACCAAGCTGTGCGGCACGTAATATCCAGTGCCTGCCTCGCTGTAAGTCTTGCGGGACACCATCACCGTTAATAAACATCACGCCATGATCATACATATCAACCGGATGATAAGAAGGTGGCGTGTCCCCCTTAATTTGCAGGGCAAAGCCAGGTGGATAGACAGCAGCATTCAACACGGGGGAGCAAAGGAACACAGGCGCTAAAAAAGTCATCAGTGGCAATGAGGCTGTGTAAAATCTCTTCGGTTGTTTTTTCATCGTCGCTCTACGGTTCATTGGTATTCGGTTGTCATCATCAAGCACGGGATTATCGTCAACAGTAAGCTTTTTGTCACTAGTAAACTTACACTTAGAACCTATCCCAGTAGAGGTAATTGTCATAGCCAGCCTGGGCACAGGTCGCGCACAAAAAACAGAATACGTACGCAGTATGTCACTATTACCCGTACTGCCTTAAGACAAAACAGCGAATAAAGTGGCAACTAAAATAACGCTGACTGTGTGGTGTGTTAATCAGTCAGGGTAAACAGTGGCGTTCACCGATTAAGCGCCAATCCGATTGAGGATATTGGATTTGGCGCTAAGCGTAACGCTAACTCCACTCATTTTTCACTCATTAATCAATAGCACAATTTACCGATTTTCGACACTGTCGACGGCAGAGTTTATTTTTATCTAAACTAAACATATGTACCAATCTGTTGGTTAAAAGCGGTAGCTCAGAGCCAACTGCCAATTACGCCCAGGTTGAGTGCGCCGCTGTAGGCTGGCATCCTGCCGGTCAACACCAACCAAATCGATATAGTCCCAATAACGTCTGTCGGTCAGATTGAATACTCCCGCACGCAGTTGCCAATGTGCCGATGGCTGATAATAAGCGGTGAGATCAATTGTGCGGTAACCTGGTGCATCTGCATTGTCGATCTGATTAGCGTGGCTCCAGTCATTGCCGGATTTAGTCGCTACCGCAGTCAGCGTCACCGCACTACCAAATAAGCCATTCGGGGCATCATATGCCAGTCGAGCAACGCCTTTTAGCGGTGATACACTATCAATCGCCTGACCACTGTTTCGATCTTTGCCCGCGCTGTAACTTAAGCTCAGCACGCTATTGAAGCCAGTCGGCACACCGAGTAATGCTGCCAGTTGCCAATTGATCTTCAATTCCGCACCATAAATTTGCGCACGTGCGATGTTCACCTTGGTCCAGACATCTTTGCCGTTATGACGCGGATCGGCCGGATATAGCAGGCGATCCTCAATAAAATTTCGGTAATCGTTATAGTAAGCCGCGAGGGCGACTTTTGTGGTATTGCTGTGGTATTTCCAGCCGATTTCATAAGCCAGGTTTTGCTCTGCCTGTAGGTTTGGGTTCGGTTCCAGTACTGACCCGATCTGATAGGTATAGTAACGATCCTGTATCGTGGGTGCTTTGAATCCCTGGCTAAGTTGCCCGTAATAGCTGATGTGATCATTCCAGTGATACAGTGCCGCTAAACGTGCTGTCAGCGCAGCATCCTCTGCGTTCGAATAACCGCTACTGGCTTCGGGCATTGCTTGATATTGGTCATAACGTAGTGCCGCTGTCAGCAACAATTTTTCATCCAATAGCCCTTGCTGATGCTGAAAAAATAGCCCCCACTGTTGTGAGCTGGCTGACGGCACTTCCGCCATCCTGGCTTGAGTTTCTCCTGTATCCATATGAATATCCTTATAGTCTAGAGAAAATTGGTTGTGGGTATAGCTGGCACCATAGACGAATTGCTGTGAACCCAACTGAGTGAACTGTCGTTTGCCCAGTTGCAGTTCGGTTTGCCAAGATCTGTCTTCCCCAGTGCGTCGCCGATTTCGTGCCTCGCTGCTCAATAACACTTCCTGCCTCAATTTATCGAGCTGATCATAATTGTCATGCTGTGATCTACTGCTCAGGTAACCTGCTTGCCACTTGATGTTGTCAAACAACATACTGTCCGCTTGCCAATGGTGAACTAGGCTGAGCCGACTGCGTGTGTCGCTATCTTCGGCGCTGACATCTCGATAGCGGTAGCTTAAATTAGCCAAATCAAGCCTACTGCCCTGCTGTGACAATCGTTCAATCCGTTGTGTACGCTGAAAATGTTCTAGCGTGACACCAACGCGGTGTTGCGAATTGAGTTGGTAGTAGAATTTTATCAACCCGTTGTGACTGCGGTAGTCGAGCGGATCAGCACTGGCACGATCTGGCCCGATACCCCCCGCATGACTGTGAGTCTGCTGTTCACTTCCATTGCGATAGGTGTAGATCACTAACGTTTCCAGATCGCCGCTACGTTTGGCCAGTTCGATGCTGTTTTTAAAACTGTTGTCGAGGCTACTGTAACTACTGTTTAATCCCAGATGCTGACTGTTCCCTTCAGCCAGTAAATCTACTGGATCTTTAGTCCGTAAAATCACTGCTCCTGCGAGAGCATCACTACCATATAAGCTAGAGATTGGCCCTTTATTCACTTCTATTACCGCCAGGGTATCAAGCTCTATCGTATTGTTATACTTTCGCATTGTGTCAGCGCCCGGATTGTAACTGCTAGGCAGTTGCATTCCATCTACCAAAGTTTTGACATAGTTTTCGCTGCGTCCACGGATGGTTACCCCTGATAGACCAAAGCGACCAGTACCAGAGAGACTGACACCAGGTTCATCACTAAGCGCTTGTTTCAGATCCTGAGCCATGGCTTGTTTCAGTGTCTCGGCATCTATTTGAGTGAGAGATCCCGCAACATCGCGTGCGCGCTGTTCGCTGCGTGTCGCAGAAACCACCACTTCATCAAGGTAATACTCTTCATTAGCGAGAGTGTTAGTCGATAAGGTACTGCCAAACAGTAGCCCGTAATAATAGAGATGTGATCGATAGTTCAACACGCTGCGTTCCTCTTTACACCTGTATAGCAAGCGGCCCTTTCCGCTTGCCAGTCAAATGGTTATGCACCAACTCGGTAACTTAACTCACTCGTGGGCTATGTCCTTTGATGTTGCTTTCATCCAGTGGTGTGATGCCAGGAAACTCTTTTTCATCAATTTGATACGCTTTACCAAAACCTTTGACGTAGCGCCCAGTGATTGGTTGTAATCGATACAGTTTGAAGTCTGCCAGTGTGCTTAACATGGCAACTGTTTGACCAGCTCGCGCTTGTAATGCCGATAACACAACTTGCCAAGTGTCACTCTGCCGCTCAATCGGCTGAGCAATTGCGGTATAGGTGAGGCGACGACGTGCGAAGATATCCTGGGTGTCTGCTTCATCATCCAGCAACAAGATGCCAACATGGCTGTTATATTTCAGGTTCTGACCATGTATTGCCAACTCACTGATTAAGATGTAGTAACTGCCATCCTGATAGACAAAAGGGGTGCAACTCGCATGAGGCATACCATGACTGTCTATGCTGGCAAGTTCGAGCGAGCGGCGAGTGCCCCGAAACGCGCAGATCTCTTGGCTAATACGCTGCTGTAGTTGTAGAGTCTTATTAATCATCGGCATAGCTCCTGTTGCAGTTGTTGGAATTGGACTACCTGCTGAGGAAACAATTGGCGCTGTTTATCACGCCCCAAATAAACCTTAAATACGCATTCTCCTCGAGCAGTAAAAAAAGCGATGTAACAACTGCTCATATGACGAAAAGGTTTGCAGACAAAAGCAATCTCACTGATTCGGTCTAGACGTAAATGTCCGGTAAGTTGCCCTTGTTCTCCTGTTAAGTTGTAAAAACCATTGGCCATTTTTCCTGGTGGAAAATCCGCCTTTACTTCAAACAATGAGCCTTGATTGGCAATAATGGTGGTGACGTTGCCCCATGCAGGCAGCGCGGCTAAAACCGTTTCGGTATGTAAGCCCGATGTAAATTTGGCCATCTCTGCCGGTAAACAACCGGTGAAAATTGCCTCACTCACGCCTAACTGTTGTGCCATCACACTCACCGGAGTGTTGGCATCGGTTATCAACATCTGCTCGACCTTACGTTTTATCTTCACTGCTCTCTCAGCAGCCCGTATCGAGTGATCGTAGGTATTCGCCATAACACCGCTCCTTATATGCTGTTGTTGCTTAACTGGGCGCTATCTTATGACAAAAATAATTTAATGCAAATGATAATTATTTGCATTAAGATGATTGCAATTATGTGCCAATAAGGCTTACCTGAATGCATGTCGACAACATAAAGCACGTGCAACTTTGCAGGTTAGCCAGTAGATATTTCAGTTTCGCTATCCAGGAGGTGAATTTGTCTCTGCTTTATCGTCGGGAGTGGTCTCGATATTTAATTTGCTTACTGGGTTCGAGCTTGATACATGGGGTGTTGCTGTTATGGTTCACCCGCTATCACGCGGCAACATCCTCACATCTCATTGCCGAACCGTTGCGAGTGCCTGCCATCACTACGCTGCCAATAGCCATGCATTTTTTAACCATGCCGAGCGCAGAAACAACGTTTGCCTCACCGCAGCCAGTAACCGAAGCGCCATCAGAAGCTAGTGCTTCACGGTTAAAACAGAAGTCAATGCAACAACAGAGCAGCCACAAAGCACCATCGAGTACAGGCCCGGTTGAAAACGCGAAGCGTACAACTTCGTCAGTACAGCAATCCCGCTCTTCCCAGAAAAAGGAACGCGTTGGTGATGCCGCGCACCAGAAACATCACATCAATAACACGACGCCAGGGCAGGCATTACCCAACACTCAACACCGTTCGGAAGCTGTGATGCGCTCGATAGTGGTAGAAAAAGCACAGTTTAAAGTGCCGCCCACACCACCGGATTACCCCGTTGCCGCAAAACGTCTACGACAACAAGGTACTGTGATTGTCGAGATTTGGCTGGATGAAAACGGCATACAGCTTAACTCTGCCATCGCACGAAGTTCCGGTTTCAGCCTGCTCGACAGTGCAGCATTGGCGGCAGTACAGCGCTGGCAGTTCAAGGAGCAGCGTGCCAATGGGCAACCGATCGCCGCACAGTTAAAAGTACCTGTCCGTTTTTCCCTGAATTAAGAAAAGGAGTGGTTATGTCATTTAATGAATTTTTTCTCAATATCTATAGCCAGTTGGGTATGATGCGTTGGCCACTCACCCTGCTTTCGCTGTTGATGCTGACCCTGATTGTCGAACGGCTGTTATTTTTTAGCCTCCATCATTCCGGATCAGCAAAAGCAGCACGCGGTATTCTCTCTCTGCGAAACTGGCAGGATGAGCACTACCTGCTCAACTATCTACAGCAGTACCACCCTCACCGTCACCCGCTGATTAACGGAATTTGTCTGCTGATCTCTTATCGTCAGGTTGATAAAACACTGCGCGAAGAGGCTGTCAATTTGTGGTTAGAAAAAAAACGCCGCCAGTTTTTCTCTGGCAGCCAACTGCTACAACTGATTGGAGTACTGGCTCCACTGCTTGGGCTACTGGGTACCGTGCTGGGGTTAATTGAGATGTTTGACCGTCTTTCAGTTAGCCAGTCCGCTGTCACGCCTGGTCAACTGGCAGCCGGATTAGGGTTGGCGATGGCGACTACCGCTGCCGGATTATTGATTGCGCTACCCGCTATTGCGAGTGCACAACTCTTCAGCCTGTGGGCTCAGCACCAACTGGACGTTTTGGCATCACATCTCAATCAGTTCAACTTATCGCTTGCTGGCTTGCCGAGTGAACAGGCTGCACAACACCAGGGATCTCGATCTATCCCTCACTGCGATCCATGCACGCCAGGAACTCAACCATGAATATTCGTTACCGCACTTCCAGCCTAAAATCACCAATGCTCGATCTCACAGCATTACTGGATATCATCTTTATTGTGATGGTGTTTTTACTACTCAGTACCAATATTCGCCTGCAAATGTTGCCGGTTTCCATTCCTGAAGCAACTGCAACTAGCCAGTTAACTACCTCGCCTTCGGCAGTAGTGACCGTCAGTATTCCTGCCGACGGTGATCTCTGGGGACTACAAGATCACCTGTTTGAGCATTGGCATAGTTTCTCCGCTGCACTGCTCGATGCCATTCAGTCGCCGACGCGATCAGCGATCGTGGTTGCCAGTGATAACACTGCACACGTTGAGAAGTTGATCAAACTGCTGGCGTTTTTCCAGCAACACCACATTGAAGCAACACAAATCATCATGCGCGAGGGGACGAAATGAGACTCACCCATCTGCTGTTTGCCACGCTGTTCTATCTGAGTGGGATGTTGATCGTCAACTCAGTACAGGCAACGACTCGGATTATCAGCATCGGTTCAACAATCACCGAAATTTTGCTGGCATTAGATGCTGCCGAACAGTTGGTCGCGGTCGATGTTAGCAGCAGGCAGTTACTCAAGGGGGAGTCATTGCCTATCGTTGGCTATCAGCGACAACTCTCGGCTGAAGGCTTGCTAGCGCTGAAGCCAACACATCTGGTCGGTTCTGAGGAGATGGGGCCAAATAGTGTTCTACAATTGCTGCGTTCGGCTGGAGTTAATGTGCAACAATTTAATGAAAAACAAGTGACTGAAAAACACCTGAGCGTGGATCAATTCAGCACAACTTTCGATGCTGAGTATGCCTGGCTCAATCAACTGTGCCAGCGAATTGATCAGTTAGCACAACTCACCCAGCGGCAGCAGCAAGCAGTTGAAATCAAAGCCCAGGTCCAAACACGCTGGCAACAGTTAACGCAACAGCGTAGCGGCAAGCGACGTAAAGTGATCTTTATGTTGCTGCAACAAGGGCGCCCAATTGCGGTTGCTGGCCAACAGACAACCGTGGATAAAATTATTCGTTTAGCCGGTTTGGACAACCCGCTAGCCCACTACGGCAAGAATTATCCTACAGTTGCCATCGATGCCATTTTACAAGTTCAACCCGATGTGATTTTGCTCGCCGAGCGCAGTTTTAAACAGTTAGGGGGCATTTCCGGGCTACTGGCACAACATCCTCTGTTAGCAGAAACACCGGCAGTGAAGCAACGACAAGTGATTTCGGTGCCAAGTTATGCACTGCAAGGGGGTTTTGGGCTCTCCAGCCTGGCACTTGCCGAACAGTTACAACAGACCCTGACCTTATCGACTGTTCACTAACTCGGTAATGTAATCATGCAACGTTCAAGCCAAATTTTGCTTACCCAGCGTCTACCGATGTCGTTGCTGATCGGCACAAGCACTCTGCTGTTATGCCTGCTGATCCTCGGCTCGATAAGCTTCGGTGCAATGTATATTCCGGTGAAAACCGTGATTGCAGCACTCTCCCCCTTCATGACTGATCTACCAGAATATGGGCAGTTGATTATTCGTCAGGTACGCATCCCGCGTACCCTACTGGCTATAGCCATCGGCGGTTTACTGGCGCTCTGTGGTAGTGTGATGCAGGCTCTTTTTCGCAACCCATTAGCAGATCCTGGCATTATTGGTGTTTCTGCTGGTGCCTCTCTCGGGGCGGCCTGCGCAATTGTGATTGTCGGTGCGATGCTGTCCACAACCTCGTTACTCACCTTTACCGTCGTTCCACTCTCTGCCTTCGTTGGTGGTGCCCTCGCTACTTTTGCGGTATATTGTCTCGGAACCTACCAACAACGTAGTTCAACAACGATGATGCTGCTGGCAGGTATCGCTCTCAGTGCTATCGCGGGTGCGGGCTTGGGAATACTGAATTACGTCGCCGATGATCAGGCTCTGCGTGATTTCTCACTCTGGAGTCTCGGTTCTCTGGCTGGAGCTAACTGGCACAATCTGATCCTGGCGTATGCCACACTGACACTAACAATAATCTGTTGTTATCGTTACTCAAACTCACTCAACGCATTATTATTAGGCGAAGCAGAAGCAGGACATCTGGGGGTTCATGTACAACAACTCAAGCGACAACTGATTTTACTGTGTGCGTTAGGTGTGGGGGTAGCTGTCGCTTTGGCAGGCGTAATTGGTTTTATTGGATTGGTTGTGCCGCATATCGCTCGCCAATTTACCGGCCCAGTACACCAACGGTTATTACCAATCTCGACGCTGTTCGGTGCGCTGCTGTTACTGCTCTCTGATCTATTGGCACGCACGCTAGTCGCTCCAGTAGAGATTCCGGTTGGAATTATTACCGCCGCCATCGGCGCTCCGTTTTTTCTATTGCTGTTAATTAAACAACGAGGATACTTAAGCTAATGGCGATCACACTTCAATCTGCACAGCTCTCGCTATCCGGTAAAACAGTGTTGAACAATCTTTCCGTCAGCTTTGCTAGCGGCTGTTTGACAGTGATTTTAGGCCCCAACGGCACTGGTAAAAGCAGCTTATTAAAAGTACTGAGTGGTGAGCTGCGTTGTGCTGGCGAACTCTCTTTTTACGGCAAACTTAGACAACACTGGTCGGCACCCGAATTAGCCAAGTCGCTTGCCGTGCTACCACAAGCTAGTTCGCTCAACTTCAATTTCACGGTGCGTGAAGTCGTTGAACTAGGTGGAATGACGCTCAATGCCTCTCATGATCAAATCAAAAAAATTGCTGCCGACAATATGGCACAACTTGCCATCACATCATTGGCTGAACGATTGTTGCCACAATTATCAGGCGGTGAACAGCAGCGTGTTCACCTAGCTAGGATCCTGACCCAAGTTGCTCAGTCACCACGAGCGCCGATGCTTCTGCTGGATGAGCCAACATCCGCACTGGATATTGCTCATCAACAGCAGACATTGATGCTATTAAAAGAGTTAACTCAACGAGGAGTGGGAGTGATTGCTGTGCTGCACGATCTCAATCTGGCGACACACTATGCCGATCGGATGATTATTTTGCATCAAGGAGAAATTGCAGCCGATGGTAAACCTGCAGTCGTATTATCTCCTGAACTAATTGAGGGTATCTATCACTATCCGGTTCAGATCATTTCTCATCCACTGCATGGTTATCCGCTAGTGGTGAGTGGTTGATGGTGAAGGATTTTTCTTACTAATGGCAACTTAGATAGGCTATGGCATCGGTCATTCCCACTGGTAGAGGCATGCCAAACTTGTTGGTGCTGAAGAGAGTATAACATTACCTAATACTCTCCAATACGACCATGCCTTACAGCATACCCTATCAGTCAACAAGTTACTTTTTACTTAATGCAATGTAACTATCAATAATGTGCTGTTGCTCAAACTGCTGATACAACTCAGGTGTTATCAACGGCCGCTTATCCCACGCTAAGCGCAACTTCTGCGCGAGTGATTCGCTGCTCATTTCGGCTAAATAATTTGCCAACTCTCCTGACATAATTTCAGTAACACCACCAGGGCAATTGGTACTTACTACCGGTGTACCGCAAATTAATGCTTCAATCAGCACGCTGGGTAATCCTTCACTATCCGAGCTAAGCACCACCAACTCGGCACCTTTAATGATTGGCAGCGGATTGCGATGAAATCCCGCCATTATGACTTTATCAATAAGGTTGAAAGCATCTATTTTTTGTTTAATCAAAGCGCTAACTTTTTCGTCACCTTGTCCAACCAGCAGGAGTTTGCAGGGAAGTTTAGCTATCGCAAACGCTTCTAACAGACGGTCATGACGTTTCACTGAGTGAAAACGGCCAACATGCAATATATAACTTTGGTCTGAAAAGGGATTCTCGGCCTGTGACTTTTGCTTAATTTCATTAATATTAAACGGGTTGTAGATAGTCACTAAACGAGATGGCTGTACGCCAACCTGCTTGATAAGATCGTGCCCTACCGCTTCTGATACCACTACCACTTGGCGATTATTATATACCTGTTGGATTTTTTTCTTTTTTATCCAGCGGTTCAATCCCGTTTTATTACCAAGATAGGCATGTGCCAACATACCGTGCACGCAATGCCACACATTGCAGCCACGCAATTTCTGCGAGCGCACCACAATCCGATCAGTTTTATGCAGATTGGAGATCACTAAAACAGGAATACCAACTCGTTCAAACAATTCAGATAGCTTTCGATCAAGTGAAGCTGCTCGTCGCTTTAGTTCCTGCCATCGCCGTAATGGCCCTTGATAAACATCATCGTCAACAAGATAGTCAACCCCTTCAGGAATATCATAGTCCCGTCGTTGATTAAGCGATAGCAATGTCACTTGATAACCACGTTCGCTTATCCCTTTTGCAAGGATCAGCGTAACTTTTTCAGCCCCACCACCAGGTAATCCATCAATAATAAAAAGAATATGTTGCTTCATTTTGTTAACAGTTTTTGATAAAGGCCCAATAGCTGTTGAGATAACAACTCAGGTGTGGCGCTCATAATGCGCTGGCGCGCTGCTTGTGCCATCTTGGAATCGAAAGTCTGAGCGGGTAGAGCGCAGATAGCATCACTCAACGCAGCAATATCCAAGGCATCACAAACAAAGCCATTGCGCTCAGGCATAATAAATTCAGCGCCGCCGCACGTGGTACTGGTGATCACCGGTAGCCCGCAGGACATCGCTTCCAAGATCACATTTGGGAACGGATCGTACAATGTTGGCAACAGCAGTGCATCTGCCGCCTGATAAAATGGCAGTGTCTGCTTTTGCACCCCAACAAAGCGAATTCTTTCAGTACAACCAAGCGACTGAGCTAGTGAACGATAGCGCTTCTCTGCCTTATCTTTACCCACTACCAATAAGTAACTACCCGTCGCCGCCACTGCACGGATCGCTGCCGCTAACCCTTTACGCTCAAATCCCGAGCCAACAAAAACCAAACAGCGTGCCTGTAATGGGATCTGATACTGAGTACGTAACTGCTGTCGTTGCTGCTCACTGGCAGGTAAAAATTTCTGGTTATCTATCGCATTATAGATAACGGTAATTTTATCGGCTGGCACAGCAAAATCTTCGATAATTTCCTGTTTGATCATCTCTGCATTGCAGATCACCGCTTTTAACTCGGGCGCTGAATACATCGCTCGCTCAGTATTCATCACATAGCGGTTGTAACGGTTCATAAATAACCAACCGCGTTGCCACTCCGGCAACAACCGCGCCCGATGTAATAACCAGCGGCGATGCACACCGTCACCCGCACGATAGATATCACAACCGGGTAACCGCTCATGACTCTGTACCAGATCAAAGTGCTCTTTCTGCCACAACGCTCTCGCCGCTTGGGCAAATCCACGTTCGCGACTAATGCGACCAAACTTCAGTGGATCACACAGATAGACACGCCAATGGGGATTCGTGTCACCCGACCATTCACGCGTAATAATATTCAGATCCAGTCCCTGTTGCCCTAACGCATCCAATACACGGGAGACAAAGCGCTCCGCGCCACCGTCTGGGCGGTATTTTTGGCGGACAATCGCCAAACGAAATGCCTTCATGCAAGCATGCTCCACGCAGTAAGTCATCACCACGTTTGTAGGAATAAAATCAAATCAAAGCAGCACCCAATCGCTACTTTGCTGATAGTATCAGGTTCTGCCTCATTTCAAAAACCCCCAGCAAAAATAACTGTCCGGTCACCGGTTAGACGAAGATCTGCAAACACCTTCACCAGCGATAACACCATCGCTTGCTAACCATCCTCTTCAAAGACTGTTCTACTTCCACCTGTTTTAACAGACAAAGAGCCTACACACCACCCTTTAATAAGCATAACTCACTATAAATAATGGTAAAAAATTCAAAAAACCATGCTAGACTGGCCGTTGTCGTTATGGTCCTGCGCGATTAAATTTTATTTGACTACCTATCCCAGTAAATATCGCAGCACTGGTTTCGATACTGACAGTACGCAAAAACTACAGAACACATTCCGTTAGTGGAATTTTTAGGCATCAGTTGGCAACAGAATGACAACAAGAATAAAACAATATTTTTCAATTAGTTAAATTGCACCAAGCAACGCCACTGTTGAATCATGAATGCCAGACGCTAGTTGATTAGATAAGTGACAATACCAAGAAGGAGCTTTTATGACTAAACCCGCATTCATTATTACCATCGATACTGAGGGTGATAACCTTTGGCAAAATCAACAACATGCATCAACCCTGAACGCGCAGTTTTTACCGCGTTTTCAGATGTTGTGTGAAAAATACAATTGCAAACCGGTTTATCTAACGAATTATGAGATGGCGATGGATGCTCAATATAGAGAGTTTGGTCGTGATGTGATTGCACGCCAAACTGCCGAGATTGGTATGCATCTACACGCCTGGAATAATCCTCCCTTAGCACCATTAACCGATAATGATTGGCGCTATAAGCCCTATTTGATCGAGTACCCTGCTGAACTCGTTCGTGCCAAAGTGGATCACATTACCAAACTACTGGAAGACATTTTTCAGGTTAAAATGCGTAGCCATCGCGCTGGACGTTGGGCATTCAATGCACTATACGCAAACTTATTGGTCGAATATGGCTATCAGGTTGACTGCTCAGTAACCCCTGGTGTCACTTGGCAATACTCAGTTGGAAACCCACAAGGTCATGGTGGTAGTGACTATCGCCACTTCCCATCCCATGCCTATTTCGTTGATCTAAAAGATATTGCCAAACCAGGTAATTCACCGCTATTAGAAGTTCCAATGAGCATTCACAATAAATATTCCTCGTTTTTCAATACCATAAAACAAAGAGTCGACTCACTCAGAGGTAAAAAACGCTCACCATCGACACTCTGGCTAAGGCCCAATGGACGCAACCTACACTCAATGAAACAAGTAGTTAAACGCACACTTGCAAACAATTATGATTATATCGAATTTATGTTGCACTCATCCGAGCTTATGCCAGGTGGTAGCCCGACGTTTCAGACTACCCAAGATATAGAAGCGCTGTATCAAGATCTGGAACAACTGTTTGAGTGGCTATCAACTATCACTGTCAGCAAAACGCTTGCAGAGTATTACCAAGAAAAAACGCATCAGCAGTTTGTTGAGTCTATTGATATGCAACAAGAGATTGGTAGCAGCTGTCTATTAAGTAGTTAGTTTTAGGCATCTATATGAGCAATTTGAATATTATTCATCCTATGCTAAGGTTCTTAATGATGTCCACATAGTTTAACATATCTTATATTTCAATTATTGTTTTGTTGTTATTCTACCGGGATGAAGAGTCAATCTCTGTTTGAGAGTTATCTCCCAATATGCATTAGGCGTAGTTAATAAACTGTAAAAGCATCTACAATTTTTAATTGTATCATTTTAAAAAATAGCAATCATTATTCTATCGATTGACACTGGCGTTAAATTAAGCGGATCATAAAAATGAGTAAAAAAACCACACTTAGCATTATCATAGCAGCCCATAATAGTGAAAAATTTCTGCCCAAAACTCTTTCTAGTCTCATAAACGCCTTAGGGGATAGATTGGAGGACTCAGAGATTATTTTGGTCAATGATGCATCACAAGATGGTACCGCTGCCATTCTCAGCAATTTTTCTAATAATATAACCCAAGCACGCTTTTTTTCTGTGGATTTCAAAAACCCTGGAAAAGTTAGAAACTTTGCCATGAATAAATGTAAGGGTGATTATGTAACCATGCTAGACAGTGATGATTTACTAAGGGAAGGATCCTTCACAGAGGTGATTTTATTCTTAATAAAAAACACTCCAGATATGCTAATCACTAAACTCCATGAAGTGACAGCAGCGACTACTGATGATATGTACTGGTGTGGATTAAGGCCGAAAAAATTATCACAACATGATGCTATTGTATGTTTTTTACATCATAAAGACTTTCAAGCACATCTAGGAGGGAAATTTATCAAACGTTCTATGTTTGATAAATCCCCCATCCCAGATTTATTTTGTTTTGAGGATTTTTATGTATTCCCAGAATTATTATTGAATGCTAAAAACATCTTTTTTTCACGTACATCTCCTTATATTTACTTGAAGCACAGCTCTAGTTTATCCAGCACTCCCTCCAAAGAGAAGATATACAACCTGTTTATTTGCATACAAAGAATGGAGCAATTTTTCGATGCTCAGTACTCCAATTTAATTCTTTGTCACTGGATTGATTTTAAACTAAAGTACGCAAAATGGATTTCATCACAAGAACAGAATGAACTTGTTGATAAAAAAATAAAAATCACCCATCGTATCGGTTTTTTTATGGATCCTAGCATTCGCTTAAGCTACAAAAGGAAAACACTTTCTTTATTATGGAATAGACTAACCTCGCGATCTAAAAAGAGTCATAGTTAATTTATTTAGTTGCAACTGCACTCTACAGATGAATTATTTTGATGTTAGAAGATTCAGCATGAGATTTTTCATCTGTTTAAAAGTCAATCAATCCATGTCACTGATTAATTGACAAAATAAAAAACGAGATCAATCTATTGATTAATCTCACGCAACTTCATATCACCATCCTTTATCCACCCTGCTTTTCGCATGGTGCTGGCAAAAAATAAACTTAACACTGCAGGAAGGATGAAATGTAATAGTGCCATATAGATAAATATTCTGGTTGCATCCGCTCCGGCCTCCAATACCATGGACTGATAAGTACCGAACTGCCCAACCAAGCCACTGGTACCCATACCTGATCCGGCAGGAATGTTAGTCATTTTAAATACGCTAGTGGACAGTGGCCCTAACATCGCAGAAGCTAAAATAACGGGTAACCAGATCTGTGGCCGTCGCACGATATTTGGCACTTGTAACATTGATGTCCCCAACCCTTGCGAAAGTAAACCAGCCAATCGATTTTCCCGATAACTGATCACAGCGAACCCAATCATATTGGCACAACATCCTACTGTTGCTGCTCCTCCCGCTAGGCCAGATAAACCAATAGTAACGCTTAATGCTGCACTACTGATCGGGGCAGTCAAAATCATGCCCATAGCAACCGAAATCACTATCCCCATCGCAATAGGTGAAATCTCTGTCGCTTGCATCAAAAACTGACCAAGTGCACTCATTACTGCTGAAATTGAAGGCCCTACCAAGTGAGCAACAAATCCCCCCGCAACCAATGTGACAAACGGTGTAATGATGATCTCTATTCCTGTTTTTCCAGAAACCAGGCGTCCCATTTCAGAAGCAGCCAAAGCAGCAATATAAGCGCCCGCAGGCCCACCTAATTTGTAACCCAACGCACCAACAACAATAGTCGTCATTACTACTAATGGATTATTCTTTAATGCGAAAGCGATCGCACCACCGATTGCCGCACCAACGACTATCGGCATTTTAGCCACTTCAGCATAGTCAGTTAAAAAAGACAAATAAGGTAATCGCGATAACTGTGACAAAATAAGACCAATAATAAGTGAAGAAAATAGCCCTAATGCCATCGCTGAAGTAGCATCGATAAAATAACGTCGCACTAATATTTTTATATACCCCACTGATACACCCTCACAACGCTACCCATGATAAAAAACAATCCAACAGTGGAAAAACCATATTTAAAAATAAAACAATAACTGCAACTGACGATACCACACAAATCATGACATATCTGTATTAAAAGTTTTAAAAAGCAAGATAAAAGTTTACAAATAAAAAGAAAATCAAGCATCACCAAACGAAAAAAAACAGCAAGCAACTGAATATAAATGACTAATTTTATTTTTCTGTACACTTATCACATTTGAGAGCATGATCACAGTTGTTTATTCTGCATTAATCTATATTTTACGACAATAAATTCTAATGAAAGGCGTAAATTCAGACAAAAACATCGCTTAACCCCAAGCTAACGCCGGAGCGAGATTGCCACTGTGATGAGGTTACTTATTGATTTAAAAATAAACATTTAGGCATTCTTTATTTTTACATTTATTTAATTTTTAATTAACACCTCGGAGAGTTTTATGGATTCAGCAAAAATTGGCACTCGTGCCTCTACCCCCTCTGATCCTGCTACTGCATGGCGTAAATCAGACACCATGTGGATGCTCGGCCTATATGGTACTGCAATCGGTGCTGGTGTTTTATTCTTGCCAATAAATGCTGGGATCGGTGGTCTAATCCCACTAATTATTATGGCAATTATTGCTTTTCCAATGACCTTCTTTGCCCACCGAGGCCTTTGCCGTTTTGTACTCTCCGGTAAAAATCCCGGCGAAGATATCACAGCGGTGGTAGAAGAACACTTTGGTATCAGTGCCGGTAAACTGATTACCTTGCTCTACTTTTTCGCTATCTATCCAATATTGTTAGTTTACAGTGTGGCAATTACTAATACTGTAGAGAGCTTTATTACTCATCAATTAAGTATGACGCCACCACCACGCGCCTTACTGTCGCTGATACTCATCATTGGCTTGATGACAATTGTGCGCTTTGGTGAGCAAGCAATTGTTAAAACCATGAGTGTTCTGGTATTTCCGTTTGTTGCTACACTGATGATGATGGCGTTGTATCTGGTTCCTCACTGGAACATGGCGATCTTTGAAAATGTCTCAATCAGCGGTGCTGGTGGTGATATCGGACATGGCCTGCTGCTCACTCTGTGGTTAGCTATCCCTGTGATGGTGTTCTCATTCAACCATTCGCCGATCATTTCTGCTTTTGCGGTCGCCAAACGTGAAGAGTATGGTGATCATGCAGAGAAGAAGTGTTCGCGCATTCTCTCTTACTCACACATCATGATGGTGTTGACCGTAATGTTCTTCGTCTTCAGTTGCGTATTGAGTCTGTCACCGGCCGATCTTGCTGAAGCAAAAGCGCAGAATATCTCGATTCTCTCTTACTTAGCGAACCACTTTAATAACCCACACATCGCTTATGTCGCGCCAGTGATTGCCTTCGTTGCCATTACCAAATCGTTCCTCGGCCACTATCTGGGGGCGCGTGAAGGTTTTAATGGTATGATTGCCAAATCAATGAAGAGCCGTGGCAAAACCATCGCTACCAGTAAATTGAACCGCATTACCGCTATCTTTATGTTGGTCACCACTTGGATTGTCGCTACGCTGAACCCAAGTATTTTGGGTATGATTGAGAACCTCGGTGGCCCGGTGATCGCAATGTTGCTGTTCCTGATGCCAATGTATGCTATTCGCAAAGTACCCGCCATGCGTAAGTACAGCGGTCATATCAGCAACGTGTTTGTCGTGCTAATGGGACTGATAGCGATGTCAGCCATCCTCTATACTCTGTTTGGCTAATAGCGCGTAAAGCTTGTCCGATACGGCTATGTGAGTTGCCATATTGTCCTAGAAGAGTGTACGCACTCCTCGCCTACGGAGGTGCTGCCAGTGTCAAGACTGACAGTACCTTAGCGACAGGCTGTTAGCCGGTGTTCTGACACCGGCATTTCTCCTTTACTTGCACCAGGCAGGTAAAGGAACGTTAACATCAAGAAGGCAGTGAGAATATGATCAGCGTTTTCGATATTTTCAAAATTGGCATTGGCCCGTCCAGCTCCCATACCGTTGGGCCTATGAAGGCAGGTAAACAATTTGTTGATGATTTGATTGCCGCTGAGCAGTTGCACAACACAACCCGCATAGTGGTTGATGTTTACGGCTCGTTATCACTCACCGGTAGGGGCCACCATACCGATATTGCCATCATTATGGGTCTTGCTGGCAATCTGCCACACGATGTAGATATTGATAGCATTCCCGCCTTTGTTCACGATGTTCAACAACGGCAGCGGTTGCCTCTAGCAAAAGGTATACATGAGGTTGATTTTCCTCTGCAGGGAGGTATGAATTTCCACAACAGCAATTTGCCACTGCATGAAAACGGAATGCGTATCAGCGCTTATGCCGGTGAACAACTGCTGCATAGCAAGACTTACTACTCAATTGGTGGTGGATTTATTGTTGATGAAGAGCACTTTGGCCAACCAGCCACAGACACTGTTGCCATTCCTTACCCCTATCGTTCTGCACAAGAGTTACAGCAGCACTGTAAGGATACTGGACTTTCTCTCTCCGGCCTGGTGATGCAGAACGAGCTAGCATTGCGTAGCAAAGAAGAGATCGAGGCACATTTTGCTAACGTTTGGCAGGTAATGCGCACAGCTATCGATCGTGGCATGAATACTGAAGGTTTGCTCCCTGGTCCGATGAAGATTGCACGTCGTGCCGCTGCACTGCGACGTATCCTGGTCACCGGTGATAAAACCAATACTGACCCGATGAGTGTCACCGATTGGATTAATATGTTCGCTTTTGCAGTCAATGAAGAGAATGCTGCCGGAGGGCGTGTAGTGACAGCGCCGACTAACGGTGCTTGTGGCATTATCCCTGCGGTGTTGGCTTACTATGACCAGTTTATTCGCCCCGTTAACACCAATTCTTATAGTCGGTTTTTTCTCGCTTCAGGCGTGATTGGCACGCTGTATAAGATGAATGCCTCAATTTCCGGTGCTGAAGTCGGCTGTCAGGGTGAGGTAGGTGTCGCGTGTTCAATGGCTGCCGCCGGGTTGGCCGAGCTAATGGGCGGTAGCCCAACTCAAGTCTGTATCGCAGCAGAAATTGCCATGGAACACCACTTAGGACTGACCTGTGATCCTCTGGCCGGGCAAGTACAAGTGCCCTGTATTGAGCGTAATGCGATTTCTGCAGTAAAAGCGGTCAATGCTGCTCGTATGGCGCTGCGCCGAACCAGTGAACCACGTGTCTGTCTGGATAAAGTGATTGAAACTATGTACGAAACCGGTAAGGACATGAATGCCAAATATCGTGAGACCTCGCTAGGAGGGTTAGCAATCAAAATCGTTCCCTGTGATTAATCAGTGAGTTTGAATTTTCAGTGGCGGCGTGGCCTCTACGTCGTCACATTATCATTGATAATGGTGTTCTTTCAGCGTGTGTCTGTGTAGAATCCGCGCGTCTCTTTTTTGGATTATGCTATGTCACAAACAACGCCTCCTAACGCCCCGCGAATCGGTTTTGTTTCGCTCGGCTGTCCTAAAAACCTGGTAGATTCTGAACGTATTCTGACCGAATTACGTAATCAGGGTTATCAAGTGGTTCCCCGTTATGATGACGCAGAACTGGTGATTGTTAACACCTGCGGCTTCATTGACAGTGCCGTACAAGAGTCGCTGGAAGCGATTGGTGAAGCACTGAACGAAAATGGCAAAGTGATTGTCACCGGTTGCCTGGGTGCAAAAGAAAATCAGATCCGCGAAGTGCATCCCAAGGTGCTTGAGATCAGTGGTCCTCACAGCTACGAACAAGTTTTGTCACACGTTCATCAATATGTGCCCAGACCAGAGCACAACCCCTTTACCAGTCTGATCCCTGCTCAAGGGGTCAAGCTGACACCCAAACACTATGCCTATCTGAAGATTTCAGAAGGCTGTAATCACCGCTGTACTTTCTGCATTATTCCTTCAATGCGCGGTGACTTGGACAGCCGACCTATTGGCTCAGTGCTGGATGAAGCCAAACGGCTGGTCGAGGCCGGCGTTAAAGAACTACTGGTGATCTCACAAGATACTTCAGCCTATGGTGTCGATATCAAACATCGCACCGGTTTTTGGCAGGGCCAACCCGTGAAAACCAGCATGGTTAGCCTGTGTGAACAACTTGCTAATCTGGGTGTTTGGGTGCGTCTACACTACGTTTACCCCTACCCGGATGTTGATGATGTGATCCCGCTGATGGCCGAAGGCAAAATTCTGCCTTATCTGGATATTCCGCTGCAACATGCCAGCCCCAAGATCCTCAAACTGATGAAACGCCCCGGTAGCGTAGAACGCACGTTAGAGCGCATCAATCGCTGGCGGGAAATCTGCCCAGAGTTGACGTTGCGTTCCACATTTATTGTTGGCTTCCCGGGTGAAACCGAACAGGATTTCCAGCAACTGCTCGATTTTCTGCGTGCCGCTCGTCTCGACCGTGTTGGTTGTTTTAAATATAGCCCAGTCGAAGGTGCCAGCGCCAATCAGTTGCCTGATCAAGTGCCTGAAGAGATCAAAGAACAGCGTTTCCACCGCTTTATGCAATTACAACAGCAGATCTCAGCAGCGCGGTTACAGGAAAAAGTAGGGCGTGAACTGTGGGTGCTGATTGATGAAGTGGATGAAGAAGGTGCAATTGGCCGCAGTATGGCTGATGCACCGGAGATTGACGGCGTGGTGTATCTGAATGGCGAAAATCACCTCAAGGTCGGTGACATTATCAAGATCAAAGTTGATCATGCCGATGAGTATGACCTTTGGGGCAGCAAGATATAACATCCGCCAGGTCAACAACACGATCAACACGGGGGCTCGATTATCGAGCCCCAGATCACAGAGCGGCAATATTGCCGCAGTCACTCATCACACGGCATAGTGTGCGGATCAGGGTAGTGATACTCAAACCCGAGTTCATGGCAAATACGCATTCCGTCGATCACCCGCCCTGCTTGTTGCTGCTCTTCAACGGCAAACTTGGGTGGTGGCAACGCTAACTGTTTCGCCACTGCCGGATAAAATTCACGTTTGATTGGATGTTGTGGCGCACATAAATTATAGATGTGCCCCCCATGTGGTAATTTGAGCAGTAACTCAATGGCAGCAATCACATCATCCTGATGAACTAAATTCACACCAAGTGCACCGCCAGTCACCCCCTGCTTTCCAGCCAGAAAACGCCCTGGATGACGTTTAGCCCCCACCAATCCAGCCAGACGTAAAATATCCACCGATGTTCCCGGCAATGCATGTAGCCACTGTTCCAACTTCACCAATACACGTGCTGCTGCGGTCACTGGCTGCAACGCTGAGTTTTCACGCACAATGCCACTAGTGACGCCATAAACTGAGGTCGAACTGGTAAAAATGATGCGTGGTACCGCAAATGCTAACGCGCTATCCACCAGCATAGTGACAGCCTGAAAATAGTTCTCGCTACCTTCGATGGTGCGGCTAGCGGGTAAGGTGATTACTAACGCATCTACCTGTAACAGTTGTTGCAGCTCTGACGCACTACAACTTGGCTGTGGCGTGAGTTGTAACTGATAGCACTCAATACCACTCATACGTGCTGCATTCACGCCCTCAATGCTGGTTTTACTGCCAACTACCAGATAGCCTCGATTAATGAGCGATTGTGCCAATGGCATCCCTAACCATCCCAGCCCAACAATAGAAATTTTTTTCATTGGCTTCCCCTTATGATAACTGCACGACAAGCATTGAAACTTTGCCGATTAACAATCTATTCCGTTGTCGGTTGTTAATCCAGCTAGCCTGCCTCTCTAATCTGCTTAATCGCTGCTCCGCTTGCAACAAATTACGCCGTTCGCTAAAAAAGAAGTTGCATCAAACAATGCAGATAGTTTAGCCTAGTCAGCAACTCAGCACCGTCTGACCTAACTTAAAGAGAAATGACATGATTTGCGTTCTGTTCAACCACCATCATCACCATCACCCTGATTAGTCTTTCGGGCGATGTGTGCTGGAAGACGATGTTATATCTTCCAGTGGCGCTTAGCAGATAGCAGATTTAAGAGAGAGCCCTCGGAAGATAACTTCCGAGGGCTTTTTCTTTTGAACTTACACACAAATTTTACGTAGATTCAGTCTATTAAATAGAGGATGTTATGTTGGATAAAACTCGTTTACGGATTGCCATGCAGAAGTCTGGCCGCTTGAGTGAAGATTCCCAGGAGTTACTCGCCCGCTGTGGTATCAAAATTAACTTGCAGCAACAGCGTTTGATCGCTTTTGCTGAAAACATGCCGATTGATATTCTGCGCGTTCGTGATGACGATATTCCTGGACTGGTGATGGATGGCGTGGTCGATCTGGGTATTATTGGTGAAAATGTGCTTGAAGAGGAGCTACTCAGCCGCCGAGCACGTGGCGAAGATCCGCGCTATTTCACTCTGCGTCGTCTCGATTTTGGTAGCTGCCGCTTATCACTGGCTGCCCCGCTCGACAGCGAATATCTCGGGCCGCAAAGCCTGCAAAACTGTCGTATCGCGACCTCTTATCCCCACCTGCTTAAACAGTATCTCGACAGACAAGGCGTCAATTTCAAATCCTGTCTACTCAATGGTTCGGTTGAAGTCGCACCACGCGCTGGTTTAGCCGATGCCATCTGCGATCTCGTTTCTACCGGTGCCACACTGGAAGCCAATGGCTTACGTGAAGTTGAAGTTATTTACCGCTCAAAAGCCTGCCTGATCCAGCGTGATGGTGAGATGCCCACCACCAAGCAGCAGTTGATCGACCGTCTGCTGACACGTATTCAAGGGGTGATCCAAGCACGTGAATCGAAATACATTATGCTACACGCACCCAGTGAACGACTGGAAGAGATCATCGCTTTACTTCCCGGTGCCGAACGCCCAACTATTCTGCCTCTCGCAGGCTCAGAAAGCCGCGTTGCTATGCATATGGTGAGTAGTGAAACCCTGTTCTGGGAAACCATGGAAAAACTGAAAACGCTCGGTGCCAGTTCTATTCTGGTGTTGCCGATTGAAAAAATGATGGAGTAAGCGATGCCAAGCTTCAATACCACCGTTAATTGGGCTGAGTGTGATGCCGCACAGCGTGCTGCCCTGCTGATGCGCCCAGCTATCGCGGCCTCTGATAGCATCAGCGATAGCGTGCGGCAGATCCTCGATCAGGTGAAAATGCGCGGCGACACAGCACTGCGTGAATACAGTGCCCGTTTTGATCAAACCCATGTTGATCAATTGCGTATTAGCAGAGAACAGATTGAACAAGCTTGTGCCCGCTTAAGCACTGAGATCAAACAGGCAATGGCGACGGCACTGGCCAACATTGAAGCCTTCCACTGTGCCCAGAAGCTGCCAGACATTGCGCTAGAAACTATGCCTGGTGTTCGTTGCCAGCAGGTGAGTCGCCCGATTGATTCAGTCGGCCTCTATATTCCTGGTGGCTCTGCGCCACTGTTTTCTACCGTACTGATGCTGGCTACGCCGGCACGCATTGCGGGTTGCCGTCGCGTGGTACTCTGCTCACCACCGCCGATTGCCGATGAGATCCTCTACGCAGCACAACTTTGCGGTGTGGAAGAGATTTTCCAGGTTGGTGGTGCACAGGCCATCGCAGCAATGGCCTTTGGCACCGTTTCTGTTCCTCGGGTAGCCAAAATCTTTGGCCCCGGTAATGCCTTTGTTACGGAGGCCAAACGCCAGATCAGCCAACGGCTGGACGGTGCCGCAATCGATATGCCCGCCGGCCCGTCTGAAGTGCTGGTTATTGCCGACAGTGGCGCAAACCCCGCCTTTGTCGCTGCTGATCTGCTTTCTCAGGCTGAACATGGCGCTGATTCACAAGTTATTTTATTAACGCCTGATGCTGTTTTGGCCGCTGCAGTTGCGAGTGAAGTTGAGCAGCAACTGGCTGCCCTGCCACGCGCTGCCACCGCACGCCAGGCGCTTAACTGTAGCCGTCTGATTGTCACGCGCGACTTGGCTGAATGTATTGCCATCAGTAATCAATATGGTCCTGAGCATTTGATCATACAAACGCGAAATGCTGCTGGACTAGTAGCACACATCACCAATGCCGGTTCAGTGTTTCTTGGCGACTGGTCGCCTGAATCAGCCGGTGATTACGCCTCTGGCACCAACCATGTGTTACCCACGTATGGCTATACCGCCACCTACTCAAGTTTAGGACTGGCTGATTTTCAGAAGCGGATGACGGTGCAAGAATTAACACCTGAAGGTTTTCTCTCACTGGCCAATACTATTGAAATTCTGGCAACAGCTGAACAGCTCAACGCCCACAAAAATGCGGTAACTATCCGTGTCACAGCACTCAAGGAGCAAGCATGAGCATAGAAACATTGGCACGTAAAGCGGTACGCGAACTAACACCCTACCAGTCAGCACGACGGTTAGGCGGCAACGGCGATGTTTGGCTCAATGCAAACGAATACCCTACTGCTCCTCAATTTGAGCTCACAGCACAAACACTCAACCGTTATCCCGAGTGTCAACCGGCACAAGTCATTGCGCGTTATGCAGCTTATGCAGGTGTTTCACCACAACAGGTACTGGTTAGTCGCGGTGCTGATGAGAGCATCGAGCTGCTGATCCGTGCATTTTGTGAACCGGGAAAAGATGCGGTGCTATTCTGTCCTCCCACCTATGGCATGTATCAGGTCAGTGCAGAAACGTTTGGCGTTGAGTGCCGCACCGTGCTGGCTAAAACGGATTGGCAACTCGATCTCGCTGCCATTAACGCCAATCTGACCAATGTGCGACTGATTTATGTCTGTAGCCCTAATAACCCAACCGGTAATCTGATCCACCCTGATGATCTACGCTCGCTACTGGCAAGCGTCAACGGACAGGCGATCGTTGCCATCGATGAAGCCTACATCGAATTTTGCCCACAAGCTTCGCTGGTCAACTGGTTAGCCGACTACCCCAACTTAGTCGTACTGCGCACGCTGTCAAAAGCGTTTGCACTGGCTGGTTTGCGTTGTGGTTTTACCCTCGCTAATCAGGAAGTGATCAATCTGTTATTAAAGGTGATCGCTCCTTATCCACTCGCAACACCGGTGGCCGACATCGCGGCACAAGCGCTCAGCCCAAGCGGTATCGATGCCATGCGCCAGCGCGTCAGTGAGATCATTACTAACCGCACCTGGCTACAGCAACAACTTGCGCAATGTCACTGCGTCGAGCAAGTATTTGCCAGTGAAAGCAATTATCTTCTGGTACGCTTTAAACCTTCCAGTCAGGCATTTGCACAGCTTTGGCAACAAGGGATCATTCTGCGTGACCAACATAAACAGCCTGGCCTGCAGCACTGTTTGCGTATCACCATTGGTACTCGCGCTGAGTGCCAACGTGTGATTGATGCCCTCAATCTGTTACCCAATGCTTAGGAGCTGCTATGAGTCAGAAATTTCTTTTTATCGATCGTGACGGCACACTGATTGCTGAGCCACCAGAAGATTTTCAGGTCGATCGCTTGGACAAACTGGCGCTGGAACCAGGCGTGATCCCTGCCCTACTCTCACTACAGCAAGCCGGCTTTACCCTGGTAATGATCACCAATCAAGATGGCCTCGGCACTGACAGTTTCCCACAAGAGACTTTCGACCCACCACACAATCTGATGATGCAGATCCTCAGCTCACAAGGGATCAATTTTGCCGACATTTTGATCTGCCCACATAAACCTGAAGATCAATGTGAATGCCGTAAACCGAAAATCGCCATGGTGAAAAACTATCTACAACCTGGTGTGATGGATGTCGCCAACAGTTATGTGATTGGTGATCGGCAAACCGATGTCGAGCTGGCAAACAATATGGGCATTCAAGGTTTACTCTACCAGCCAGCAACCTTAGGCTGGCCAGCGATTGCCGAGCAGTTGACCAAACGCGATCGCCATGCTCGTGTCAATCGTGTGACCAAGGAAACACAGATTGATGTCGCGGTTTGGCTCGATCGTGAAGGTGGCAGCAAGATTAAAACCGGTGTTGGCTTTTTCGACCACATGCTCGATCAAATCGCCACGCATGGTGGTTTGCGCATGGATATCGAAGTGAAAGGTGATCTCTATATCGATGACCATCACACTGTAGAAGATACCGCTCTGGCGCTGGGCGAAGCCTTGAATAACGCCTTGGGTGATAAGCGCGGCATTGGTCGTTTCGGCTTCGTATTGCCGATGGATGAGTGTTTGGCTCGCTGTGCGATGGATCTTTCCGGTCGTCCTCATCTTGAGTATAAAGCCGAATTTAACTATCAACGTGTTGGTGATCTCAGCACTGAGATGGTGGAACACTTCTTCCGTTCACTCAGCTACGCGATGGCCTGTACCCTGCATCTGAAAACCAAAGGCAAGAATGATCACCATCGGGTAGAGAGCCTATTCAAGGCATTTGGCCGCACACTACGCCAAGCAATTCGCGTTGAGGGCAACACATTGCCCAGTTCAAAAGGGGTGCTGTAATGAATGTGGTGATCTTGGATACCGGCTGCGCCAACTTGGCCTCTGTGACCTATGCAGTACAGCGACTTGGCTATCAACCTCAAGTCAGCCGTGACGCTGAAATTATCCAACGTGCCGATAAGCTGTTTCTGCCTGGCGTCGGTACTGCCGAGGCAGCCATGAGCCAACTGGAACAGCGAGAGTTAATCCCACTCATCAAAGCCTGTACTCAGCCTGTACTCGGTATCTGCCTGGGAATGCAACTACTTGCTGAAAGCAGCGAGGAAAGTAACGGTATTAAAACCTTGGGTATGATCGATACACCAGTGAAACAGATGCTGGATTGTGGCCTACCACTACCCCATATGGGTTGGAACCGCGTCACTGCACAAGCGGGCAATCGTCTGTTTCGTGGCATTGAACAAGGCAGTTACTTTTACTTCGTTCACAGTTATGCGATGCCATTATGCCCCAACACCATTGCGCAAACCTGTTACGGCGAAACCTTCACCGCCGCCGTGCAAAAAGACAACTTTTTCGGCGTGCAGTTTCATCCCGAGCGTTCTGGTACCGCCGGAGCACAATTACTGAAAAACTTTCTGGAGATGTAGTCGGCATGATTATTCCCGCTTTAGACTTGATCGACGGCAGCGTAGTACGTCTACACCAAGGCGACTACGGCCAACAACGCGACTACGGCAGAGACCCGCTGCTACGGTTACAAGATTATCAGCAACAAGGTGCTCAAGTACTGCATTTGGTCGACCTCACCGGCGCTAAAGATCCTAGCGCACGCCAAATCCCACTACTGCGCGATTTGCTGGCGGGTGTCACTATCCCAGTGCAGGTTGGTGGTGGTATTCGTAGCGAACAAGATGTCACTGCTCTACTGGCAGCAGGCGCTGCACGCGTAGTGATCGGCTCTACCGCCGTAACACAACCAGAATTAGTGCAGCAATGGTTTCAACGTTACGGCGCTGAAACGATGGTTCTGGCGCTAGATGTCCGAATCGATGACAACGGAACCAAACACGTTGCTATCAGCGGTTGGCAAGAGAACTCACAGGCCTCGTTAGAACAGATTATCGAGCAGTATCTTCCTTTTGGACTGCAACATGTGCTCTGTACCGATATCTCACGTGATGGCACGCTGAACGGTTCAAATGTCGCCCTCTATCAAGAAATATGCCAGCGTTACCCACAAATCCAGTTTCAGGCTTCTGGTGGGATCGGTAATCTGAATGACATCAGGCAACTACGTGGCAGCGGTGTCAGCGGTGTGATTGTTGGGCGGGCACTACTAGAGGGTAAATTCAACGTCAAGGAGGCTATCGCATGTTGGCAAAACGGATAATTCCTTGCCTGGATGTCAAAGATGGGCAGGTGGTGAAAGGGGTGCAGTTCCGCAACCATGAAATTATCGGCGATATCGTGCCATTGGCACAACGCTATGCTGAAGAGGGGGCTGATGAGCTAGTATTTTATGACATCACCGCGTCAAGTGATGGGCGTGTAGTCGATAAAAGCTGGGTATCGCGCGTAGCAGAGGTGATCGATATCCCGTTCTGTGTCGCCGGCGGTATTAAAAGCTGTGAAGAGGCTGGGCAAATTCTTTCCTTTGGTGCAGATAAAATCTCTATCAATTCACCTGCACTAGCCGATCCAACACTGATCAGCCGCCTGGCTGACCGCTTTGGTGTGCAATGCATCGTAGTCGGGATCGATACTTGGCACGAAGCAAGCACAGGAAAGTACCATGTCAATCAATATACCGGTGATGAAACACGCACCCGAGTGACACAGTGGCAAACACTAGATTGGGTTGAAGAAGTACAAAAACGTGGGGCAGGTGAAATCGTACTTAATATGATGAACCAAGATGGGGTACGCAACGGCTATGATCTGGAGCAGCTGAAACTGGTTCGAGCCGTATGTAAAGTGCCGTTGATTGCTTCTGGCGGGGCTGGTCAAATGGAGCATTTCCTTGCTGCCTTCCATGATGCTCATGTTGATGGTGCGCTAGCCGCATCCGTCTTTCATAAACAAATCATCAATATTGGCGAACTAAAACAGTTCCTGACCAATCATGGTGTGGAGATCCGTCTGTGTTAACTGAACAACAACGAAATCAACTGAATTGGGAAAAAACAGGTCAACTGCTGCCAGTGATTGTACAACACGCCATTTCTGGTGAGGTTCTAATGCTGGGTTACATGGATCAGGCTGCTTTAGCACTCACCGAACAGAGCGGAAAAGTGACTTTTTTCTCGCGCACGAAACAACGGCTATGGACCAAAGGCGAAACTTCTGGCAACTTCCTGAATGTAATGAGCATCACGCCTGATTGTGATTACGATAGCTTGCTGATTTTAGCTGAGCCGATTGGCCCTACTTGCCACTTAGGCACTACTAGCTGCTTCTCACCGGCTCAAAGTGACTTAGGCTTTCTCTATCAACTGGAACAGCTACTTGCTGAACGCAAACATGCCAGCCCGGAAAGCTCTTATACTGCCAAGCTGTATGCCAGTGGCACTAAACGCATCGCACAAAAAGTGGGCGAGGAGGGTGTGGAAACAGCGTTAGCTGCAACAGTACATAACCGCCAAGAGCTACAGGATGAAGCTGCTGACCTGCTCTATCACCTGTTGGTGTTATTGCAAGATCAGAATCTGGATTTGAGCCAAGTCATCGACTGCCTGCGCCTGCGTCATCAAAAGTAGCCACATCGCAGGCACAGTCAATATTCCGTAAGGGATAACACGCGAGTGGGCCACCGAATTTTGCCCACTCGCACCATTGTCGGTTATAACTTCAACATCATTCCATCCACTCAGTATGGAATACACCTTCTTTATCGATCCGCTGATAAGTATGCGCACCAAAATAGTCCCGTTGCGCCTGGATCAAATTAGCAGGCAATACTGCTGAACGATAACTATCATAATAGGCAATCGCCGCTGAGAAGGTCGGGGTTGGTATACCCTGTTGCACCGCATAAGCGACAACTTCACGCAATGCCTGCTGATAGTGATCGGCAATTTGCTTGAAATACGGTGCTAGCAACAAATTAGCAAGCTGCGCATTGTCTGCATAGGCATCAGTAATTTTTTGTAGAAATTGGGCACGAATAATACAGCCGGCACGGAAAATCTTCGCTATCTCACCATAATTCAACTGCCAGTTATGCTGTTTAGAGGCAGCACTCAACTGTGAAAAGCCTTGTGCATAGGAGATAATTTTGCCCAAATACAGCGCTCGCCGTACCTGTTCAACGAAAGCTTTCTGATCGCCGTCAAATGGCTGTGGATTAGGCCCAGTCAGCACTTTAGCTGCTGCCACTCGTTGCTCTTTCTGAGCGGATAAATAACGTGCAAATACCGACTCAGTGATCAGTGATAGCGGCTCTCCCAGATCGAGCGCACTTTGACTGGTCCACTTACCCGTCCCTTTATTACCAGCGGAATCTAGGATCACATCGATGAGATCGTTACCTTGCTCATCCTTCTTAGTGAAAATATCTTTGGTAATATCAATTAGGTAACTACCAAGCTCCCCCTGATTCCAATCATTGAAGACTTCAGCCAACTGTTGATTAGTGAGATTCAATGCCTGCTTTAATAATGAATACGCTTCAGCAATCAGTTGCATGTCACCATACTCGATACCGTTGTGCACCATCTTCACATAGTGGCCGGCACCATCAGGTCCAATGTAAGTAACACAAGGCTCCCCTTCTGCCACAGCGGCAATCTGCTTCAAGATCGGCGCGACCAGCTCATAAGCGGCCTTTTGCCCTCCGGGCATAATTGACGGCCCCTTCAATGCCCCCTCTTCGCCGCCTGAAACACCGGTACCAATAAAATTAAACCCTTGAGCAGAAAGCTCACGATTACGACGAATGGTATCCTGATAATAGGTATTACCACCATCGATCAAAATATCCCCTTGCTCAAGATGCGGTGTCAACGCTGAGATGGTTTTATCGGTTGCTTCCCCCGCCTTAACCATCAACAAGATACGTCTAGGCACTTCCAAACCGGCAACAAATTCCTCGACACTGTAATATGGCACCAGATTTTTTCCTGGATGTTCAGCCATCACCTCATTGGTCTTATCGCTGGAACGATTAAAAATAGCGACGCTATAGCCACGGCTTTCGATATTCAGCGCCAAATTGCGGCCCATCACCGCCATACCGATAACACCGATTTGTTGTTTGGACATTTTAGAGGATCCTATTGGGGATGAAGATTGAATTGAGCTGATGCTAGGCTGTGTCCCTTAACCCAATAACCGCTTTAAAAACAACCGAACAGAGCCTAATTTAAGCATGCAAAGGTAATTTCTGGCGGTTTTCTCCGAGCGAGTGGCAATGCGACGATGTTCTTTTAACA
>NZ_SBEF01000018.1 GCF_004011885.1 Serratia microhaemolytica | reverse complement strand
TATCAAGATGCTGCTGTTTTTGCTGTTTGGTGTATGGCATGGTTTATTCTCAAGCAGAGGATGTGATGGCGAGAATAATGAAAGGCTTTATTCGCTGCGGCAAGGTGAGGCTACCGGACGCTTACGTTGGTTGAAGAGGCTAGTGAGGAGGTTCGGCATATAACGCAGCATGTTCAATCCGAGATAGCGTAAACAGGAGAGGTTTGTCGCGCCGTTATTTTTATAAATTTGGCAGGCATCTTCATCGATGCTGACATCCAAAACCCAGTGCATAGACTCAATCCCCCAGTGCTCTCTCACTGCATTGGCGCTGCGCATTAAATCCGCCTTGCCTGCCAATAGGCTTTTTGCCAATAGTCATTATTGAGTGAGGAGCGGATCACGCCTTTGCTGGTTGAAGCGTGGATAAACTGGTCATCCCGATCGTAGATGCCGACATGTAAGCCATTTTTGCCACTGCCGGTTTTGAAGAAGATCAGGTCACCCGGTTTTAACTGATGGCGTTCTACTTGATTGCCCAACTTAGCTTGCTGATCGGTAGAACGTGGCAGATCGATTTTGAACAGATCACGAAACGTCAGATGGACAAAACCTGAGCAATCAATGCCGTTACGATCCAGACCACCGTAGCGATAGACTGTGCCTTGCCACTGCTGTAACTGTTGTTGCAACTGTTCAGTGACCTGTTCAGGATCAGCAAGTTGTGCGCTGGCCGGTACATCGCTACTACAACCAGACAGCATGACGCTGATTAATAACCACCATATCCGCATGTTACTACTCTCTACCACAAACCTTATCTGTTGATTAGCCACTTTTTCCACCAAGCCCGGCTAACCCGAATGCCCGTGTTGATGCTGAGCGATGCTGATCAGCACCCCGCTTAGCACCCTGCAAAACAGCCGCACCTTACCACAGCCGTGGCATCAGTGCTATTTCTCTGTTTCAGGCCTGGCGCGGTGGATCAACCAGACACCGGCCAAGATCAACAGTGTCCCTAGCGTTTTCAATATGGTGAGTGGCTCAGCGAACACCGGCAGTGTGACAGCGGCAAGATAGACCAACACATAGCTGAGACTCAGCAGTGGGTAGGCGCGATGTAGCGGTAATCGGCGCAAGGCAAAAAACCAGCATAACATTGAGACGGCATAAGCCAGCATCCCCAGCATTACACCCGTCAGTGGCAACGGATAAGCCGAGAACAGTGACCAGTTTGCCGGCAACCGGGGGAGTGGTGGTAATGCTTGCATTCCCCATTTCATCAGCAACTGAGCCAGTGTTACCAGCAACACGCTAGCACCGGCCAATAGATAACCACCCATCAAGACAGACTCATTAATAAAATACCTAGTATAATCAATGCCACACCATACCAATGTGTGGCGCTGGTTTGTTCATCAAAGCAGTAACGCGCAGCCAGAGTGACCAGAACAAAATTGAAGCTCAACATCGGGTAAGCCACGCTGAGTGGCAACTGCTGTAGCACCAGTAGCCACAGCAGCAGTGCCATTGCCATTAATAGCAGTGCCGATGCCAACCAGAGCGCTAACACTCTCGGTGATTGGTGTGTTTGTGCTGCCTGTTTCTGGCAGAGTTGTCCGGCGCAACTGAGCAGGCTGACCACTATCAGCAGTAAATAGGCCATTATGGTTGCTGACCATACCATAGCAGCACTAAGCGATGCCGCTGGTGGATCTGATCCGCTGCTGGCAAACCGGCTGGCAGCGGTTGCCGATTGCGCAACTGCAGTACCAGCGCCACGCTGCCTTGCTGACGCGCTTGCGCTAACCACTTCTCAAATGCTTTGTCGGTGATGTAGTGACTGTTGCTATCCACATAAGAGAGGCCATAGGCTAACTCTCCGCGCTGGCTGAACATCAGGATATCGCTGCGTTTTAATTGCCAGCCAAGCGCTGCAGCGGTGCCGACGTTGTTGCTCAATAGATAGCGGCTGTCACTCAACAGCGGTAACTGGCTCTGGATAAAGTGCTGTGGCAATTTGGCATCAATGATCTGCTGCGGGATGCTGTGCCCTAGCAGCAGGCACAGCATCAGTGGGCAAGCCGCCGCCCAGGGCCAGCGTTTGGCCGCGTCTCTGTTAGCAAGCAGTGCAAACAGTAGCCAGGCGATAAATATCAGCAGCACTCGCAGTAGTTTGGACCACTCATCAGCAGCAAACAGCACAAGCGACGGTAATAGTCCACTGCTGCTCAGCAGCAATAGCACCATCACTAACGTTGCAAACAGTGCATTGACAATGCCATTTAACACTAACACTCGCTGTTGGCAGTGCTGCGCATAGTGGGCAATCAGCAGTGCCAGTGGTGCCATGCAGGGCAGGATGTAAGTTAACAGTTTTCCACTGGCGATACTGAAGAATATCAGTGGCATTGCTACCCAGCAGAACAGAAAGAACAGCTCGGGTTGTTGCTGACGTTGGCGCCAGCCACTGAGCAGTGCCCCCGGTAGCAGCGCCAACCAGGGCAGTACACCCGCCATTAGCACCGGTAAATAGTACCAGAACGGTGCCTTGTGCTGTGCGTCACTGCCGCTAAAGCGCTGGATATGTTCGACCCAGAAAAAGTAGTGCCAGTAGTCAGGTTCGCGTGCTGCGATGGCCAATGCCCATGGCAAACTGACCAGTAGCGCAGCCAGTAGCGCAATGCCGCCATAGCAGAACACTGCTTTTAGTTTCCGTTGCTGAATGGCGATCGGCAGTGCTGCAAGCACCGGCAGTGCCAGCGCCAGAAATCCCTTGGTCATAAAGCCGAGGCCACAAGCCAGGCCAAGCAACAGATAGGCCGTGATTCGCCCTTTCACTGTGCAGGCTTTCAGCGCAAGATAGTAACTGACCATTGCTGCGGTGAGCCACAATGAGAACATCGGGTCCAGCGTGCTGTAGCTGCCGGTGCCGACCACCAGCAGCATCGATAGGAAGATCAGCATCGCTAACAAGCCGCGTCTGACACTGCGCCACATCAGCCATGCCAGCACAAATACCAGCAGTGCAGATAAGCCGGTAGTCAATACCGCCGCAAAACGCACGGCAAAGTTGCTATCGCCGAATAACCATTGACCGATGTTATTCAGCCAGTAACCCGCTACCGGTTTTTCAAAGTAGCGCAATCCCATCAGGTGTGGCACTAGCCAATCACCACGCGCCAGCATTTCACGGCTAATTTCGGCGTAGCGTGTTTCATCTGGTTGCCAGAGTAAACGGCTATTCAATGGCAACAGGTAAGCCAGCAGAAAAAATGCGGCCACCAGCCACAGCCAGCCCGACTTGAGTAGTTTCATCTGGATCTATTTTCCCCTAAGGTTCTGCCTGGCAGCCAAGCCAGCCTTCGCGGCCAGCAAAAGAGGCTCGCACAATACGGCCTAACGGTAGTGAGTCAAGCTGCTCAGGTAGCAGTTCACTGAGTGGACAGAATTCAATCCCCTGCTGTGCGGCACGCTGTAGCAGTTGCTCAAACAGTTGTGCCTGTGAACGCCCTTCCACTTCGGCATGTATGGTGTAGACTGGTGTGCCCTGATCTTGTGCCATTGCCCCGAGAATGTAGTCATTAAAGCCACTCACTGTCACGCTAGTGCCAATCACCTCGTCAAATGTCGGCAAAGTGACCGGGATTTGTACTGTACCTGGTTGACCATCGGTTAACAGTGGGCGAAATGGATAACGACCTCGACAATCACTGTTATAACGGAAGGCAAAACGCTGTTTGGCATCCACCACACGCTGATCAGCACGCCAGCCAGCCACCGCAGAACAGTGCACCGGTTGCCCGGTGCAGGCAGTAAGCGCCTCTACTCCCAGCGCAATTTGTCGCTGCAGTTCGTGTTCCGACCAGCGTGCAACGCGTGCCTGCCAGCCTTGGTGATCCCAGGCGTGTAGTCCAACTTCGTGTCCAGCCTGCTGTGTCTGTTTGATCACCGAGCCAAGCGCTTGGGCAATGTTACGCCCTGGCCAAGCAGTTCCCGCCAGCAAGATGTCCCAGCCATACAACGAGGCAGCATTCGAGCGCAGCATCTTCAGTAAAAATTGTGGTCGTAACAGGCGCCACAAGTGACGCCCCATGTTGTCTGGCCCGACGCTAAAAAAGAAGCTCGCGCGCAACCGATACTGTTCCAGTATTGCCAGTAAATGCGGTACACCTTCGCGCGTACCGCTGAACGTATCGACATCCACCCGCAGCCCGACTTTTTTCACTCTACTTTCCCTTCATTGACTGTGGTGCGCAGGAAGTAATCCAGGGTGTCAGCTACCGTTTGTTGCATTGAGATGGTCGGTTGCCAGTTCAGTAGCCGACGAGCATTGTTGATGCTCGGGGTGCGATGCTCAACATCTTGATAACCCTGTCCATAATAGCTGCTACTCTCCACCGATTTAAAACCAGAAAATGGTGGGAAGTGCTGGCGCAATGGGTGTTGTTCAAAATTGGTTAGCAGCATCTCTGCCAACTCACGAATGCTTGCTTCGTTAGTCGGGTTACCAATGTTGATAATCTGCCCATCACACTGGCCATCGCGGTTTTCAATGATACGGAATAGCGCTTCGATGCCGTCGTTGATGTCAGTAAAGCAGCGTTTCTGTGCACCACCATCGACCAGTTTGATCGGCGAGCCTTCAACCAGGTTGAGGATCAGTTGTGTGATAGCGCGTGAGGAGCCAATACGTGCCGCATCCAGGCTGTCCAAGCGTGGCCCCATCCAGTTAAATGGCCGGAACAGGGTGAATTTTAGCCCCTCTTTGACACCGTAAGCCCAGATAACGCGATCAAGTAGCTGTTTTGATACTGAGTAGATCCAACGCTGTTTGTTAATTGGCCCAACAATCAGGCGCGAGCTGTCTTCATCAAACTGTTTGTCATCACACATGCCGTAGACTTCAGAGGTCGAGGGGAAGATGATGCGTTTGTTGTATTTGACACAGTCGCGCACAATTTTCAGATTTTCTTCAAAATCAAGCTCAAAAACACGCAGTGGATTGCGGGTATATTCGATGGGGGTCGCAATCGCCACCAGTGGTAGCACCACATCACACTTTTTAATGTGATATTCGATCCACTCCGAGTGGATGCTGATGTCGCCTTCGACAAAGTGGAAACGCGGATCAGAGATAAAGCGGCTAATCGCATCGGAGCCAATATCCAGGCCATAGACTTCATATTTTTCATCGCGCAGTAGACGTTCAGTTAAATGGTTGCCGATGAAACCATTGACGCCGAGGATTAATACGCGTGTTCTGCGTTTTTTCGTGCCGGTCGGTTTGGCCGCTAATCGTACCCCACTCACCATGCCCATCTCTTGCGCCAATCGTGCCCCTTGCTGATAAAGGCCCGATTCCGACTGCCCGGCAATAATCTCCAGTGCACCACTGCCACAAGCCACCACCAGCGGTGCGATACTCAAAACTGTGCCTGGCTGTTGGTCATGCTCGATAGTTAACACTCGGCTACGCCAGATAATCAACTGGCGTTGTCCAAGATAGCTGAACGCTCCAGGGTAGGGTTCCGTCACTGCGCGTACCAGGTTATCGATCTGTTGTGCGCTGTGGTGCCAGAAAATTTCACCATCAGCAGCACTGCGGCGGCCAAAATAGCTCGCTTCAGCCTCGTTCTGCGCCGTAAAGGTCGCGGTGCCCTGTTTTAACTTCGGCAATTGCTGCTGTAATAGGTTTTTTGCCGCCGCTAATACCTTCTGATGTAGCGTGAATGCGGTGTCATCCGCATCAATCGCCACTTTCTGTTGACCAACAATTTCCCCCGCGTCGGCGCGTTTTACCATGCGGTGCAGTGTGGCACCGGTCTCTGTTTCACCGTGCAGTAACGCCCAGTTAATCGGCGCTCGGCCACGATACTTGGGTAACAGTGAACCATGCAGGTTAAAGCCGCCTTGTGGAGCCAGCGCGAGGATCTGTTCACTCAGCATGTTGCGATAATAGAACGAGAAGATGATCTCTGGCTGTAATTGTGCAATGCGCTCAACCCAGAGCGGGTGATTAACATCTTCCGGTGCATACACCGCCAGATCGAGTTCTGCCGCCAAACGTGCCACGGAGGAGAAGAACTTATTTTCATGCGGATCTTCGGTATGGGTAAATACCGCTGCTATTTGATAGCCAGCGTCAACCAGTGCCTGCAATCCGGCACATCCTATATCGTGATAGGCAAATACAATCGCTTTCATTTATTGTTTTTCCTGACTGTCGGCAATTGGCTGGCTGCCAATCACTTTTTGCACAAAATAGCGCGGGCGGGCACGGACATCGTGGTAAATCCGGCCGATGTACTCACCCAGTAAACCCATGGCAACAAACTGGGCACCAATGAAACTGAACAGCACGGCAAATAGCGTGAAAACACCATCTTCTGCCCACTCTGCCCCTAGGGCCAAGCGCAGAATGATCAACAGTAGCGCCAGTACAAATCCGAGCAGCGCGATGACACTACCGACGACACTCAGTAGCCGGAGCGGTGCGGTAGTCAGGCATGTCAGCAGGTCATACATCAGGTTGATCAGCTTCATGAAGCCATATTTTGAGTCGCCAAATGCGCGTTCTGCATGGCGTACTTCGATCTCGATCGTGCGTCGTGCAAAGGTGTTGGCCAAGATCGGGATAAAGGTACTGCGTTCATGGCAGTGCAGCATCGCTTCAACAATGTGGCGCCGATAGGCGCGTAACATGCAGCCATAGTCGCCCATCGATTTGCCGGTCGCGCGCTGGATCATCAGGTTGATTAGCCGTGAGGCTGTTTTACGAAACCAGCTATCCTGACGATCGGCACGTACGGTGCCAACCACGTCGTAACCCTGCTCTGCGATCTCAACCAAACGCGGGATCTCTTCCGGTGGGTTCTGCAAGTCGGCGTCTAGGGTGATCACCAGATCGCCGCTTGCCTGGTTAAAACCAGCCATGATTGCCGAGTGCTGGCCATAATTACGGTTCAATAGCACCGCGATTATCGCGCTGCCTGGCTGCTCTGCGGCGGCAGTAAGCAGTTGTGCCGAGTCATCACTGCTGCCATCATCAACCAAGATAATCTCATAACTTTGCGATAGTTTTTTACAAGCGTTGCCGGTGCGTTCCAATAAAGCGGGCAAGCTCTCCTGCTCATTAAAAACCGGGATCACCAGCGACACTTTATTGATCGGTTGAGGTTGTGACATGTTCTGACTCCAGCGCAGAAAAGAGAGCACCCACAACACGATCGACATCCGCTTCGGTCATATCGGGAAACAGTGGCAGCGAACATAAACAGGCCGAGTTCCATTCGCTGTTTGGTAGGCTGAGTTCAGGGTAGCGTTCGCGATAAAACTTTTGTGTGTGTGCCGCGCGAAAGTGCAATCCGCTGCCGATACCTTGTGAGCTGAGGTAGGCCATTAGCTGATCTCGCGTGATACCACAGCGCTGCTGATCAACGCGGATAATAAACAGGTGCCAGGCGTGCTGGTGCGGATAATCGGGTAGTGCCAACGGCTGGAATGGCGAGTCTTTCAGTGCGGCCAAGTAGCGCTCGGCCAGTACTTTTCTGCGTGCGTTTAACTCTGGCAGACGCTTTAGCTGGACCACTGCAATTGCAGCATGAATATCAGAGAGGTTGTATTTATAGCCAGGTTCAACCACTTCTGCCTGTGGTTTGCGCCCTTGCATCTGGCGATCAAAAGCGTCTACGCCCAAGCCGTGAAATTTTAAACAGCGCAGGCGTTCGGCCAAGGCCGCGTCGTCAGTGGCAATCAACCCACCTTCAGCACAGGTGAGATTTTTAATGGCATGGAATGAGAAGATCGCGGTTCCCTGTGCCCCCACCCACTCGCCATTAAAACCTGTGCCGACGGCATGAGCCGCATCTTCAATCAATGGGAGTTGGTACTGTTTTGCCACCCGCCGTAACTGTTCGAGTTGCAGTGGCGCACCAGCGTAATGTACCGGGATGATCGCTTTGGTGCGCGGGGTGATGGCGGCTTCGACATCACTGGCACTGACCATCAGCGTATCGCGATCGACATCGATCATTACCGGTGTTGCCCCGAGCAATTCAATCAGGTTCAGTGTTGAGACCCAGGTTTGTGACGGCGTGATCACTTCATCTCCCGGGCCAATGCCCAACGCCATTAAGGTGATATGCATACCTGCGGTTGCTGAACAAACCGCGACGGCATGTTGGCAGCCAAAAATCTGGCAGAATTGACTTTCCAGGTACTGATTCTGTGCACCGGTGGTGATCCAACCGGAACGCAATACTTTTTCTACCGCCGCAATCTCTTCATCACCAATTGCCGGGCGTGAAAAAGGCAGGAATGGCTCCATGACTACCCCCTTATCATTTTGACAGGCATAATTTCTTCCCAACTATGACACCATCAAGCTCAATAGTTTCATAACGCGATAGATTATTTTATTTATAAAACAAATCTTATTGAAAAATAAATAATTTATTCTTTCTGGTGGCCACATTACCAATAATTACTCTATGGTTATTGATAACTCGGTGGGTATTTATGATGCAGTGAGTATTTATAGTGCGGTTGCTATTAGCCAACGCTGATGCCGTTTACTGTACTCAAAATGCACGCCGTAGACTTCTCCTAGGCGATTTGGTTCCATTACTTGTTCACTGGTTCCAGTCGCCAGCAAGCGACCCTCAGCGAGTAGCCAGACCTGATCTGCGTGATGTAACGTGTCATTGAGATCATGGTTTGACAGCAGAACCGCACCGCCAGCCTGGCAAAATTCAGCCAACAGTTGATTAAGTGCTATCTGTTGTGCAATATCCAGGCTATTGCTCGGTTCATCAAGCAGCAACAGTCGGCTTTGACGATTGACACTCGGCCAGACCTGTAATAACACTGCTGCCAGGCGCACACGTTGCCATTCACCACCAGAGAGCTGCGTTAAGCGGTATTGCAGTTTATCCAACAAGGCAAGGCGGCCGGTTAAATAGCTGATTGTCTGTTCTAGCGCTTGCGGTTCAGCACCTACCGGTTGGTGTAATGCCAGATATTGAAACACCGGCATCTGTAGCGTGACGGCCTGCTGCTGGCAGAGGTAGGCGCGGTAACGTGCCAACTCAGCCGCTGAGTAGCGCTGGATCGATCGGTGCAAAAAGGTGATTTCCCCCACACCAGGCAACACAGCGGCGATATGTGCCAGCAGGGTACTTTTGCCCGCGCCATTCGGACCGATCAGGTCTACCCGTTGCCCCGCATCGAGCTGTGCCGAGATCGGCATTAAGCGCCCCGTGACTGCGGCATTATTCAATTGTAGAAGGGGTGTAGTGGCAGTTTGTGAGTGCGCGTTTTGCTCTGATGATGATTTATTATTAGGGGATGACATCATAGTGTGTTGCCAGAACGTGTTAATAACCAGATAAATAAAGGAGCACCGAGCGTGGCAGTCACCACGCCAATCGGTAATTCAGCGGCAAACAGCGATACACGTGCAATCATGTCAGCCAGTAGCAATCCGGTCGCCCCAGCCAGTAGGCAACCTGGTAGTAAAAAGCGCTGGTTCGTCAAACCACTCAGGCGCAAAAGATGCGGGATCACTAGGCCGATAAAACCAATGACGCCCGCTAATGCCACGCTGATGCCAATCAACCCGCCGATCACCAGCACAAATAGATTGCGCCAGCGCTGGACGGGCAGCCCAAGCTGCTGGGCAGATACTTCACCCAGCGATAGAAAATTCAATACATTACCTTGAAATATTAGCCAGATCAGGAGTGGCAACAATAACAACAGTAACCAGCGCTGTTGCCAGCCAACGCCGCTGAAACTGCCGATCATCCAGTACATCAATTGCCGTAGATCTAGGCTGGAGCTGAAATAGACCGCCCAGGTCATGACTGCGCTACACAGGATGCCTAACGCCACCCCAACCAGTAATAAATTGGCATTGTTTAACCGGCTGCGACGGGCAAATGCCAATAATAGGATCGTCATCAACAATGCGCCGAGAATGGCACTGCCACTTAACCATATTACCGGTAGCAGACCATTGCCGAGCATGATGGTTAATACCAATGCCATGCCCGATCCATTCGCGATGCCCAATAATCCCGGTTCTGCCAGTGGGTTTTCAAATAATGCCTGCATGGTTGCACCGGCAGTGGCGAGCGCTCCGCCAACCAGCACGACGGCTAAGGTTCGTGGCAGGCGAATTTGCCAGATAAACAGATTTGCCGACTCCTGCCACCACTGCCAAGGCCAGATCCAGTGTTCACCCAGTGATAAGCTCAATATAAAAGTCAGCAATAGGCTGATTGCCAATAGCAGTAAGTAGCGCTTATCACGCTGCTGACGCTGTTGCTGTAATTTAGTGAAGGAGTCGCTTGGCATCCGCTCAAGTTCCAACTGTCGATATCTGCCGCGTGGCAGACGCATGGATAAGTGGGATAGCTAACCCGTTATCACTGGTACCCAATAAAATAACGGCATCCGGTGAAACACGGTTATGCGATCAACCCCATGTGATAAAAACCATCACGCTATCTTGATTGTTAAGCGAGAATATCAAGCGATGCCTTCATATTCGGAAGAATAAGCGGCGCTCAATGGTTGCCTGACAGACATATTGATATCTCTGTAGTCACTGAATTAGGAAAAGGCCGCAAAGCGGCCTTTTCTGTTACTACTCGCTAGCTCGTAATAGCACCTATCCTTTCGGATTGGCGTGTTCCACTCGACTTTTCAACTTCTGCCCAGGACGGAAGGTAACCACACGGCGAGCCGTGATAGGAATATCTTCCCCCGTCTTCGGGTTTCTTCCCGGACGTTGATTTTTATCTCGCAGATCAAAATTGCCAAAACCCGACAATTTAACTTGTTCCCCATTCTCCAAAGCCCGGCGGACTTCTTCAAAAAAAAGTTCGACCATGTCTTTGGCCTCCCGTTTGCTAAGGCCAAGTTTTTCAACTAGGTGTTCTGACATTTCAGCTTTAGTAAGCGCCATAAATTCAATCCCTCAAGGATGCTTGGAATCGCTGTTTTAATGCTGCTACACATCTTGCGACAATAGCAGCAATCTCCTCTTCCTCCAGTGTACGGGCAATATCCTGCAATACAAGACTCATCGCTAAACTCTTGTAACCCTCTGCGACACCCTTGCCTCGGTACACGTCGAATAAGTTTACGCCAACTAGCTGATTTGTGCCAATTTTCCTGCACTCATCCATAACCTCTTCTGCAGAAACACTTTCAGGCACTAAAACAGCTATATCTCGGCGATTTGCGGGGTAACGAGAAATCTCACGCGCACTAGGCACGACACGGCTTGCAGCCTTGTTCCACTCAATTTCAAACGCCACAGTGCGCGTATTCAGATCGAGCTTGCGTTCCAGTTCTGGATGGATCACACCAATAAAACCGATGCGCTCATCCTGCAAATAAATTGCGGCACTCTGCCCTGGATGCAATGCTGGATGAAACTCTGCTCTAAACTGGACTGCAGACAACAATCCTGTCAATTCCAGTATAGCCTCGACATCCCCCTTTAAATCATAGAAGTCCACTGGATTTTTTGCCAAATCCCAATGCTCTTCATGTTTATTACCCGTGATCACGCCAGCCAGCATCATCTCTTGCCGGATACCTAAATTGGCCTCCTCATCTGGCACAAAACGTAATCCCGTTTCAAACAAGCGCACTCGAGCCTGCTGACGATTTTGGTTATACACGGCGGCAGAAAGCAAACCTGTCCATAGCGAAAGGCGCATTGCCGACATTTCAACCGAAATCGGGCTAGGCAGCATCAGCGCCTCTTCCCCCGGATATAACAATTCCTGCAGTTTAGGATCAACAAAACTATAGGTAATTGCCTCCTGAAAACCACGATCTACCAACAGCGTTTTAACGCGTGCTAATGGCAAATCAGCTTCTTTGTGTTGCCCCATGACTAATTCGGCATGGACTGGTACGTCCGGGATATGGTTATAACCATAAACTCGAGCGACCTCTTCAATCAAATCTTCCTCGATCGCCATATCAAAACGCCACGTCGGCGCCAGTGCCTGCCAAGCATCCTGTTGCTCAGTAACCTGACACCCTAAACGACGCAGAATGTCACTGACCTGCTGATCAGGAATATGATGACCAATCAGACGATCAAGTTTGCTGCGGCGCAGCACAATGTTAGCCGGTTTTGGTAATGTCGCTTCACAAGTCACGTCAATCACTGGTCCTGCTTGCCCACCACAAATCGCCAGCAACAATTGTGTCGCGCGTTCGATTGCTCGATGCTGCAATGCCGGATCAACACCACGTTCATAACGATGTGAAGCATCAGTGTGCAAACCATAACGACGTGCACGCCCAGTAATTGCTAATGGTGCAAAAAAAGCACACTCGAGCAAAATATTATGCGTTTCACTACTGACCCCAGAATCAAGGCCACCAAAAATACCACCAAGCGCTAATGCCTTTTTATCATCGGCAATTAACAATGTATCCGGTTGTACCTTTATTTCACTACCATCCAGCAGACGTAAAGTTTCACCTTCCGTCGCCATGCGTACTACTATACCACCTTCAATACGATCTAAGTCAAAAGCGTGCATCGGCTGCCCTAATTCCAGCAGCACATAATTGGTCACATCCACCACGGCATCAATAGAGCGAATTCCGGCACGACGCAGTTTTTCACGCATCCATAATGGTGACGCAGCGTTAACATTGATCCCTTTTACCACTCGCCCCAAATAACGCGGGCAAGCTTGCTCAGCTTCAATACGGATCGGTAAGGTATCAGTAATCGTCGCTTCAACCGGCTGGATCTCAGGCTGATTAAGTGGTAACTGGTTTAACACCGCCACATCACGTGCGATCCCCAGAATACCCAAGCAATCGGCTCGGTTTGGCGTGACACTGATCTCAATCATGTTGTCATCAAGTTGCAGATAATCACGAATGTCAGTGCCGATCGGTGCATCATCAGGAAGCTCAATAATACCGGCGTGATCATCGGAAATGGCCAGTTCGGAAAACGAGCAGAGCATACCTTCTGAAGGCTCACCGCGCAGTTTGGCTGCTTTGATTTTAAAATCGCCCGGTAATAGCGCACCAACTGTCGCTACTGCGACTTTCAAGCCAGCACGACAGTTTGCAGCACCACAAACAATATCCAGCAACCGTTCCGCGCCGATATCAACTTTTGTTACACGTAGTTTGTCTGCGTTAGGGTGCTGAGCACACTCTACGACCTGCCCGACTACCACGCCACTAAACACACCAGCAACCGACTCTACGCCATCCACTTCCAGACCCGCCATAGTGATCTGTTCAGATAATGCCTCGCTACTGATAGGCGGGTTTACCCACTCGCGCAACCAGCTTTCACTGAATTTCATCTGATAACCGCCTTATTTAAACTGCTTGAGGAAACGTAGATCATTTTCAAAGAATGCACGCAGATCGGTAACTGCATAACGCAGCATGGTTAAACGTTCCATTCCCATGCCAAAAGCAAAACCTGAATAGACCTCTGGATCAATGCCTACATTGCGCAACACATTGGGATGCACCATGCCGCATCCTAACACTTCTAGCCATTTGCCATTTTTCCCCATTACATCCACTTCAGCAGAAGGTTCGGTAAACGGGAAATAGGAAGGACGAAAACGCACCTGTAGTGACTCTTCAAAAAAGTTATTCAGAAAATCGTGCAGTGTCCCTTTCAAATTGCTGAAACTGATATTTTTATCGACAATCAGTCCTTCCATTTGATGAAACATCGGTGTGTGTGTCTGATCGTAGTCATTACGGTAGACCCGACCTGGCGCAATGACGCGGATCGGTGGCTGTTGGTTTTTCATGGTGCGGATCTGTACACCCGAGGTTTGCGTGCGCAGCAAGCGTGTGGCATCAAACCAAAAGGTGTCGTGATCAGCTCGAGCAGGATGATGACTCGGAATGTTCAACGCGTCAAAATTATGGTAATCGTCTTCAATCTCTGGGCCATTTTCAACCCGGAAGCCTAACTCAGTAAAGAATTCGGTGATCCGTTCAATAGTGCGTGTAACTGGGTGTAGACCGCCATTTTCCATACGCCGCCCAGGCAGTGAAACATCGATCGTTTCTGCTGCCAAACGCGCATTGAGTGCCGCTGTTTCCAGCGCGTCTTTGCGCGCGTTCAGCGCGTCCTGTACCTGTTGCTTCGCCTGATTAATCACCGCCCCTGCTGCTGGACGTTGTTCTGCGGGTACTTCACGTAGCGACTGCATCTGCAAGGTGAAATGACCTTTCTTACCCAAATACTCAACGCGCACCAGATCTAGCGCGCTAACATCCTGGGCATCTTGTATGGCTGCTTCTGCCTTGGCAACCAGCTCTGCGAGATGTGGCATTATTTCCTCTTCTTTACTGGCCAATATGGCCTCAGTGATCGCTGACTGATCTGTCTCTGTGCATTGAAGTGTTAACTGATAATCCGCCCACTAACTTACTGCAAGATACCGTCAGCCGACAATGGTAAATTGACTCGCATAACGAGAAAAATCAAAGATATTAGTCTTAAAAAAAAAGCCTCCACACTGGGAGGCTTAGGCGCTATTTTCCTTTTCTTCTCTTTTGCGCGAAGCCCCTTCTCTCTCAGGTGCTAAGGTAAAAAAAGAAAAGGAAAATAGTGAGATCCATGCTTTCGTTTCCTTATCAAGGAAAAATTGGTTACTCAAAAGCAGAGTAGCCGTATTCGCACGTTAAGTTAAAAGAGGGAGCAAAAACTCCCTCTGAAAACTCGATTATGCCAGTGCTGCTTTCGCCTTCTCGACCAGTGCACTAAAAGCCACTTTGTCGAATACTGCGATATCAGCCAAGATCTTACGATCAATTTCAATCGAGGCTTTTTTCAACCCGTTGATGAACTTGCTGTAAGACAAGCCATTCTGACGAGCTGCAGCATTGATACGCGCAATCCAGAGCTGACGGAATTGGCGCTTGCGCTGACGACGGTCACGGTAAGCATACTGACCTGCTTTGATAACCGCCTGAAAGGCAACACGATAAACGCGCGAACGGGCACCGTAGTAGCCTTTCGCTTGTTTCATGATTTTTTTGTGACGTGCGCGTGCAATTACACCACGTTTTACGCGAGCCATATGCTCTCTCCTAACGTCTTATTCTTGATTAAAAAAAATGTTTATGCGTAAGGCAGACACGCACTAACCAGTACCAGATCATTCTTCGACACCATACCCTTTGGACGCAGGTGACGTTTACGCTTGGTTGCTTTTTTAGTCAGAATATGACGCAGGTTAGCATGTTTGCGCTTAAAACCACCGCTACCGGTTTTTTTAAAACGCTTTGCTGCACCGCGTACAGTTTTAATTTTTGGCATTTTTACTTAATTTCCACTTCGCATTGTTAAACAACGAACCAACAAGGCGAACCCAACGCATCCAGCAGCCGCATTAATCACCGCCACCGAGCGCATCCGATTACTTGATTGCCTTACTGTTTCTTCTTAGGAGCGAGCACCATAATCATCTGGCGACCTTCAATCTTGGTTGGGAAAGATTCAACCACCGCCAGATCACTATCTTCACACAGATCTTTGCGAACGCGGTTAAGCATTTCCACGCCAATCTGCTGGTGAGCCATTTCACGCCCACGGAAACGCAGGGTGATTTTGGCTTTATCGCCATCTTCCAGAAAGCGAATCAGGTTGCGTAGCTTGACCTGATAATCGCCATCATCGGTACCAGGCCGGAACTTAATCTCCTTGACCTGAATAACTTTCTGTTTTTTCTTCTGCTCTTTGTTGGATTTGCTCTTCTCATAGAGGAACTTGCCATAATCCATAATGCGGCAAACTGGCGGTTCAGCATTCGGGCTGATTTCCACTAAATCAACACCGGCTTCCTCGGCTTTCTCAAGAGCTTCATTTAGGCTAACAATACCAATTTGCTCACCATCGACGCCAGTTAGGCGAACTTCTTGCGCGCGGATCTCTCTGTTAATGCGATTGGGGCGCGCTGGTTGAACTCGTTTTCCGCCTTTAATACCTTATTCCTCCAGTTGATGAAGACTTCGACTACGGATCTCTTGCCGCAGTCTGTCTATAACTTCATTTACGTCTAGGCTTCCTAAGTCTTTGCCACGGCGGGTACGAACGGCAACTTGGCCTGTTTCTACTTCTTTATCCCCGCACACCAGCATGTATGGAACCCGACGCAAAGTATGCTCGCGAATTTTAAAGCCAATCTTCTCGTTTCTCAAGTCTGCTTTTGCGCGAATTCCGGCATCTTGCAGTTTTTTGGTTAATTGTTCAACGTAATCAGACTGGTTATCAGTAATATTCATCACCACCACTTGCACAGGTGCAATCCAAGTTGGATAAAAACCTGCATACTCTTCGGTCAGGATGCCGATAAAGCGCTCCATCGATCCAAGTACTGCACGGTGGATCATCACTGGTGTCAGGCGTTCGTTATTTTCACCTACATACGAAGCCCCTAGACGCCCCGGCAAGAAGAAGTCGAGTTGCACGGTACCACATTGCCATGCACGATCCAAACAATCATGCAAGGTAAATTCAATTTTAGGCCCATAAAATGCCCCTTCACCCGGCTGATACTCAAATGGAATGCCATTTTCACTCAATGCAGCAGCAAGATCTTCCTCTGCCCGGCTCCACATCTCATCACTACCGATACGCTTTTCTGGTCGTGTCGAAAGCTTAACAGCCACTTTCTCAAAACCAAAAGTGTGATACATATCGTAGACCATTTTGATGCAGCCGTTCACTTCTGCACGCACCTGATCTTCGGTGCAGAAAATGTGAGCATCATCTTGGGTAAAACCACGCACCCGCATTAAGCCATGTAATGAACCTGAAGGCTCATTACGATGACAACTGCCAAATTCTCCCATGCGCAGAGGCAAATCACGGTAGGACTTCAGACCTTGATTGAAGATCTGTACATGGCCGGGGCAGTTCATCGGCTTGATACAATACTCACGGTTCTCAGATGCGGTGGTGAACATGGCATCTTTGTAATTTTCCCAGTGCCCTGTTTTTTCCCATAGCACACGGTCCATCATAAATGGGCCTTTAACTTCCTGATATTGGTACTCTTTGAGCTTCATGCGCACAAAGGCTTCCAACTCACGAAAAATAATCCAACCATCATTGTGCCAGAACACCATACCTGGTGCTTCTTCCTGCATATGGTAGAGATCAAGCTGTTTACCAATCTTACGGTGATCGCGTTTGCTGGCTTCCTCTAGGCGTTGTAAGTAGGCATTTAACTGCTTTTTATCAGCCCAAGCCGTGCCGTAAATACGCTGTAACATTTTGTTTTTACTGTCACCACGCCAATAAGCACCTGAAGTTTTCTGTAATTTAAAATGGTGACAGAAACGCATATTTGGCACATGCGGGCCACGGCACATGTCAATATACTCTTCATGATGATAGAGCGCTGGGCTATCATCACGACTGATGTTTTCATCAAGGATCGCCACTTTGTAGCTTTCACCTCGTGCGATGAAAGTATCACGGGCTTGTTGCCAACTGACCTTTTTCTTGATGACATCGTAATCTTTGTCTGCCAGTTGATGCATCCGTTGCTCTAGCCGTTCTAGATCTTCCTGTGTCAGTGCATGATCAATGTCAACATCGTAGTAGAATCCATTATCAATCACCGGGCCGATTGCCATTTTGGTGTCTGGCCACAGTTGCTTAATCGCATGTCCTAGCAGATGCGCACAAGAGTGGCGCATGATCTCTAACCCTTCGATATCCTTAATGGTGATGATGGCAAGTTGCGCATCGGTTTCAATCGGATCACACGCGTCGATTAATTCACCATTAGCACGGCCGGCAATACAAGCCTTAGCCAGGCCTGGGCCGATATCCCGCGCAACATCGAGTGGGGAAACTGCATGGTCGTAATGACGTTGACTTCCATCAGGAAGAGTAATAACTGGCATTGATTATTCCTTATCCACAGTGGTGATCCACACGACAGACCACATGAAGAAATATAATATTATTTAATAAGATAGGTCATCACCGTTCTTCAGCTCTACTGTGCCGAATAGATACACACGTAACACGTTTTTCATAACGCACTCGGGTATGACGAGATAACCGACCGAGCATACTAGCATTATCAACAGGGTAACGGCTATAGCTTAACGGATAGAGTGGCTAGGATCACCCTATCTACTCAGCACTCACGCGTTATCCAGCCTGAACTAGCTCTAAAAATTCAGCACTGTCTCGAGTGTATCAGCGTACTACTGCATTTTCACGATTCATCCGTTAACCATTAGGGATGAATAAAAATAAACTTAACTAAAATATAGCCACAAACAGCAATCAACAGCGGTAGGACATAAAGCCGAAAGAATTGTAAAAAGATGGTGTGATGTGGCAATTTTATGCGCGCTTCTAACTGTGATCGCGTTTGCCCCTCACTGCCTTTCGCCTGTTCTAGGATCATCTGATTTTCCAGATTTTCACGTACAAACTTCACTTGACGTGCTATTCGTGCGCCTGAGGCTTGTAGTGCCAAACCAACAAACATCAGAAAATAGATGATAACAAAAACTAAATTCCGTCCTTCAAAAATACCGTGCTCCAAGGTTGGCAGCGGTGAGTTGCGCCAAAAGATATCCAACCACTCGGTATTGAAACGGATGACATCAATTGCCAAGTAGAGAAAATCGAGCATCACCGCATTGATCCCTCGCCACTCGGCACCATACTGCTGCATAAACCCCAGCAGTGAAATGACGGTTGAGATCAATGCCGGGATAAAAATTGCCCAGCCGAAAATGCGCTTAAGCATTGCAACGCGGCCAGCTTGTTGATAGGTCATTTGCTCTCCTAAAATCGCCTCAAGATTTATCTATCAAACAGCAACAACATAGCACTATGTCAGCCCGTATTATGCCTTTTTGTTACCATCCACTGATATTTGCGATACGTTAAGTATAAAGTAGTAAAAATTTTCATTTTAACTGATTAAACAGGAGTGAAAGGTCTATGGCTTATGGGCAACATATACAAAGCGTTATCTTCGATATGGATGGACTACTGATCGACTCAGAACCACTGTGGTTACAAGCTGAATTGGATATTTTTGGCGCGTTGGGGGTCGATCTCTCCCTACGTCAAAAACTGCCCAATACACTAGGACTGCGTATCGACCAAGTCGTTGAATTGTGGTACCAAGCAATACCGGCCCCCAATATTCCACAACAAATTGTCGCTGAACAGATTATCGAACGTACCATCGAGCTGATAAAACAAAAACGCCCGTTACTGCCAGGTGTACACCACGCTCTGGAACTGTGTCGTAACCTGAAACTGCCTATTGCACTTGCTTCTGCTTCACCGCTGCATATGCAACAGCAGGTATTACAACTGTTTGATCTCGAAAGCTACTTTGACCATCTTGTTTCCGCTGAACATCTGCCTTATAGCAAACCCCATCCCGAAGTTTATCTTGTTGCAGCAGAACGTCTCGGCACTCGCCCTCAGCACTGTATCAGCTTTGAAGACTCGTTCAATGGCATGATCGCGACCAAAGCAGCACGCATGTATTCGATAGTGGTTCCCGCCCCAGAGTATAGCCAAGATCCACGCTGGGCATTGGCTGATCATAAACTCACCGCACTGACCCAACTCACCGAGCACCATTTAAGCTAATCCATTAGCTATCAGTGCTGGCTATAAAAAGCCACAGGTGCCAACCTTACTGCTAACTGCTTATTCAAAAGCAGTTAGCAAAGCAAAATCGCACCTGAGAACTTAAACCAATTGGATCACTATAGCGCGCGTAAGATAGCTTCTACGCTCGCCTTGGCATCACCAAACAACATTTGACTGTTGTCTTTGAAGAACAATGGGTTCTGAACACCTGCATAGCCGGTATTCATCGAGCGCTTAAACACAACAACGCTTTGTGCTTTCCACACTTCCAACACTGGCATACCGGCGATCGGGCTGCGCGGATCTTCCAACGCTGCCGGGTTAACAGTGTCGTTGGCACCAATCACCAATACCGTGTCAGTATCTGGAAAATCGTCGTTGATCTCATCCATCTCAAGCACAACGTCATAAGGTACTTTGGCTTCCGCCAGCAAGACGTTCATGTGCCCAGGCAAGCGACCTGCCACAGGGTGAATACCAAAGCGTACTTTGATGCCACGAGCACGCAGTTTCTCAGTGATTTCAGCCACTGGATATTGAGCCTGCGCAACTGCCAAACCATAGCCTGGGGTGATGATCACTGAAGAAGAGTTCTTCAGTTGTTCAGCCACTTCTTCTGCTGTGGTTTCACGATACTCACCCATCTCTTCAGCGTTACCGGTTGAGGAACCATCAGTACCAAAACCACCGGCTATTACACTGACAAATGAGCGGTTCATCGCCTTACACATGATGTAAGAGAGGATTGCACCAGAAGAACCCACCAATGCACCGGTAACAATCAATAGATCGTTACTGAGCATAAACCCTGCTGCTGCGGCGGCCCAACCGGAGTAAGAGTTAAGCATCGAAACCACCACCGGCATGTCAGCACCACCGATAGAAGCCACTAGATGCCATCCGAATAGCAGTGCAATCACAGTCATCACCAACAGTGTAAATACCTGAACTGAACCACTGTCGGTTTGTAAAAACACCACTAACAACAGGAAGGAAACCACCAGCGCCGCCAGATTCAGTTTGTGGCGATGTGGTAACATCAATGGGTTAGATGAAATAATGCCGCGTAACTTACCAAAAGCAACGATAGAACCGGTGAAGGTAACCGCACCAATGAAGATACCAAGGAAGACCTCAGTTAAATGAATGTTCTTCATCGTGCTTAAACTGGTCAGATTCAGTTGTTTCGTCATAGCCAACTGCGCTTGCTCACCGAGCGCCGAAAGCACAGCATTCATCGGCGCAAATTCATGAGCAAAATGTCCATAACTGTTAAAACCAACCAGTACGGCGGCTAAACCGACAAAGCTATGTAGCATTGCTACCAATTCTGGCATCTCGGTCATTTCGACTTTCTGTGCCAGATAGATACCAATAGCACCACCGATGACCATGGCGATAAGTATCCAGGCAATATTGGCGGTGTGTGGGCCAAAAATGGTCGCCACTAAGGCAATAGCCATACCTGCCATACCAAACAGGTTGCCCTGCTTGGAAGTCTCGTGGCGCGAAAGCCCTGCCAAACTGAAAATAAACAAGATAGCGGCAACAATATATGCTGCTGTAACTAATCCTTCAGACATTTTTGTCACCCCTTAGTTTTTGCGGAACATTTTCAGCATACGCTGAGTCACGGTGAAGCCACCAAAAATGTTGATGCTGGCAATCAGTACAGCGATAAAGGAGAGCACGGCTATCCAACCACCCTGACCAATCTGCAGCAACGCTCCCACCACAATAATTCCCGAGATCGCATTAGTCACCGACATCAACGGCGTATGCAATGCATGGCTGACGTTCCACACCACGTAGTAGCCCACTACGCACGCCAATGCGAACACGGTAAAGTGCGATAAGAACTCTTTGGGTGCTGAGTCTGCGAACCAGCCGAACAGCACAATAGCCAAAGCAATCAGGCCATATTTCACCCAAGGAGAGGTCGGTTTCTTCTCAACTTTTTCAATTGGTGCTGCTTCCTGCTTCGGCTGTGCCGAAACTTGAATCGGTGGTGCTGGCCAGGTGACTTCACCTTCGCGTACTACGGTAACACCACGGATCACTGTGTCTTCAAAATCGATATTAATTTCGCCGTTTTTCTCTTTCGACAGCAGCTTCAACAGGTTGACTAGGTTGGTGCCATAAAGCTGTGAAGATTGGGTCGGTAACCGACTAGGCAAGTCGGTATAACCAATAATTTTGACGCCATTTTCAGTGACTGTGACTTTATCGGCAACAGTTAGCTCACAGTTACCGCCGTTTTGTGCTGCCAAATCAACAATTACACTGCCTGATTTCATTGAAGCGACCATCTCTTTGGTGATCAGCTTCGGTGCCGGCTTACCCGGGATAAGCGCAGTGGTTACGATGATGTCGACATCTTTAGCCTGTGCAGCAAACAGTTCCATCTCAGCTTTGATGAAAGCTTCTGACATCACCTTGGCATAACCATCACCGCTGCCAGCCTCTTCTTCGAAATCAAGTTCGAGGAATTCTGCCCCCATACTTTGAACTTGTTCTTTTACTTCTGGCCGCGTATCAAAAGCACGGACTATTGCACCCAGGCTGCCTGCGGCACCAATTGCTGCTAATCCTGCTACTCCCGCACCAATAATCATCACTTTTGCTGGCGGAACTTTACCTGCTGCCGTGATCTGACCGGTGAAGAAACGGCCAAATTCATGTGCTGCTTCAACAATAGCGCGATAACCAGCAATATTTGCCATTGAACTCAATGCATCCAGCGACTGCGCACGTGAAATACGCGGTACTGAGTCCATCGCCATCACCGTCACTTTGCGCGCGGCAAGCTTCGCCATCAACTCAGGGTTCTGGGCTGGCCAAATAAAACTGACCAACGTGCTCCCCTCTCGCATTAAAGCAATTTCGTCGTCTTGTGGGGCATTGACTTTGAGGATCAAATCCGATTGCCATATATCAGCCGTATTACTGATCGTTGCACCGGCTGCCTGGTAGGCAGCATCTTCAAAACTCGCCATTTTGCCCGCTGCACTTTCAACTGCAACGGTGAAACCCAATTTCAGTAACTGCTCCACCGTTTTCGGTGTGGCAGCAACCCGGGCTTCATTGGCCAACCGCTCTCTTGGTATACCAATACGCATAATCGTTCCCTTCTCATCTGTTGATGATGTTTATTATCTTCTCGCTCACCGCAAAAATAGCACAACCGAGTTATGCTTTCTGTTGTGAGCAAATAAAGACGCCATCTAATTGACTCGCTATGAACTTCAGTTATGGTACTGCTTACCACAACCTTACCCTTTTCAGGGTTACTCCCCCCTGAAAAGATCTGAAGTAAACTGTCGTGGATCCAACCAATAGTGCATAGCCACCACTGACTGTTGAAGCCGTTCAATTCTGTTAACTCTGGTTTGTCTATCGGAACAGGAAATTTGAGCAGCCGAACACTGCTTAATCAACAGGCACGAAATTTGCTTGGCTAATACCTCCCGTCATCTCCCCATTCATAAACAGAGTTGCAGAGTGAAACACACCACTCATATTACAATTGTCGCTGCATCACAAGCCATTTAGCACAGCGGTAATAACTGACTAACCAGCTTATTGACAGACATTCACACTGCCATCTTGACAATACCCTCACTGAAAATATGCATCATGATCCATAATTGCTTACGCTTTGCTAGCAGTTTTTACACAAGAAATTAGCCTAACGACATGACAAATTGCAAGTTTGAGTGAAAAAGATACGGTTTTTGACTTTTTTTCTTCCGCCAATCTCAATAGAAGCCGACAACAATTAACCCTCAACAGCAAATCCCTTGTCGCTGGCTGCCCTGTTATATCGTGAAACCCACATCGTTACCACTCTTCCAGATCACTCATCTGCGACTTCTTACTGCCAAGCAGGTTTTCCGCCGCCAAATTCACCTGACTGTTGGCAGCAAACACTAATAAGGGTATAAATAGCCACCAATCCCTAATTCAACTTGGCACTGCATCATTGCCCGTCGCTTGGACAACAGCTCGTTAGTTCCCTTCGCGAGCGAGAAAAACGAGATTAGTACCCTGGTCAGTTATCAAGATCGTCAATAAATAAATTTGACGGCAATATCGCGATGGCTTTACAGGTTAAAAAAACGTTACTACTGATGCTCTGGCAATATCTCCAACAAAAGGAATTCTTATGAAGCTCAACACCACTATTAGTTTATTTACTTTGTTATCACTGAGCACGTGTTATGCACATGCAGCACAAGAATTAACACCCGAAAGAGCTGCTGAGCTAAAGCCGTTTGAGCGTATTACGATTGTTGGTCGTTTTAACACAATCAGCGATGCCGTGAAGGCTGTTTCGCGCCGCGCGGATAAATCTGGCGCCGATTTTTTTTATGTCCAAGATAGTAACAGCGCCAGTAACAGCGGCAATTGGCGCGTTGTCGCCGATCTTTACCATAAAGACTCCGCTAAAAACAGTAACGAGTCAGAATACCGCATCATTGAAGGGCTGAAAGAGTTACCCAAAGCTGAAGCATTACGCCTTGAACCCTACGATACCGTAACGATACGCGGTTTCTATCGTAGTCAACCTGATGTCAATAGCGCGATCGCCAAAGCAGCAAAAAAGAAGGGGGCTGATGCTTTCTTTATCGTACGGCAAGTTGATGTCAATCAGAGTGGTAATCAGGCTATCACTGCTTATATCTATACAGCTGATGCACCAGTGCGTCAGGTTCAAAGCCCCGATCTTATTCCTGCTGACTCTGAAGCTGGCAGAGCGCTACTAGCGGCTGGCGGCGATCAAGCTGCCAAAGTGGAAATTCCAGGCGTCGCCTCTTCAGCCTCGCCCAGCCGTGCTATAGGCCGTTTTTTCGAGACTCAATCAACCCAAGGGCAACGCTACACCGTGACACTGCCAGATGGTACCAAGATCCAGGAACTGAATAAAACCACTGCAGCACAAATGACTGCTTTTGCTTCCGTCACCGTCTCCGGTCACTTTGGCAGTATGACTCATGCTTCTCATGAAGTAGCAAAGCGAGCTGCCGCCAAAGGCGCCAAGTACTATCACATAACCCGACAACGGCAGAACAATAGCGGCAACAATACCACCATCTACGTCGATCTGTTCAAGTAACACACTCGGTCGCGATTCATGTTGCAATCAGCAGTCGGTGAGCCTAGACACCGCCTGCTGTTACGGTTTACCACACCGGGCAAGGTGAGCAATTTAACAGCATCACTCCACTTGCCAGATAAAATTTTTCTGCTTTATATACTGGCATTTTATAAATTTTATGCTTACTGGTTGCTCTTCAAATGAGATTCTTCTATTTCTCTTCATTTTTTAACCATTTTGCAAACAAAGCTGCAAGTTTGTTCGAACGAACAGAATTAAACGCCTAAACAAAAAATTTTATTCTCTTTCGAAAAGGGATTGTGTAATACTTACTATCGCTACGTGGAGATTAACTCAATCTAGAGGGTGTTATAATGAATCGTACTAAACTGCTGGTTGGCGCTGTAATTCTGTCTGCTACTATGCTGGCTGGTTGCTCAAACAGAGCGCAAATGGACCAACTGTCTTCTGACGTTCAAGCTTTGAACGTTAAAGTTGACCAACTGAACAGCGATGTAAGTGCAATCCGTTCAGACGTTCAAGTTGCAAGAGACGAAGCTGCTCGTGCTAACCAGCGTTTGGACAACCAAGTTCACTCTTACAAAAAGTAAGAGACTTCGGTGAAGTTAAAAAAACGGCGCATTCTATGCGCCGTTTTTTTATTTTTGAGCTACCCCAACACCGCAGTCGTTAAACGTGAAATAGAGCATAGCCGTTGCCGATCATCAAAAATTTCTATCTGCCATACTTGGTTATGACGCCCAACATGCAGTGCCCGGCAAACGCCTCTTACCTGTCCCCCCAATACGGCTCGCATGTGATTTGCGTTAATTTCCAAACCGACCACCTTCTGGTTACCTTCCGTGCAGAGGTAACCGGCAATCGATCCCATCGATTCAGCAAGTACCACCGATGCACCACCATGCAATAAACCAAACGGTTGGGTTGTTCGCTGATCAACCGGCATCACTGCCTCCAGAGACTCTGCGGTAATGTGAGTGAACTCAATACCAACATGGCTAATCATACAACCATCACCAATTTGGTTAAGTTTTTCCAGCGTGATCTCTCGCTTCCAGATATTCACTGCACTATCTCCAGTAATGCCTGTAGTGGATGGCGTAAGCCGTGCCCTTCAATACGCTTCACTTGGCTACGACATGAGTAGCCGCTAGTCAGACAGCGCTGTGCCGGCAACTTCTGTAATACCTGCTGCCAAGAGAGGGCATAAATAGCACGCGAGTTTTCTACATTCACTGTTTCGTGTCCATAAGTTCCCGCCATACCACAGCAACCCACGTTTACATTGACTAGCTTGACACCAAAGTGGGCGAAAATTGCCTGCCATTGTGCCGAGCTGTTCGGCAGTGCCGTAGTTTCGGTACAGTGCCCTAATAGATACCAGCACTCCTCAGTTAGCGGTTGCTGCGTTCCCGACAACAGCGGCTGTAACCACTCATGTACCAATTGTACCTGGAACTGGTTACTCTGCTCAGGCAAAACTTGTTTATATTCATCGCGATAACATAATACCAATGCCGGATCGACCCCTACCATCGGCATATTAAGCCTGGCGACGCGATTGAGTAATTCACTTGTTTTCTTTGCCGTTTTGGCGAAGCGTGCCAGAAAGCCTTTGACGTGCTGTGCTTTGCCATTGGGTGAGAATGGTAACAGCACAGGTTGGTAGCCCAGCCGTTCTACTAAGCGGATAAAGTCTGCCACCACTTGGGCATCGTAATAGCTGGTAAACGGATCTTGTACCACCAGCACCCGCTGTTTCCGTTCGTTATCAGTCAATGCCTCCAACTGCTCCAGCGTCATATTCGCCGCACTATGCCCAGCCAGTTGTTGGCGCAATGTCGGATAAGAAAGTGTTGGCAAATCAACCATGCCAATGGTCGCTTTGCTCAGTTGTTGTAGCCAGGGCTGCTGTAGGAAGAAATTAAACAGCCGTGGTGCTTTCGCCATTAATGGCGTATAGCTTTCGACACTGGCAACAATATGATCACGTACTGGACGTAAATAACGTGTGTGATAGAGCTGTAAGAAACGGGCACGAAACGCGGGCACGTCAATTTTGATTGGACACTGTGTTGCACAGGCTTTACAAGCCAAGCAACCTGACATTGCCTCTTTCACTTCATGAGAAAAATCATATTCCCCTTTCATCGCCCGCCAACTATTGCCCGTTTTCTCCAACAACGCGCGTAGACTCACTTTGGGCTTGGCCAACTGTTTTTCTAACAATAACGGATCGACCCCCTGCTCAGCCAGTAATCTCAACCACTCACGTACCAATGTTGCACGCCCCTTTGGCGAATGAATGCGGTTTGCGGTCACTTTCATTGAGGGGCACATCGGGCTGCGCAGATCAAAATTGAAACAGAGCCCATTGCCATTGCACTCTAACGCGCCCCGGTAGGAGGTGCGTACTGCTAGCGGGATTTGGCGATCAAAGCTGCCACGTTTCACGGCATCGACCGTCATCATCTGCCCATCCATAGTCGCAGGTGGGCAAATTTTTCCTGGGTTGAGGCGGTTAAGGGGATCAAACGCCGCCTTGATCACCCGCAGTTCCTGGTAAAGCGTATCGCCAAAAAATGCCGGGCTATACTCTGCCCGAAACCCTTTACCGTGTTCACCCCACAATAACCCACCATATTTTGCCGTGAGCGCGACCACCTGGTCAGAGAGTTGCTTTAACAATATCTCCTGTTGTGGATCACACATATCTAGCGCAGGACGAACATGCAGCACACCCGCATCGACATGGCCAAACATGCCATAACTTAAGTTGTGACTATCAAGCAACTGACGGAATTCAGCAATATAATCGGCCAGATGCTGTGGCGGAACACAGGTATCCTCAACAAATGGCAGTGGCTTAGCAGCACCTTTGGCGTTACCTAGTAGACCAACTGCTTTCTTGCGCATGTTGTAGATACGTTCGACACTGGCAAGATCATCACAAACTTGGTAGCCAATCACTCCAGCCTGTTGGCTGGTCATTAATTGATCCAACTGCTGGCAAAGTGCAGTGAGCTGCTGGTTAATCAATATCTGATCCGAGCCGGCAAACTCAACAATGTTTAGCCCCAACATCTCCTTCTCCGGCACATCAGTAATAAGATCACGCACGGAATGCCAAACGATATCTTCACGCGCCAGGTTTAAGACTTTTGAGTCAACCGTTTCGACCGAGAGTGCTTTCGCTGCCAACATCAGCGGCGCATTACGTAATGCAGAATCGAAAGAATCATATTTAACGTTCACCAAGCAGCGCACTTTCGGCAGTGGCGTAATATTCAGCGTAGCCTCGGTGATAAAAGCTAAGGTACCCTCAGAACCGGTCAAAATGCGACTTAAATTAAATGTCTGCAAATCATCACTGAACACATGGCGTAGATCATAACCCGTCAGAAAACGGTTAAGCTTAGGAAACTTTTCTAGGATCAATGCGCGCTGTACACGACAACGGTTCAGCACTTGCTGGTAGATGTTGCCTTCGCGTGTCTGTTCTGTCGCGATCGTCTCTGCCAGTGCAGTTGGCATCGCGCGGGTATCAATGATATCGCCACCCAGTAACACCGCTCGCAACGCAATAACATGATCGGAGGTTTTGCCGTAAACCAGAGAACCCTGGCCAGAGGCGTCGGTATTAATCATGCCGCCAATCGTGGCTCGGTTGCTGGTCGAAAGCTCTGGTGAGAAGAAGTAACCAAATGGCTGCAAATATTGATTGAGCTGATCTTTAATCACGCCAGCTTCCACCCGCACCCAGCCCTGTTCCAGATTGATTTCTAGGATCTGGTTCATGTAACGCGACATATCCACCACAATGCCACAGTTTAGCGACTGACCATTAGTACCGGTACCGCCACCTCGTGGGCTGAAAGTCAATGCCTGAAAATCAGCCTGCTGGGCTAAACGAGTCAGTAACACCACATCAGCTGTTGAACGGGGAAAAACCACCGCATCAGGCAAAAGCTGGTAGACGCTGTTGTCGGTCGCCATACTCAGTCTATCCGCATAGCGGGTGGCGACATCCCCCACAAAGCCACTCTGTTTGAGCAAGGACAAAAAATCTAACACCGGTTGAGCAAGGCCCGGAGCCTGACGAATTTGTGGGATCATGGACGTTATGACTCTTCTTCTCTGTTTTTAGATCGACAATTGAGGTCTGCAACCAGACCATCCGTATTCTCACTGCTTCTCACTTAAGGATAAATGCATCGCGCCTCCTCACCGCTATTCGCCTACCTGCCAGCGGAGAAAACGCGCGGCGGTTGATCGGCAATCGGCTTTGCGCACTAAACGCTAACACATTTCGTTTCACTAAGGCAGCCTGGGCTAGAATTATCATTTTCTGCCGGTGAGTTGCTAACAACGCGTGCGATTAACCAAGAAAATTGCCACAATAGCATTCACAACAAGTTACAACTGGATCAATCAGAACATAGCGGATTTTTCCGACACAGGATCAAGCGTACTCATGATACAACCATCACGCCGATACGATTTGCCAACCATTATTTTTGCTGTGCTGTTTATCGCCGCAATGTGCATTACCAGTTTCTGGGTTATTCAACCATTCATTCTTGGTTTTGCCTGGGCTGGCATGGTAGTCATCGCCAGTTGGCCGTTATTGATCAAAATCGAACGCCTGTTATGGGGGCGCCGTTCATTGGCCGTGTTCGTGATGATCTTATTGCTGATTGTGGTGTTCATTTTCCCAATCACATTGTTAATCAATAGCATGGTCGACAATAGTGCCGCCGTTGTCAGTTGGTTCAATACCCCAGGCAAAGTAGCAATCCCCGAGCTGGCCTGGTTAAAAGCAATTCCGATGATAGGTGACAGTATCTATAGCAACTACCACCAGTTGATCAGCACTAATACTTCTACCCTGCTGGCAAAAGTCCAGCCTTATATTGGTAAAACCGTCAGTTGGATGTTCTCACAAGCCGCTCAACTGGGGCGCTTTTTAGTTCACTGTATTCTGATGCTACTGTTCAGCGTGCTACTCTATGCCCGTGGCGAACAGGTGAGTCTGGCGATCCGCCATTTTGCGGTGCGCCTTGCTAATAGCAGAGGTGACGCTGCAGTGCTGCTCGCTGGCCAAGCCATCCGAGCGGTAGCGCTAGGTGTTGTGGTCACTGCGCTGGTGCAATCGGTACTTGGTGGTATTGGCTTGGCGGTAGTCGGAATTCCTGCTGCAACGCTGCTTACCGTACTGATGTTTATCTGCTGCCTAGCACAACTCGGCCCTCTGCTGATTCTGATCCCTGCCATCCTCTGGCTCTATTGGAGCGGTGATACCACATGGGGTACCGTGCTGTTGGTATGGAGTTGCTTGGTTGGCACGCTCGATAACTTTTTGCGCCCAGTATTAATTCGTATGGGTGCCGACTTACCGCTCTTCCTGGTACTGTCTGGTGTGATTGGAGGGCTACTGGCTTTCGGCATGATTGGATTATTTATTGGCCCAGTGGTCCTAGCCGTTTCCTACCGCCTGATCAGCGCCTGGATTGACGAAGTTCCCAAGCCAAATGACCATCAAAATGGCGACTGACTAAAGTCGCCCTCATGGGATACATCGTTAACAAAAAATCTGACCAAGGAGTCGTTATGGAGCGAAGTGTTTTTTATATCTCGGATGGTACTGCAATCACCGCAGAAGCATTAGGTCATGCCGTGCTATCACAATTTCCTATCCATACCACTACTTACACCTTGCCATTTGTCGAAACACCAGCGCGCGCGCACGAAGTTTGCAAACAGATTGATGATATTTACCAACAGACCGGTACTCGCCCTCTGGTTTTTTACTCGATCATCTCGACAGAAGTTCGGCAGATCATCATACAGAGCAAAGGATTTTGCCAAGATATTGTACAGGCACTCGTCGCACCGCTACAGTCGGAGCTGGGCATCAATCCGATCGCAGTAGCAAACCGCACTCACGGCCTGACAGAAAGCAACTTAAGCAAATATGACGCTCGTATCGCGGCGATTGAATACACCTTGGCACATGATGATGGCATTTCACTACGTAATCTGGAGCAAGCACAGGTGATCCTACTAGGGGTCTCTCGTTGTGGCAAAACGCCGACCAGCCTCTATTTGGCGATGCAATTCGGTATCTGTGCTGCCAACTACCCGTTTACCGCCGATGACATGGATAATCTCTGCTTGCCGGCAGCATTAAAACCATTCCAGCATAAGCTATTTGGCCTAACCATCGATCCAGAACGATTGATCGCTATCCGGGAAGAACGGCGAGAAAACAGCCGTTATGCCTCAGCACGCCAATGCCGCATGGAGATCTCAGAAGTAGAAGCACTATTTCGTCGCCATCAGATCCGCTATCTCAACACCACCAACTACTCAGTAGAGGAAATATCGACTAAAATCTTGGACATTCTAGGCATGAGCAGAAGAATGTTCTAAAAAATATCGCCCTCTGCGCACGAAAGGAAGACACAGCACTGATCACGTCTGTTCACGTGCGCAGTCTCACACAGTGACGGGAAAGATCCATTTCGCATAAAAAATTATATATAATTCGATTTCCATATAACCAAGCCTATCGTCAAACTGTTACGATGCTCGAGTTGTTGCACGTCACTGCATCAATAACCTCATGAATAAAAAAGAGAATTGGAGAGACCGGGATGAATTTACCGCTCGTATTGAACGTGCTGGTTTTTACTGCTTTGCTACTACTGTTGGCACAAACTCGCCACAAGCAGTGGAGTCTGGCAAAAAAAGTGTTAGCTGGGCTGATACTGGGTGTGGTGTTTGGTTCACTACTACAGTTGATCTACGGCGCAGAAAACCCTGTGTTAAAGGAATCGATAGGTTGGTTTAACATCGTCGGCAATGGCTATGTACAACTGCTACAAATGATCATCATGCCATTGATCTTTGCCTCTATTTTGAGTTCTGTCGCTAAACTGCACAACGCCTCTTCCCTCGGCACCATCAGCCTACTGACACTCGGCACACTGTTATTTACCACCTTCATTGCGGTGTTAGTCGGTGTCTTAGTTACCAATCTGTTCGGCCTGACCGCCGACGGCCTGGTGCAAGGAAGCCAAGAAACTGCACGCCTCTCAGCGATTAACAATAACTACGTCGACAAAGTTGCCAATCTCAACATACCACAACTGATTTTGTCGTTTGTACCGAAAAATCCTTTTGCTGATCTGACCGGAGCCAAACCAACCTCAATCATCAGTGTGGTGATTTTTGCCACTTTTCTTGGTATTGCCGCGTTACAACTGTTGAAAGATGATCAACCCAAAGGCGAACGCGTGCTCGCTGCGATTGATACCCTGCAAGCATGGGTGATGAAGCTGGTGCGTTTGGTAATGAAACTCACACCTTATGGTGTCATGGCATTAATGACCAAAGTCGTCGCCAGTTCCAACATTCACGAAATCGCGAAATTAGGCAGTTTTGTTGTTGCCTCTTACCTTGGCTTGGCGTTGATGTTCGTTGTTCATGGCCTGTTACTCAGCGTTAGTGGAGTAAACCCTCTCAAATTCTTCCGTAAAATCTGGCCAGTACTGACTTTCGCTTTTACCAGCCGTTCCAGTGCTGCCACCATCCCACTTAATATTGAAGCGCAGACGCGTCGTCTTGGTGTCCCTGAGTCGATCGCCAGCTTTTCTGCCTCGTTTGGTGCAACTATCGGTCAAAATGGATGTGCTGGGCTCTATCCAGCGATGCTCGCAGTGATGCTGGCACCAACAGTGGGTATTAACCCGCTTGATCCGGTTTGGATTGCAACGTTGGCCGGGATTGTCACTATTAGTTCCGCCGGTGTTGCCGGTGTCGGTGGCGGTGCAACTTTCGCAGCACTGATCGTTCTTCCCGCGATGGGGTTACCGGTGACACTGGTGGCGTTATTAATTTCAGTCGAGCCGCTGATTGATATGGGGCGAACTGCACTGAATGTAAGTGGTTCGATGACCGCCGGAACCATCACCAGTCAACTGATGAGGCAGACCGACAAGCAGATTATGAATAGCGACCAAGAGCACCAACTGACTCATCACTCATAACCTGGCGATAACTTGATTGCTTATAGGTATAGGCATCGACGACTGATTGTCGATGCCTGTTTGATGTGATAGCGACTACTTTAAGTACTCACCAGAACGCAGTGCCGCGATGCGTTTGTCCAACGGTGGGTGTGTCAGAAACAGCTCGCTGAATGACTTGCCTTTACCGTTAATACAAAACGCCATCATGCTGCCCGCTTCTTGTGGCTCATAGCTGGTCTTCAGCCGCTGTAGTGCGGCGATCATTTTTTCACGCCCCACCAGCTTAGCGGAACCGGCATCAGCATGAAACTCACGATAACGCGAGAACCACATGGTAATAATGCTGGCCAAAATACCGAACACCAACTCCAGCACCATCGATATGGCAAAGTAGATCATCGGGTTGCCACCACTTCCTTCGCCCTCACCATCACGGTTGCTCAGGAACGCAGAAGCTGCTTGGGCAAGAATACGCGAAATGAAAATAACAAAGGTGTTAAGTACGCCCTGTAGCAGGGTCATGGTTACCATATCACCATTAGCAACATGGCTGATTTCATGGGCGATCACCGCTTCAGCTTCATCACGACTCATGTTTTGCAGTAAACCGGTACTCACAGCAACCAGTGAAGCATTGCGACGCGCTCCAGTAGCAAAAGCATTAATATCAGGTGCATGATAGATTGCCACTTGAGGCATAGTGATGCCGACTTGTTGTGACTGGCGACGCACAGTTTCTAATAGCCAACGCTCCGTCTCATTGCGTGGATTTTCGATCACTTCTCCACCCACCGAACGCAATGCCATCCATTTAGACAGCAGCAATGAAACAAAAGCACCACCGAAGCCAAACAGTGCGGCCATGATCATCAAACCTTGCACACTACGTGACTGGATCCCCGTCAGGCTGAGTACCAGCCCGAAAACCAACATCACTGCCAAGTTAGTGAGCAGGAATAGAGCTATACGCATCATAGAATGTTTACTTCCTCATAAATGTTAACAACACAATGTGCAGATACCCTGATGGTATGGGTATTTGTCAGTTTTTCAAGTCATTCAGCAGTATCTTCCACTAACCATAGATAACTTTACCAAACTGTCACCCTTCTTCACCGTTAATCAGATAACGAGCGATGACTATTGAGTTTTCTGGCTAAAAGAGGCCAGCACCGAGCCTAGCATATAGCGCTCTACAAATTATATACCTAAAGTGTTGCAGTCGATGCTGAAGTGAACAATAAGGGACAACGTGACAAACAGAGTGAACTTGACCAGGATAACAGAGAGAACAGCAGGTTAAGAAGAATAAATAGTAGGACATTGCTTGAAGCTGGCGGTGAGAGAGGGATTCGAACCCTCGATACACTTTCGCGTATACACACTTTCCAGGCGTGCTCCTTCAGCCACTCGGACATCTCACCGCTTAGCAGCACGTCACTGTGCTCACTGCGGCGCTACTATAGAGAGAGCTCATTGAGTGGTCAAGTCTATTTTTGCTCTCGACCACTCGGTTGCTTGCATCACAACCAGCAACAAACTGGCCTATCCGGAGCGACTGCTGTCTGCTGGCGAGAGACAAACCCGTTAAAGCGTTTTTACTGGAATGGCAGATGGTTCTACAAACTGCTGTTTTAACTCTTGTTTACTTTTCAGCACCAGTTCGCCATCAGTATTAATCGTCATATGTTGTGCGTCAGTATTATGCATTGCCTGCCAGAGCATTACCGCTTGCAGGCAACTCTCTTTCTGTTCTGCGGTTAATGCAACACCATCACCCCACTTACCTAACTCAACCGCCCGTGCCAAGCGCTGATAGATTTCTGGTGTCATTGAGGCAATCAACTCTGTGACTTGCATATTGTTATCCTATGTTCTTAACCTGCTATCTGTTCGCCCGTTTCACTATCCACAAAGCTTAACGCCGCTGAATTGACGCAATAGCGCTCTCCGGTCGGTTCCGGGCCATCGGGGAACAGGTGCCCCAAATGTGCATCACAGCTTCCACAACGGATCTCGATACGTCGCATATTATGCGAATAATCTTCAAGATAATGAATGGCATGCTCAGAAACTGACTGATAAAAGCTTGGCCAACCACAACCTGCATCATATTTGTTTTCAGAATAAAACAATGGAGCACGGCAGCAGAGACAATGATAGACCCCCTCACGCTGGTTGTGCAGCAACTTACCCGAAAATGGTGCTTCGGTACCGCCATCTTGCGTCACATAATGCTGAATTTCGCTCAATGCTGCCAGTGAGATGTCACCGTTTGGTTGGTTAGCCATCTGTTCGCCTCCTCAAAGCAAGATCGGGTAATTAAGGGTACAGGATCAAGTTACCCATGTTATGATTGTTGCGTCAAGTGTAAATGAGACGTGAAAAGCAGTCGCACCGCCTAGGCTACGATTTGATTTGTCGCAACTCTTGACACGATTCCGCTTGACGCATGACAAGGTTTTTGTAATTTTACGCCCAACCTTTTTATTCACTAACAAAATAGCTGGTGGAATATATGACTATCAAAGTAGGTATCAACGGTTTTGGCCGTATCGGTCGCATTGTTTTCCGTGCTGCTCAGGAGCGTTCTGACATCGAGATCGTGGCAATCAACGATCTATTAGATGCTGATTACATGGCTTATATGCTGAAGTACGACTCAACCCACGGCCGCTTCAATGGTAAGGTTGAAGTGCAAAATGGGCATCTGGTTGTCAATGGCAAAACTATCCGTTGTACCTCAGAGCGTGATCCAGCAAACTTGAAATGGAATGAAGTAGGGGTCGATATTGTCGCTGAAGCTACCGGTCTGTTCTTGACCGACGAAACTGCACGCAAACACATCGCGGCAGGCGCCAAAAAAGTGGTACTGACTGGTCCATCTAAAGATGACACACCAATGTTCGTGATGGGTGTAAACCATAACAGCTATGCTGGGCAGGACATCGTCTCTAACGCCTCTTGCACCACCAACTGCTTGGCACCTCTGGCAAAAGTGATCAACGACAAGTTCGGTATTGTTGAAGGCCTGATGACAACCGTTCACGCCACCACAGCAACACAAAAAACCGTTGATGGTCCATCACAAAAAGATTGGCGTGGTGGTCGCGGTGCGGCACAAAACATTATTCCATCTTCCACCGGTGCAGCTAAAGCCGTTGGTAAAGTTATTCCTGAACTGAACGGCAAACTGACCGGTATGGCTTTCCGCGTACCAACCCCGAATGTTTCTGTGGTCGATTTGACTGCACGTTTGGCAAAACCGGCTAGCTACAAAGAGATCTGTGCTGCAATTAAAGCAGCGGCTGAAGGCGAGCTGAAAGGTGTTCTTGGTTACACCGAAGATGAAGTGGTTTCTACCGATTTTAACGGTGAAAAACTCACTTCAGTGTTTGATGCCAAAGCCGGCATCGCGCTAAACGATAACTTTGTCAAACTGGTCTCTTGGTACGATAATGAAACCGGTTATTCGCATAAAGTTCTTGATTTAGTTGCTCACATTGCCAAGTAATCAGCTAGCTGGTAACAGCACACCGTCTGGTACAGCAACGTAAACAACGCTGCCACTACCAGAGAAAATGGGGTAGTTCTTCTGCCCCATTTTTTTGTAACCCGCGCGTACTGCCAACCGCAATTCAGCATTCCCCGTCAACTGCAACAGCCATCATTGTTATCATTTTCATTACCAGGTTAGACACCGACCGCTCGTCAAAACTACTAGCAACCGACAACCACTGAGCATTTCGAGCACAGGAAGGGGAACTGGCATAGCTCTGGGCGATTCACTGCTGACAGCAGCATATTTTTTCCACTCTATTTAGCCGTTGATTTAAACTGTGCCAGCTCCAGGCCGGTCCATCCATAAAAGGTAACCATATGAATAATAAAATCTTCAACTTACCTGTTCTGCAACAACTCACTCCGGTGATCTCCTTGTCTCAGCAAGATGAGTTGCCAATCCTAGTGATTTCACATGCTAAATTCCGTGCTGCTATTGCACTGCAAGGGGCTCATTTACTCAGTTGGCAACCTTCAGGGCAACAGGATGTGATCTGGTTAAGCGAAAAATCAGTGTTCAAACACGGTGTCGCTATCCGAGGCGGGATACCAATCTGTTGGCCGTGGTTTGGCCCAGCCCAACAACCGCAACATGGCTTCGCGCGTACCTCGACTTGGCAACTTATCTCTCATGACGAAGACAGTGACCAGGTTTCACTCACTTTGATGTTGCAAGATAATGCGCAAACCCGAGAGTATTGGCCGCACAGTTTCACGCTGCTGGCCGATTTTACTTTCAGTGAACAATGCAGCATCAAGTTAGCGTCACAAGGCAACTATCACGCCTATGCTGCGCTACACAGCTATTTTCGCATCGGGGCAATTGAGCAGATCACCCTTGCCGGTTTAGGCAACCAGTTTATTGATCAACTGGCGCAAGGGACATTAAAAGCACAACATGGGGAATTAACAATTAAGGGGCGAATTGATCGTATTTATACTCAGGCCAACACAGCCACAGTGATCAACGATCCCTCATTACGGCGCAATATTGAAATCCATCACCAGCAGATGAGTGATGTGGTCGTCTGGAACCCGGGTGCAGAGTTAGCTGAGCACATGGCCGACATGACAAATGATGGTTTTAATCAAATGGTGTGTGTTGAAACAGCCCGTATAAACACCCCATTGATTGCCGATGATAGCCAACCAGCACATCTAGCGGTAAATATCTGCACGCAGAAAATACCACCAACCTAGTCGACTGCCGCATCAACTTGGTGTGTTCAGTGAGTGGATGCGGCGACTTTCGACATACCATAAACTAAAAGTGATAGGTTATCCCGGTCCACAGCATACCCGAGAAGGTGTGATCAACCATTGGGCTATTTTTGATTTCACTTGCCAAACGGGTATAACGCCCAGTAAAGAATGCAGCCCAATTGGCATTGATACGGTAATTGATCATCACTTCTGCATAAGGCGACCAACTATCACTGGGTTTGTAAGCTGCAAATCCACTGCGGCGTGCTTCGTGATGAGCCACTCCAAAGTAATACTGGTTCTGATTAGCACTGTTCCAGTTCACGCCAATACCGGGCACAACCATCCAGGCACCAGATTGATAGCGCCGAATATAGGCAATATCGCCGACCCATCCGGTACTCTGCCTTAGTGTATCCACAGTCAAGGTACTACGCAGACTGCCCCATGCGGCATGATGTGCATAAGAGAAACCCGCCATAACGGTACTACGACGTCTATCTAACAACTTCATGCGCTGGTCATCGCTTTCTTGCGGTTTAAAATTCAGTGGTGAATAGAGCGCTATGACACTCAACTGATTCTGCTGAGTACGCCATAAATTGTAACCGACCAGCAGGGTATGAAAATGGAAGTCATCACTGACATAGTTCACAACCGGCATAGGAAAAACACGATTTTGATAACCACGATAAGGCTTTGGTGTCACCAGTGCCGACACACCGATTGACCATTGTCCGGCCTCGGCACCCTGCATAATTAGCAACGAGGAAACTATCACTGGCAGTGCATTAAACTGAGATATCTTCACGGGCGTTCCCCATAAATCCAATAAAGATTAATGAAATAGCTCACGCCAAGCGGCGTTTTTGTAGCAGAAATTTACAATAAAAAACAGTGTCAGTAAGTGATTGAGCAAGAAAAAATCAACCCCCTGCGTTGCTCTGGTTCAGATTTTTGAAAATCGCTGCAAATAAACCCGTTAGCCATCTATTACTACTCGGACACTACACGAAGTTAACGAACCATTGTCTACAGGCAATTTTCCTGCGCCTAACTAAGATTAACCCAGAAGGTGAATTTATGCTTAGTCCAGTAGCCAGAATAAACAGCTCGCCATTAATGGCCTATCGAGTTGACGGTACTCTTACTGCGCTTCGGCATGACCTGTCACTTTTGGGGATCAAAACATAAACGCCAGATCATTTTTCAACCTGTGCTAGTAACGAAAAGACGGGCATCGACATGAATATATTTGACCACTATCGCCACCGCTACGACGCAGCCAAGGAGGAAGAGTTTACACTGCAGGAGTTTCTTACTATCTGTCGCCAGGATCGCAGTGCCTACGCCAATGCAGCGGAACGTTTGCTAATGGCCATCGGCGACCCCGTTATGGAAAATACCGCGCTCGAACCGCGTCTCTCTCGCCTATTCTCTAACCGAGTGATCGCGCGTTATCCCGCATTTGAGGAGTTCTATGGTATGGAAGAGGCTATCGAACAGATAGTCTCTTATTTGAAACATGCCGCACAAGGTCTGGAAGAGAGAAAACAGATCCTGTATCTGCTTGGGCCGGTCGGTGGTGGTAAATCCTCACTTGCCGAACGCCTGAAAGCGCTGATGCAGTTAGTTCCAATTTATACCTTAAGCGCTAACGGCGAACGTAGCCCGGTTAACGATCATCCATTGTGTCTGTTTAATCCACAGGAGGATGGCCGTATTCTTGCGCAAGAGTACAACATTCCGGCGCGTTATCTTGGCACCATTATGTCTCCTTGGGCGGCCAAGCGACTGCATGAATTTGGTGGCGATATCTCCAAATTCAAAGTAATAAAAATCCACCCATCGATACTGGAGCAGATCGCGATTGCCAAAACAGAGCCGGGTGATGAAAACAACCAAGATATTTCGACCCTGGTTGGTAAAGTTGACATTCGTAAGTTGGAAAAGCACGCACAAAATGATCCCGACGCCTATGGCTACTCGGGTTCGCTCTGCCGTGCCAACCAAGGGATGATGGAATTTGTCGAAATGTTCAAAGCGCCAATCAAGGTGCTCCATCCACTGTTAACCGCAACCCAAGAAGGCAACTATAACGGTACTGAAGGGATCTCTGCATTACCATTTAGCGGCATCATTCTGGCGCACTCGAACGAATCAGAGTGGGTGACATTCCGTAATAACAAAAACAATGAGGCTTTTCTCGATCGTGTTTACATCGTCAAAGTCCCCTACTGCCTGCGTATTTCCGAAGAGACGAAAATTTACGACAAACTACTTAACCACAGTGAATTGAGCCAAGCGCCAAAAGCACCCGGCACGCTGGATACTTTGGCACGCTTCGTGATCCTTTCACGGCTAAAAGAGCCTGAAAACTCAAGCATCTACTCAAAAATGCGCGTCTACGATGGGGAAAGTCTGAAAGACATCGATCCCAAGGCAAAATCGTACCAAGAGTATCGCGACTATGCCGGTGTTGATGAAGGTATGAGTGGCCTGTCGACACGCTTTGCTTTTAAGATCCTGTCGCGTGTTTTCAACTTTGACCACACTGAAATTGCTGCTAACCCGGTTCATCTGTTCTATGTGCTGGAGCAGCAGATTGAGCGTGAACAGTTCCCGAAAGAGATAGCAGAAAAATATCTCGAGTATCTCAAAGGATATCTGATCCCGAAATATGCTGAATTTATTGGCAAAGAGATCCAGACTGCCTATCTTGAGTCCTACTCTGAATATGGACAGAACATTTTTGATCGCTACGTCACCTATGCCGACTTCTGGATCCAGGATCAAGAGTATCGTGATCCTGATACTGGACAGCTCTTTGATCGCGAAGCGTTAAATGCCGAGTTAGAGAAGATTGAGAAACCTGCGGGCATCAGCAATCCCAAAGATTTCCGCAATGAAATTGTCAACTTCGTGCTACGTGCTCGTGCTAACAACAACGGCCGCAATCCAAACTGGACCAGTTATGAAAAACTGCGCACGGTAATCGAAAAGAAAATGTTCTCCAATACTGAAGAACTACTGCCAGTCATCTCTTTCAATGCGAAAACCTCTACCGAAGAGCAGAAGAAGCATGATGACTTTGTCTATCGGATGATGGAGAAAGGATACACTCGTAAACAGGTTCGTCTACTGTGCGAATGGTATCTGCGCGTAAGAAAGTCTTCATGATCATCGTGTTGGAAAACTCACTGACGCCCTGTTACCAGGGCGCTTTTCAGTTGCTGATCAACTGGCAACAGGCTGCTAAACCATTGGCAACGTTATCGGGGGAAGGATATGGCACATTTTATTGATCGTCGACTGAATGGCAAAAACAAAAGCATGGTCAACCGCCAGCGTTTTTTGCGCCGTTACAAATCGCAGATCAAACGCTCAATTTCTGACGCCATCAACAAGCGCTCAGTGACAGATGTTGATAGTGGCGAATCTATTTCAATTGCTAATGGTGATATTAGTGAACCGATGTTCCATCAAGGCGCTGGTGGTCGACATCACCGTGTTCATCCAGGCAATGATCAGTTTGTACCTCGTGATCGTATCGACCGCCCACAAGGCTCAGGTGGTGAGGGAAGTGGTCAAGGTAGTGCCAGCCAAGATGGTGAGGGAAAAGACGAATTCATCTTTCAGATCTCCAAAGACGAATATCTGGATCTGCTGTTTGAAGATTTAGCGCTACCCAATCTGAAAAAAACCGAGTATCAACAGATGACCGAATTCAAAACACACCGCGCCGGTTATAGCACTTATGGTATTCCGGCTAATATCAGTGTGATTCGGTCATTACAGAACTCATTAGCTCGCCGTACCGCAATGACCGGAGAAAAGCGCCGCCTGCTACATCAACTTGAAGATGAACTCACACTATTGGAAAACAGTGAACCGGCACAGTTACTAGAAGAGAAGCAACTACGCAAGGAAATTGCCGAATTACGTAAAAAAATTGCCCAGGTGCCATTTATCGACACCTTTGATCTACGCTACAAAAACTATGATCGCCGTCCTGAACCCTCAAGCCAAGCGGTGATGTTCTGCCTGATGGATGTCTCTGGTTCGATGGATCAACCAACCAAAGATATGGCAAAGCGTTTTTATATTCTGCTCTACCTATTTCTGAGCCGAACCTACAAGAATGTTGAAGTCGTCTACATCCGTCACCACACTCAGGCTAAAGAAGTCGATGAACAGGAGTTTTTCTACTCACAGGAGACTGGCGGCACCATTGTCTCTAGTGCACTAAAGTTGATGAGTGAAATTATCGCTCAACGTTACGATCCGGTTCGTTGGAACATCTACGCTGCCCAAGCGTCTGATGGTGACAACTGGGCCGATGATTCACCCTTGTGCTATGAGCTACTAAGCAAAACTATTTTGCCGCTTACGCGTTACTACAGTTATATTGAGATCACGCATCGTGCGCATCAAACGTTGTGGCGCGAATATGAAAGTCTGCAAGCCAAATTTGAAAACTTCGCCATGCAACATATTCGAGAACCCGCAGACATTTACCCAGCGTTTAGAACATTGTTTCATAAACAAACCGCTCAGCGCGGATAACACTGGCATAAATCCGCCGTAGAACAGAATGATGAACAAAGAGAGTGAGCCTAATCAACCATAAAAAATAACTTGCAACTACGCCATCATTGACTAGTTTTATTACTAAAGCCCAATTAACCAACTTGATAGAAAGGTATTTCCATGTTGAAAAAAGCACTGTTGTTATCCGCCATCACACTCAGTGTTACTGCCTTCACTGTTTCAGCAGTGGACAGCGTGGCAATTCATAAAGAAGCGGCAGAGAAACATGAAGCGGCAGCTAAATATCACAAGAAAGCAGCCAAGCATCACAAAGATGCCAGCAAGCATCATAAGAAAGCTAACCCTGCCAACAAAGATGCAGAGCAAGCGGTCCAAAGCTCCAAAGATGCTTATCAAAAGTCACTAGCCGCCGAGGCAGCGAGTAAAAAATTGCAGCAGTAACACCATGAGTGTGATATTACTGATCGCCCGAACAAACTGTTAGGTACTCTTCTTGGTGGGCTATCATCAGCCACACCAAGTTTGACTTTTACTGAAAAATATTTGCTAGCTGTAACTTTGTCACCAAAATGACGCTTTTTACTACTGGTGACGGGTTTTGCTTTTTTCTAAGAAAAAGATGTAGCTATACAGATAATTAACGTTATGCCGTTTGAGCATGATTCAAAACCCATCGTTAAGGATAAGAGAATTTCCATTATTTTACTTTTTCATTACATTTAGAATAACTTTAAGTAACATCAAGGAGTTATAAGTTTTATTATTGAAACCTTGCTCACCAATCCGCCCCTCACTAACCATTAATGACTGACACAAACCGCAATATCCGCAGTTTGTGAAAGCGCTCGTAGTAGCTAATCTTATAAATGCAAGCATTATCTATATAACGAGAGGTCACTATGTTAAAACTTGCCCAACTACTACTTATCTCTGCTTTAGCGTTTTCTCCTGTTGTCGCTATTGCAAATTCAGCAGTCATTTACATCACCGCGGAAGTTCTGGATCCAGAGAGTGAAAGAGGAAAAGCACTAGTAGCGAAACTTGCAGAGGAAGAAAAACAAAATCAACGAAAGAACATCTCAGCGAAACTGCCTAACTTAGAACAAAAAAACGCCACGAACAACCAACACAAGGGGGAAAAGAGCAGCACTGGATCATCTGACAGCAAATTACTTGATAAAAAATCAGCAGAATAGAGATAGCATGTGGCCAAACAATAACGAAAGAGCGCAGAATGATGGAACTTATCGAATGAAAAGCCCAGCATAGGGTGCTGGGCTTTTTTATACCGACTGCTGTGTGGCTAAGAAAAAATTAAACTCACTGATATAAAAATAAAAAATTCTAGCGAATCTTCACCCCAGGCGCCGGTGCCCTGGGGTGCCGACAACTATCAGCCAGTGATTAGAAAATATTAGCCGTGGCTACGCAGGTACTCATCCATATCGGTTTTCAGGTTATCCGATTTGGTACCAAAGATAGCCTGAACACCAGAACCGACCACCACCACACCAGCGGCGCCCAGCTTCTTCAGCGCATCCTGATTGACCTTCGTGACACTAACAACGCTAACGCGCAGACGGGTAATACAAGCATCTAAATTGGTGATGTTCTCTCTGCCACCAAATGCTGCCACCAATGCCGCTGACATTTCAGAACGACTCTGAGCTTGTACCTCTTCGGTGTTCTCTTCACGGCCAGGCGTCTTCAGATCCAGCTTCGTGATCAATACGCGGAAAATCACATAGTAAAGCAAGCCATAAGCCACACCCACTATCGGGAACATCCAGATATTAGAGCTATTACCACTTAGGATAATAAAATCAATCAGGCCATGTGAGAAACTGGTGCCATTACGCATATCCAGCAGGATACAGATTGGGAATGCCAAACCGGCCAAGATAGCGTGGATCACATACAAGATTGGCGCAACAAACATGAACGAAAATTCGATCGGTTCAGTAATACCGGTCAGGAACGAAGTCAATGCTGCTGAAAGCATGATGCCGCCCACTTTGGCACGATTCTCTGGTTTTGCAGAGTGCCAAATCGCTATTGCTGCCGCAGGCAGGCCGTACATTTTGAACAGGAAGCCACCCGCCAATTTACCCGCAGTTGGGTCACCGGCAATGTAGCGCGGGATATCACCTCGGAATACCTGCCCTGCTGCATCGGTAAATTCACCAATCTGGATCTGGAAAGGCACATTCCAGATATGGTGCAAACCAAACGGTACCAAACTACGTTCAACCACACCGTAGATCCCAAACGCCAGCACCGGATTCTGATAAGCCGCCCACTGCGAAAACTTCTGGATCGCTGCACCAATTGGTGGCCAGATAAAGGCTAATGCTACCCCGACCAGAATTGCCGCGACACCTGAAATAATCGGTACAAAACGTTTACCGGCAAAGAAGCCCAGATACTCTGGCAGTTGGATACGGAAGAAGCGGTTAAACATATAAGCGGCTATTGCACCCGCAATAATCCCCCCTAGCACACCGGTATCAGCCAAATGCTGGTCGGCTATCTCCTCCGGCGATATCCCCAACACCAGCGGTGCTACAACCGAAGTGGTCTTCACCATAATGCCGTAAGTGACGACCGCAGCCAAAGCTGACACACCATCATTATTGGTGAAACCTAATGCAACACCGATGGCAAAAATCAATGGCATATTGGCGAACACTGAACCGCCCGCTTGCGCCATAACATGAGAAACAACCGCTGGCAGCCAAGTAAAGTTGGCGGAACCGACACCGAGCAGGATACCTGCTACAGGCAACACGGAAACCGGCAACATGAGCGATTTGCCCACTTTTTGCAGGTTTGCAAATGCATTCTTAAACATAATCGAATCTACTCCTAAGTGATAAAGCTTTGCTGCTTCCAGCAAGCGACGAAACTCGCCAGAGGGGAGCGTTTCAAGCTGCCTGAATCTCCCTTTGTATTTTTACACAGGGTAAAATAAATAGCTCGAACAATGTTTGATTGCTGTCACGTTTCAACAACTGCAAAAATCAGAAGTTAAGCTCATTTATTCTACTATGGCAAAACTATCAAGCTGTGTTAATTCACTGGATGACCTATTGTCATATAACACAACTCACCTCAATCTGCTCACTTTCTAATGATATCAAGCTGCACATCCCATCGGTTTCAACACAGCAACCGGAAACAGCTTGAACACAGATCCGGCAATAGCCTGTTCTGTTTGTTGATTAAAGTACAAAACATCAACCACCGCGCGAGTGATATTTGCCAAGCGCGGACATCAACAAAAAAGCGTAAAAAAATGTGACCCACTCACCAAAGCGACAGAGTGTATCACCGGAAAAACTGAAAAAATAGCCATCGTTTTCAATGCAATCTTGCTAATCAATCACCCGTGGACACGACATCCCTTTTGCCCGCTACAGATCGCTATTCGCAGTAAGGTCGCTATAACCGCAACCGAGAATAGCGCTAGCTGCTACTATTCACTGTCACCCTAAACAATACACCGAACGAACCATTCATCTGCCCAGTCACTCATCACTCACCATCAATAATCCGATCCGATCGCTGACACGCACTGATTGATTGTTATAGGAGTCACAAGTACTTTTCAGGCTGGCAACGCGTTCTCAGTCCGAAAACAATGACACAATTATCCCGCTCGCCAACATGGCTCAATCGCATGCATAAAATTAAGGGTAGACAATTTTCGCGTTTTAGCACTTGAACCTGTGCGCTCATTAAGTGTGATGTAGCGGGATTGTTGTCCTCTACCCAGTTAACCCCGAGTTGAGCAACACAACATAACGGTGGGAATAATCTGTACGGACGAGAGAGTAAACGATGTGGGGGAAAATAGCCTGCTGACAACTCTCAGCTTTTATCTTTACCTAAAATGGCAGAGAGATCCTGTTTCAGCAATGACATCTGACTAGCATATTTCTCTTTGTGCTCAGCATCTTCGATCAATTGAACCACGGTCTCGGACAAGGTACTCCCACGCCGATGTGCCAATGCGGCCAAACGTTGCCAAACCAAAAACTCCAAATCAATCGACTTCTTACGGGTATGCTGATGTTCAGCATTAAAATGGCGCTTACGACGCGCACGAATAGTCTGCTTCATCCGGTTATCGAGCGCTGGAGCCATATGCTGTTTGATCCAGTCCAATACCTTCACCGGTTCATTTTCCAATGTTAATAGTTGTGCAATCACTGCCTCTGCTGCGCTCTTTTCAAGATACCGGGTGATTGGCTCCCCTTCTCGATGTTTCTTTACCAGGTATTGCCACTTCCAGCCGCTCTCCAAATTTTCTAGCTGTTGATATTTCATTATGAACTCTTCTATAACGGGATAACGTTAGCTGGATACTGACACCTCACCACAACCGCGCGAAGAGCATACCAGATTTACTGATATCCCCCGATAACTAAAACCACATCAAGTCACTGTTGGCAACTTCTCGGCAACCTGACGCGACCATGCCATCCGTCAAATGCGCTTAGCGCATTAGCATCACTGCCTCGATGCTGGCAAAGGATCTCATGCTATCTTTGCCCGTTCTGCCGTCAGCGCAGCAATCCTCATAATCACTGCCACCGCCTGTTCCATACCCTCTAACGAGATAAACTCATGTTTACCATGAAAGTTATATCCTCCAGTAAACAAATTAGGACATGGTAGCCCTTTAAAAGAGAGCTGTGCTCCATCAGTACCGCCCCTGATCGGCTTATTGATCGGTTCAATATCGCAATCACGCATCGCCTGTTGAGCTATCTCCACCACATGTGGATATTCAGCCACCTGCTCGCGCATATTGTAATAACTATCCTCCATCGCCAACTCAATATAGCATTCACGTGGCAAGCCACGCCCCAGCTTCTCAGCAATGTCGATCATCCGGCGCTTGCGTGTCTCAAAACCCTGCTGTTCAAAATCGCGGATCAGATAGTGCATCTGTGCAGACTCAACACTCCCCTTAATGCAGTCAAGATGGTAAAAGCCCTGATAGCCTTCGGTCTGTTCCGGTGTCTCCTCTGCCGGTAACATCTGATGAAAGCGTGTCGCCAACGACAAGGCATTCACCATCACTCCCTTGGCGCTGCCAGGATGCACGTTATTACCGACAATTTTCACAGTGACAGAAGCAGCATTAAAGTTTTCACACTCCAATTCACCGACACCACCACCATCAACGGTATAGGCCCATTGTGCATCGAACATCTGCAAATCAAAATAGTGCGCGCCTTTACCAACCTCTTCATCGGGGGTAAACGCCACGCGAATTTCGCCATGAGGTACCTGTTGCTGCTGCAGCCGTACCATCGCAGTGACAATCTCGGCAATGCCCGCTTTATCATCAGCGCCCAGTAGCGTTTTACCACTGGCAGTAATCAACGTTTTTCCCAGCATTTGATGCAAAATTGGAAACGTGACTGGAGATAGCACCTCATCACCTGGCCCTAATGCAATATCACCACCGCGATAATTTTCAATCAATTGTGGTGATACCTGCTTACCAGAAAAATCTGGAGCGGTATCAAGATGAGCAATAAAACCGATCACCGGCACTGGCCAGCTAACATTAGCCGGCAAGGTTGCCATCAAACAACCACGATCACTGAGCGTCACCTGCTCAAATCCCAGTGCCATCATCTCTTTTTGTAAAAAACGCGCCAGCCTTAGCTGCCCCTCACTACTTGGTACCTGTTTAACATTCACTCTCGACTGCGTGTCAAAAGCCACATAGTTAAAGAAACGTTCAAGTAATTTATCCATAACTCCCCCCCGATATTCGACTGCTAATTATGCGGAACCGATTCGGATCAAATCTTGCGTCACATCATTAATAACCAAATTTAGAGTGCTATCTGCTAACTATCATTGAGGTAGATGGTTTGCCTAACGACGAACATACCGTAACTACAGCATAGACACTACTCAGTAAGTATTTCGAACAACATTCAGGAATAAGGCAGCCACTCAAATAGCGCTAATGAATTAAACCATTACTGCTGCCGAACCACCCGCTTCAGTTCACTGAACAACTGCAATAATCTAGCCACGGTTTGACTTTCAATTGTCTGCCGCTGCGTCTATCATGCCGATGCTAAAAATTTTGTTGCTCGCCAAATGACGCGACTGCCGAACGATGGCAGATTAAATGTTCGTTTGGTCGTTTCTGATCAAATCGCTCAATGCGTGAGTCGCTCACGCCCACTCTGCTCGTGCTGGAGGTAATCAGGGCATAAATGACTAAAAAATCCTCGTTACTAAAACTAGAATCGATAAGCAAGCGCTTTGGCGATAAAGAAATTGTCAGTAATTTCAATCTTGAAGTTAAGGATGGTGAGTTCCTTACCATTCTTGGCCCTTCCGGTTGCGGAAAAACCACCGTGCTACGCCTGATTGCTGGTTTAGAGCAAACCGACCACGGAAAAATTATTCTCGATGGGCAAGACATCACCGCGCTTGCTGCTGAACATCGCCATGTTAATACCGTGTTCCAGAGCTATGCACTGTTTCCGCATATGACCCTCTTCGATAATGTTGCCTTTGGTCTGCGGATGCAGAAAACGGCACGCGACGAACTGACACAACGCGTCGAACAGGTACTGCGCATGGTGCAGCTCGAAACTTTCGCACAACGCCGTCCACATCAACTTTCTGGGGGGCAGCAACAGCGTGTCGCTATCGCACGCGCCGTGGTGAATAAACCGAAGATTCTACTGCTGGATGAATCACTCTCGGCACTCGATTACAAGTTACGCAAGCAGATGCAAAACGAGTTGAAAGCACTGCAACGTAAACTTGGCATCACCTTTATCTTTGTCACCCACGATCAGGAAGAGGCACTCACCCTTTCAGACCGGATTGTAGTGATGCGTGATGGCCAGATTGAACAGGATGGCACGCCGCGTGAAATCTACGAAGAACCGAAAAACCTGTTCGTCGCCAGTTTTATCGGCGAGATAAATATTTTTGATGCTACGGTGTTAAAACGCCTTGATCCACAACGGGTACGCGCTCAAGTAGAAGGACGGGAGTGTGATCTGTATGCCACACTGCCGGTTGTCACTGGGCAACGGTTAAAAGTGCTATTGCGACCAGAAGATTTACGAGTTGAAGAGGTCAACGACAGCGCAGCCATCGATGGGTTGATTGGCTATGTGCGTGAACGCAACTACAAAGGCATGACACTTGAATCAGTGCTGGAACTGGAAAATGGCAAAATGGTGATGGTCAGTGAATTTTTCAATGAAGACGACCCCGACTTTGACCACTCACTCAATCAGAAAATGGCCATCACATGGGTAGCAAGTTGGGAGGTTGTACTGGAAGATGAAGAAACCCGCTAATCTGTTGCAGAATCTGGTGATCACCGTTGTCGTTGCCTGGCTAGTGCTATTCGTTTTTTTGCCAAATCTGATGATCATCATCACCAGTTTTCTCACCCGTGACGATAGCGAGCTGGTTAAACTGATTTTCACACTCGACAACTACACTCGGCTGTTCGATCCACTCTACGCCCAAGTGATGCTGCACTCACTCAACATGGCACTGATTGCTACCATCTGCTGCCTGATCCCCGGCTACCTGTTTGCATTCACCTTAGTGCAACTGCCACAAAAGATACGACCACTGCTGCTGTTTTTACTGATTGTGCCATTTTGGACTAACTCACTGATCCGCATCTATGGCCTCAAACTGTTCCTCAGCACCCGTGGCTATCTGAACGACTTCCTGCTCTGGAGCGGTCTGATTGAAACGCCTCTGCGCATCATGTACACACCGGTCGCAGTGATCCTCGGGCTAGTCTATATCCTGCTGCCATTTATGATCCTGCCAATCTATGCCAGCCTAGAGAAACTGGATCGCTCCTATATTGAAGCCGCACGTGATCTTGGTGCCAACAAACGACAAACATTCATTCGCATCGTCGTCCCGCTCACCATGCCCGGCATTATCGCAGGTTGTCTCCTGGTGTTGTTACCCGCAATGGGCATGTTCTACGTTGCCGATTTAATGGGTGGTGCAAAAAACCTATTGATCGGCAATGTCATCAAAAGCCAGTTTCTCAATCAACGTGACTGGCCGTTTGGTGCTGCTACCAGCATTACACTCACACTGCTGATGGGAGTATTGCTCTGGATCTACTATCGCAGCGCAAAATTATTAAACAGTGGTGGGGAACTGGGATGATCAACCGTCTACTGCGTACCGGATTGATGGCGCTGATCTATGCCTATCTCTACTTACCGATCATGCTATTAATCATCAACTCGTTTAACAGCTCACGTTTTGCTATCAACTGGCAGGGATTTACCACCCAGTGGTACCACTCGCTACTCAACAACGACAGCCTACTACAGGCTGCTGGGCACTCACTGATCATGGCGTTATTGACTGCCAGTTGTGCCACACTGCTTGGCTCGCTTGCTGCTGTAGCGCTCTATCGTTATCCATTTCGCGGCAAACCCTTCGTTGGCGGAATGCTGTTTGTGGTAATGATGTCACCCGATATTGTGATGGCAATCTCACTGCTAGTACTGTTTATGCTGCTTGGTATTTCACTTGGTTTCTGGTCACTGCTGTTTTCACACATCACCTTCTGCCTGCCATTTGTGGTGATCACCGTCTATTCACGGCTGAAAGGGTTTGATGTCAAGATGCTGGAAGCGGCGAAGGACTTGGGGGCGTCAGAAGCAGTGATTTTGCGTAAAATTATTCTGCCGCTTGCCATGCCGGCGATTGCTGCCAGTTGGCTACTGAGCTTCACACTGTCGATGGATGACGTTGTTGTCTCTTCGTTTGTCACCAGCCCAAGCTACGAGATCTTACCGCTAAAAATCTACTCAATGGTGAAGGTGGGCATCTCACCAGAGGTCAATGCCCTCGCCACTATTTTGTTACTGTTCTCACTGCTATTGGTACTGCTCAGCCAGTGGCTATTGCGTGAGCGGCGCAGTGCCCCCCTCAACACCACGAAGCACAGCCGCGATGACACTGATAGATGTTAACGCTATCGCACTAACAAATTTGACAAATAACAGCAAATTTGACAAATAACAGCCAAGCCCCCCGCCTGCTCCCGTGCTGCGATACAGTACCGGGGCAGGTTGCAGTTAATGGCTAATGGCTAATGGCTAATGGCTAATGGCTAATGGCTAATGGCTAATGGCTAATGGCTCACCAGCAATACCTCAATCCCCAGCTTGCGTAACCCTTCAAGACTATCAGCAGCAATGTCACTGTCAGTGATCACCATGTCAATACGCTGCGTATCAATGATCTTGTGCAGACTGGAACGGCTAAATTTAGTTGAATCGGTCACGACGATGATACGCTCTGCCACTTCACACATCCGGCGGTTCAAACGCGCTTCATCCTGGTTATGCGTACTGACGCCACGCTCCAAATCTATTGCATCAACACCCAAAAACAGCATATCAAAGTGGTAATTAAGCAATGACTGATCGGCTTGATCACCATAAAAAGATTGCGATTGACGACGTAACTGCCCACCGGTCATCAACAACTCCACGCCCTCGGCTTCTAGCAGCGCATTTGCCACATTGATACCGTTGGTCATCACAATCACCCCCTGATGCTGTCGCATCAAACGTGCAATCTCATAAGTGGTGGTCCCTGAATCGAGGATCACTCGATGCCCCGGTTTAATCAGCGAAACCGCCAAACGTGCAATGCTACGCTTCAAACTGGTATTGAGTGCGCTCTTATCTTCTACCGAAGGTTCACTAACCGAGTTAACAGGTGCGCACACCAGCGCACCGCCATAGGCGCGCAACGCAATTCCCTGCTTCTCCAAAAAAGCCAGATCATTACGGATAGTAACGGTTGATACACCAAAAAAATCTGACAGATCATTAACTTGAACGCTTCCTTGCTGACGCAGCCGTTGAATAATATGCTCACGTCTCTCGCTAGTACCCATGAGACGTTTCTCAGGTACAGAATTGCTGTGACGCACAGATAACCCTTTCATAACACCCTTTGTTTCATTTTGTTTCTTTTATTAACGCACTTATCCAAACGGAAAGCAAGTGCCAAGCATAATTGGCTTCTTTTCATTCGTCTATGACTAAAAACTTTCGTTGCACTTCTTTTGTGAAACAGATCTCAATTTCATTACCTTTCTCTTTGCTTTGCATTTACGATATAGCACTATCAAAGAAACAAATCGAAAGCTACAAGATCGATAGCAGCACCATCCATACAACAACACGACAACAACACGGGGAAGAAAGTGAAACATTTAACCGAGTTTGTGGCTCACCATAAACAGGGCAAGCGTTGTGGCATTTTCGCTGTCTGTTCCGCACATCCGCTCGTCCTTGAAGCCGCCATGCAGCACGCCAAGCAGAATCAAGCGCTACTGCTAGTTGAAGCTACCTCTAACCAAGTCGATCAGTACGGTGGTTACACCGGTATGACACCCGCCGACTTCCACAGTTTCATCCGGCAGTTGGCAGAAAAACAAAATTTCCCTCAGGAAAAGTTAATTTTAGGCGGTGATCATCTTGGACCAAACCGCTGGCAGCACCAGACTGCTGCCGAAGCAATGGCGCAAGCTGATGAACTGATCCGCAGCTATGTGGCCGCAGGGTTCAAAAAAATCCACCTTGATTGCAGCATGTCCTGTGCTGACGACCCAATCCCGCTCACTGATGCAATTGTCGCTGAACGCGCCGCACGCCTAGCCAGCATCGCCGAACAAACCTGCCTAGCAGAATTTGGTCATTCAGATTTAGTGTATGTCATCGGCACCGAAGTACCAGTACCGGGCGGTGCGCATGAGACACTGGAGAGCCTGGCGGTCACAACACCTGAAGCGGCCAACGCCACACTAACAGCACACCATCACGCCTTTACACAACACGGATTAGCCGCCATCTGGCCGCGTATCATCGGCTTAGTAGTACAGCCAGGCGTTGAGTTCGATCACACCCAAATAATTGACTTTCAACCAGAGAAGTCACTGGCACTGAGTCAATTGATCGAAAATTCAGAAACTATGCTGTTTGAAGCACACTCCACCGACTACCAAACCCCACAAGCACTGAAACAACTGGTTGAACAGCATTTTGCCATCTTAAAAGTGGGCCCGGCACTGACCTTTGCACTGCGTGAAGCGCTATTCTCACTGGCAGCGATTGAACAGGAACTACGCCCTGCCCACCAATGCTCCGGCCTACGCGAGGTGATGGAGATGGTGATGCTCGACCAACCGCAATACTGGCAGCAACACTACCACGGCACGCATGGCGCCAAGCGACTGGCACGCAGTTACAGCTACTCCGATCGGGTGCGCTACTACTGGCCTGAACAACAGATCGACCAAGCCTATGCACGCCTGCTTACCAATCTGGCCAATCAAGCGATCCCACTGCCGCTGATCAGCCAATATCTGCCACTACAGTATGCCCGTGTGCGTGAAGGCGTGATTGCAGCCACACCATTAGCGCTAACGATCGACCACATTCAAGACGTGCTGCGCCAGTACCATGCTGCCTGCTTGGGTGAAGCACAGTAACCCGGGTGACACGCAATACCCTTGGTTTAGCGTCATAACCTGGTATTACCACGATAAGAAGAAGGGAAAAATATGCCAAACATCGTATTAAGCCGTATTGATGAGCGCTTGGTTCACGGCCAAGTAGGGGTGCAATGGGTAGGATTTGCTGGTGCCAATCTGGTACTGGTGGCCAATGATGCCGTTGCTGAAGATAGCATTCAGCAAAACCTGATGGAAATGGTACTGGCAGAAGGGATTGCCATCCGCTTTTGGCCACTACAGAAAGTGATCGATAACATTCACCGTGCTGCCGATCACCAGAAAATTCTGCTGGTATGCAAAAACCCGCAAGACTTTCTCACCTTGGTACAGGGCAACGTGCCGATCAAACGTATCAATGTCGGCAATATGCACTACGCCGAAGGCAAAACACAAATTGCAAAAACCGTCTCGGTTGATCAGCAGGATATTACTGCATTTCAAGGGTTAAAAGCCGCAGCGGTAGAGTGTTTCGTACAAGGTGTCCCGACTGAACCTGCCCAGGATCTTTACAAACTCCTTTGAGGTATCTGTTATGGAAATTAGCTTATTACAGGCAATTGCATTAGGCATGCTGGCATTTATTGCCGGGCTGGATCTGTTCAATGGCCTGACCCATATGCACCGGCCAGTGGTACTAGGCCCACTGGTTGGCTTGATCCTCGGGGATCTGCAAACCGGTATCTTAACCGGCGGGACACTGGAGCTGGTCTGGATGGGATTAGCACCACTGGCTGGCGCACAGCCTCCCAACGTGATCATCGGCACCATTGTCGGCACTACATTTGCTATCAGTACCGGCGTTGCTCCGACCGTCGCAGTCGGTGTTGCGGTACCGTTTGCCGTCGCGGTACAGATGGGGATCACCTTCCTATTTTCTATCATGTCTGGCGTTATGGCGCGTGCGGATCGCATGGCCGCTAACGCCGACACACGCGGTATCGAACGGATCAACTATTTGGCACTGCTGGTACTCGGTAGCTTCTACTTCCTGTGCGCTTTCCTGCCGATTTACTTTGGTGCTGAACATGCCAAAACAGCAATAGAGGTATTACCACAGCGTCTGATTGAAGGGCTAAGCGTCGCGGGTGGGATCATGCCCGCGATTGGTTTTGCCGTGTTACTGAAGATCATGATGAAAAATGTCTACATTCCCTACTTCATCATTGGCTTTGTTGGCGCAGCCTGGCTCAAGTTACCGGTCTTAGCGATTGCCGCTGCCGCACTAGCGATGGCGCTGATCGAACTTATGCGTAAAGACCCCGCCCCTGTGCAAACCTCCAGCGTAAAGAAAGAGGAATTTGAAGATGGCATCTGACATCCACACAGCATCGCCAAAAACGGCAGCAACCCCATCCGTGCTAACTGACAGTGACAACGTCTATGAAGATCAGTCAATTGGTGCCGAACTGACACGCAAAGATATCAACCGCATTGCCTGGCGCTCGATGTTATTGCAGGCTTCATTTAACTATGAGCGTATGCAAGCTTGCGGATGGTTATATGGTTTGCTGCCAGGGCTAAAAAAAATCCACACCAATTCGCGTGATTTAGCACGTTCAATGAAAGGCCATATGGGCTTCTTCAACACCCATCCTTTCTTGGTGACCTTTGTTATTGGCATCATCTTGGCGATGGAACGTTCCAAGCAAGATGTCAACAGCATTCAAAGCACCAAAATTGCGGTCGGTGCTCCGCTGGGTGGTATCGGTGACGCCATGTTCTGGCTAACACTACTACCCATCTGTGGCGGGATTGGTGCCAGCCTAGCGTTGCAAGGCTCCATCCTTGGTGCAGTGGTATTTCTGCTGCTGTTTAACTTGGTGCATTTCGGATTACGTTTCGGCCTAGCTCACTACGCTTACCGCAAAGGAGTGGCTGCTATCCCTCTGATTAAAGCCAATACACGTAAAGTTGGCCACGCTGCCTCGATTGTGGGTATGACAGTGATTGGCGCTCTGGTCGCTACTTATGTGCGTCTTAGCACCACATTGGAAATCACTGCCGGTGATGCCGTAGTGAAACTGCAAGCTGACGTGATAGACAAACTGATGCCAGCATTTTTACCACTGCTCTACACCTTAGGCATGTACGCCCTGGTGCGCCGAGGCTGGAGCCCATTGCGCTTGATCTGTATCACCGTACTGCTGGCGATTGTGGGCAAGTTCGCCCATTTCCTATAGTCAACTATTGCCTAGCAGATACTGATTAATAGCAACAGCGAGCGACAACAACAATCACCGTTTAGACAGAGAGTTAGAGCCTTTTCCAGCCCGTCGGCACCATGGCAATTAAAGTCGTCCTCATGGTCTGGGCTCTGATTCAACTAACCGGTTACTACCGTCATTACAACGAGATAAGAAGCGTACTTATGTTAAGTATCATTTTGAGTGGTCATGGGCGTTTTGCCAGTGGACTGGAACAAGCAATGCTGCAAATCCTTGGCGAACAGCCACAAATTGTCGCCATCGATTTTCCGGCGGAATCCACCACCGCCCAGTTACAGCACCAGTTTGAACAAGCCATTGACAGCCTTGATGAGAGCCAAGGGCTGATCTTTTTGACCGACCTGCTCGGTGGCACCCCGTTCCGGGTTGCTGCAACCCTGGCGTTGCAAAAGCCAGGGCGAGAAGTGCTGGCTGGAGTCAATCTGCAACTGTTGCTGGAGATGGCACTTGAGCGCGACGGCCTGAGCAGCGAGCAGTTTCGCCTGATGGCACTGGAGTGTGGTCACCGTGGCTTAACCAGCCTGGCCGATGAGATGAACCGACAACGCAGTAACAGTGCTGTCGAAGAGGGGATCTAACCGTGCTACTGCGTGCCAGACGGCTATTAACCGAACACGGATGGTTAGATGATCATCAACTGCGTATCGAAGGCAACCGGATTGTAGCCATTGAACCGATTGCCAGCGGTGTTACCGCACGCGATGCCGAATTGCTGTGCCCCGCCTACATTGATGTTCATGTCCACGGCGGTAGTGGCGTGGATGTGATGGATGAAGATCCTGGCGCACTCGCAACACTGGCATTGCACAAAGCGCGCGAAGGGGTGGCTTATTGGCTGCCCACCACTGTTACCGCGCCGTTGCCCGAGATCAACGCAGCGCTAACGCGGATTGCCAACCATTACCACCACCCTACGGCTGGTGCTGTGGTGCTAGGCAGCTATCTGGAAGGCCCCTACTTTACCCCACAGAACAAGGGCGCACATCCACCGGAACTGTTTCGTGAACTGGATGTTGCCGAGCTGGCGCAATTAATCGCCATATCACAGAACACACTGCGTATGGTGGCATTAGCACCGGAAAAACCAAATGCACTAGCGGCAATCCGTTACCTGAAACAGCAAGGTATTCGGGTGATGCTCGGGCACAGCGCCGCCAGTTATGAGCAGACCATCGCGGCATTTGATGCCGGAGCCGATGGACTGGTGCACTGCTTCAACGGCATGACCGGTTTACATCATCGTAATCCCGGTATGGTCGGTGCCGGGTTAAGTGATACACGTGCCTGGTTGGAGATCATCGCGGATGGTCATCACCTGCATCCGGCAGTGATGCATATTTGCTGCCAGTGCGCTGCTACACGCACATTATTGGTGACTGATGCCATGCGTGCCGCCGGTATGCCCGATGGGCAATATGAAATTTGTGGTTATCCGGTGCAGTTACAACATGGTGTAGTACGCACAGAGAGTGGTGGCTTAGCAGGCAGCACGCTGGCGCTGGATGCAGCAGTGCGTAACCTGGTCAATCAGGTCGGCATCCCCGCTGAGCAGGCGATCCGAATGGCATCACTACACCCAGCCAAATTACTGGGGATGGCACAGACTCTCGGCTCAATTGCACCCGGTAAGTTAGCCAGTGTGATTGCCTTAGATCAGCAACTGAGGCTACAGAACAGTTGGATTAACGGTGTCGCTACCGACTTATAGCGTGATCATCGGCAGCAGCCAACCCCTTCTGGCAACACCGCCTCACATCAACATAACCGTGATCTGGTGCACTGTTAGCAACCAAAACCTAGGTTAGCGCTGTTATGTCAACAGCGCAGCCAAGTGAGGTTGCTTATTTAACGCGCTGCCCACACACGGCTATCACATCGCCAACAGCATCTTTCTTTTCCTTTTCACAACAAAAATCAAACAGGCAAGAAAACTCATGTAATTAATTGATTAATTATAAAAAACAAAATAAAACCATTATACACAGATATTTTTACTTTATTTTCACTGTACCACTTGACCTTTCATTTTCTTTTAAGTAGATTTTCAATCAAGCGCAAACTCAATCATTCGAAAGAAAACGAAAGAGACTGCTTCCTTGTGTACCCATCAAATATGTACTGCTAAGGATCCTGTTATGAGCAAACCTCACATTGCTACCGCCACCAGCCCACTGACTTGGACTGAAAAAGAGATCCGCCAACAACCTGCTTGCTGGCTAAAATCGCTAAAGAATATTGAAAGCCACCGCAGTGCTATCGATGCCTTCCTAACACCACTGCTACAACACGCTAATCTTCGAATTGTGCTCACTGGAGCAGGTACATCGGCATTCATTGGTGAAATTATTGCCCCCTGGCTGGCCAGCCATACCGGGAAAAATTTTGTTGTTGTCCCCACCACTGACCTCGTGACCAACCCTGTCGACTATCTCTACCCAGAACAACCGACCCTCCTAGTCTCTTTCGCCCGTTCAGGTAACAGCCCAGAAAGCGTCGCGGCCGTTGATCTGGCAAACCAGATTGTCAACCAGTGTTACCACTTGGTGATCACCTGCAATGAGAGTGGCAGCCTGTATCAAAATGCTAAACAACATAACCACTCACTGGCACTGTTAATGCCCGCTGAGACCCATGATCGTGCCTTTGCCATGACCAGTAGTATTTCGACCATGATGGCAAGTTGCCTGGCGATCTTTGCCGCTGATGTGATTAACAGTAAACGCTTTGAAGATGTCGCGACGCGCTGTGCGCAGATCATTGCTTCGCAAGGTGATTTTAATCAGATCGTATTTGGTGATCTGCCATTTAAACGCGTGGTCTACCTTGGCAGTGGTGGCTTACAAGGGATTGCTCGTGAATCAGCATTGAAAGTGCTAGAGCTAACTGCTGGTAAACTGGCGGCATTTTATGACTCACCTACCGGTTTTCGCCATGGCCCCAAATCGCTGGTTGATGATGAAACCTTGGTGGTGGTGATGGTCTCCAGCCATCCCTATACCCGCCAATATGATCTCGACCTACTGGCTGAACTGCGTCGTGATCAGTTGGCAATGCGTGTGGTGGCGATTGCCGCAACCACCAGTAGTGAAATTGAAGCGGGTCCGCACATTCTGATGCCGATTGCACGTGATTTTATCGATATTGAACAAGCATTCTGTTTTTTAATCTATGCCCAGATCTTCGCCCTCAACTCATCGCTGAAAGCAGGCATCACCCCAGACACTCCCTGTGCTAACGGTAGCGTTAACCGTGTGGTACAAGGCGTCGTTATTCACCCCTGGAAAGGCTAAGAGGCTCACCATGTGCATTATTTCCACCAAATATCTGTTAGCAGATGCGCAGGCGCGCGGCTATGCGGTACCCGCCTTTAATATCCATAATGCAGAGACGATTCAGGCGATCCTGGAAGTCTGCCAAGAGATGCAATCACCGGTGATCCTAGCGGGTACACCGAGCACTTTCCGGCATATCGGCTTTAACCAGATTTATGCACTCTGCGAGTCCTATTCACAGCACTACCAAATACCACTGGCACTGCATCTTGATCATCATGAATCACTCGCGGATATCCGCACAAAAGTACTCAGTGGTGGGCGTAGCGCAATGATTGATGGCAGTCACTTGGAATTTGACGATAACGTTAAATTGGTGCAGTCGGTGGTCGACTTTTGTCACCGTCACGATTGCAGTGTCGAAGCCGAATTAGGCCGTCTTGGTGGTGTTGAAGATGATGTCGAGGTGGATGACGAGCACTCATTGTTAACAGATCCTCAACAAGCACGCCGTTTTGCCACCTTAACCGGAGTCGACAGCCTGGCTGTGGCGATTGGTACTGCACACGGGCTCTATACCAACGGGCCAAATATCGACTTCAAACGGCTGGCAAAAATCCGCGAACTGGTCTCAATCCCACTGGTATTGCATGGCGCCAGCGATGTACCTGATGACTTAGTACGCCGCACAATCGAACTTGGCGTCTGTAAGGTTAATATCGCCACCGAGCTGAAAATCGCGTTCGCGGCTGCGGTGAAAAAGTGGTTCAGCGACAATCCAGAAGGCAATGACCCACGTTACTATCTGCGTGCCGGTATGGATGCCATGAAACAGGTCGTTAGCGACAAAATTACCGTTTGTGGTTCCGACGGAAAACTGGTTCCCTAGTTGCGCGTTATGCAATCACTTGTCTTATGTTACTACGGCATTATCCTGGCAATCTGGGTAATGCCACTTCAACGACCTATACCCGTCATCCTGCACGATGCAGGGAACTCACTGCAACGCCAAGGAACTTGGGTATATCAGTCGATAGTCAAAAAAAAGGACTCTCGTTATGAAAACAGTGATCAAAAGTACTTGGTTAATTCTGAGCATCAGCAGCAGTGTTCTTGCGACACAGCACCCATTGAGTAACGACAATATCGCCCTCTCATTTGATGATCAGAGTGGCAGTGTGACAGTGGAAAATAAGCTTTCAAAACAAAAAATCGTCCCCAAAGAGTTATTCTTTCTTACCTTACCTAATGAACAGGTGATCCACGCCCGTGATTTCCAGATAAAAAATGTCCACCAACATGATAACGCTATCGAGATTGACTATCTGCATCCAGACTACCGTGTTCAGGTTGTACTCAACGCACTCGCAGGCAAATACGCCAGTGTCGACTACACCTTCGAAGCAATAGGAAAAGCGCGTGATGTAGCAAAAATCACCTTGTTTCCGACCAAAGGGCAAGCACAAGCCCCCTACGTTGAGGGGGTGATCAGCAGTTCACCGATTATTGCCGATAGCTTTTTTATGCTGCCACGCAAGCCGATCGTCAATACCTATGCCTACGAAACCAGCACCAACCTGAACGTTGACCTGAAAACGCCACTGACACCCACTGCTGCCAATAACTACACGGTCTACTTTGGAACCTTTAGTGAGCCAAGCCAACTACGCCGTAGCGTCAACCAATTCATTGAAGCAATACGCCCTCGCCCCTACCAACCCTACCTGCACTATAACAGTTGGATGGATATCGGTTTCTTTACCCCATACAGTGAGGGCGACGTCTTAAACCGCATCAATAGCTACGCCGAGGCGTTGATCAGCAAACGGGGGGTAAAACTGGATGGTTTCCTGCTCGATGATGGCTGGGATGACCTCACTGGCAAATGGCTATTTGGCCCAGCATTCAATAATGGCTTTGGGGTAATTAAACAGCGCGCTGACCAATTCAACACTTCAGTCGGTTTATGGTTATCGCCGTGGGGCGGCTATAACAAACCGCGTGATATTCGGGTTTCTCACGCGGCAAGCAACAACTTTGAAACTGTCGACGGTAAATTTGCCCTCTCAGGTCGAAATTATTTCGAGAACTTTAACCGTCAGATCAACAAGCTGATTACTGAACAACACATTACCTCATTCAAACTCGATGGCATGGGTAATGCAAATACCCATTTGGATGGCAGCCCGTTCGCATCTGACTTTGATGCCTCGATTGAGTTGATCAAAAATATGCGCGCGGCTAACAACGATCTGTTTATCAACCTGACTACTGGCACCAACGCCAGCCCATCTTGGCTGTTCTATGCTGACTCTATCTGGCGTCAGGGCGATGATATCAACCTCTATGGTAAAGGCTCTGTGGTACAACAGTGGATCACCTACCGCGATGCAGAAACTTACCGCTCGATTGTCCGTAATGGCCCACTCTTTCCACTCAATTCATTGATGTATCATGGCATTGTCAGTGCAGAGAATGCCTATTTTGGCCTGGAGAAAGTACAGACAGACAGCGATTTCGCTGACCAAGTATGGAGCTACTTCGCCACCGGCACCCAACTGCAAGAACTTTACATCACCCCGTCACTGCTCAATCCGCACAAGTGGGATGTACTGGCCGAGGCGGCGAAATGGGCACGAGCCAACAGCCAAGTGCTGGTGGATACTCACTGGATAGGTGGTAACCCCACACGGTTAGAACCCTACGGTTTCGCCTCCTGGAGCAAGGAAAAAGCCATCATCGCGCTACGTAACCCTGCCGATCAACCTCAGGCTTACTATCTGGATCTGAAGAAAAGTTTTGAAATACCACCAGGAGAAACAACGGAATTTGCCCTCAAAACTGTCTATGGCGACAACCGCACACTGCCGTATGACTACCTATCACCGGTTGTTATTCAACTTAAACCACTGGAGATGTTAGTCATCGAAGCGATCCCGCAACCCTAATGGGACAGAGGTTAAATCCAGCACTGCAATAACATCGAGTTGGCGCTATAATCGCGCGCCAACTCCCTGCCAAGTCACACACGCCAATTCAGCTTATCTGGTGGGAGATTGACATCGACAACCACTCGTTTAATCCACTATTGCTAAAGGATGCACTACATGAAAACGTGGTCACATCTGATCGCAGCCAGCGTGATGGCACTCACGCTGCACTCTGCTCATGCCGAGAGTGATAACAAAACACTCTACTTCTACAACTGGACCGAATATGTCCCTTCCGGGCTGCTAGAGCAGTTCACCAAAGAGACCGGTATCAAGGTGATCTACTCCACCTATGAGTCGAATGAAAGCCTGTATGCCAAGCTAAAGACCTATAAAAAAAGTGGCTACGACCTGGTGGTGCCGTCAACCTACTTTATTGCCAAAATGCGTAACGAAGGGATGTTACAACCGATCGACAAGCGCAAACTGAGTAATTTTCACCACCTCGATCCCAACCTGCTCAACAAACCGTTTGATCCAAACAATGACTACTCGATCCCCTATATCTGGGGAGCGACGACAATTGGCATCAACCGTGAAGCAATCGACCCTAAAACCGTCAGCGCTTGGGCCGATCTCTGGCGGCCACAATATCGTGACAGCCTGCTATTGACCGATGATGCCCGAGAGGTGTTTCAGATTGCGCTACGCAAACTGGGTTACTCTGCCAATAGCACTAACCCTGAAGAGATCGAAGCCGCCTATCATGAACTGAAAAAATTAATGCCTAATGTGCTGGCATTTAACTCCGATAATCCTGCTAACCCCTACATGGAAGGGGAAGTGGATCTTGGGATGATCTGGAATGGCTCCGCTTATATGGCACGACAAGCAGGTGCCCCGATCGAGATCATCTGGCCAAAAGAGGGCGGTATTTTCTGGATGGATAGCCTGGCAATCCCAGCCAATGCAAAAAATGTTGACGCTGCTTTGCAAATGATCGACTTCTTGCTGCGCCCTGAAATTGCACTACAGGTTGCCAGCACCATCGGTTACCCGACACCTAACCTGACGGCAAAAAATGCGTTGCCGCCAGCAATCGCTAATGATAAATCGCTCTACCCTGATCAACAGGTGCTTGAGCGTGGAGAATGGCAAAATGATGTCGGTGACAGCAGCACACTGTATGAAAGCTATTTTCAACAATTAAAAGCGCGCCGTTGAACAACCTGCTGCTCTCGCTACTGGCCGAACTCAAAGCAAAAACGGGAGCAGCCACTGATGCTCAGCACTAACCATTCACCACCGATGACAACCGAGCACTGGCGATCAAACTGGGCTGTTCAAACCGTGTAGTTAAGCAGCGCCGCCCCCCTAGCCCCACCAGCATCGCCATAACGCGCCGCCATAATTTCTGGTAGTTTCGCCACCGGTAACAGATGCGCTGGCAAGCGTTGCGGCAGTTGGCGGTAAAGCTCGGCAAAATTAGATAAGCCACCGCCAATCACCAACAGATGCGGATCGATAATCGTCAACAGATTCGCCAGACAGATCGCCAGTATCGCCATAAAACGGTCAACATGTGCTAGCGCCTGCTGCTCACCGGCATAGTAATTGGCAATAATCGCCGGTGCCGACAAGGGTTGTTGATAGAAGTGGGCATACATCCACTCAAAACCACGGCCAGAAATATAGTTCTCGATACAGCCCGACTGACCACAACCACAACGCACTCGCGGAATATCGCACCCCAACACGTCAAGCGCATCGACCGGTAGGCGTAGATGCCCCAACTCGCCGGTACACTGATTACGCCCAGAGACAATTTGGCCATTCACCACCAGCCCACCGCCCATGCCGGTTCCCAGAATAATGCCAAGTACTGTTGGATAGTGACGACAGCGCTCATCCCACGCTTCGGAAAGGGTAAAGCAGTTGGCATCATTATTGACGCGCACTTCGCGTTCAATCCGAGCACTGAGATCCGCCGGCAGAGGTTGCCCGATCGCCGCCGGCACATTGACAGTGAACAGCGTACCATCATCATTCTGCACACCAGGAATGCCAATACCCACTTTACCGGGCGAACCACAGAAGTGATCCGCCTGCTGAGTCAACTGCTGTAACACATTGAGTAATTCTTGATAATTATCACGTGGCGTCGGCACCCGTTTCTGCCAGACGGGCAGCAAATCAGCATCAAAAACAGCCAACTCAATTTTGCTACCGCCGATATCAAAACCGTAATACATCGTTTCCTCTATTTTGCTACGCGAACTGCACTCTAAACCTCAATCGCACTTTTTCGCCACCCTGCCAGCAGCAGCCAATGGCGAAGTAGCGCTACTGTCCGCTCAAAATCCGTGCTGGCTCAAGCCGACTGGCACGCCTAGCCGGATACCAGCTCGCCAACAGGCTTAATACAATTGCAGTTGCCAATACAATCAGCACATCAAGCCCATGTAATTCAGAAGGTAAAAAATCGATAAAGTAGACATCACCAGAGAGGAAGGCATGGCCAACCCACTGCTCTATTTTCTTGATAATCGCCGTCAATTGCCACGCAGCAAGGCTACCAAGCACCACCCCACTCAAACTGCCGACCAAGCCCGCTAACAGCCCATACCAGATAAAAATGGCACGGATAAAACGATCTTTCGCCCCCAACGTACGCAACACCGCAATATCGCCACTCTTATCCTTCACCGCCATCACCAGTGTTGACACAATATTGAAGCAGGCAACACCGATAACCAATATCATCGCCAAATACATAATCGCGCGGATCATCTGAATATCGCGATACATGTAACCATAACTGCCGATCCAGCTTTTGACATAAACATAAGTATTGGTCGCCAAGCCTGCCTCTCGAACCAACTTATTGGCAGCAAACACTTGGTCAACCTTAATCGCGATACCGCTGACATCTTGCCCCATCTCCAGATAATGTTGTGCATCACTGAGCGGCACCAACGCTAAACTGTGATCAATTTGACCACCCAACTGCAAAATCCCCGCTACTTTTAGCCGGATACGCTTAGGCTGCAACAACTTCATCTCTGGATCACTGTTTGGGATCATCACAGTAATATAGCTACCAGGCTTGACCGCTAACGCCTGTGCCACACCTTGCCCAAGGATCACCTGCTGCTCGCCAGCACGAAAATTAGCCCAGGCATCCGCCTGCACAAATTGCGGTAATGCGCTAATGCGGCTCTCGCTAGCCGGATCTACACCTTTTACCTGCACCGCGCGCAACTGGGTACCACTCTCCAGCAGACCGGTGAAATTGATATAAGGCGCTGCAGCCAAAATGCCGGGCACTTGTTCAACCCGTGTCAAGATCTCAGGCCAATCAGAAAACGGGGGATTAGCAGGTTCAATCTCGCCATGCGGCAATACCGCCAAAATACGATTGTGCAGCTCACGTTCAAACCCATTCATTGCACTCAGGCCAATGATCAACACCGCTACACCCAGTGCAATGCCCAGTGTCGAGAGCAGAGAGATCAGCGACACCATGCCGCCACGCCGTCGACCACGACTAAAGCGCAGCGCTACGCGCAGAGAAAAGGGCAACAGATGCATCACGCCTCCCCCATCAGTATCGATTGCGGCTGTAACTTGCCATCAACCATCTCTAACTGACGATCGAGCCGCTTTGCTAACTGCAAATCATGGGTGACGACCAAAAATGCCGTACCTTGACGCTGGTTCAGCTCCAGCAGCAGATCAAAAATGGCATCAGCAGTACGTTTATCCAAATTACCGGTCGGTTCATCCGCCAGCACCAAGGCGGGATTATTGACCAGTGCTCGTGCAATAGCGACCCGCTGGCGCTCACCACCGGAGAGTTCAGCCGGACGATGCCGACTCCGTTTCGCCAACCCGACCGCCGCCAACATCTGCTGAGCCCGCTGTTCTGCCTCTCGGCGGTTAGCCCCGCCAATCAGCAACGGCATGGCGACATTCTCCAACGCACTAAAATCAGCCAACAAATGATGAAATTGATAAATAAAACCGAGCTGACGATTGCGCAACTCAGCCTTGGCAACCGCCGAGAGCGCACTTAATGACTGCCCTTTGTAGATCACTTCACCCGATGTAGGTTGGTCCAACCCCCCCAGCAGATGCAGCAACGTACTTTTGCCTGAACCGGAACTACCGACAATCGCCATTAACTCACCCGTTTGCATCGCAAAGCTGACTTGATGCAACACGGGCGTAGTAAAACTCCCCTCCTGATAACTTTTGCTCAATTGGTTACAGTGCAATAATTGCGTGTTACTCATAGCGTAAAGCCTCCGCAGGTTGTACGGCGGCAGCGCGCCATGAAGGGTAAAGAGTTGATAATAAAGAGAGGACAATGGCAGAAAGCACGATCAGCGTAACCTGTGAGGCTTCAATCACCACAGGCAGCTCTACTCCATCAGTCAAAATACCAATCAGCGGCATTAGACTATCAAGATGGCTCGCTAACAGCACACCGAATAACGCGCCGAGCAGAGCACCGATAATACCGGCACTGGCACCTTGCACCATAAACAGCAGCATAATCTGTGCGCGAGTTAACCCTTGAGTTTGCAAAATAGCCACTTCACCCTGCTTCTCCATCACCAGCAACCCCAAAGAAGTGATGATATTAAATGCTGCCACCGCCACAATTAGCCCTAACAGCAGCACCATCATATTTTTCTCCATCCGTACTGCTTGGAACAACTCGCCTTTACGCTCACGCCAATCGTTCCAGATCAACCCAGATGGCAACGGTTGCTGGCTAAGCGTATCGACCGCCAACGGCTGCTGTAAAAACAGCCGCCAGCCGGTGATTTGTCCGGTTGGATAACGTAGCAGACGTGAAGCATCTTGTTGATTAACCAATAACTGATAGCTATCGACTTCGCTGTTAGCGCGGAAAGTCCCAATCACGGTAAACAAACGTTGACTAGGAATACGCCCCATCGGGGTAAATTGACTGGCGCTAGGCACCATCAGCCGCAATTGATCCCCCACCTTTAGCGCTAACTGTTCAGCCAGTTGCTCACCCAGGATCACGTTATATTCACTCGGCTGTAACTGTTGCTGTGTCACATTGACCAAATGTGCAGCCAGCGGTTCTTTCTGTTGTGGATCAACACCCAGCATCACCGCAACGGCAACGCTACGCGCACTTTGCAGCACCACCTCTGCCGTTGTGAGTGGCACCACTTCGCTGACACCCGGTAATGATTGTGCCAACTGTTTCGGCAAATGTTCGGGATCCAGCGGACCTTGTGGCGTCGTCAACAACACCTGCGGCATTAAGCGTAAAATATTATCTTGCAGATTTTTTTCAAAACCATTCATCACCGATAGCACCGTCACCAGCGCCATCACCCCGAGCGTAATACCAATACTCGACAGCCAAGAGACAAATCGCCCAAAGCGATCTGAGGCTCGCCCACGCAAATAGCGTAAGCCAATAAACAATGCGACAGGTTGATACATGAAATCCGCTTATTAGCAACAGAGTAAAGGTCAATTTGACCGCTGATGATAAAGGCTAGACCAACTTTAGGGAACCTTCGAAAGCGTTTTATTCTGTTAACGCCAGTCGTGGAGAAAAGAGCTTAGAGAGAAATACTCAGTAGAAGGGATTTTAAAAACCATTCACCAAACTTAAAAATCAATAGGTTAAGGTTTTCTTGCTGATTTGGGGTGCGTATTGCTGCGTATTGGGGCTTATCGCTTGTGGTCATCGCCACCGTTTTGCCGTGTTACGCTGCGTTGCTCTCCGCACTCTCTCCCTGGTGGCTGGGGGGTAGCAGCTCTTGTGGCAGCGTCGCTCCAGCAACAGGTTGGGTCTGGTTTAATGCTCCGTCAATCTCTGTCATGCTGGTGAAACAGTAGCCGCACAACATGTTTTGACACTGATGATAACTGCGACGTACCAGCACGCTTAACTCTACACTGGTACGGGTCTTTGCCGTAGCCCGGCAACGAGGACAGCGCATTGCCATACGCAACCTCCTTCTTGGTAGTTGATATCGGCGGTATTATAGCAAATAATAAATTAATTTGTCAGCGTCAAATAACAAAAATTTAGAAAATTAATATTTTCCCTTTCATGCCATATGATGAAAGGGAAAATAAAAAACCATTTTCATCTTACAGAAGATGTTACAACAACCAGGCTATTCTGGTTTCAATTCTGTTTAGAGGAACAGGATTAGCGAGCCCTCTCCAATAAGCACTATCTCTTATTAATTGTAAGCGTCCGGTAGCCTCACCTTGCCGCAGCGAATAAAGCCTTTCATTATTCTCGCCATCACATCCTCTGCTTGAGAATAAACCATGCCATACACCAAACAGCAAAAACAGCAGCATCTTGAT
>NZ_SBEF01000017.1 GCF_004011885.1 Serratia microhaemolytica | reverse complement strand
GAAAAATAGTCAACTGGACCAACTGCTGCCCCTGCCCGGTAACACCTTCTCCTCATCCACCTAATCTGCCGCTCACCTTAACCACTTAATATAAACTCGCAAGGTGAGATCGCCGGATGTTTACAACTACTTGAAGCTGGACTCACCAATCACCCTGAATTTTTTTGCAAGATAATCCAGGGTATCTACCATCCCGCAAAAGAAGATCAACCAGCAGAAAAAACTTCCGCTCAATCACAGGAGTTTGCAAGAAATGCCCGGCGACTGCTAGGTGGCTGGAAAACGCCCCCCGGGACACAAAATGATGGGGCATTTAGTGGGGAATCTTTCAATCAATGGTTACAAAAGGTAAAACAGATCTGTACAGAATCGGGTCATCTTTCTGTTGCACTTACGCATATTGGTAACGTATTAATCCATGCTCCAACAGATCCAGACGGTTTATGGATACACCGTACCGTCGCTGCAGCACTTAATGAGCGCGAAGCCGATGATATGCGTGCAGGTTTTAGAATCAGTCTATACAATTCAGGAGGGGTTCGTGTTCATCGTTTCGATTCTATCGGAAAGCCAGAATTGGAGCTGGCAGAGCTGTACAGAATTAAAGCCGACACAATAGAAAATGCAGGATTTCACAGAATTGCAACCACCTTGCGAGATTTAGTTAACGATTACCAACAGCAATCTGAATCAATGCAAACTATTATGGCCCAGCACTATTCCTAAAGGAAGAAACCGCACCCAGATAATTAAAAATAAAAATACTGCTGATCAATGACATTTACAGGACAAATGCAACGTTGATAGCCAATAGATAACTCGCTAGGCATGGTTACAGACGGGAGATCTGCCACTACCACCAAACTGATCGCGCAGTTTGTCGGTTATGCTGCGCAAATCTCCCGAGACTCACCCATAGCAAACAGGTTAGACATTGAACAAAAAGTTCATCACATCACCATCTTTCACGATGTAGTCCTTACCTTCTGAACGCATTTTTCCGGCCTCTTTAGCCCCTTGTTCCCCTTTGTAGGCAATGAAATCCTCAAAGGCGATAGTTTGCGCACGAATAAAACCTTTTTCGAAATCGGTATGGATTTTACCAGCGGCTTGTGGCGCGGTAGCACCAACAGGGATCGTCCAGGCTCGCACCTCTTTTACCCCGGCAGTAAAGTAGGTTTGCAGATTAAGTAGTTGATAACCAGCGCGGATCACACGGTTTAATCCTGGTTCAGTCAGCCCTAATTCAGCCATAAACTCATTACGCTCTTCATCTTCCAACTCAGCAATATCTGCCTCTACTGCGGCACAGACAGCGACAACGACCGAGCCTTCTGCTGCCGCAATTTGATTGACCTGCTCAAGATAAGGGTTATTTTCAAAACCATCTTCATTAACGTTGGCGATGTACATAGTCGGTTTCAGCGTGAGGAAACTTAAGTAACGCACTGCGGCTTTCTCCTCTGCGCTTAAGGCTAACGCACGTAACATGCCAGCATTTTCCAATTGCGGTAGGCACTTCTCCAACACGGCCAGTTCAGCTTTTGCGTCTTTATCGCCGCCTTTGGCCTTTTTCTGTATCCGCTGGATCGCACGTTCACAGGTTTCGAGATCTGCCAACGCCAACTCAGTATTGATCACCTCGATATCATCAGCAGGATCGACCTTATTGTTGACATGAATAATGTTGTCATTTTCAAAGCAGCGCACCACATGGCCGATCGCCTCCGTTTCACGGATATTGGTCAGGAACTGGTTACCCAGACCTTCACCTTTTGACGCCCCTTTAACCAGACCGGCAATATCAACAAACTCCATGGTAGTAGGCAGGATGCGTTGCGGTTTAACAATTTCGGCCAGTTGATTAAGCCGCTCATCCGGCATGGGCACCACACCAGTGTTGGGTTCAATGGTGCAGAACGGGAAGTTGGCAGCCTCAATGCCTGCTTTAGTTAATGCATTGAATAGGGTGGATTTTCCGACATTAGGCAGGCCGACAATACCGCATTTGAATCCCATAGTTGTATCACCTTAACTAGTTAATAAATCAGGTTGTGCTGTTGTATAAAAGGTATCCTGTCAACCCATTGAAGCGTAAGCTCACGCTTCACAGCACGCGTTAAAAATTGTCAACGAAAAGCTCGCTGGGAAAATTCAGTCAGCGAGGACAACATAGCAATACTCGCTATTCCCAGATCAGATCGTGGGTTAACCGGCCTTGAAAGCATGAAGGCGGTTGACTGCTTTGGTCATTCCCTCTTTCAGTAAGATATCGGTACAGGCCAATGATTCATCAATCGCCGCATCAATCAGTTTTTGCTCGCTTAATGAGGGCTTACCCAACACGAAGCCAACAACGCGGCTCTTATCGCCCGGATGGCCGATGCCAATACGCAGGCGGTAGAAGTTGGCATTATTCGCCAACTTGCTCTGAATATCTTTCAAACCATTGTGACCGCCATTACTGCCAGCCAATTTGAGTTTGGCAACGCCTGGTGGCAGATCCAGTTCATCATGCGCCACCAAGATCTCTTCCGGCAAAATACGGTAAAAACTGGCGATCGCGGCCACCGCTTTACCGCTCAAATTCATAAAGGTATTTGGGATCAACAGTCGCACATCGTTACCTGCCAAATTGAAACGCGCGCTGTGGCCAAAAAATTTGCTCTCTTCGGTTAATCGCTGATTATGGCGCTGTGCCAGCAACTCTACATACCAGGCACCGGCATTATGGCGCGTTTGTGCGTACTCGGCACCCGGGTTAGCCAACCCAACTATCAATTTGATATTGCTCACTGGAAGATCCACTTTGGTTACTGTTAATGATCCTCGGCTAAAAGACAGCGGATTAGCACACCAAATACGCTGTTGCTCAGATATTGGCTAATCTGGCGTGATAGCCATGCAATCGCCGCAAGCTGGCTAGTTTACTTGGTTAAGCGCCGAATGACAAAACAACGGCACTCACACGGCCAGCAGTGTGCCAAGTACTAACAGGCTTTCTGCTTGATCAGCATTAAAATCTGTGACGGCAGGCGCAATCAGCGAAATAAAAACACAGCTATACTGAAAACAGCTACTCATTAATAGTGATGCTGTGATGAGTAAGCCTGATAAGGGGGAACAAGATGAAACATAAAAATGCGAAATTAATCGGTAATACGTTGATGATATTCGGCATTGTTGTCATGCTTGCGGGTGGCGGCTATGCAATTATCGCGGAGATGTCACCGTTCAACCTGCCCCAACTGTTTGCGCATGGCGCGGTAATGAGCATCTTTATCGGTGCACTGCTATGGTTGGCTGGTGCGTGCGTCAGCGGACGGGAAGGGGTTGCCGAACGCTATTGGTGGATAAAACATTTTAACAAGCACAACAAGAGCATGGGTTCGCACTGATAGCGGCACAGCGCTGTTCGATTGTCGACCAGGCAGCGTCTGCTGATAGAGGCTGTGCCAGGCAGGCACAGCCATTATTCAGTTTCTGGTGTGGGAATTAATGCTCAAACATGGCAGAAATGGACTCTTCGTTGCTGATGCGGCGGATCGCCTCAGCCAGCATACCAGACAGAGTCAAAGTGCGGACATTGTTCAGCGCTTTGATCCCCGGTGACAGTGGGATAGTGTCACAGACAATCACTTCGTCAATCACTGAGTTTTTGATGTTTTCTACCGCATTGCCAGAAAAAATCGGGTGGGTTGCATAGGCAAATACCCGCTTAGCGCCACGCTCTTTCAGCGCTTCAGCCGCTTTGCACAACGTGCCACCGGTATCGATCATATCATCGACCAATACGCAGTCACGCCCAGCAACATCACCAATGATGTGCATCACTTGCGAAACATTCGCACGTGGGCGGCGCTTATCGATAATCGCCATATCGGTATCATTAAGCAGCTTAGCAATCGCACGAGCACGCACTACGCCGCCGATATCCGGCGAGACCACGATCGGATTTTCCAGATTCTGCTGCATCATATCTTCCAACAGAATAGGGCTGCCGAACACGTTATCAACCGGAACATCAAAAAAGCCCTGGATCTGCTCCGCATGGAGATCAACGGTCAACACACGATCGACCCCAACGCTGGAAAGAAAATCGGCCACCACTTTTGCTGTGATTGGCACACGCGCTGAACGCACACGGCGATCCTGACGGGCATAACCGAAATAGGGGATAACAGCCGTAATACGACCAGCAGAAGCACGGCGCAGCGCATCAACCATTACCACCAACTCCATCAGATTATCGTTGGTCGGCGCACAGGTTGATTGGATGATGAAAATATCACCACCACGCACGTTCTCATTGATTTGCACACTTACTTCGCCATCGCTAAAGCGACCCACAGCGGCATCGCCGAGTGTGGTATATAAACGATTGGCAATACGTTGCGCCAGTTCCGGGGTGGCGTTACCAGCAAAAAGCTTCATATCAGGCACGGGAAGAACCTCAGGCTTGCGTCCAGAGAAGATATTGTCATGCAGCGCCAGCCCCAGAGCTTTTGGCAACGCTGCCACAATATACATATATAATCTATAAAGATACGTTTAGCCAACTGACTGTCACACGGCTGTGTCGCAATAGCTGCAATTCTCAACCATGGCAGCGTTAACCAGTGCAGTCTCAACTACAGCTACTCACTGCGTAGCATCAACTGCTCAGCACGGACGCGATGCAGCGGTGAGAGATTCACACCGCGCGCGACGAACCCACGCACCCAAGCCGGAGCTTGGTTCAACACTTGCCGGGCAGCGCTTTCTGAGTCAAATTCAGCAAACACACAAGCACCGGTACCGGTCAAACGTGACGGCGCGTATTGTAACAGCCATGAAAGAAGCTGTTCAACCTCACGAAAACGTTTTCTTGCGATTGGTTCACAGTCATTGCGGTAATCTGACGCCAACAGGCAACTTAACGAGCGCACCGGAGAGTCTCTTTTTAACTCTGGATCAGCAAAAATAACCGGCGTAGCGATAGTGATACCGGGATGCGCAACCAGATACCACTTCTCCGCTGGGTTGGCCGGTTGCAGTTTTTCGCCAACTCCCTCAGCAAAGGCAGCATGACCATAGACAAAAATCGGCACATCAGCACCTAGCGTAAGCCCCAGTGTGGCCAACTGCTGATCAGTCAACCCACATCGCCAAAGCTGATTGAGTGCAATCAACACTGTCGCGGCATTGGAAGAACCGCCCCCCAGTCCGCCCCCCATCGGTATACGCTTGTCCAGCCAAATATCAACACCTCGCGCTGCTGCTGTAGTGCAAGATTGCTGTAGCAGCCGCGCAGCTCGCACAATCAGATTCTGCTCCTCGGGCAGATCCGCCAGTGGGGTGAGGAGTTGAATTTTCTGGTCTGAACGCAAGCGAAAGGAGAGCGTGTCGCCGTAATCGAGGAACTGAAACAGCGTCTGCAACAGATGATAACCGTCGGCTCGACGGCCAGTAATATACAAAAACAGGTTAAGTTTTGCTGGTGATGGCCAATGCGAAATCATCTGATGAGCGTCCAGTGATCCATTTTCAGTTTGATCCGTTGTGCTCCCTGCTCCAGTTCAAGGCGATTAGGCAGCGCCGGTGTCAGGTTAGTATCAAAATCCTGGTAGTTGACCTGCCAGGTTAACCCATTCTGCTGATACGTGAGCCGCTTGAGGCGGTAGTTAGCATCCACCTGAAAATCTTTAGCATTACCAGGCAGCCCCAACATCCACTGGCGTAAATTGTTGATCGGGATCGCCATACCGGTTAGCTGCAACAACATCGCTTCAGCATCATGACTCAAGTAACGCCCCCCTTGGCGATCAATCAACTGAACCTGATTATTTTGTACTGTCAGTTCCAGTTCAGTGCCTCCCAATGGATTGGTTAACAACAAGCGATAATGATCGGCACTGTATTGTTGCCAGAAAAAACGGGCATACACTTTTTTCTGCTCAGAAAGGTAGGCAAATGAACCGCGCGTTTGGTATTGCGTCAACTGCTGTAGCTGCTGCTGATGTGCAATCCACTGTGGTGATTGAGGACTCACTGTCGGCCCTCTGGGCTGCGTCACACTACAAGCGACTAACAGTAAACTGGCTAACGGCAGCAATCGCAGCAGGTTCATCTGACGCGCAGGCTGAATTGGCATAATTTTTCCTTCAGAGGAGTGGAAACATATTGTTTATTCTAGCGGCAGAACAAACCAGCGCAATATTACACCCAATAGCGCCTATTGACGATCGTGATATCAGCGGAACGCCCGCATTATCACCCATCATGGCAATGTTCGGCATCTACCACGGCGGCCGCCGTCTATTTGTTAACCAGCAGCGATTACCTGAGTCACTGCACAACCAGGGATAAAAACCAGAACAGCGGGCAGAAAAATCGCCATGTTCGGATTGGGTTGCTACGCTATAGCACAGACAGCGGCAATTGCCGGAAGATGCGCGTGTTGCTTTTATTGATGCCACGCATCAAGTAGAATGCCAGCCAACAAAAATTCATATTCCAGAGAAGTTTCATCTAACGCAATGGTTCTGCTTGCCTTAGGCATTAATCACAAAACGGCGCCGGTTTCTCTACGAGAGCGAGTGACCTTTTCTCCAGAGTCTGTTCCCTCTGCATTGGCGAGCTTGCTCCACCAACCGGCGGTGCAGGGTGCTGTGATTTTGTCTACCTGCAACCGCACCGAACTCTACCTCAGCGTGAGTGAACAGCCCCAGTTACATGAACAGTTAACGCGCTGGCTCTGCCATCATCACCAGCTACATGCTGAAGAAGTGAGCCATACTCTCTATTGGCACACGGGTGAACACGCGGTCAGTCACTTAATGCGCGTTGCCAGCGGATTGGATTCGCTAGTGTTAGGGGAACCACAGATTTTAGGTCAGGTAAAAAAAGCATTTGCCAGTTCACAACAAGCGCTGGCGCTCAATAGCGAACTGGAACGGCTATTTCAGAAAGCGTTTTCTGTGGCAAAGCGTGTGCGTAGCGAAACAGAAATTGGTGCCAGCGCAGTCTCGGTAGCGTTTGCCGCCTGTAGTTTGGCACGACAGATTTTTGAATCGTTAACACAACTCAACGTGCTGTTAGTCGGCGCTGGTGAAACCATCACCCTGATTGCACGCCATTTAAACCAGGCACAAGTGCAACAGATGGTGATTGCCAATCGCACCCGCAAACGTGCTCAAGATCTGGCAGATGAAGTTGGCGCACAGGTGATTAGCTTGCCGGAAATTGACGCCCGACTAGCAGAGGCGGATCTGATTATTACCTCTACCGCCAGCCCACTGCCGATCATTGGCAAAGGTATGGTAGAGCGAGCACTAAAAGCGCGGCGCAACCGGCCAATGTTACTGGTCGATATCGCGGTGCCGCGTGACATCGAACCGGAGGTCGGCAACCTGGCGGATGCTTATCTCTACAGTGTGGATGATCTGCAAGCGATCATTCAGGGCAATCTGGCTCAACGTCAAGCGGCGGCAATTGAAGCCGAGTCGATCGTGCTGCAAGAGAGCGCCGGTTTTATGTCTTGGCTGCGGGCGCAAAATGCCACTGCCAGCATTAGAGAGTATCGCCAGCAGGCTGAACAGATCCGCGAGGAGATGAGAGTAAAAGCGTTGCTGACCATTGCGCAAGGGGGCGATGTCACACAGGTGGTCAACGAGCTGGTACACAAACTGACTAATCGTTTGATCCATGCGCCGACCAAATCACTGCAACAAGCCGCAGGTGAAGGAGATATGGAGCGGTTACAGATTTTGCGCCAGAGTTTAGGGTTGGATAAACATTAGTTCTCTTTGATTAGCAGGGGTAAAAACACGCATGAAGCCTTCTATTGTTGCCAAACTGGAAGCGTTACAAGAGCGCCATGAAGAGGTGCAGGCACTGCTTGGTGATGGTGGTGTGATCGCCGATCAGGAGCGATTTCGTGCGTTGTCGCGCGAATATGCACAATTGAGCGATGTCAGCCGCTGTTTTTTACAGTGGCGTCAAGTGCAGGAAGATATGGCGACAGCAGAAATGATGCTGGATGATGCCGAAATGCGTGAAATGGCACAAGAGGAACTGAAGCAAGCCAAAGCCAGTGCTGAAGTGCTGGAGCAGCAGTTGCAGCTATTGTTATTGCCGAAAGATCCCGATGATGAACGCCACTGTTTTCTGGAAGTTCGTGCTGGAACCGGCGGTGATGAAGCGGCGATCTTTGCTGGCGATCTGTTCCGCATGTATAGCCGCTATGCCGAAGCCCGTCGCTGGCGAGTGGAAATCATGAGCGCCAACTTGGGTGAGCATGGTGGTTATAAAGAAGTGATAGCCAAAGTTTCCGGTGAGGGGGCTTACGGCCAACTGAAATTTGAATCTGGCGGCCACCGAGTACAGCGCGTACCGGAGACCGAATCCCAAGGGCGTATCCACACCTCCGCCTGTACCGTAGCTGTCATGCCGGAGATCCCAGAAGCCGAGTTACCTGACATCAACCCCAGTGATCTGAAAGTTGACACCTTCCGCTCCTCGGGTGCGGGTGGGCAGCACGTTAACACCACTGACTCGGCGATCCGCATTACCCACCTGCCCACCGGCATTGTGGTTGAGTGCCAGGACGAACGCTCGCAGCACAAAAACCGCGCCAAAGCGATGTCAGTGCTAGCAGCACGCATTCATGCGGCGGAAATGGCCAAACGCCAACAGGCAGAAGCATCAACGCGCCGCAACTTACTGGGTAGCGGAGACCGCTCTGACCGTAATCGCACTTACAACTTCCCACAAGGACGGGTGACCGATCATCGCATCAACCTCACACTCTATCGTCTGGATGAGGTGATGGAAGGCAAACTCGACATGCTAATCCAACCGATTGTGCAGGAACACCAGGCGGATCAGTTGGCGGCACTTTCCGCAGAGCTTGAATAATTGGACTATCTCCACTGGCTGAAACAAGCCACCAGCACACTTGCGGCAAGTGACAGCGCCAAACGCGATGCCGAGATCTTACTGGCGTCGGTCACTGGGCGCAGTCGTGCGTTTCTGCTGGCATTTTCTGAAACCGAATTGACAGAGGCAGAAACCGAGCAACTGTCGCTGTTACTGGCACGTCGTCAGCGCGGTGAACCGATAGCCTACCTGCTTGGTGAACGTGAGTTTTGGTCACTGCCGCTGGCAGTCTCGCCCGCTACGCTGATCCCGCGCCCCGATACCGAATGTCTGGTTGAACTGGCGCTGGCGCGTTTGCCTACAACGCCATGCCAGATTTTAGATCTTGGCACCGGTAGCGGCGCGATCGCATTAGCGCTGGCCAGCGAACGCGGCGACTGCCAAATCACCGGCGTCGATCTACAGCCCGATGCAGTCGCACTGGCACAACATAATGCGGCTAAACTGGCGATCAAGAATGTTGAATTTAAACAGGGAAGCTGGTTTAGCCCGGTCGCTGGACAACGCTTTGACCTGATTGTCAGCAATCCGCCCTATATCGATGAAACTGATCCCCATCTACAGTTAGGGGATGTACGTTTTGAACCGCACAGTGCGCTAGTTGCGGCAGATAACGGGCTGGCAGATTTAGCCAGCATCGTAGATCAGGCAAAAGATTTTTTACTGCCCAACGCGTTGCTGTTACTTGAGCATGGGTGGCAGCAGGGCAGCGCGGTACGAGGATTGTTACAACAGGCCGGATTTATTACCATTGAAACCCATCGTGACTATGGTGGTAACGACCGCGTGACGCTAGCGCGTAGCCCATAGAACGCAATCAAGCACTGCATGTGCGTCGGTTGGCAACGCAGTGAACCGTCACGGGAAGACAACCTCTCAACTGAACATGCAGTCAATAAGCTCGTGCTATCACGGCGAGCACAATGTCAACATCAGCAAAGGCGCAAGCATGAAACAGAAAGTAGTTAACATTGGTGAGATTAAGGTAGCGAACGATCTGCCGTTTGTGCTGTTTGGCGGCATGAATGTGCTGGAGTCGCGTGATTTGGCGATGCGCATTTGTGAGCACTACGTCAAAGTGACCGAAAAACTGGGCATTCCTTACGTTTTCAAAGCCTCGTTTGATAAAGCCAATCGCTCATCAATTCACTCTTACCGTGGCCCAGGGCTGGAAGAGGGGATGAAAATCTTTCAGGAATTGAAGGCCACCTTTGGCGTGAAAGTGATCACCGATGTGCATGAAGTGGCACAGGCAAAACCGGTTGCGGAAGTGGTTGATGTGCTACAGCTTCCTGCATTCCTGGCACGCCAAACCGATTTGGTTGAGGCGATGGCGAAAACCGGTGCCGTGATCAACGTCAAAAAACCACAGTTTGTCAGCCCAGGGCAAATGGGCAATATTGTTGATAAATTTAAAGAGGGTGGCAACGATCAGGTTATTCTCTGTGATCGCGGTAGCAACTTTGGCTATGACAACTTAGTGGTCGATATGCTCGGTATTGGCGTCATGAAAACCGTCAGTGGTGGTCATCCGGTAATTTTCGACGTTACCCACGCACTACAAACACGTGATGCATTCAGTGCTGCCTCGGGTGGCCGACGTGCTCAAGTCACCGAGCTGGCAAGAGCTGGCATGGCGGTTGGATTGGCTGGGCTGTTTATTGAAGCGCACCCCGATCCTAACAATGCAAAATGTGATGGCCCTTCAGCGCTGCCGTTGGATAAGTTGGAGCCGTTCCTGTTACAAATGCGAGCGCTGGATCAACTGGTGAAGAGCTTCCCTGAACTGGATACTAGCTGTTAACCAACAGCGACAAAACTGTGCCAGCCAGCGCCAACTCGTGGGCTGGCTCTTACACTTTCAGCCAGCAGCACAGTTGTGCTGCTTCGGCGAGTCAGTAACAAATAGTGATGAACGCACAACCCATCAATCTTCCAGTGTCAGTTCACCACGCAAATTCTGCTGCATCTGCTGACGGATCTGTTCTGCCGTGAGTGATTGACTTAATAGGTAGTGCAATTTAGTCAACGCCGCCTCAACCGTCATATCATAACCGCTGATCACACCCGCCTGAGCCAACGCATTGCCGGTAGCATATCCCCCCATATTGACCCGCCCGGAGATACATTGTGTCAGTGTGATCACCACAATACCGCGCAAAGTTGCAGCGCGCAGTTCATCGAGTAATTCCGGCTTCTGTGGTGCATTGCCCACCCCATAGCAACGCAAGATCAACGCCTTGACCGGCTGTAGCAGGAAATTGCGTACCACCTCTGCCGAGATACCAGGGTAGATGGTCACCACCCCAATCGGTTGTGGTGTGATTTGGTGTACTTTTAACGCGCCGTTGGGCTCTGGTGATGAGAGGCACGATTGACGGCGAATATGGATCCCCGCTTCTAGCAGTGGTGCAAAGTTCGGTGAAGCAAAAGCATCAAAACCATCGGCATGAGCTTTAGTGGTGCGATTGGCACGAAACAGCTTGTTGTTGAAAAATAACCCCACTTCGCTGATCGGATAATTTGCTGCAAGATAGAGTGAATTTAACAGATTGGCTTGCCCATCTGAACGTAACTCTGACAGCGGGATCTGTGAACCGGTCACGATCACTGGCTTGGCTAAATTCTCCAGCATAAAAGAGAGCGCGGAAGCGGTGAAAGCCATAGTGTCAGTGCCATGTAAAATGACGAAACCATCATAATTGGCGTAGTTGTGCTGAATATCGTTGGCTATCAACTGCCAATCTTCGGGCGTCATATCGGAAGAGTCGATCAGTGGATCATATTCATGCAGGGTAAAGTGTGGCATTTCAGGACGATGAAACTCAGGCATTTGCGCCAGTTGCTGCTGTAGATGCCCAGCCGCAGGGACATAGCCATTTTCCGAATGTAACATACCAATGGTGCCGCCAGTATAGATGACGTAAATAGATTTCTTTTGCATATTTTCTTATTTATTAAAAGGTAATGTTATGGCCTAAATAATTCGAGTGACATCTAACCGGCAGACAACTTGAACTACAACCAGCCAACTGAAGTCGGGTGACGCTCCTTGTCACCAACAGAACGCACACAGAGACTACTCAACATCCGCACAAGTTAGACAGATAGCATAGCGATGCTGTGGATCATTCAGCCGCTGAAACAACTCAGCCTGTTGCCTAACTTCATCGCCTAAGCTCGCCAACGGCGCGGGTAACATTGCCAACACTGCGCGCGGCAGTACCGCATTGACCGAAATCCCCAACTGGCTAAAGAAGTGATCCAGCATACTGACTGGCGTGCTAAACCAAGCCAATTGCCACTGCGTTATGTTCGCCAATTCGGCTGCTTTTGCCACCGCATCGTCAAAATCACCCAGTTGATCGACCAATCCACGTCTATTCGCCTCTCTTCCGGTCCAGACACGCCCTTGGGCAATGGCATCAACTTGCTTTGCATCCATATGGCGCGCAGTAGCGACCAGATTGATAAATTGCCGATAACCGTGCTCAACACTCAACTGCATCATCTGGGCAAACTCTGGCGGCAATGTCTTGGTGACACTCAAATCTGCCAATGGTGAAGTATTGACGCCGTCGGTATACACCCCCACACTCTCTAGGCTATTTTCAAACGTATTAATCGCACCAAAAATACCTATCGATCCAGTAAGCGTACTGGGGCTAGCAACAATATGATCAGCGGCAGTCGCGATCCAGTACCCACCAGAAGCGGCAGTGCCGCCCATTGACACCACGACCGGTTTACCTGCTGCACGCAGCGCAGCCAACTCGCTGCGGATCACTTCAGAGGCACTGACGCTACCGCCCGGACTATTAACTCGCAGCACCAATGCCTTGATTTTCGAATCAAAACGAGCCTGGCGTAGTTGCTCTGCGATGGTATCGGCTCCAACATTGCCCGCACTCTGAGTGCCATCCATGATGGCACCATTGGCAACAATCACACCAATTTCGGCGGGTTGTTCCAGCTTTGGCTTGATGCGGTAGTTATAAATACTGGTGGCATTAATGGCATTACGCTGTTTATTCCAGCCAAACCTGTTGCTTAATGCCTGCTCAATCTCCGGTCGCGAAGCTAACGCATCAACCAATTTGTTATCAAGGGCATATTGCGCCATGTCACCATTAACCGCCTGCAATCCACGCAGGATCTGCTGCGCGCCTGGGAACAGTTGGTTAGGTGACAACTTGCGGTTCGCAGCGACAGTGCTCAGGTAGTTTTGCCATAACTCACCTAACCACAGGCTATCTGCTGCGCGCGCCTCAGGTGACATATCATCACGGATCAACGGTTCAACCGCCGATTTATAGCTGCCGACGCGGAAAATGTGGGTGCTAACCTTTAATTTTTCCAACAACGATTTGTAATACAGCCGATGGGTGGCTAAGCCACGTAAATCAACCGCACCTTGTGGTGACAGGTAAATCTTATTGGCATAACTGGCAAGAAAATATTGTGCTTGGCTGTAGCTATCACCGACCGCAAAAATCGGCTTACCACTATCACGGAATTCAGCTAACGCCTTACCAATATATTGCAGAGAGGGCTGATCTGCCGAGACAAAATCGTTCAGTTGCAGCACGATACCGGTAATGTTGTCATCCTCTTTCGCCGCTCGCAGCGCATCGACCAGATCAAACAGTGAATTTTCCTGCAACCGACGGCTGGAGCCACCTAACAGCTCACGCCCCCACTGCTGAAAACGCGTATCTGTTGCTGGTGTATCGACAATAGTACCCTGCAGATCAAGCAACAGGGCACCCCGTGAGGCTGGTGACGAATGACTGCTTTGAAAAGAGAAGTAAACGCCAATGCCAAACAGCAGTATCACAGCAAAAAACAAGGTGATAACCAGTTCCCTCACTAATTTAAACAACCGCCATATTCCACGGAAGATCCCGGCAATAATTCGCCACAGTATGCGCATGTGCTCTCCAATAATTGGCAAAAATTGTTATCTAATCTGGCAAATAGCGACGTTGATGTTGCTCAGAGCTACTCGGGGCACACTGATGAAACAGCACATCACTAACCAAACTGGCAGCAGTGATAACGCCTGCTTGGAGAGGCGTTATCACTGCCTACTAAAAACTTCAATCTTTTGTTTCAACACTGATTTCATCCAGAGATAGGCTAAAACTCGGGACAAAAACCGTCATAAAATAATCCATTTCCGGACTATGACGTTGCTCAAGTGTCTTCTCCAGCCGGTTCTTCGCCAACTGGAACTCATTATTACCGGCAGAAAGTTCTTCGATGCATTTCAGATAGGCACACAAAGCATCGGCTTGTTTGACTATCGCTCTCTCTTCTTCGCTGCAACACTGTTCATCAAGTATAAGTTGAAAATCTGCCTGAAGCTCCTCGGGGATCATCTGCAACAGTGTCTGCTGCGCTAACTGCTCGATTTTCTTGTACTCGACTGCGATCTGCGGATTGTAATACTTAATCGGTGTTGGCATATCACCGGTCAACACCTCACTGGCATCGTGATACATCGCCAACACAGCGACACGCTCGGCATTAAGTTGTCCACCAAACTTGCGGTTTTTGATCACACTCAGCGCGTGGGCAACAAACGCCACTTGCAAACTGTGCTCAGCAACATTTTCCGTTAGCAGGTTGCGCATCAGTGGCCAACGGGTGATCAGTTTCAAACGGGACAGGTGGGCAAAAAAGTGACTCATTCAGTTTTCTCGTTGACCGGATAGGGCAGGGTGTCCATGCCGCTGCTCAGTGCCAGCTACTGTGACGCTTAGCGGGTCTGAACAGGGCATTCTCACAACGTAAATGACTAGCCTAGCGAGATAAGATGGCTACTGATGGTAATGCTCTAGGAACCGACCAAACTTGTTAACCGCCATCTCCAAATCATCAATGCGCGGCAGGGTCACAATCCGCACATGATCTGGATGAGGCCAGTTAAAGGCAGTGCCTTGTACCAGTAACACCTTCTCCTGTAACAGCAGATCCAGCACCAACTTCTGATCGTCACGGATATTAAAACGTTTAATATCAATGCGTGGGAACATATACAGTGCCCCTTGCGGCTTAACGCAAGAGACACCTGGGATCTGATTCAGCAACTGCCAGGTGCGTTCACGCTGTTGATACAGGCGACCACCTGGCTTGATAAATTCGTTGATACTCTGATAGCCACCCAATGCAGTCTGGATCGCATGTTGCATCGGCACATTGGCACACAGACGCATTGAGGCCAACATCTCCAGCCCTTCGATATAGCCTTTGGCATGTTTTTTCGGCCCGTTCAACACCATCCAACCCTGCCGAAAGCCGGCCACGCGATAGGTTTTTGACAGTCCATTAAAAGTGACCGTCAGCAAATCAGGCGCCAATGCAGCGATCGAGTGGTGTTGCGCATCGTCATACAAGATCTTGTCGTAAATCTCATCGGCGAAAATGATCAGATTATGCTGACGTGCAATCTCAACAATTTCCTCCAGCAGCGCTTTGCTGTAAACCGCTCCGGTTGGATTGTTCGGATTGATGATGACAATCCCGCGTGTACGCGGTGTGATTTTACTGCGAATGTCGTCCAGATCAGGAAACCAACCCGACTCTTCATCACAAAGGTAATGCACCGCTTTACCACTGGAGAGGGAAACGGCCGCCGTCCACAGCGGATAATCCGGTGCTGGCACCAGCATCTCATCACCAAGGTTAAGCAACGCCTGCATGGATTGCAGGATCAGCTCCGACACACCGTTGCCAATGTAGATATCTTCGACCGTCACTTCACGCATATCACGTGCCTGATAATGCTGCATGATCGCCTTACGTGCCGAATACAGCCCTTTAGAATCACAATATCCCTGAGCGGTGGGGAGGTTGCGGATCACATCGACTAAAATTTCATCCGGTGCTTCAAAACCAAACGGTGCCGGATTGCCAATGTTCAATTTGAGAACTTTATGTCCTTCTTCTTCCAGGCGTTTAGCCTCTTTTAGTACACTGCCACGGATGTCGTAGCAGACATTATCAAGTTTGTTAGACTTCTCTATGGAAAACATATAAAACCGAGCCTTGTGTGGTGTGGAGCTGCTGCGCAACCGTGCAATAGGTGCAATGTACTATTGGTGCTGCCGATTTTGAAGAGTCTAGCCTGAGTTTAGTGATAAAAACCATTCTTTGGACGTCAAATGCGCTATCTATGCTAATCAGTGGATGGCTGATTCTAGGCTGTTAACTGTCTGATGGCACCAACACGCGGTTAGCCAATACTGTGCGCACATAACCTACAGCAAGGCATCATTGCGAATTATTATGCTATAATTCTGGGCTGAGTTAGGTGATCAGTGCTGATTAAACAAAAAGATAACTTATGTTCAGGGATACGATGTCCACTAAAATAGCCCGCGTCGGATAGGCCAAAACTCACACGACACAACGGGATTTAGAGCATTTAAGGTATTAATAACATGGCAAAAAATGTCAACTTGCAAGCATTAAAGAGTTTAACTTGCTTCAGTGCAGTCACCTTTTTCTCAACCAGTGAAATCTGTTCTTTTGAGTGTTTTTTAGACGCCGATATTATGAGCGTGCTCTATTTTCTCTCCATAATTGCCAAACCCCTATTTTTTATGATTATTGGTTATTTGGATGAAGTGGGTAACTTGGGCAGAAAAGGGGTAATAATAAAAATAAAATCGATCATATTAATTATGGTTTTCTGGAATATTATCTCATCGCTAATTAAAACGCAGTATATCCAGCAAGGTTATATTTTACAGAATGGCATTCTGCTAAATATGGGGATTATTTATCTTCTTTACCCGCTTATCGTTAAAGGGTTAAAAAACCTAAAAATAACAGCTGCTGTTTTTATCAGCATGATTTTTATTGTTGCGATACTGGATCTGGTCAAACCGATCAACACGCAAGATGATCCGCTCTTTATCTCTAACTATTCATTTATCTGGATCTGGGCCGGATACTATATCTTAGGGCACGTATTGGGTGAGGCAGTAGGCCGTAAATTTACTAAAAAACCAAAGGTGTTACGAGCAGCCAAGCTATTGGTACTGCCGCTGGCAATTTCGATGTATTTCTATGAACTTTATCTATCGACACATATCCAGAAGAGTGTTGCTGGCTGGTTTATTCTGGAACATTTCCATCTGGTAATGATGAGCTTGGCCCTCTTTATTCTATTCGATAACCTAACAATAACCAGCAAATTGCTTACCGGTTTGGTGAAGTTTATCAGCCCAGCGATGGTCGGGGTTTATGTCGTTCACTATAGCGTGTTCCATTTTATTGTTATGCTGTATGATTTTAATAACAACATATTAAAATTATTATTGCTGGTTCTGGTATTTATTGCATCGGTGCTATTTTGCCGCCTGTTACTGCTCAACCGTTTTACCGCACGCACAATATCGTTTTAAATCTGGATATGTTGTAAGCTGCTGAGTTCCTTGATAAGGGGAGGGTTAGCGTGGTGTTAACACATTTGATGATTTTGCAATAACCCCAGCCCAGTCTCCCCCTTCGCAGGGGGAGGCATAAGACAATGCTGTTGCTTTGATAACGGGAAGAATATAGATACGCGATCAAGTTAAGCAATTGTTTTTATTAAAAACTAGAGCAACACTTAACCAGCTAGGGTTAGCACAGGTCAAAGCGATCAGCATTCATTACCTTGCTCCATGCTGCGACAAAATCCTGCACAAATTTCTCCTTGCTATCATCTTGGGCATACACCTCGGCGTAAGCACGCAGGACAGAGTTCGATCCAAACACCAGATCAACGCGCGTTGCCGTCCATTTGGTCTCTCCGGTTTTGCGGTCAATGATGGCATAGCTGTTGCGCCCGGTTGGTTGCCAACTGTAGGCCATGTCGGTCAGATTGACGAAGAAATCGTTGCTCAGTACACCGACACGATCGGTAAACACCCCGTGTTGGCTGCCAGCATAGTTGGTGCCCAATACCCGCATTCCGCCAATTAATACCGTCATTTCGCAGGCAGTCAACCCCATGAGTTGCGCACGTTCGAGCAGCAGTTCCTCAGCGCTGACGACGTAATCCTTCTTCAGCCAGTTGCGGAAGCCGTCGGCCAGTGGTTCGAGCACCTCGAAAGCGTCGACGTCCGTCTGCTGTTGTGTCGCATCACCACGACCTGGTAAGAATGGCACCGATACCGCTATCCCCGCTGCGTTAGCGGCCTGTTCGATGCCAATGTTGCCAGCCAGTACGATCACATCCGCAATACTGATCGCACTGTCAGCAGCGATCTGTTCATAGATAGCCAGTACCCGAGCCAAACGGTCAGGTTCATTGCCCTGCCAATCTTTTTGTGGCGCGAGGCGAATGCGTGCGCCGTTAGCGCCACCACGCTTATCCGAACCACGGAAAGTACGCGCGCTATCCCAGGCTGTCGTCACCATTTCGCTGATTGTCAGTCCAGCCGCGATGATCTTCGCCTTCACCGCTGCAACATCGTAATCTTTACCACCTGTCGGCACCGGATCTTGCCAGAGGAGATCTTCCGCTGGTACATCTGGGCCGATATAGCGCGCTTTCGGCCCCATGTCGCGATGTGTCAGCTTGAACCAAGCACGGGCGAACACTTGTTCAAAATAGGCGGGATCGTCACGGAAGCGCTCAGCGATCTGACGATATTGCGGATCCATCTTCATTGCCATGTCGGCATCGGTCATGATCGGGTTGTAACGGATCGAAGGGTCTTCCACATCGACCGGCTTATCCTCTTCGGCGATGTTGATTGGCTCCCACTGGTGAGCGCCCGCTGGGCTTTTGCTTAGCGCCCAATCGTAGCGTAGCAGTAAGTCAAAGTAGCCCCCCTTGCCCGTGTTCCATTTCATTGGGTGCGTAGTCCAGGCGCCTTCGATACCGCTGGTTACCGTATTGCGACCTACTCCGCGTGTGGTGTGGTTCTGCCAGCCTAACCCCTGTTGTTCCAGTTCGGCACCTTCAGGCGCGGGGCCAAGGTTAGCTGCATTGCCGTTGCCGTGCGCCTTGCCAACCGTGTGACCACCACCGGTCAAGGCGACCGTTTCTTCGTCATTCATCGCCATACGGGCGAACGTGATACGCACATCATGCGCCGTCTTAAGCGGATCAGGTTTACCGTCCACACCTTCCGGATTGACATAGATGAGGCCCATCATCACCGCAGCCAGTGGGTTTTCCAGATCGCGCTCACCGGAATAGCGACTGCCTGTGCTACCGGTAGGAGCCAGCCACTCCTTTTCCGATCCCCAATAGATGTCTTTCTCGGGATGCCAAATATCTTCACGGCCGAAGGCAAAACCGAAGGTCTTCAATCCCATAGATTCGTAGGCCAGCGTGCCAGCAAGAATGATCAGGTCAGCCCATGACAGTTTGTTGCCGTATTTCTTCTTGATTGGCCACAGCAAACGACGCGCTTTATCGAGGTTTGCATTGTCCGGCCATGAATTGAGCGGGGCAAAGCGCTGGTTGCCAGTGCCAGCACCGCCACGACCGTCAGCGATACGGTAGGTGCCAGCCGCATGCCAAGCCATGCGGATCATTAGGCCACCGTAATGTCCCCAGTCGGCTGGCCACCAAGATTGGCTATCGGTCAGCAGCGTTTTGAGATCTCTCTTTAGCGCTTGCACGTCGAGTTGCTTGAGTTGTTCACGGTAATTGAAGTTCGCGCCCAACGGATTGGTCTTGCTGTCATGCTGATGCAAGATATCTAGGTTCAGTGCGTTGGGCCACCACGCCATAGTCTGCATACTGGACGATGTGACACCACGGTGCATCACTGGACATTTTCCAGCAGCACCTGCATTTTTATCTTTCATGTCTCACTCCTTGCTAGCCAACAGAGGGCTGATTGCCATATCGAAGGCTGGCAACCACTTGGTCGCCAGCGGGAAGATGATTAACACCTGCGCCAATCGGCAACAGGTGGTGTGCTAAACGGTAGATGTACTTTATCCTTTGGCTTTAGCCAGGTAACGGATATTGATCCCGGTAATACCCAGAGCCAGGGTGAGTAATGGCGCGGCAATGTTAAAGATGGCAAATGGCAGGTAAGACAGCGTTGAAACGCCGAGCACAGCTGCCATGTAAGCACCACAGGAGTTCCAGGGCACCAGCGGTGAGGTAACAATACCGGCATCAGAAACGGCACGTGATAAATTTTCCGGAGCCAAATCGCGTTTTTCAAATTCAGCCTTAAATAGTCGGGTCGGTAGCAGCAGGGCGATGTACTGGTCGCCAGCAGCAATATTGAGACCAAATGCGGTGGCGACCACCGAGGCCAATAGCCGACCGACAGATTTGGCACGTAGCAGCAGCGGAGTAACCAGTTTATTCAGCAAACCAAAGTCATCGACCATGATGCCAAAAGTGACTGCGCCAATAATCAGCCAGATGGTTAATAACATGCTGTCCATTCCGCCTCGTGACAGCAACATGTCGATCTGCTCGATCCCGGAACTCTCTTGGAAGCCGGTCGCCATCGCTATCCAGATAGCCTTGATCGCCGCGAGTGGCATTGCCAGACCTGGTTCGGCAACAAAACGTTCAATCACTTGGGGTTGCATAAAGCAGGTCATAATGCCCGCCAGCAGTGCCGAACACATGATCGCCAGTGAAGCCGGGACTTTGGCAATCGACAGCAACAATAGAAATAGCAGCGGTAACAGATTCCATGCCGTGATGTGAAACAACTCATCGAAGCGAGTCAGTTCATTGTTGGTGACAGTTTCGTCAAAGGCACTGTGCTGATGCAGCCCCAATAAGACAAATACCGTCAGGGTGATCAGTGCTGCTGGGATGGTTGTCCACAGTTGTGCCCGAATATGTTTATACAGATCCACGCCATTCAACTGGGCAGCCAATACGGTAGTCTCCGATAGAGGCGAAATTTTGTCACCGACATAGGCGCCGGAAATCACCGCACCGGCAGTAATTTCCGGTGATAATCCCAACATGTTAGCCAGGCCGACCATGCCCACCCCTAATGTGCCCGCCGTGGTCCAAGAACTGCCGATACTCATAGAGACAGCGATACAGACCAGGAAAGCGATCGGATAGAACCAGTTGGGGGTGATCAGTAATATGCCGTAGTAGACCATCGTGGGAATGGTGCCGGACATGTTCCACGTCCCGATCAATGCACCAACAGCAAACAGGATGAAAATAGCGCCAACCACGCTTGAGATCCCTTTCTGCCCAGATTCCGAAATCTCATCCCAACTGTGACCATTTTTTAGAATGATGATCGCGGTCACCATCGCGCTGAGGATGATCGCGACCTGCAACGGCCCCTTGACCGCATCCAGGCCAAACAGGGTGACCGAGGCCCCAACCGAAATAATCAGGCTGATGATTGGGATCATTGCGTCCAAGTAACTGGGCGCTCTTGCCGAGCGAGCGGGTTTATTATCAAGCGACATAGAAACTCCATAGATGATTAAGCGGTAGCGCTGCCAATTGCGCTAAGTATAGTCTGTCGCGTAGCGGGTGGTGGGGAAGCACAGGTAGAACGACGATGTGCGCAGCAGCGCTGCCGTTCGGTGCGCTTGTCACTGTCCGTTTGCACGCTAATGGCTGGCAAAAACTGCAATTACCCCCAAGTCAGTAACGCGTTAGCGAATCGCATGGCAAGCCAAAGCGCGTTGATGAAATAGGCTGTTAACTGGGATTTTCAGCCATAGGCAGGTAGAATGCTCAACGCTTATTTTGCTGGCAGTCTCTCCACTTTACACAAGGTAGCCACAATGCAATTGACCGAAAAATCTGAGCAAGCCCCGTCTGCCTCACCGATTATTGTCGCGCTTGATTATGCTAGCCGCGATGCCGCGTTAACGTTTGCTGATCGGATTGATCCGCGTGATTGTCGTCTTAAAGTCGGTAAAGAGATGTTCACGCTGTTTGGTCCGCAGATGGTGCGTGACCTTCAGCAACGCGGCTTTGACGTGTTCCTGGATTTAAAATTTCATGACATTCCCAACACCACAGCCCGTGCAGTAGCCGCAGCGGCAGAGTTGGGGGTGTGGATGGTCAATCTCCATGCCAGTGGTGGCGCACGGATGATGCAGGCGGCAAAACAGGCGCTCGCCGCCTATGGTGCTGATGCACCACTGCTGATTGCCGTTACTGTGTTAACCAGTATGGAGGCGGAAGATCTGCATGGTGTCGGTATTGCACGCACACCATTACAGCACGCGGAGCATCTTGCCCGTTTAACGCGCGAGTGTGGTCTCGATGGTGTTGTCTGTTCGGCTCAGGAAGCGCAACATCTTAAGCGCGCCTGTGGTGAAACATTTCAGTTAGTGACGCCCGGCATTCGCCCCGAGGGCAGCGATCTGGGCGATCAGCGCCGGGTGATGACCCCACGTCAAGCGGTCAGTTGTGGGGTGGATTATCTGGTGATCGGGCGGCCGATTACCCAGTCGGCCGATCCTGCGGCAACCTTGGCCACACTCCGCGCTTCTCTGCGCTAAGGATTTCACAATGCAAGATAACCAGCGACTGGGCAACAATAGCCGCCTAGTCTACTCAACCGATGGCGGGCGCATCAAAGCCGAACCTGTGGTCGCTGAACGTGCCAAGGGTGATGGTATTGTGCGCATTCAGCGCCAGACCAGCGGGCGCAAAGGGAAGGGCGTTTGTGTGATCACCGGTATCGATTTGGCGGATGCTGAACTGGCACAGTTGGCAGCAGAGTTGAAGAAAAGATGTGGCTGTGGTGGCGCAGTTAAGGATGGCGTGATTGAGATCCAGGGTGATCAGCGCGAGTTGCTGAAACAACTGCTGGAAGCGAAAGGGATGAAGGTGAAATTGGCCGGTGGCTAACCACGCTCGCGGTTAACTCGGGAGGAGATTGTCACTCGCGACAGCTAAACTGAATTCACGGCAGCTACTGCGAATCGCTGAACAACTGGGAATATGATAAGGAGTGAGTGATGGTGACACGTTGCCCTTGGGCTGGCAATCAGCAGCTCTATATCGATTATCACGACCATGAGTGGGGCAAGCCACTGCACGATGATAACCGGCTGTTTGAGATGTTGATCCTAGAAGGGATGCAAGCTGGGTTGTCCTGGTTCACGGTGCTGAAGAAGCGTGAGGCGTTTAGAATCGCGTTTGATCAGTTCGTGCCGGCTAAGGTGGCAGCTTACGATGAACAGAACGTGGTGGCATTGCTCAATGAACCGGCAATTATCCGTCATCGGGGGAAAATCGAGGCTGCAATCAATAATGCCCGCTGTTTTATTGAACTACAGCGTGAATATGGCAGTTTTGATCAGTTTATTTGGCGCTATGTTGACAATAAACCGCTGATTAACTACCCGAAAACCTCGGCAGACGTGCCCGTAACTACCGCTATCTCAGATCAAATCAGTGCTGATTTAAAGCAAAAGGGCTTTAAGTTCGTCGGTTCAACCATTATCTACGCCTTTATGCAGGCAATCGGTATGGTGAACGATCACTTGCTTGATTGCTGCTGTCGCGAGTGAGGACAATGTTCAGCCGCTGACCAGATCGAGTTGAATACCTAAGTTGCGCAGTGCATGTTGATAGTCCGGAGCTAGCCGTGCATCGGTGATCACGCGCTGGATCTGGCTGATAGGCTGTAGCGGGTTGGCCTGGATTTGGCCAAACTTGCTTGAGTCAGTCAGAATAATATTTTCGCTCCCTTTCGCCAGTAGCGCGTTGACAATATCGGCGCGCATCATGTCACGCCCGGTAAAACCGGTCTCGAGGTGGTAACCATCAATGCCGATAAAGGCTTTATTGAAATACACCTGCTGGATGCAGACGCGGGTGAGAGGGCCGACGACTGTTTCGCTCTTTTTCTGATAGATACCACCGAGCACAATCACTTCACACGCGGCCTGTTTTAACAGGTTGGCAATGTAGTGGCTAACGGTGATCACGGTAATGTCGCTGCGAGCCGTCAATTGACGTGCCAGTAGGGCATTGGTGCTGCCACTTTCAATAAAAATTGTTTCACCGCCAGCAATCTGTGTTGCTGCGTAGTGTGCCAGTTGCTGCTTCAGCGTGAAGTTGGACATCATCCGTGCATCGACATCATCACTCTCCAGCGCGATCGCTGCGCCGTGTACCCGTTTCAGGTAACCGCGCTGCTCCAATAGCGTCAGATCGTGACGGATCGTCACTTCAGAAACAGTAAAAGTGTCTGCCAATTGACTGACTGTAATACGAAAATGGTCATTGACCAGTTGTAAGATACGTTGTTGTCTTGCGTTCATTGTTATCTCATTAGTGGCACCGTCTGCCCTCGCCACCACGGGCAAATTTTATGCAGGACTGCCTTGTCTGCCTCGCTGACCGAAAAACCAGCGCCCGGACGATCGGCCAGATGGTCAATTTCACGCTCAATCCAGTTGACGGTATATTCAGGGAAAATCGGCGCGGCGCGCACTTGGCTCGCCTGATTACCGACAATCAACTCATCGTGTTTGATCCAGATGGTGCGCTGTGCCAGATGATTCGCCAGTGCCAGCGCTCGCCGAACCGGCAGCGGTTTATCTTGATGCTGCTGGTAGCTTTCGGTGTAGTGTTGCGCACGCTCGGTGCAGATTGGCGGTGTGACAATCTGTATCAGTGCGCGCTTGTGCGCTTGGATGCGTGCAGTCAGTGTGGTGAGATCAAGCGTTGTCATGGAAGTTATCCTCGCAATAGCGCTGTTAAGCCTTGGCGACAGGCATACTCCTGTGCGAAAGCCAGCAGTTCTGGATCGTCTAACGGGGTTCGGGCTGCGGTGTAGGGGCGGTCAAGGAGTGCATATTTGTGGATACCCAAGGTGTGATAGGGCAAAAAGTGGATGTCGCTGGCGTTAGTTTCATTTGCAACAAAATCAATGATCGCACGCACTGAATCACGATCTGCGTTGAAATCCGGGATCAGCGGTACGCGTACAATCACGTGGGTATTGCTGGCAGCCAGGCGGCGGAAATTATCCAATACGCGCGCTAGCGATCCTTGTGTCCACTGTTTAAAACGTGCGGCATCGACATGTTTCAGATCTGCTAGCATTAGATCTAGCCAGGGTAGGGCGCAGCTAATCGAACGCCAGGGAACATGCAGCGATGACTCCACTGCGGTATGAAGCGCCGCTTGTTTGCTGCGTTTTAACAGTTGTGCGACAACGTCAGGTTGCATAAACGGTTCGCCTCCCGAGATTGTTAAGCCGCCACCACTACGCAGATAGAAGGCGTGATCACGCATCACCTCAGCCATGATGGCATCAATATCAAGCGCTTTGCCGCACAGTGTCAGCGCCCCAGTTGGGCAGCCGTCAGCGACAGCTTCCGACTGTTGCAGCGTTAGCCGTGAACGCTGGAGCTGTAATTGGCCGTCATTGTAACCAGTGGGGTGTGATATGGAGCTTTATCTTGATAGTGCTGATATCGATGCAGTGAAACGATTAGCACGTGTGTTACCACTGCAAGGTGTCACCACCAATCCCTCTATTATTGCCAAAGCAGGCAAACCACTGTGGGAAGTGCTGCCCGCATTGCGCGATGCTCTCGGTGGTGAGGGGCGGCTGTTTGCCCAGGTGCTGGCAAGCCATGCTGATCAAATGGTTGAGGAGGCGCTGCGGTTACAACAGCGGGTCACTAATCTGGTGGTTAAAATCCCTGCGACTGCAGAAGGCTTGGCGGCGATAAAAATGTTAACTGCACAATCGGTCAGTACACTGGGCACCGCAGTTTATGCTGCTGGCCAAGGGCTGCTGGTGGCACTGGCAGGGGCTAACTATGTGGCGCCTTATGTGAGTCGGCTCGATGCGCAGGGCGGTGATGGCGTCAAGATGGTTGGTCAATTACAGCAATTGCTCAGCTTACATGCGCCACAAACTCAGCTATTAGCAGCCAGTTTTAAAACTGCACGCCAAGCGGTTGAATGTCTACTGGCCGGCTGTCAAGCGATCACATTACCGGTTGATGTGGCAGAACAGCTAATTAGCACACCCGCCGTGCTGGCGGCCATTGACCAGTTTGCACAGGATTGGCAACACGCATTTGGTCACGGTCAGTTGGGGGAGTAATCCGTGCTGGCAAAATCTCCGCCCATAGCAAGGTAAACCAACTGACCAGGGCGGGATCCTACTTTGCTTAATATTTATACTTTAGGCGTCCGCACATAAAATCTGATGAAATTTCAGGAATAACTTGGTGTTTTTTTACGTAGCAGGCCATTCTTGCTTAAAAATCAATCAATTTAAAAGTGGGGTCCCGCCCTGCTGGTTTAATAACTTGTTATGGTGCAATTTTCATTATAAAAAATCATGGAAATAGCCCAGCAAAGTTATACACTGATTTATAAACAAATTCTGATTGGCATAAATAAAACAGGGAACCTTGTGCTATGTCCTACCCCATTTATCTCACCATGATCGGTGAACAACAAGGAGATATCTCACGCAACTGCGGCTCATATGCCTCTTTGGGCAACGCTTTTCAGGCTGCACACCCGAACGAAATGTCTGTGCATTCCCTGTTTGCGGATGAAATTGGCCAACCGATGGATTATGCGCGTCGTCTTACCTTTAGCAAATCGCTCGATAGAGCAACACCGCTATTAGCGGCAGGTATCGATAGCAGTGAGCGCTATTTTCTCGATTTTTATCTCTACCGTATCAATCCTGCAGGTGCTTTGGAGCAGTTTTACCATATTGAGCTGCGTGGCGCGTCGATTGCCTCGTTTGCATTGCATCTGGACAGCCTAACCGGACAACAGATTGAACACATCAGTGTGCGTTATGACTATATCCGTTGTCGGCATTTGATCAGCAATACCGAATACAGCTACTTTGCATTACCTGAAAACTACAATCAGTTGTTTACTCGGCTCAACCCAATTATCGCTGCTCGCACAGCGAGTAAAACTCAAAATGGCTACCTCAATGCCGCTGATCAGGTGCGCAAAAGTGCGCTTGATCGTAAAGCGAGCATCGGCACACTCAACGCCAATGAGCAGCAACAACGGGCTAGTCTGGTAAAAAAAGCAGCACAACAGCAGCAAAATCTGTTCACGGCGTGTGAAGATGAAACCAGTGCCGCCTGTCTGGCAGAACACAAAAAACTGTTACAGGCACAAGAAAGCTACCGAGGTTACGCTGAATACCAAACCTACTACGACCTACGCGAACAATTTCCTGACGAGATGGCGCACTATGCCGAATTGATCGGTGATTATTCACATCAGTTGATTGGTTTGCTCGAAAACGGCTACACTCTTGAGCAAGCGAAGGCCAAGCTGGCACAGGATCAAGCTGAATCGGTGGAATATGCCAGAAAATACCAAGAGGCCGTAGATAAACTGCCAACTTGGGCAAGGATTGCGATGACCATACAGGATACTGTCGGTATGGTGTATGGGGCAAAGGCTGCGGGTGTGGGGTTGGGTAATCTCTGCACAAAAATAGATTCAACGAGAAAAACCAGCCCTCTTAGATATGACATTAATCCCTCTGGATTAATGAATAGTGAGAAATTAACCCTTACAAATACTGTAAAAAATCTTTTTAGACAACAAAAAGTAAGAGAAGCTCTTGATGTCCATTACGAAGATCTTGTTCGAAAAAAATTAGGAGGAACTGCCAAAGTTATAGGCGGCCGTGAATATGATGTTGTTACTGACAAAGCAATAGTGCAAGTTAAACGCACTTACAGCGCGGTAGATAAACCAAAAAACTTCCTTAGTAAATCAACAAGAATGCAAATAAAAAAGACTATTGAACTAGCTAATCAACAAGGTAAAGAGGCTCAATTTTGGTTTAAATATGGAGTACATCCAACCATAAGAGCTTATATTGAGGAAAAAGGTGGGAAAGTAATGATTGGATTAGGAGATTAAGAATGTCAAGATTTATTTTAACAAGAGGATGGATTGAGTGTGATTTTGAACAGGTGAGAAAAATAAAGGAAAGCAATGTATCTTTTGCTAAAAACTCTAACAAATACTCCTTATCTTTAGAGATGACTGAGCTATATAAAAAATGCTGGCATTATCCAAGTGAAGAGATTAATTGGATTAGTATTATTTCTTTCGGTGCCAATATAAATGGTGTAGCCATCTATTACATTAAAGATATGGTGAGTGAGATTTGTGCAAAAGAAAAAGTAGATGGTTACTTTAGAATTGATGATGAGGAAGAGCAATCATATACTGAATGGTTCATAACTGATGGTAATTTGATAGAAAAAACAAACAATAAAAATTAAAAAATAGTCATTCGAGGAGTCAGTGCATGTATTTATCAATGACTCCTCGATATTTTTGATAAAAAGAAACAAGAACCAGTCATAACATAGAAACAGTACAACATTACATGCACTAGATCCGCGACCGACTTGGGCAAGGATCGCGATGACCGTACAGGATACTGTCGGTATGGTGTATGGGGCAAAGGCTGCGGGTGTGGGGTTGGGGAGTTTGGCTAAAGCTACGGCACCGACGAAGTTAGCTCCAGATCCGACTATTAGGCAACGAGTGCTTGAGAATATCGCCAAGAGCAAGGCCGCCAGAGAGTCATCGGGGTTCTTGCGTGCTCAAAGGAGGGCTGAGGCTAGGAATATGCAGCAGCTAATCGGACGAGCACGGCAAAATTTACTGGATGAAATTAACCAATTTTCTTCTAAAAATCAGGCAGGTAAGGTTGCCACAATAGTCGCTGCGTACGATTCTACAACAGGTAAGATTGCTGTCGGGAATAGTAATGCTCGTATTTCTGCGGAAACATTACATCCTAAAACCGTAATCTATGTTGAAAAACAGTTAGGTGTTAAAATCGGTGAATTCACTAGTTTTTGTAAAAATAGAGTAGGGACTTGTGCTGAGGTATCAGCAGCAGATCAACTTATCAGACAAGGAGTTGAACCCTCAAGAATTCAATTCACAGAAGCATTGAGACCAAGAGACATGTGGAAAAAGGATGAAATACTCCCAGACGCAATTATCCCACCATGTCCCAATTGCTCAATCACTTGGCCAAAAAGGAAATAATCATGAATATATTAGATGAAAATTGGGTTCCAGAGTTTGGAACAATATTTACTTGGTTTGCCATGGACAAAAATGGGCGTATCGCAATGATGGTGAATAATTGCTTTGGTGATCTACCCAAGAAATTATTATGCATAGATAACATTGAAACATTACTTGATCAGTTAAATGAATATATATGGGAAGAATCAAAGGATTTCATTCGCTATCCAATCAATAAGGAAGGGGGGTTTTATGTTGACTTGTATTCTGCATGGCGTAAACGCTCCAATCTAGATAGAGAGCATATTTTCAATGAATTAGAGAAAGATTTAAAAAAATCAGGATGCTATAGCGAGGCTAATTTACCAGTTAATAAAGGTTTTTTTGTTTATCATGCTATTGAAGGAAGTTATGATGGTGAGGACTATCCAGTTGGTTTCGATGGGGAAACAAAAATGGGAGATTATTTTAGATTCTTGGTACCTACAAACTATGCATCAATAGATGATTTCCCTCCAGAATTACAACATGGAATAGTCTCGTCTAATACCATTGACTTTACGGTAGATAGGTTGCTTTATAATGACCTAATCAATGAATATTTTCCTCGAACGGGTCAATAATGAGTATCACTGATTCGTCAATACATCATACGGAATATCAGGGCAAGCGCGTAAACGTTTTCCACCCAGGGCAACCGCATGAATGCATAAACTTTAACCAATGCAGTCGGTGTGTAGTCATACATAACCTGTCTGGAACCAGATTTGTGCGTTTAATGCTCTAGATTGGTCTTTTTTCCATGCAACTATTGCTCAATGAACATTCGTGATCTCGCCCTGACCAACTGACAGATTAGTGACGACATTTGTGGATTTATTTTTAATAAAAATCAGCTTTATGGTTAACAGAAGGTTAAATTAAGTCAAAGGAAACGTGAACTAAACAGATTTTTCTTTTCAATTATAACAAAATGTTACCATTGATTTCTTTGGGATTTACTCCTGTTTATCCGAAGTTGGCTCGCATAATCCATAATTGGCGTTTGACATTATCACGGTTAGCGATTTATTTTGACGTTCGTCTCGACAAAATGATTGCATTGTAGCGCTGTTGACGTGAGACAGGAGCTGCTCAGTTCCTGTGTCGTTATCTGCATTGAACAGTGTGCGGTGAAGATAAAAATCGTTGCGCAGGCTATCAGGTCTTGACTTTATGAACCACTGCACGCAGGGAATGCTGGATAATCGAAAAGGCAAAAAAATCCGTGTGTTAATTTACACTGATGTCTGCTAAACGATTTTTCGGTCGTTTTTTTTTCATCTACCGTGGTTTTTTGTACTAATAACTATAGAAAGCCCGGTACATAAAAATAATAGATAGGTCATTAAATGAGTAAGCATACACAGACACCTCCTCCGCCAACAGACGCGGATTTTATGTTTTCCCCGATCCCTCAATCAGCACGTCGTCCAACCTGGAAACAGGTGTTGGTATGGGTCGGTTTTGGTTATGTTGCCACCGGGCTGTTCATTGGCGGTACCTTAGCGGGTGTCGGCGGCAAGCCAGGGATGCCGTTTACCCAGGCTCTGCTGGCGATTGCGATTGGTATGAGTGCGCTGTTTGTTCTCACTTCACTGCTGGGGGTGATGGCACAGAGAACCGGTTTAAGTCTGGCGTTGATCAGCCGTTACTCTTACGGGCGTTTAGGTGCCAATTTACCCATGATCGCAATGGGGCTGCTCACCTTGGGCTGGTTTGCTGCCATCACCGGCATGGTGGGTGATATCTGGGGATCGTTCCTCGGTAACCCTTCTGGCATCATCGTGTTTAATCCCGAGGCATATGGCTATACCGGCAGTATGATCACACTGGAAGTGTTTCTCGCCTGCCTGATCGCCGGGTTGCTGTTTACCTTTACTTCGTTGTATGGCATGAAAGGGCTTGAGATTATTGCCATTCCTGTTTCGCCGATCATCATGCTGATTGCGGTCACTACCGGTGTTGCTATGCTGCATGAAGGGGGCGGGTTAGCGGAGTTTATCGCCCGTTCTGATCAGAACAGCGGGTTACCACTCTCTACTGCCGTTACGATGGTGATCGGTAGCTGGATCGCCGGTGCCGTGATGGGGGTCGACCTGTTCCGCTTTAATAAATCGGTTACTGCGGTGCTGCTCGGTGCGGCGGCGTGCTTTATCTTTACCAATCCGCTGTTGAATGTGGTGGGGTATATCGGCACAGTCACCGTAGGTATGCCTAACTACGTTACCTGGATGCTGGGCAAGAGCGTTATTCTGGCGACAATTGGTGTGCTTACTTGGACACTGTCACTCTGGACAACCAACGATGCCGAGCTGTACTGTAACTCGCTCTACACTGGCCCAGTGCTCGATTCAGTCGGTATTAAGGTGAACAAGAAAACGTTGATCTTGATTGTCGGTATTTTAGGTACGCTGCTCGGGTCGTTGGGTTTTTATCAAATTCTGTTCTCTCAGTTCATCACCTATCTGGGTACGATGGCGCCACCGTTGGCTGGCCCGTTGTTGGCCGACTACTACCTTTCGCGCCGTTGCAACTATCCGTTGGATCAATTGAATAAGCAACCAAACTTTAACTGGGCAGGGGTGATCAGTGCCGTTCTGGGTATGTCTGCCGGATTGGCTTTCTCTCTCTACAATGTGCTGCCTAACTGGCCAACCGGTTTATTGGCACTGTTGCTGACCATCGTCACTTATGCGCTTATCCGCCCAATGATGACAGCAAAGCATTAATAGATCAGTTTTAAAACAGAGTCATTGACGCGCGTAGCGAACTAAAACAGTAGGAGATAGCATGAAGAAAGTTATGCTCAATGAGTTCAGCACCGCTGAACTGGAGACATTACTACAGCAACGCCAGATTGATAGCGTGATCGCCGTGTTCGGTAGCTGTGAAAGCCACGGTGGTCATCTGCCGCTAGGGCCTGATCTGTTTGTTCCTGCCGAGGTAGCACAGCAGGCTGCACAGCGGCTGGAGCGCACACTGGTGCTGCCGGGTATTCCTTATGGTACCTCGATGCACTACAACGCGAATCCAATGGCTATCACGCTGCGTTTTGAGACGGTGATCGCGCTGGCTGAAGATATGTTTGAGAGCCTGATCCAGTACGGTATCAAACACATTTTTGTGCTCAACGGTCACGATGGCAATATCGCGCCATTGGAGATCGCTCAGCGTAAGGTTAAGGCGCGTCATAAAGAGGTGGTGTTTGCCTTTTTGCCTGCCTGGTGGGCAATTTTGGGCGATCGTCTCGGGCCTGATTTCTTCGCTGGCTGGAATGGTCTGGGCCATGGTGGGGAAGGGGAGTCTTCTATTACCGCAGCAGTTTGTCCACAACTGTGTGATCTCTCTAAAGCAGTACGTCAAATGCCAGAAGACTCACTACGCTACAGCAAGCATATCCAGTTGATTTGGGATATTTCAGAAGTTTCCGCTACCGGAGCGACTGGCGATCCCACTTTCGCGAGTATTGAGAAAGGGCAGAAAATGTTGGCGGCTCTGGTCGACATTGTGGTGGAAAATATCCAGCAACTGGAGCAGAACGACTGGAACTATGATCGCCGCTGTTAATCTCAGCATTGGCAGCTAACTGCACACGCTAGTCGGTATGATTATCGTGATGCTGTTCTGTGGTGTTGTTTTCAAGCCGCACACCAGATAGACAAACAGGCTGGAGCAGATGACAACGATGGGTCAATCTCGCTCCAGCCTGTTGCTTATCGGCATGTTTACTGCTGTTCAATAGCCACAGCACACCATCAAGGTAGCGGTTTGGCGATCACACTGCGTGTCTCCATGCGTACTTCGGCAATTTTCACTTGTAGGCTGTCGCCTTGGCGATAGATCACCTCACCTTTTACTTGTACGCTGCCAGTCTCCTGACTACAGACAATTTCGTCACGCACTGGATGCAGATGAGAAGCAGGGATAAAGGCAACAGCGCCATTTTCCTGTAAACGAACACGTAAGCCACCACGCGAAACATCAATAATTTCAGCATGAAAACTCTGTTGTTCGGCAGATTTTGTCTGCAAGAAACGTGCATATAACCAATCACCGACATCACGTTCAGCCAGACGGTTTAAACGGCGCCGTTCGACTAACTGGCTGATCACATCATCACCCGGTTTTACTGCCGGCTGGTTGGCGATAACGCTTTTCAACAGCCGATGGTTAACCATGTCACCATATTTTCGGATCGGTGAAGTCCAGGTGGCATAAGCAGCCAGCCCCAAGCCAAAATGTGGGCCCGGTGTGGTGCTGATTTCGACAAAGGTTTGTAAACGGCGGATACGGCTATCAAGAAATGGATTGGATTGGGCATCTAACTGGCGGCGTAGCTGGCAAAAGCCTTCCAGTGTTAACAACTGCTCGGCATCTGCGCTGATGTTGTTAGCCTGTAGTAGCGTGACTGCTTGTGCTACCAGTTGTGGATCAAAGCCGGTGTGGACATTGTAGATCCCGAAACCTAACCGTTCACGCAGCACTGTGGCAGCACAGATGTTGGCGGCAATCATGCACTCTTCCACAATCCGGTTGGCAGTGCGGCGCTGTTCCTGCACAATATCCAGCACCTCTCCCTGCTCACCAAGTACAAAGCGATAGTCGGGGCGATCTTTAAATACCAGTGCATTCTGCTGGCGCCAGGCGCTCAGCCGATCAGCCAGTTGTTTGAGTAACAACACTTGCTGTTTGATCGCCTCTGAAGGCGGCTGCCAACCGCTACCCTGCTCTAACCAGTCAGACAGTTGATCGTAAACCAGTTTGGCTTTTGACTCGATTTCGGCACTAAAAAAATCAATATCGTCGGCCAAAGAACCATCGCTGGCAACGGTGACGCGGCAAGCCAATACTGGCCGGCGTTGATGTGGGCGCAGCGAGCAGAGATCATCAGATAACTCTCGCGGCAACATCGGAATATTGAAGCCCGGAAGATAGTTGGTGAAGGCACGCTGGCGTGCAATATTGTCCAGAGTACTGCCTGGTGTGACATAAGCTGTCGGATCAGCAATTGCGATCGTTAACTGGATTGTTCCATCTTCATGCTGCTGCACATGAAGCGCGTCATCCATATCTTCGGTGCTGGCACTGTCAATGGTGACAAAATCCAATGCAGTGAGGTCTTCCCGTGTGAGTGAGCCGTCCTGGCGTGTGACGGCAACCATCTCGGGCGCCGCACGCTCGAGATTATGTTGTGCCAACGTTACCCACCAAGGCACCAGATTATCGTCCGCATGGGTAATGAATTGGGTCAGATCCGCATAGAAAGCACGGTCACCGTCTTTCAGTGGATGACGGCGCATCTCAGCAACCGCCCAGTCACCCGCCTGAAAATCGTGCTCCAGGCCGCGTATTGGTCGGCAGGCGACAGCCTCTTTAATCGATGGATGATCGGGCACAATAAATAGCCGTTCATCTTTCTTCTGTACTCGCCCGACAAAGCGTGACAGGAACGGTTCAACCAGGGTTTCCGGTTGCGCCACTTCACGCTCTTTTTCTGTGTGCAATGTCGCGACGATACGATCGCCATGCATCACCTTTTTCATGTAGGGCGGTGGGATAAAATAGCTTTTTTGTCCATCGACGTCCAAAAAGCCAAAACCTTTCTCAGTGCCCTTGACGACGCCTTCAGCGCGTGGAGTTTGAGAGTGAAGTTGCTGTTTAAGCTGCGCCAGCAGCGGGTTATCTTGAAACATATTGTCCAACAGATGGGTTAGGTTGAGTGTGGCAACAGTTGGCGCGCATTTTCCCGCAAATACCCCATAGCGGGCAAGCCTAAGCTGTGCTTTTTATCCCTATAGCGTTAATAGAAATTGGGTTGTGGCTGTGGTGTTGTCTGAGCCTGTGATAAACCGATCGCGGTGAGTTGCCATTGTACTGTTGATTCTCTTAAACTCTTGCCAGGCACCTTAAAAAGGAAATAACGATGTATCCTGTTGATTTACACATGCACACTGTAGCAAGTACCCATGCTTACAGCACGTTGCATGACTATATCGCCGAAGCTAAACGCAAAAATATCAAGTTATTTGCCATTACGGATCATGGCCCGGATATGACTGATGCACCACATCACTGGCATTTCATCAATATGCGTGTTTGGCCGCGAATGGTTGATGGCATCGCTATTCTGCGCGGTATTGAAGCCAATATTAAAAATGTGGCTGGCGACATTGATTGCACGGGGATGATGCTGGATGAGATGGATCTGGTGATCGCCGGTTTTCATGAGGCGGTGTTTGCAGCACAAGATCAGGCCACCAATACTCAAGCGGTGATCGCCGCTATGGCACAGGGTAATGTGCATATTATCAGCCATCCTGGTAATCCTCGCTATCCGATAGATATTCCGGCAGTTGCGGCGGCAGCAGCAAAATATCAGGTGGCACTGGAACTGAACAACTCCTCATTAACCCATTCACGCAAAGGCAGCGAAGAGAATTGTCGCCAGGTGGCGGCTGCGGTGCGTGATGCCGGCGGTTGGCTGTCGTTGGGTTCAGATGCGCATGTGGCATTCGCGATGGGGGAGTTTGAACATTGTGAAGCGATTATTGATGCGGTGCAGTTTCCCGCCGAGCGGATTTTAAATGGTAGCCCAAGGCGTCTATTGAACTTTCTTGAACAACGCGGTAGACCGGCTATCGCAGAGTTCGCACAGTTGTAGCGATTGAATGATCAGCAAACTATGCCGTATAGGGTGTAACCATGAATGAGTTTTCTGTTGTATGTCGGGTGTTAGGTTCTCTGTTTTACCGTCACCCACAAGATCCTCTATTAGCGCCGCTGTTTGAGCTGATTAATAGCGGGCAAATTGTGCAGCATTGGCCATTGGAGCAAGATCAGTTATTAGGTAAGCTAAAACAGCAGGATATGCCTGCACTTGCCAATGATTTTAATGCACTGTTTATCGGTAGTGAGTGCCGTGTGCCACCCGTGCGTTCCGAGTATGATCAGCAGGAGAGTGAAGCGTTATTGCGCGATTTTCTCCAGCAACAGGGGATGCCGTTGGCTGAAGGGCCCAGCGATCACTTTGGCGCGCTACTGCTCGCGGCTTCTTGGTTGGAGGATCATCAAACAGCCAGTGATACAGCGCAAATCACACTCTTTGATCAGTTTCTGTTACCTTGGTGTGACCGTTTTCTTGGCAAAGTGGAAGCGCATGCCAACACGGCTTTTTATCGCACGCTGGCAATCATCACCCGCGATGCCATTGCAGCGATGTATGCCGAGCTGACAGAACCTTCCGCCGATGGTGAGTAAGCCGTACCGAGCCGCCAAAACCAATCATTAGGCTATGGCGGCTGATAAACCGGTTATCTACGGCAACGTGTTAATCGGTGAGCAGAATAACCAGTTTGCCTGGTTTGACCTCAAGCCCTTTCGCCATCTTGTGGGCCAGTGCCTGTAGTTTGCTCTGTTCGCGGTTGAGTACATAAGCCGGTTTTTGGTTGAAGTAGGCTTTCAGCGACTGATTCAGATAAGGCAGTAATGCTTTCATCATCACGTCCATTTTTTCTGACTGTAGCTGGTAATCAACCAACGTCATCTCTCTAAGAAAGATGGCGCCTTTTTCGCGATCATAAAACGGCTGTGCTTTCAGTGTCAGTTGCATCTCACTGCTCTGAGGGCCAAGCAACGAGTTGATATTGATCTTGGCATTGGCGGAAAGTGTCACTTTATCCGGTTCACTGCGACCAATTTCTGTCCGCAAATTAGTCAACACGACAGTAGTATCGACCACGCCCGGTACGCCAATTTGCCGTTGGTATTCGTTGTGTCGCTGTAGATAGGCGTTGATAGCCTGTTCACTGATGCCGTACTGGCTAAGCAGATAGTAACCAGCAAGTAGTGCAGCAATCAGTAATAGGACAATACTGAGTAGGATCTTTCTCATTCGGGCCTCATTCGGATCTTGATAGCAGGGTTTTAAACTCCCTCTGTTGCAGGATAGCAGATTTAGCGCGTAACCTTGGCAACGCGGCTTGATGATTTACCACCCGAGACAGGATTCGACCGCCCACCATATCCACGCTGAGCAGCACATTATTGGCTGCATCAGTTAGACAGGGATGGCTTGGCAACAACCGTTAAAACCGCAGTCGAAACACGAAAACAGAAACGCCACCAGCTTATTGCTAAGCTGATGGCGCTGAATTTGGCTCCTCTGACTGGACTCGAACCAGTGACATACGGATTAACAGTCCGCCGTTCTACCGACTGAACTACAGAGGAATTGCGTTAACGGGGCGCATAATATCCGGCTACTCCGAGGCTGTCAACGCAAAATTTCACTGTTCAGTGCAATTGCTCGTTATCTAAACAACCGCTCTGTTTTCTAGGTAAGCGGGGAGGGCGAGGATGGGTCGCTTACCTAGCAATTTTATGGTTACCGTGTCACAAACCACGGTAACCATAAAGCCGACGTGATTGATGCCACAGCCAGTGATGCGTTAACTCCAGCACTGTCACGCCGTTATTTGTATGGCTTATCTTCACTTTTCAGAATTTTATAGAGTTCATCCTTGATATGTAATTTCTCCTTTTTCAACCGTACCACCTCTTCGGAATAACCGGCACCCGATGGCCCCTCTAAGCGGACAATTTGATGGTCGAGCTGGTTGTGACGCTCGAACAGTGACTGAAAGCGGGGATGACTCGATTTAAGTTTCGATATTAACTCACGATATTCTGGAAACATACTCAAACTCCTTTGGGTTAAAGGTAGATTGCAACGGTTTCTCACGTGGCGACATCGTGCCACTTTCAGAGGGTTGTGACGGGTTAAGTCACAACTTGCCGCTGTGGCTGCTCCGTGAGCTGTTAGGCTGGTTATGATGTTATAGCAAAATCACGGTAAAAGTTTGTCAGAAGACCAGCAAATGATCAGTGACAATCTCTTGTTTTACTCAGCGAAATCTCCTAAGAATAGTAGCAGTAATAACCAGCAATTACTGTTACTCGCGCTCTGCGTCTCTGTCGACAATCTAAAACAGAGAGTATTTTCTGTTAATGATATCGATTGAATGAAAAAATACATGTATTTTTGCTATCAACTAAGTTTAAATTTAGAACATCTCTCTGCAACAGAGTGAACAATTGAAACTTAAATTGTATATGCTGTCACAGCAGTGTGATACAGGAGCTATTTAATCAACAGATTGGCTCATTATTGCGGTTAACACAATTTTTCGACCATGCTGGTAGTGGTTGATTTACCCGAATAGCTTGAAATTGGTAACGATGTATCATGAAGTCTAACCTGGGATGGTGATATGAAATTACAGCAGCTTCGTTATATTGTTGAAGTGGTAAACCATAACCTGAATGTCTCTTCTACCGCTGAGGGCCTCTACACCTCACAGCCGGGGATCAGTAAGCAGGTAAGAATGTTGGAAGACGAACTGGGAATTCAGATTTTTGCCCGTAGTGGCAAGCATCTTACCCAAGTCACCTCGGCTGGCCAGGAGGTGGTGCGCATTGCGCGCGAAGTATTGTCGAAAGTTGATGCTATCAAAGCAGTTGCCAGTGAACACACCTATCCAGATAAAGGTTCGTTGTATGTTGCTACCACACATACACAGGCGCGCTATGCACTTCCCTCTGTGATCAAAGGCTTTATTGATCGTTACCCGCGCGTCTCGTTGCATATGCACCAAGGTTCACCTACTCAGATCGCGGAGGCCGTAGCGAAGGGCGCTGCCGATATTGCGATTGCTACCGAAGCGCTGCATCTGTATGAAGATCTGGTTATGTTGCCGTGTTACCACTGGAACCGCGCTGTTGTAGTGCGTCCTGATCACCCGTTGGCAGGTAAAGATGAGATCAGCATTGAAGAGTTAGCGTCGTATCCATTGGTGACTTATACGTTTGGTTTTACCGGTCGTTCTGAACTGGATATGGCCTTTAATCGTGCAGGCCTGATACCACATATCGTCTTTACCGCAACAGATGCTGATGTGATTAAAACCTATGTCCGCCTTGGGCTAGGCGTGGGGGTTATTGCCAGTATGGCCGTAGATCCTGTCGTCGACAGTGATTTGGTGAGTATCGATGCACGTAATATCTTCTCCTGTAGTACCACCAAGCTCGGTTTCCGCCGCTCGACCTTTATTCGCAGCTATATGTATGATTTTATCTATCGTTTCTCCCCTCACTTAACGCGTGATGTGGTGGATAGGGCGGTGATGATGAAAAACAACGAGGAGGTTGACGCTATGTTGCGTGAAGTGGAGTTACCGGTCAAATAATCGTGATTGCGCAGAAAATATCTGCGCAATCTGCCATTTGTTGGCTACTTCGGTTCTAATAGATGCCCCATTTTGGCCGCTTTGGTCGCTAGGTAGTGCTCGTTATTTGGATTTTTCCCGACAATCAAAGCAACCCGTTCTGTAATATTTATCCCTGCGCTACTCAGTATCTCAACCTTTTTCGGGTTGTTAGTGAGTAGCCGAACTGCGTTGATACCGAGTAACTTGAACATATCGGCACAGAGAGTAAAGTCACGCTCATCAGCAGCAAATCCTAACTGATGATTGGCTTCTACTGTGTCGGCACCTTTGTCTTGTAACGCATAAGCGCGGATTTTGTTCAGCAGCCCAATGTTACGCCCCTCTTGACGGTGATAAAGTAACACACCTCTGCCTTCTTCAACGATCCGCTTCAATGCGCTCTGCAGTTGAGAACCGCAATCACAGCGCAGACTGGAAAAAGCATCACCGGTCAAACATTCGGAATGTACCCGTGCAAGTACGGGTGTTTCACCGGAAACATCACCAAACACCAGTGCTACGTGGTCATGCCCTGTTGCTATTTCTTCAAAGCCAACCATTAGGAAGTTACCCCACTGTGTTGGTAACTGGGCTTCGGCCACACGTTTAAGCTGCATTTAACTCTCCCAAAAACAGATCAACTCAAATTGCTGTGTGCATCCTACGTCTGGAACAGGAAACTGACCAGTACTAAAATTCACACGGATAAACTTCTACTACTCTACTTGTTAGTTTGCAGATGCAACCTGGTCAGCAAGCCGTACTGATTGGCGAAAATCGCACGAATAATTATTGGTGATCAGCCCTCGAAGTTCTTACCATGTAATGCGCAGTCGAGCGAGCCGTCTACCACCCTCAAGGCTCCTTTAGCACGGATGTTAAATTTTTTCATAGCGTTATAAAAGGTCATTCCATGTTAGAGATACTAAAGCGTACTACATTCGGTACCGTGTTGCTGTTATTGTTGCCATTAACCGTCTGGTTTTCTGGCTGGCGGTGGCAGCCCAGCGGAGAGAGCCCGCTATTGAAATTGCTCTATTGGGTGACAGAAACGGTGTCAGCCCCTTGGGGGATCCTCACCAGCCTATTAGTCGCGGTCTGGTTGCTCTACTGCTTACGGCATAGAGTGGACTCATTGTTGAAAAGAATGCTGCTGCTCATACTGCTGTTTTCTGTGGTTGCTACCAGCTTGGGCATTAAATCCGTAATGAAAGAGGTGGTCAGAGAACCGCGTCCGTTTGTCGTTTGGCTGAGCAACAATCTGGCAATTGATCAGCAGCAGTTCTACGCACTGCCCAAACAGCAGCGCAGCCTGTTGGTGAAAACCGAACTACAGGCTCACCCCTTGGTTCCAAGTTGGTTAACGGGACATTGGCAGGCTGAAACAAGTTTTGCTTTTCCCTCTGGTCATACTGTTTTTGCCGCCTGTTGGGCTTTGTTAAGTTTATTACTCTTGCCAGGCAGACACTACAAAACGATCAGCGTACTGATGATCTGGGCCAATGGTGTGATGGCCAGCCGGTTGTTGTTGGGAATGCACTGGCCGAGAGATTTGGTCGCTTCAGTAATAATTAGCGGAATATTAGTCACTTTCGCCTATTGGATTGCACAACGCTGGCTGCTCTCTGCCCCTGGTTCAGCGGCAAAAAACAGGCCACGCTAAATCGGTAACCACCGATTAAAAGGGTGATTAGTGGTTGTTCTTGTTGCTGACAATGCTACTATAGCCGAGCAATTGTGAAACAGGGTGAGGGCGGTTTAATTCGCTCGCGGATAATTCCTGAACGCCTGCCTGCAGCGGCTGTTTTGACGGCAGATGCAATTCGGGAAGCACCTAATCAATTTACTCGGCATTGCGAGAAAAAATGTGAGATACCTGCTGCTTTTTCTATTAGTTCTGATGATCTTCGTGATTGCTATCACACTGGGTTCCAATAATGATCAAGTGGTGACTTTTAACTACCTGATTGCCCAGGGTGATTATCGTGTTTCGACACTGTTGGCAATCCTGTTTGGTTGTGGTTTTGTGCTCGGTTGGCTGATTTGTGGCCTGTTTTATCTGCGCACCCGCATTGCACTTGGCCGTGCCAAACGCAAAATCAAACGACTTGAAGCACAGCTTGCCACCCCTAATGAATCTGTTAGCGCCTCTACGGTTAGCAAGGAATAGTGCTGCATGTTAGAACTGTTGTTTCTCCTGCTGCCAGTAGCAGCTGCTTACGGCTGGTATATGGGGCGCAGAAGCGCTCAGCAGGATAAACAGCAGGAAGCCAATCGCCTGTCACGTGAGTATGTGGCAGGCGTCAATTTCCTGTTGTCCAATCAGCAAGATAAAGCTGTCGATCTGTTTCTTGATATGCTAAAGGATGACAGCGGCACGGTAGAAGCACACCTGACATTAGGCAATCTGTTTCGTTCCCGTGGTGAAGTCGATCGCGCCATTCGCATCCATCAGGCGTTAATGGAAAGTGCTGCGCTTAATTTTGAGCAGCGTTTACTGGCAATCCAGCAGCTTGGTAGGGATTACATGGCCGCTGGTTTGTACGACCGCGCAGAAGACATGTTCAACCAACTGATTGATGAAGATGAGTTTCGGGTGTTTGCACTCCAACAACAACTCGTCATCTATCAGGCAACCAGTGACTGGCAGAAGGCCATCGAAGTGGCTGAGAAACTGGTAAAACTGGGCAAAGATAAACAGCGTGCCGAAATTGCCCACTTTTACTGTGAGTTAGCACTGCAAGCGATGGGCTGTGATGATCTCGATAAAGCATTGAGTCTGCTAAAACGTGCGGCTGCGGCAGACAAACAGTGTGCGCGAGTTTCGATCATGTTGGGCCGTATTTTTATCGCTCAACAAGAGTACACGAAAGCTGCAACCATGATGATGCGCGTCCTCAAGCAGGATAAAGCGCTAGTGAGTGAAATTATACCGATGCTAGCCGAGTGTTATCAGCACCTGCCAGAACAGCGGCAGGAGTGGATCACCTTTCTACAGCGCTGTGTTGATGAACAGGCTGGCGTAAGTGCTGAGTTGATGCTGGCTGATGTGATCGAACAGCGTGATGGGCGTGATGCAGTCCAGCTCTATTTAAACCGCCAGCTAAGACGTCACCCAACCATGCGCGCGTTCTATCGCTTAATGAACTACCATCTGGCGGATGCAGAAGATGGGCGCGCGAAAGAAAGCCTGCTACTGCTGCGAGACATGGTCGGTGAGCAGATCCGCACCAAACCGCGTTATCGCTGCCATAAATGTGGTTTTACTGCCCATTCGCTCTACTGGCACTGTCCTTCCTGCCGCTCTTGGGCTTCAGTAAAACCGATCCGTGGTTTAAATGGTCAGTAATGCTATCACCACTGAAGATCAGATCTCATCCATAAACGCATCAACGAAGTGGCGCATTTGTTCGCTACGCTTGGCGGCGAGCTGTTGACCGGTGCTCGTTTGAAAACCTTGCTGCAATTTAAACAGTTTGGCTGGGAAGTGATCTAACGCAAACTGTTTATCATCGTAATCACGTCGCTCAGCCTGGGGATCGACGACGTCATACAACGCGCTGTGCATTCGTCCGGCAACATAAAAGCAGCGCGCGACACCAACCATACCAATCGCATCAAGTCGGTCAGCATCCTGCAAAATTTTTGCCTCTAGCGTTTGCGGTTGTAAACCGGCTGAAAAGCTATGTGCTGCAATGGCGTGACAAACCGCTTCAATCTGGTCATTTGGCCAATCAAGAGAGGCCAGGATGTCGCCTGCTTTCTCGGCAGCCAGTTGTGATGCCAAATGGCGTTGTGGCGAGTTTTTTTCGACTGCAACACAATCATGCAACAGCACTGCGGCACACAGCAGGGTTAAATCTCCACCTTCATGTTGACTAATCTGCTGCACACTCTTCCAAACACGCAGTAGATGGGCAACATCGTGAGCGCCATCATCACTCTGCATCACAATAGGCAACAAGGCTGCCGCCAACGATTGATGCGCAGAAAAATGGGACAGTAACGATGAGAGAGTCGCTGAGCTGGACACGGATCACTCCTTAGTGATGATAGTGAAATAGTGGTGATTGATCGCTATTCTGCCGCAACACACCTGGCCAAGAGCGGCTAGTCAGACGGGTAGATTTTCTGGCTAAACTCACACAGATCTTCGATAACACATGAGCCACAACGCGGTTTGCGCGCAATGCAGGTGTAGCGGCCATGCAGAATCAACCAGTGGTGGCAATCGACTTTAAACTCCGCCGGCACAACCTTAAGCAGTTTCTCCTCCACCTGTAGCACATTTTTGCCAACCGCAAAACCACTGCGGTTACAAACACGAAAAATGTGGGTATCAACAGCAATCGTCGGCCAGCCGAAAGCCGTGTTAAGTACCACATTGGCGGTCTTTCGGCCAACACCAGGCAACGCCTCCAGCGCTTGGCGATCTTCGGGTACTTCACCAGCATGTTGTTCGATCAGTAGCTTACAGGTTTTGATGATGTTCTCGGCTTTGCTGTTGAACAGGCCGATGGTCTTGATGTAGCTTTTCACCCCCTCAACACCTAATGCCAACATCGCTTGTGGCGTGTTAGCGACCGGATAAAGCCTAGCCGTCGCTTTATTGACGCTGACGTCCGTGGCCTGTGCCGAAAGCAGCACCGAGATCAACAATTCAAACGGTGAGTTGTAGACCAGTTCAGTGGTAGGTTGTGGGTTAGTTGCCTTCAGGCGGGTTAAGATCTCAATGCGTTTCTGTTGGTTCATTACTGCTCCCTTTGCCACTGTTCTGATTATTGGCATTCTGGTGACCGGTTGCCTGTGCGGTTGCTGGCTGTAACTTGCTGCGGTAGGCGGCTATTTTTTTATCCAGCACAAACTTGGCTGCCAATAGCAGCCCAAGGCCAATAAAAGCACCCGGCGGTAACATCGCTAGCAAAAAGGCATTATCAAACGCGACCACTTCCAGCCGTAGCACGCTGGCCCAACTCCCGAGCAGACTATCAGCACCGTCAAACAGCGTGCCATTGCCGAGCAATTCACGTAGCGCGCCAAGCACAAACATCACCGCCGTGGCACCAATGCCAATTGCCAAACCGTCAATCAGCGCTAGCGTTACCGGTTTTCTTGATGCGACTGCCTCTGCTCGTCCAATCACGATGCAGTTGGTGACAATCAGCGGAATAAAGATGCCAAGCGATTGGTATAAACCAAAGGCGTAGGCATTAATCAGCATCTGCACCATGCTGACTGCAGCAGCAATAATCATCACATAGATAGGAATACGGATTTCACTCGGGATCAAGCGGCGCAAAGCAGAAACCGAACCGTTGGTGATCATCAACACCAGCGTAGTCGCCAAACCCAAACCAAGTGCATTAGTCGCATTAGAGGTAACTGCCAGGAGTGGGCACAATCCGAGTAGTTGCACCAACGCGGGGTTATTTTTCCACAAACCATCGATTAATGTTGCTTTCACTTCACTCATCATCGCGCTCCACAAGTTGGCAACGTGGTTAATTGGCCTGGCAACTCCTGGATCAGTAGGGTGCTGCGGCGGACTGCATTAATGACTGCGCGTGGGGTGATGGTCGCCCCGGTAAATTGATCAAACATGCCTCCCTCTTTTTTTACCGCCCAGCGTGGATCTGAAGGGCTATCGACATGCTGCCCACTAAACTGGGTGATCCAGTATGAATGGCGCAACTCAATTTTGTCACCCAGGCCCGGCGTTTCACGATGCTCAATCACCCGAGTGCCTAACACGGTAGCTTGAAAATCACTGGCGACCAGCAGATGGATCGCACCTGAGTAACCATCAGGCGCAATCGCTTCTACCACGGCGGCAACCGGCACTCCCTGTCTACGCGCCAAGTAAAGCCGATGATCTCCTCGGCTACCCAAGCGCTCATCTCGCACAATAAAACAGGAAGCCAGTAAGTCATTGTCGTAATACTCCGCCGGCAGTACCTGATTCAGTAGCGCTTGGCGCTGTAATGCTGTTTGATGTGCAATGGTAGTTTTCGTTAATTGATAGACCAGCGCGGTCAGACCGGTGGTTATGCCAGCAAACAGTGCCAACGTAATACCATGTTTTCTCATTGCAGCAAGCATCTATGCTCCTTAATTGTGCCCATAGACACGCGGCTGAGTATAGTAATCGAGCAGAGGAACACTCATGTTAGCCAACAAAACGGCAAATGCCAGCGCGTCCGGATAGCCACCATACTGGCGGATCAACCACAGCAACAGCCCAATCAAAACACCATAAATCAGTTGTCCTCGCGGTGTTGTCGCGGCACTAACCGGATCGGTAGCGATGAAAAATGCCCCGAGCATGGTTGCCCCTGAGAACAGATGCAGCAGCGGTGATGCCTGATGTTGTGGATCCAGCCAAAAAGCAATCCCTGAGCAGAGAGTGAGCGTGACGATGATACTGATCGGGATCTGCCAGCGAATAATGCGCTGTGCGAGCAGAAATAGCCCCCCCAATAGGAAAGCGAGATTAACCCACTGCCAACCAACCCCTGCCAGTGGTGCAGCAAATATCGGTTGCTGTACTATCTGGTCAAGTGTGTTGCCACTACGCAGGCCAGTGCGAATGCTATCGAGCGGCGTCGCCTGGCTAATACCATCGACCGCCAATGATAACTGATGCAGTGTGCTACCCTGCAAAGTGTGACCAGTGAAAATCAGTTGCCAACTGTCATAAAACGACAGTGTGGTCGTGCGCAATGTCTCCGGTGGCAGCCAGTGGGTCATCTGTACAGGAAACGAGATCAATAACACCACATAGCCAACCATCGCGGGGTTAAAGAGATTTTGTCCCAATCCACCGTAGAGATGTTTAGCAATAACTATCGCAAATAGTGTGCCTATCACCACTAGCCACCAAGGCGCGAGGGAGGGCAGACTGATCGCCAGCAGCAAACCGGTCAACAACGCCGAGTGATCGCGTAAATGGGCAACAACCGGTTGCTTGCGCAAAGCCAACATCGCTGCCTCGGCCAACCAGGCAGTTACGATAGCTAAACCCAGTTGGATCAGACTGCCGTAGCCAAACCAGAGAACCTGCACCGCAATACCAGGCACACAGGCCAGTATCACCAATAACATAATATGGCGTGTAGTTTGTCGATTATGGCTAAACGGCGAGCTGGCAATGTGTAGGCCAGAGGCGCTTGGTGGTGTCACGGGCCTGAAGGTCATAAATAACCCCTTTGGTTAAAAGAGACTGGCAAGGTATCAGCGCTGTTCGGATTCATTGGGCGTTACTGATTGCGATTCAATTTGCTGAGCGCTTTTCTTCGCTTTAACGCGTGCAATCGCCGCAGCCACTGCCGCTTTGCGTGCATCTGGCTCGGCATTGTCAACGACAGGTGTAGCGCTCTGGTTCACGGCACTGACGCGATGAGTTTGTTCGGCATCAGATTGTATCGCTGATGCGTGCGGTGCTAATGGCTGTGTTGCTGCTGGTGCCGCCTTCGACAGTTGCGCACTCTGCTTCGCTTTAACGCGTGCAATCGCCGCAGCCACTGCCGCTTTGCGTGCATCTGGCTCGGTATTATCAACGACAGGTGTAGCGCTCTGGTTCACAGTACTGACACGATGGGTTTGTTCGGCATCAGATTGTATCGCTGATGCGTGCGGCGCTAATGGCTGTGTTGCTGCTGGTGCCGCCTTCGACAGTTGCGCACTCTGCTTCGCTTTAGCACGTGCAATGGCAGCGGCCACTGCCGCTTTGCGTGCATCTGGCTCGGTGCTACTGGCAGTTTCTGCCGTCGGCTCGACAATCGGCTGCGCTGGCTGATTATCACTGCCTGCACTGCTTTGTGCCATTTTGCGCTGCCTAATCTCTGCTTTCAGCGCGGCACGTGCGGCAATAGCTGCTTGGTTGTCTGGTTCTGAACCGGTGATGCTAATCACAGAACCCGTTGCGGCCTCAGCCCGTTTACTGCGAACCCGTGCCAACGCCGCTTGGACTGCATTCTGATCAGTGGCAGGTAACACTACCGCAGCCTTTTTATGCCGCTCTTCGCGTGCCTGCTTGTCGCGCGCCAAACGGGCGAGTCTAGCCTCATAACGTGCTTTTGCTTCGGCTGCTTGATTCGCCTGTTGTTCCAGCGCATTAATTTCAGCTTTCTCCTGACGATAGTAATGCACCAGCGGAATGTGGCTCGGGCAGACATAAGCACAAGCGCCACACTCGATGCAATCAAACAAGTTATGTTCGCGCGCTTTTTGATGTTCTTTGCCGCGACTAAACCAGTAGAGTTGTTGTGGCAACAATTGCACTGGACAGACATCCGCGCACTGGCCACAACGGATGCAAGCCTGTTCTTCCGGCATCGGGGCAATTTCACTGGCTGTCGGAGCGAGTAGACAGTTGCTGGTTTTCACCACTGGTACATTAAGCTGCGCCAGCGTAAAGCCCATCAATGGGCCGCCCATAATCACCTGCTGGGGTGTTTGCCGTTGATAACCAGCGACATTGAGCAGATGTTCAACCGGCGTTCCGAGTCTGGCCCAAACATTGCCCGGCTGTGTGATCGCGTTGCCGGTGAGGGTAATCACCCGTTCAATCAGCGGTTCACCATCGATAATCGCGCGTTTGATGGCAAATGCCGTACCGACATTTTGCATTAATACACCGATGGCAGAGGAGTGTTTGCCGTGTGGCACCTCCTTGCCAGTCAGAATACGGGTCAGTTGTTTAGCGCCGCCTGACGGGTATTTGGTCGGAATAACTCGCAGTTGCAGATCAACCTCAGTCACTCCGCTAATCGCGTGCGTTAATGCACGGATCGCTTCAGGCTTATTATCTTCAATGCCGATCAGTGTCCGATGTGGTGTCAACAAATGACATAAGATCAAAATACCGCTGACAATCTGATCAGCACACTCCTGCATCAGGCGATCATCTGCGGTGATATAGGGTTCACACTCGGCGGCATTGATGATTAAGGTATCAATCTGTTTGCCGGTGTCTAACTTGGTTGCCGTCGGAAATCCTGCTCCGCCAAGACCAGCAATCCCTGCGAGCTGAATGCGCTTCAGTAACTCCGCCGCTTCCAGTTGGCGATAATCAGCCACTGGCGCACGATCACACCAACGATCTTCACCATCGGGCTGGATAATCGCACACAGTTCAGCCAAACCCGAAGGGTGAGCCACGGGCCGTGGCTCAATGGCAATAATGGTGCCAGAGGTGGGCGCATGTACGGGTAAGCTACGCCCTTGGCCAACAGTCAACGGTGTACCTTTCAATACCCGATCACCCGTTTGAACCACCAACTCACCTGCTGGGCCTAAATGCTGCTGCAACGGAACGACAAACGTCTCAGCCAATGGCACATGACGCAGGGGAACGGTGCTCGATTGGGTTTTCATCTCTGGGGGATGAATGCCACCGGCGAAATCCCATAGCCGATCTTTTTTGCTCGAACGAAACAGATTAAACATGGTTTTTCACATCAATAACGTGTACTGGGATGGTTTTTAGATCCCACTGCCAGTTAGCGGTGGTAGTCGCGATCGGTCTCATCTCAATACAGTCGGTCGGGCAGGGGGCGACACAGAGATCACAGCCGGTACAGAGATCAACAATCACGGTATGCATGGCTCTGGTGGCACCAACAATCGCATCAACCGGGCAAGCCTGAATACATTTGGTGCAGCCAATACAGTTCGCCTCATCGATAAAGGCAATTTTGCGCAGTGGTTTGGCTGCGGCTTCGCCGCCATCCAGCGGTTGGGGTTCAACATTAAGCAGATCCGCCAACGCCAACATCACCTGTTCACCACCGGGAGCACACTTATTGATCTGATCACCGTTAGCAACGGCCTCAGCATATGGGCGACATCCTGGATAGCCACATTGTCCACATTGACTCTGTGGCAAAATTTTATCTATCTGCTCAGCTAGCGGATCTTCTTCCACTTTAAAGCGGCGCGCTGCGAACCCCAACAACAGACCAAACACCAACCCCAATAACGCTAATGCAGCGATCGCAATCAAAAGGTTGCTCATGGCAGTTTCACCAAACCAGAAAAGCCCATGAACGCCAATGACATCAATCCAGCAGTGATCAGCGCGATGGCAGAACCACGAAATGGGGCAGGGACATCGGCCATAGCCAGTCGTTCACGTATCGCAGCAAACAGCACCATCACCAGTGAAAAACCGGTGGCAGCACTAAAACCGTAAATCACCGATTGCAGGAAGTTATACCCAAGATTGACATTCAGCAGTGCCACACCTAGCACCGCACAGTTAGAGGTGATCAGTGGCAGAAAGATACCGAGCAAACGGTAGAGCGCCGGGCTGGTTTTGCGTACCATCATCTCGGTAAACTGTACCGCGACCGCGATCACCAAAATAAACGAGAGGGTACGCAGGTAAACCAAATCGAGAGGAACAAGAATAAAACTGTTGATAAGCCAAGAAAAAGTGGAGGCCAGTGTCATAACAAAGGTGGTTGCCATACCCATACCAATGGCGCTTTCCAATTTCTTGGAAACCCCCATAAACGGACATAGCCCTAAAAACTTCACTAGGACGAAGTTATTGACCAGCACAGTGGCTACAAACAACAGCAGATATTCGGTCATCGCGATGCCTACGGAAATAAAAGCCGCCCATTATCGGGAATTGGCGGCTTAACGACAACCTATGAATTGCAGGGATATTGCTCTTTTTTAACTAATCTGATGAAAAAGTGTGGCAAACACCCCTGGCAACCGGCGCACGCGCAGCGTGTTAGCGCTCAGCAGCATTGCTGGCGATAAGTTTCTGATACCAGAAAAAGCTCTTTTTACGCTGACGCGCCAAACCGTTGGCATGATCAACGTAGACAAAGCCATACTGTTTTTGAAAACCATTTAGCCAGCTTAACAGATCGATAAACGACCACGGGTAATAGCCACGCACATCAGCGCCTTGTTCGATTGCCGCCTCTACCGCACCAATGTGCTGGCGCAAATAGTCAATGCGAGCATCATCAAGCACTTCACCATCAACAATCGGATCTTTGGCACCTAAGCCATTTTCGGTGATATACATCGGGATATCACCATAACGTGCTTTGATGTTCATAATGCCTTCAGTCAACCCTTGCGGGTAGATCTCCCAATCCCAATCGGTATAGACCCCGTTCGGATTGCGCACAAATTTGAACACGCCTTTGAAGCCAAACTCATTGCCTTGCTGGTGACCGAGACCTTTTTCACCAGACGTGTTCATGGTCAGGTGTGAGTCTTGGTTGTTAGCGGCGATAGTTTCACGTTTATAGTAATTTAAGCCGATAAAATCACAGATATTGTCACGCAACAACTGTTGATCGCCGTCAGCGAACTGCGGAACTCCCCACAATGCCTGTGCCTGAGCAAGCAGCTCGGCCGGATACTCTCCTTTCAGCACTGGATCATAGAGCCAATGGGTGAAAATACCTTCAGCCAGGTGATAGGCCGCCATATCTTCAGCAGACTGGCTGAGCGGTGTGTGCGTCTGCAACACATTGACGAAACCAATTTGCCCATCAATGCCACTGCGACGGAAAGCTGCCACCGCTTTGGCATGTGCAACAAACACATGATGGCAAGCCTGGATCGCCCGCGCCGGGTTTTGCAGACCTGGTGGATGCCCACCAGTGATGTAGCCAAAACCGATAAAACAGACTGTCTCATTGAAGGTTGACCAGAGTTTAACGCGATCCCCATAACGCTGATAACAGAGGCTGGCATACTCTTCAAAAGCTTCAGCCGTGCTACGCGCTTCCCAACCGCCTTCATCTTGCAGCGCCTGTGGCAAATCCCAGTGATAGAGCGTTATCATCGGCTCAATATTGTGTTCCAATAATGCGTCTATTAGATCACTGTAGAATTTTACTCCCGCTTCGTTGATGGCTCCGCGCCCCTGTGGCAGCAGACGTGGCCAGGAGATAGAAAAACGGTAGCTCTGCAGTCCCATTTCTGCCATTAGCGCAACATCTTCACGAAAACGGTGATAGTGATCAACGGCAACGTCACCGTTAGTACCCTGATAGGTGGTACCTGGTAAATGAGAAAAAGTATCCCAGATTGAGGGGCCTTTTCCATCTACATTGTGCGCGCCTTCAACCTGATAGGCGGCAGTAGCGGCACCCCAGAGGAAAGATTTCGGGAAAGCAGACATGACTATTCTCTCGCTATATGAAAAACATTAAGTCTAGTTTATGGTGGCTTGAAATGCGATTGCAACCGGTTTCTGAAACCGGTTACAAATTTGAACCGTCAAGGTTCTTAAGGAGATGTGATGGTTGACAAAATCCGTGTAGCCCTGCTTGGTTATGGAAATGCAGGTAAAACTTTTCACGCACCGCTGATTGCTGCCACGCCCGGCATGGAATTAACCGCTATTGCCAGCAGCTCAGCCGACAAAGTACATAGCGATTGGCCGGCAATTCAGGTAGTCAATGATGTACGTTGGCTGTTCGATGATCGTCGTATTGACCTGATTGTGATTGCGACACCAAACGATAGCCATTTTGCTTTAGCACAACAAGCACTGGCGGCCGGCAAACATGTGGTGGTGGACAAACCCTTTACGGTGACACTGTCACAGGCTGAACAGCTAAAACAACTCGCGGAACGGGAAGGGAAACTGCTTTCGGTGTTTCATAATCGCCGTTGGGATAGTGATTTTTTGACCCTCAAAACGCTATTAGCACAAGGTACGCTGGGGGAGGTGGTCTATTTTGAATCCCATTTTGATCGCTACCGACCGGAAGTACGTACCCGCTGGCGTGAGCAAGCAGGAGATGGCAGTGGGATCTGGTACGATCTTGCACCGCATTTGCTTGATCAAGCACTGCAACTATTTGGGATGCCTGAAACACTGTTTGTTGATTTCGGCTGTTTACGCCAAGCTTCAAGCGCCACTGACTACTTTCATGCACTGCTCAAATACCCTCAATCCCGAGTGGTGCTGCACAGCACATTGTTAGCTGCGGCTGAAACACCACGTTATCTTGTGCATGGAACACACGGGAGTTACATCAAGTACGGTTTTGATCCACAGGAAGCACAATTAAAAATGGCTCGCTCTCCGGCTATGGCACAATTTGGTCACGATCCACAGCAGGGGATCGTGACGTTGTCACAAAATGGTCAATTAACTCAAAGCCCGTACACCAACTTACCGGGTAACTACTTGGCCTATTACACAGCGATTGCTAACACACTTCATGGGCGAGGTACAAATCCGGTAACGGTAGAACAGGCAATTGCCGTGATGAAACTGCTCGAACTAGGTATTTACTCCGCCAAACAGCAACGGCCATACGCAGTGTAGCTCTCATAGATTGCGCGCCATTTTGTTCTCCCTGGTCAGTACGCAATATCACTACGGTACTTTCTGGGGGGCGACTTTCCAACCTCACTGCTCCAATCAAAACCTGGCGGGATAGGCTCGAAATAAAGCACAAATAATGGGGCCATTTAGACAACATAATAGCGCTGCTATCGCACTACCCGCCGTTTGACAGATAATCAAACACCACCGACGACGCTAACCGGTGAATAGAATAATCTTACTCATCTGTAGCGTCGCCATTCTGTCACAAGCTTAATTAATCGCATGCTAATAACCACCACTTTATTCATTACCTAACTGCTATTTTTTATTATTTGGCACCTCACCCACAATAAAACTTACCTTAAAGATATTTGATCTATAAAAAAATATCAAAAAAGATAAAAATAAAAGATAAATGCACAAAACCTTTGTTATTCATAACAGTATGAATTTTATTGTTTTGCAAATCATCACTACCGCTATAGCTGAGTCATTCATATACATAAAAAAATATATCGAAATTTATTGTATTCATTTGTAATACAACATAAACAACGGTATAGTTTTCGCGTTTATTTATCGATTATTTCTCGCTCATTTTGTTAAGGAAAAGAAAATGACTTTCTTAAGTTCATTTGATGAAAAATCTATAGTAAAAAAACAAAAATCTTCATTATTTCCGAAGATTATTCCGCTCACTAAAGTTGCGCTGCTGGTTTTCTCCACTTGTGTTTTTGCTGATGGTAATGGCGGTGCCAGTGCGGGTGTATATCCGAATGAGAATGGCAGCAAAGGCGGTGCTGGCGGTGGTGGCGGGATCCTTAGTCAAGGTGGTGCTGCCAGTTCAAGTACCTTGGCGGGTTCCAGTGGCAATAATGCTGGCAATGGTGGCCAAGGTGCGGCAGGTGCCAACCCCACCGATAAAACAGGTGGCACCGCTGGCGGTGCCGGTGGCGCCGTTGGCAGTAATGGCAAGGGAGGATCTGGCAAAAATGGCGCTTCCTACATCTGTAAAGAGGATTGCGTAGAACAAGGGGCTGGCGGTGGTGGTGGTGGTGGTGATGGTTTTCATGGCCAAGACCTTGCAGATATGCCAAATGATATCGTCGGTGGCAACGGGGGGAATGGTGGTAGTCTCACCAACCAAGATGGTATCTCGGCTGATGGTGGCAGCGGTGGCGGTGGTGGCGCAGGTGCCTATCTCTCTGGTGGTGAAAGTGCTACCACCCAAGCAAATATTACTGGCGGCAACGGAGGCCGTGGTGGCACGGGAACATCTGGCGGTGCCGGTGGTTATGGTGGAGCCGGTGGTAGTGGGCTGATCAGTGACTCTGTCGATATTATCAACCAACATACGATCCAGGGAGGTAACGGAGGTTCGGGTAACGGGCGCCTAGGAGGAAAAGGCGGCGATGGTGTTAAAGGTAACGACCTGAAATTAATCAACAATGGCGAAATAAAAGGCGGTGATGGCGCTGGAGAAGATCCGGGCTATTATAGCAGCGGTGGCAATGGTATCTCTGGCGAAAATCTTAACATTATTAACCATGGGTTAATCAAAGGAGGAACAAGCTCTATTTCCAGCGGTACAGGTAATGCGATTCGCTTTACCTCTGGTAGCAACCGCCTAGAGCTACACCACGGTTCAAGAATTGAAGGCAATGTGGTTGGCACCGGACAGGATACGTTGGTATTGGCCGGTGATGAAGATAGCGACTTCGATTTTGGTAAAGAAACCAACTCCAAATTTACCGGATTTTCAGAGTACCAAAAAATCGGCAGCAGCACCTGGTCACTCACCGAAGTGGCTAATCAAGCAGCGAACTGGTCAGTTAAAGAAGGCACTTTGCGTTTAAAAGTCGCTAACGCGATCGCCAATGCCAAGCAAGTGGTGGTTGATGAAGCTGCGACACTGAGTTTAGAGGATAAAGAACAAAAACTTAATAACTTATCAGGTGCAGGTACCGTAGAAGGCAGCGCCACCTTAACCGTGAATAACACTAAAGACACCATTTTCTCGGGTGACTTAACGTTAACCGAAGGTGCGGGTTTAATCAAAGAGGGCGATGCCAGTTTGCAACTGGACAAAGCAACTGACTATACCGGCGATAGCGAAATTAAAGCAGGCACCTTGAAGCTGAAAGCCGCTAATGCGATTGCCAACAGCAAAAATGTTAGCGTCAGTGCAGCAGGCACCCTTGATTTAGGCGACGAAGAGCAAACAATCAATAACCTCACTGGCGAAGGCAAACTGACAGGTAACGGTGAGTTAACCCTAAATAACAATCAAGACACTACCTTCTCTGGCATCATCGATCAAATTTCCAAACTGATTAAAAGTGGAACGTCATCACTGACACTGGCAAATCAATCTGACTACCACGGCGAAACACTGGTTGAAAAGGGGGAATTGCGTTTAAACGCTGCAAATGCGATCGCTAACAGCAAAAAAGTGACGGTCAATGAGGATGCCACGCTTAATCTGGGCGACAAGCAGCAGACAATAAACAACCTTACTGGTGCAGGTAACCTCACCGGCAGTGCCACGTTAACCACGCATAACACTGAAGATACCAGTTTCGCCGGCGAGTTGAAGTTAACTGACGGAGCGGGGTTAACCAAAACTGGTGATGGTAATTTGCAACTCGATATGGCGTCTGATTACACCGGTGTCACCGATATTCAGCAAGGCACCCTGACACTGAAGGCAGAGAATTCTATCGCCAGCAGCAGCAGCGTCAAAGTCAGTCAGGATGCAACACTCGATCTGGGCAGCGACCAGCAGCGACTGAATAACCTTTCAGGCAACGGGAAGGTAACCGGCCAATCAACCTTGACCGTTAACAACAGTGCAGATAGCCGTTTTGATGGTCAACTGAGTTTGTCTGATGACGCCGATTTAATCAAAACCGGTAGCGGTACACTTGAGTTGGCTCAGCAGGCTGACTACAAAGGAGAAACCCGAGTTACAGAGGGAGAACTGCGTTTAGGTGTTGAAGATACCCTTGCCAACAGCAGTAAAGTGACCGTTGATGAGAACGCCACACTTAATCTTGGCGAAGACGATCAGACCATCAATAATCTGACGGGTGCCGGTAACCTCACCGGTAGTGCCACGTTAACCGCGCATAACACTGAAGATACCAGTTTCGCCGGCGAGTTGAAGTTAACTGACGGAGCGGGGTTAACCAAAACTGGTGATGGTAATTTGCAACTGAATAGGGCGGCTGACTATAGCGGTGTCACTGATGTTCAGCAAGGCACCCTGACGCTGAATTCAGAGAATGCTATCGCCAACAGCAGCAGCGTCAAAGTCAGCCAGGATGCGACCCTCGATCTGGGCACCGACCAGCAGCAACTAAATAACCTTTCAGGCAACGGGAAGGTGACCGGCCAATCAAATTTGACCGTTAACAACAGTGTAGATAGCCGTTTTGATGGTGAACTGAGTTTGTCTGATGACGCCGATTTAATCAAAACCGGTAGCGGTACACTTGAGTTGACTCAGCAGGCTGACTACAACGGAGAAACCCGTGTTGAAGAGGGTGAACTACGTTTAAGTGTGGAAAATGCCATCGCCAACAGCAATAAAGTCACTGTTGAAGAAGGTGCAAAACTGAATTTTGGTGACTTTAATCAATTGATCAATCAATTGACGGGTGGCGGTGATCTAGTCGGTAATGGTGAGCTCACCATTAATGGTAGCCAAGATTTTACCGGCAGTATCGCCGGCATCAATAAACTGATCAAAGCCAGTAATGATCTGTTAACGTTGTATAAAAAGGTCACTTATCAAGGTGAGACGGTGATCCAAGCCGGCACCTTAAAGCTAACCGTTGAAGACACCATCGCAAGCAGTGATAAAGTGACTATTGATAGCGATGCTAAGCTTGAGTTTGATACTGAAAGACAGACGCTCAATAACCTCAACGGTAGTGGACAAATCGTAGGTAACTCGGCATTGGTGCTTAACAACAGTGAAGAGACGATCTACAGCGGTTCAATTAAGGCCAGCGAGCTGAACAAACGCGGTAACCAACAGTTGACACTGTCAGGTAATGATCATGATCTGAGCGGAGATGTTAATGTTGAAGAAGGCACACTGGTCTGGTCTAACACCAACAATGTGCAACTGAATGGTGACTATGTCACCCAATCGAATGCAACGACCGTACTCAATCGTGGTAGCCATCTCGACATTAAGGGCGCGTTAACCCAGCAGGCAGACTCAACGCTACGTGTTAGCGTTGGAGATGGCAGTGGCATCAAAGCAAAAAGTGCTGATTTAACCGGCAGTACGCTCGATTTTAGCGGGTTTACTGATCTGTATGGCCCAGATAATATGCCAACACGTGCCAGTGATATGGAAGGGAAAACCTACACTGTTTTAGAGACAGAAAATGGCATCCAAGGTTTTGAAAAAGTCAACGTACAACGCCCTGACTTCATGCTGTTCCAGCGCAGCCTGGGTAACGGTGACCGTGACCTGATCTTGGGAACCCGTTTGGCTTGGACCGCAGGTAGCAGCCAAGAATCGACCGGTACCTTCACGCTCGATGAAAATAGCGCCTTCGATGTCGATGTTGCGTTAAACGATCAGGACAATTTGGGCATCAAGTTTACCGGCACCGGTTGGGATGGTAAGAGCTTAACCAAAAATGGAGCAGGGCGGTTACGGCTTTCAGCCAGCAATGGTTACACCGGTGGCACCACGCTGAATGATGGCATTATTCAGGTTTCGCGTGATGAGAACCTCGGTGCTGCCAGTGGCAAACTGACGTTTAATGGCGGTACCTTGCAGGTGGATGAGGGCTTCGCCTCTGAACGTGAAATTGAAGTTACAGAACAGGGCGGTGAGCTTGACGTAGTACAGGGCGACCTGTTGTTACAAGGTAAGTTAAGCGGCAATGGCAAGTTAGAGAAAAGTGGTGAAGGTACCTTAACCCTCTCCGCCTCAGCAGATGACTACACCGGTGAACTCGCTATCACCGAGGGGACATTGAATCTAACTACCTCGTTAGCCGGTTCATTAAGCGCGACCAATGACAGTATTCTGAATATATCGGCAGCATCGTTGGCAGGGGATCTAACCCTGAGCCAAGGCGCTCGTTTGATGTTACAAACCCCGTCAGTTACGCCTGCGGGCGCAGCAATGGATAGCCCTGTAGCGTCACACAATAACTTTCAGGTGAAGGGAAATGCCCGCTTTACCAATGGTGGTATTTATTCCCCGACCATCACCGAAAATTCAGCAGATCTACTGTCAATTTCTGGTAGTGCTTACCTTGATGGTGGTCAGCTTCAGGTCAGAGCCAAAGAGGGCGTCTACAGCAAAACGGCAACGCGTTATCGCATATTGAATGCTGAACAGGGCATCAATGGCCAGTTTGCACAGCACTCGATTTCAAATCCGCTGTTGTCAATGACGCCTGAGTACCAGAAGAATGATCTCTACTTGTCAATTCGTCGTAACGACCAATCGATCAGTGGTCTGGGTATCACACCAAACCAGAAGAGCACAGGTACCGCATTTGATCAGTTTACCGCAGAAAACCCATTGAATGCGGCACTGGTGTTGCTACCAAGCGTTGACGCAATTGACAATGCGCTCGATCAAACCTCTGGCGAAATTTATGCCTCGTTAAAATCCTCAATGACCAAAGAAACGCGCTTTGTTCGCGATGCTGCCAATGATCGCTTACGCAGTGCCTTCGATTCCGTGGCAGTGAATGGGTTCAATACCCAGGATGAAGCAGTAACTCCTGATTCTGCTTTCTGGATGCAAGCTTGGGGTTCATGGGGAAAACTGGAAGGCAAAGCAACAACAGGTGCCACGTTAGATCATGATGTTGCTGGATTAATCATCGGTAGCGACACCCAACTGGGTGAGTGGCGTGTTGGTGGTCTGGCGGGTTATGCCCACACTTCGGCCGATGTTGAACTGCGTGCATCAAGCAGCACAGGAGACACGTTCCATGTGGGTGCTTATGCCGGACGTCAGTTTGGTTCGTTGTCACTTCGCTCTGGTGTGATGTATGGCCATTACGACAATACGGTTGAGCGTACAGTCAATTTCGAAGGTTACATTGATCAGCTATATAGCGATGTAAGCGCACATGCCGTTCATGGTTTTGCCGAGCTAGCCTTACCGCAACAGTTTGACGGGTTCGGTATCGAACCGTATGCCAATGTTTCCTATGTTTATCTCAATACCGGTAGCTTTGCAGAGAAGGGTAAACAGGCTGCATTGAGCGGTGGTCGTCAGAGCAGCAACAACAGCTTCAGTACGCTGGGTGGACGTTTCGAGTACCGCTTGAGTGAAGTTGTGTTACCTGCAACTCTGTCAGCACAACTCGGCTGGCAACATACCTATGGCAAGGTCACTCCACAATCGGTGCATCGCTTTAACGGCAGCACTGATTTTATGATCACCGGCGTTTCTCAGATAAAGAATGCGGCGATTATCGGGGCTGCTGCGGAATTGGAACTGCATCCTGATATGAAACTCAGCGTCTCCTATCAGGGTATGTTGGGTAACAGTGGTCATGATAACAGCGTGACAGGCATCTTTAACTGGTCTTTCTAATGCTGTTTTCACGTTAAGTAAAAAGGAGCTGCGGTAAACACCGCAGCTCCAGAATACTCAGTGAGCCAAGATGGGCAAAGCCTACTGACTGGCAGTTTAATAGCCGTCACCACACTTACTCGCGTTTTGCGCGCATAAACTTCAGTGCCGAAATTAATTTCGCGACGCCCGTCTCAACCTTACTGCGAGGGCAACCGACATTTAAACGGACAAAACCACGCCCCTCTTCACCATAAGTAAAACCAGGCATAATCGCCACTTGCTCACGCTCTATCAGCACTTGCTGCAATTGATGGTCATCAAGTTCCAGTGCTCGCAGATCAATCCATGCCAAATAGGTGGCTTCTGGCGGTTGCCAGTTCAATATCGGGAAAGCCCGGTTGAGTTGCTCTGCGACATAAGCCAAGTTAGCTTGCAGATAGCTGCGCAACGCATCCAACCACGGCTCACCTTGCCGGTAAGCGGCAATATGTGCCGCCACGGCAAGCACGGCAGGCGAGGAAAGGCAATCACGATTTTTCAATGCTTGCAGATAGATATCACGCGCATGCTGATCACTAATCAGACCGTAAGCACCCGTTAAGGCAGGTATATTGAAACTTTTTGACGCTGAGGTAAATAGCGCCCAAGGTGTGGTCGCCACTTTGCTCCACGGCGTATGACGATGCTGCTGCCATACCATGTCCATGTGGATCTCATCACTGATCACTTTCACGTTATGGCGCTCACAGAGCTCAGCCATCTGTATCAGTTCCTGCTGACTCCACACTTTACCGGTCGGGTTTTGTGGGCTGCACAGTAGCAGAATGCGGGTCTGTGGCCGCGCTAATAGCGCTTCTAAATGTGCCATATCACACTGCCAGTGATTGTTGACCTTATGCAGTGGGCATGGCAGCAGTTGACGTTGATTACTGCTAATCACCTTATAAAAAGCATCATAGGTCGGGGTATGTGTAACCACAAATTCACCACGTGAAGACCAGATACGGATCAATTGCGCCACCATGTACATCACGGAGGGGCCGTATACCGCCATTGAGGTGTCAATCGTGTGGTGAAATCGCTGTTGATACCAGTGCCGTACTGCGCCAAGAAAATCTTCATGCTGCCAGCGGCTATAACCAAATACACCATGTGCTATCCGTTGTTGCAACGCATTCACAATACAGGGGGCAGTGACAAAATCCATATCGGAGATAGTGAAAGGCAACAGATCCGCACGACCAAAACGATCGGCAATGTAGTCCCATTGAGTACACCAAGTGCCGTGGCGGTCAACCGTGGTGGAAAAATCAAACATGCGAAACTCCAAACAAGGGCGTAGCAGGCTACGCCCAGAGAGGAAATTATGAATTGGCTATCAATGATTCTAATTCATCTTTGACTGATTGCACCTGTGGGCCGATCACCACCTGTAAGTTATGCTCATTCAGATGTACCACACCAATGGCACGGTTGGCTTTCAGCAATGCATCATCCACTTTGCTCATCTCATTGACCGACAAGCGCAAGCGGGTAATGCAGTTATCCAGAGAGACGATGTTCTCTTTACCGCCCAGCGCGGCCAATATCGCCACCACATCATAACCAGACTTACCAACATTGCTGCTTGCTGTAGTCGCCATTGCGGCAGCACTTTCACTCTCTCTTCCCGGCGTTTTGATGTTGAAGCGCTGGATTGAAAAACGGAAGATCGCGTAGTAAACCGCAAACCAGAGGCCTGCAATCACCGGTACCCAATACCACTTGGTCGCTGTGCCGTGCAAAATACCAAACACCACGAAGTCGATAACGTTACCATCAGTATTGCCGATGGTAACACCAAGCAGTGCCATCACGGTAAAACCAAGGCCGGTTAATACTGCATGGATCAGATAGAGATAGGGCGCAACGAACAGGAACAGAAACTCGATCGGTTCAGTGGTGCCACCGACTACGCACGCAACCACGCCAGAAATCAATAATCCTTTAATTTTATGTCTGTTTTCTGGTTTCGCACAGTGATAGATTGCCAGAGCAGCGCCTGGTAATCCGCCCAAGAAAGCCGGCATTTTGCCCTGCGATAAGAAACGAGTGGCGCTTTCAGCAAAACCTTGCGTGGTTGGACAGGAGAGCTGGGCCTGGAAAATGGTCAGTGCGCCGCTGACTTCACGGCCACAGACATCCAGTGTACCGCCCGCTTCAGTAAAACGGATCAGTGCTACCAAAATATGGTGTAACCCGAAAGGCAGTAACAGACGTTCCCCAGAACCAAAGATCATCGGGCCAAAAGCACCGGCACTGTTGATTATACGGCCTAATCCATTGATGCCAGCAGCAAAGAACGGCCAGATAAGTGGGATTAGCAGGCCACACAACCCAAGCACGACGGTAGTGATAATCGGGACAAACCGTGTTCCACCAAAGAAAGCTAATGCGTCAGGCAGGCGGATAGTACTAAAACGTTCGTGTAGCAGATAAACGATAATGCCCACGATCACTGCACCCAAAATGCCGGTGTCGATCGATTGAATACCGAGAATGTTTTGAATGTTGTTGCTCTTCAGCACCAATGGATCACTACTGGGCAGGATCCCAGCAGTTGTCAGGTAGAAGTTGGTGGCCAAATTGAGAACGGCAAAACCAACAAAACCAGAGAAGGCTGCCACGCCTTTGTTTTCGCGCGCCATGCCCAACGGGATTGCAATGGCAAACATCACCGGTAGAAAACTAAAAGCAAAAGAACCGATCTTGCTCATCCAGGTAAACAGTAACTGAAAGCTTGAATGACCAAGAAACGGCATCAGTGTGATCACATCGCGGCTACTTAGTGAGCTGCCAATCCCTAGCATAATGCCGCAAAATGAGAGCAGTGCAACGGGCAGCATAAACGTCTTGCCCAAGCTCTGGAAAAACTCCCAAAGCGTCACTTTTTGTTTGTGAGATGCTGGCATAACAGATGACTCCTAACAATAAATTAATGGTGGTTTATGCCCGTCCAGGTAAATAAATGATAAAACGTTTTACCAACTAAAAATGCGGTCAATGTCACAGATTAAGGACAAAAGTCATGCTAACAACTCACTTACCAGGTAAATCGTTTTACTTGATAAAGATTTTCGGTATACCCTTGATTGGGTCAGAAACACGCTAAATAGTAGTTTACAGAATCGATGAGTATCAAAAAAATCACCATTAATGATGTCGCCAGAAAGGCTGAGGTCTCAGTAACCACAGTTTCGCTGGTGCTTAGCGGCAAAGGGCGTATATCGCCGACTACTGTCAAGCGAGTCAATCAGGCGATTGAACAGTTGGGCTATGTCCGCAACCGTCAAGCAGCGACACTGCGTGGTAGTGCTTCAGGTGTGGTGGGGTTGATCTTACGTGATGTCTGCGAACCCTTTTATGCACAAATGACCTCAGGATTAAGTGAACTGCTTGATCAACATGGTAATGTGCTGTTTTTAACGCAAAGCGGCAGTAGCGGTAAAGGCGCGATGCGTTGTCTTGAAACGCTGCTCGAGCATGGCGTTGACGGCATCATCCTGGCTGGCGGGTTACGCAATATCGATCAGTTAAAAAATCGTGCAGAAGAGCAGGGGGTGCCGTTAGTTTGTGCAGCTCGCTCAAATTGGATCGAGAGTGTTGATTTAGTTCGCCCAGATAATGTCCAAGCAGCAAAAATAGCAACAGAGTTTTTGATCAAACGCGGCCACAGCCAGATCGCCTACTTGGGCGGCAGAAGCGATTCGCTCACTCGCGCTGAGCGACTCGGCGGCTTCTGTGCCACGCTGATGCAGTATGGTTTGCCATTTCGTAGCGAATGGATTATTGAGTGTGATTGTCAGCAGTATGCCGCAGCACTGGCAGTTCAAGAGTTGTTACGCCAATACCCGAATGTCAGCGCGATTGTTTGCCATAAGGCATCGGTTGCCCTGGGTGCCTATTTTGGCATTTTGCGTAGTGGCCGCACTATCGGTTCCGGTGGAGTGGATAGCTTTTTAGGGCAACAAGCAGCACTCATCGGTTTTGGTGATACCATAGATTCAGAAATGACTGAGCCGCCGCTCACTTTTGTCTCCGACTCAGCACGTGCTGTAGGGCACAGCGCCGCCGCTCGGTTATTACAGCGTATCAATCAGACAACACTACCAATACAGAGCATTATTCTGCAACCAACACTGATTAATCGCGGTTCTGCGTGACAACGTAACAGAATAACATTGATGCGGTAACGCCAGAATGACAAGAGCGCAGCAAGGGAAATAAACCCTATGTGCGCTCTTCTACTGTCAGTATTACTGCGCGATTACTTGCTGAACAACTTGGTCAACTCTTCCAAAGTCATTTCTGAACCATTCAGATTCGCCACACCATCTTTGTAATTCAGTTGGCTGGTGATTTTCTGTTTTTGAGTATCAAACTGAATCATTTGTAGTACTTGAGCCGTTCCTGTCCAGAGATCAACCTGATGTTCTGCAAAGCGACGCGAGTCTTCAGCAGTATGGCCTTGTAATTGAGTAATCTGCGCCATCGCCTCTTTGGCCATTGGCATTGAGATGGCAAGATTAGAATCAATCTGCTTAATAAATGCGACCGGAGAGGTATCACCTTCGGCTACCGGCTGAAACACCAGATTCATGTTAAAGCTACTCTCACCCTGGCTATTCTTCCAGTTAAACGGCTTAATGCTGATAGAAGGGTGTCTTTTTAACAGTTGAGGAAGGTTGGCGTTGATCTGTTCCGACAGCACCGCTCCAAGTGAAACTTCATCCATCATTTCATCTTGTTTATATTCATCAATTGCAGCAAGCACCGTTTTTAGAACGCTGCCATCCAAATTATCAAACTGCAATGCTAACTTCATCGCACCTACATTTAACTTATCCACTTTCAGAGCAGCAATATTGTAGTCGACAGAGGTGCTCAACGTATCGCCGGTTTCTCGGCTTACGCCTGTTACATTCAAATTATCAATGGCGACTTTTTCCGCCCCGTCTCTAGTCACAGACAGTTGTTTCAGCGCAATACTCTGCTTACCTACTGGCAGGCCAAACGCGCCGTTCACTGTGTTGTTACTGATCTCTAACCCTTTCAGTAGGATCTGTTCTGACACATCTTCACCATTGCTGACACGCAGCTCAAATCCAGCCGTGTTGAGATTGAATTTAAGCTCACCCGTTTTCTTTGCAAAATGGCCGTCGACATTAATTTTTGTACCACTGAAATTAACCACTCCCAAATTTAAAGGAATAATATTCAGCCTCACAGCCATGGTCTGGCCATACGAGAAACGGCTATCGAGAGTAAAGGGCGATTCCCCTTTAGTAATCCTAAATACGCCAGCAGAATAAGGTGTATTTTCCAATGTAGAATGAGCAGCAGCCATACTAGGCAACAAGTTGAATCTTTTTAACTCCGACTGTGGGAAAGGGCCATGGTCAACTGTTGTCAGAAAAGAGACAGTCTGCTTATCTGACCGCCCGGCAGAAGAAATATGCAGCACATGGCGCATCTTGCTGCTAAAAACACCACGCTGATAGTCTTCAACGGTGATGGCTAGATTAGCCCCAGGGAATTGCGCTGTGAGCTGTTGATTAAGTTGTTGCAAGCTGGAAGGAAGCCGTTGCTGGAGTTGCTTACCGGTATACCAAGCTGCGCCTGTCCAAATTACGCCAAGAGCAGCGATGACGCCAACAGCAACTAGTGATTTTTTCATGATTTGATCTGTCCTTTTTTGTTAAGCCTTGTGATGCAGCTGTCCGCTGTCCTCTTGACTGGCTGAGACTACCGACTGAAACATCTTGCCATAAGTAAGTGAACGGATTATAGAGCTGCCTGTTTCTTTTTCAAAATATATCTAGCAGACGATATCTGTATCGTACACAGACCAGTTAAATCTTGCCGGTACCAACACGCGCTATCCGACCACTTCCTGTTACCTGAATCGGGACTTCACAAGCAGGGATAAAGCAGGATCCGCCTGGTGTTAATTCTAGCTTCTGCCCAGATGTTTCTAACACGGCTTTTCCTTCTAGACAGAACACTATTGCGGCGCCGGGTTGCGCCAAAAAATATTCACTGGTAGAGAGCGTATATAAAGAAAAAGCAAAATCATTTACCGCAATTGGGAAGTAGAGTTCATTGCCTCGTTGCTCTGGTTGAGTTAATAACCCAGACGCAGGCTGTGGATCAAACTGCACATTAGCTAACAATTCATCAATATCAATAAATTTAGGCGTCAACCCAGCACGCAACACATTATCTGAATTAGCCATGACCTCTAATGCAACACCATGCAGATAAGCATGAGGGGTTTCAGCCGCAAGAAACATCGCCTGACCAGGTGACAGTGTCACAACATTGAGCAGCAGCGGAGAGAACAGGCCGCTATCATCAGGATAAAAATCGGCAATGAAACGTATGGTATCCCAAGGCTCACCAGATTGAGTGACCAATGCCTTTTTTAACTGACTGAGCGCATGAGTTTTCTGCTGTTCACTCATTGCCAGCAGTGCGGCAAACAACGTCGCTAGATGAGTGAGATCCGGTTGTTGTAAGAAGGCAGCGATATCCTGGTGTGCATCAGCAACCGGCTGTAACAGTGCCACTATTTCGGTCAACTCTCGAAAACCATTCATCGCGCGGAACGGGGTCAGCGCAAAAACCAGCTCGGGCTTGTGGTTAGCATCCTTATAGTTACGATGTGGCGCATCAAGCGGAATTCCGGCTGCATTCTCTTTGGCAAAACCGACTTCAGCAGAGCGCTTATTGGGATGTACCTGAATAGATAATGGCTGATCGGCACATAATACTTTAAATAGAAATGGCAACTCACCAAACTGCCGCGCCACTTCAGCACCCAACTGATTAAGCGGATCAGCATTGATCACCTCTCGCAAAGAGCGCTGATTACCCTCTAGATCAACAACCGATGAACTACTTTTGGGGTGTGCACCCATCCACAATTCAGCCATTGGCTGTGCTGTAGGGTTCGCTATGCCGTACATTTTGCTAAGAGCATCGACGCTGCCCCATGCGTAGTTCTGTATCGCATTGATCATCTTTTGCATGTTCTATCCTGGTTGTTACAGTCAATAAATCGCTAATGATAAATGTAGTCAGTAAACAACGCAGGGTAGGGTATTGCAAGCCTTAGCAACAACAACTCTGTTGCGAGTCGTGTTGTTACCAAAACGCCATGTTGCCAGCGCTATTCGGTCTAGATTGGCTTGGTAAGCTATTGCGAATCTGTCATCTCTGCTGATTTTTCAATTTAACATAATATATATTATGCGCACTCATGTAGTGATAAGTAGAATCTGACTGAATTTCGTAACTTGATAGACCCAGGGCTAAACTGGCTTCAATTTACAAAGCGCGTTACAGTACCAAGCCTGACAATCCGCAAATATTGAGGTAAAGATGATCATTTTCGTTACCGGTGCTACTTCCGGTTTTGGTGAGGCTATCGCACGTAAGTTCATTCATGCCGGCCATCAAGTGATTGCTGCTGGTCGCCGGGTTGAACGTATGGAAGCATTAAAGCAGGAGTTGGGCACTGCGCTGCACATCGTACGGCTCGATGTACGTAACCGTGCTGCAATCCAACAAGCGATTGCAGAGTTACCGACAGCACTGCGTCAGATTGATGTGTTGGTGAATAACGCAGGATTAGCATTAGGCCTTGAACCGGCACACAAAGCCAATCCCGACGATTGGGAAACCATGATTGATACCAATACAAAGGGGTTGGTAAATATGACGCGCGCATTACTACCAGCGATGGTTGAGCGTGATGTCGGTCATGTGATTAATATTGGCTCGACGGCAGCTAACTGGCCTTATGCCGGTGGTAATGTCTACGGTGCTACTAAAGCGTTTGTGAAGCAGTTTAGCTTGGGATTACGTGCAGATCTGCATGGCACACAGGTTCGTGTTACCGATATTGAGCCAGGGCTAGCCGGTGGTACCGAGTTCTCACAAGTGCGTTTCAAAGGTGATAACGATCGCGCCGGAAAAGTCTATGCCGATACCGAAGCACTGACACCAGAGGATATCGCGGAAACGGTATTTTGGGTCGCCACACTGCCAACCAGGATCAACGTCAATACATTGGAACTGATGCCTGTCAGCCAATCTTTTGCTGGTTTGAATGTACATCGCGCGGCTAAATAATCAGACAGTATATTAGCGCCAAAGCATAAAATTACTGGCAGGTTTTCCCCCTGCCATATCACGATTTATGACCCAACACGTCAATCTCTTCAACACACTGCAACTGCTTTTTTTCTCTAACCTGCTGACGTGACATTGTCACAGATGCTCGGACTGAATATGCACTCTTGCGCTTTATTCTATTGATTTTAATCAGGTCAAATTGTTATCTTAGGCGCTTGTTATCTATCCTACTATTTTTCATAACGTTTATTTAAATGATAGATAACCTCATGCAGTAATGGAACTATAGCTTTGCGCTATAAATAAATAGACTCATTGGAGCTAGAGCATGATAAAAAAGATAATTTTGGGGTTTTCTACTATTGCAGTACTTGGCTATCTAGGGACTGTTGGTTATGTCTACCACTATGATCAACAACGTTTACCTGCTGTTGCTAATAATCGAATTGATACCCTGTTAACCCAATATGGCTGCGATTATTGTCATACCCGATCAGCACAACTGCCCTTCTATACTCAGTTGCCATTAGTCGATCAATTCATCGAGCACGATATCACACAAGGTATGCGCCATTTTGATTTGGCAGCAACACGTACAGCGCTACAGAATGATCAACCGGTGCCTGAAGTTGATCTGGCAAAACTGGAAGCTGTTCTACAGAATAATGAGATGCCACCTAAACTGTACAAAGTGATGCACTGGGCGGCCAATATCAGCGAAGCTGATCGAGCAGTGCTGATGAAATGGATCCAACAGCAACGTGCAGAAAACTATGCACATTCTGAAACACCGATTCATCTGCGTACAGCTGCCCTGCGTCCAGTGCCAGAGTCGCTATCCACCGATGCTAGAAAAGTAGCTTTGGGAGAGCGCCTTTATCATGACCCTCGCTTATCGAAAGACAATACTCTCTCTTGTGCCAGTTGCCATCAACTTGATGCCGGTGGTGACGATGGTCGAATCGCCTCTATTGGGATCAATAACCAACGAGGGCTAATAAACGCCCCAACCGTGTTTAATGCCGTTTTTAACAATACACAATTTTGGGATGGTCGTTCAGCAAATTTGTAAGCGTCCGGTAGCCTCACCTTGCCGCAGCGAATAAAGCCTTTCATTATTCTCGCCATCACATCCTCTGCTTGAGAATAAACCATGCCATATACCAAACAGCAAAAACAGCAGCATCTTGATAACTGGCGAAACAGCGGACTCTCCCAATCCGCTTACTGTCGCGAAAA
>NZ_SBEF01000016.1 GCF_004011885.1 Serratia microhaemolytica | reverse complement strand
GCGGCCCGTTTTTTTTTGTCCCGGCCAGTGGCGCTTTGGTCATACATCCATCGAGAGAAAGCCACGACCAATCGATACAGGACAATGCCTCACTTTCAAGCAATCCATTTTGCCAAAAACGCTCAAAAACCCCAGCAGCAGTCCACTCTTGGAAGCGGCGATGAGCGGAACTGGAGGAGCATATTCCTGTCGCATTAAGCGCATTCCATTGGCACCCTGTGCGTAGAACGAAGAAAATGGCGTTCATGGCGGCTCGATTATCGACACGTTTGCGATGCGTTCCCAACGGATGCTGGGTTTTATGCTCCGGGATCAGTGGTGCCATCTTTTCCCACAGTTCATCGCTAATCTGCCACTTGCTATTTGCCATAATTCACCCTCAGAAATGATCATGATGTATTATACAGTAATTCCTATTGAGATGGGCTCTAAGCCGCTAATACCCTCAGTGAATAGAAAAAGGAAAAAACAAATTATTAATGAGACCAAGAATGGTGCAATGATTTGATAACGACTTTTATTAAGTAGTTGAAGCTGGTGCAACATAGATAAATTTTTCTCTTTTGCTAGCTGCAGAAAAATCACATCGTTTGTGCTAAAGCCATTACTTATCATCTTGATAATTAATTCATTTTCATCACTCATGCTCCCAGTTAATGATGGTGATTGTTCTGTTTCCATTACTGGATAGAATCCAAACATCATACAAAAAAACTTACGATGGTACTTTTTTATTAAAAAGTGACATTTGAAAACTAATTTAGGGCGACATACGTAGAAAAATAGAGCTAGGATCATACTTGAGATTATGATGGCTGTTGTTATTCCAGCTATATTCTCTATGTGGTAAAAGGATAGAAAACAGAAAAGAAGTGAAAGTAAAAAAATAGAAATTGTCAGTATAAACAGCCTTTCAGTGTTGTATATTGATGATATGATTGATTTATTAGGGATTCTTAACATAGTAATTTCCTTCTCTGTGAACTTCTCAGTTCGTAGGATAGCAATCAGATTTTCCTCATTTTCCTGTTCGATACTATTTTTCTCTTCTTTCACTTTATTCACCAATTCGTTATGTTTAAATCATCAGTAGCCTAGCTTGTTAAGCAGGATGACCGAATAAGTGTTCATTTTTCAGCCTCGTCAGTTAAGCCCGCACATAAGACGGCCTCCAGATGAGTAGTATTCATGAGGCAACGTTTTCGTTTGTCAACAATACTGAGTTTCGTTGGCTTTTTACCTAGCATGTTCAATCCGAGATGGCTAAGCAGGATAAGTTTGTCGTGCCGTTATTTTTATAAATCTGGCAGGCATCTTCATCCATGCTGACATCCCAAACCCAGTGTATAGACTCAATCCCCCAGGGCTCTCTCACTGCATTGGTGGCATGTTCGGCTGATAACGCCTTAGGGATAAGGTAACAACGGGACGTTAAACTCAGCTCTTTGCCTTCAACCAAACGGACATTTTCAACCATCACCAGGCCTCGTTAACCCTTTCCACCTGCGGAAATCGCCATCAAGCACCTGTTGCATATTCCCATGCATGGCTATCATTCGACGGCGGTATGACTCAATCAATGCAGTCAGAAACACAAAAGCAGGCCGCAACTCGATAAACCTAAGAAAACAAGGCTTAACTATATAATTTCTCTCAGGTTATACGTTACACCGAGCAACGCCACCAGCAGCAAAAATAGTGCGGAAAGTAGCTCCATCGTGCGGCTATGTCGGGAAGGCATCCAACGTTTGATCGTTAAGATATAAATGCTGAGTATGCCAAGATCAATAACCATCCAAAGCAGGAATAACACCATAATGCTGGTGCTAAACTGGTCAGTGATTGAGATAAATTGGGGAAAGAACGAAACAAAAAACAGGATGTCTTTGGGATTGGAAATACCCGTAATGAAGCCTTTGATAAAAAAGCTACCGCTCTCGCTCGGCACCATTTCTACCGTGGTCACTGTCTTGGTTTGACCCCAAACAGCATACAGACTCTGCAGCGCAATATAGCCAATGTAGCAGGAGCCAACGATTGCTGTCAGGTTGAGCCAGATTGATGCGAGTGATACCACCCCAGTTAACATCAGTGTGGCCAGAGCAATTAGCACCAGTGAAGCACCGTTAGTGCCGATGGCGGTAGCAAAAGCTTTGCGGTGACCGTGACGGGCTGCCGTTCCAGTTATTAACGCTACCACAGGCCCCGGAGTCAGTAGCAAGACGACTACCGAAAGTATGTATCCCCCTAGTAAAGTCAAATTCACGATGTTTTTTTCCGATGATTAATGTGTAGTGGACAACGCGAAAAATTAGCAGCACCTGGTTCACTGAGTTGATACTGCTTCCATTCCGGTGATTATTGACATCAGTTGATAGGTTTGCTCGAAAACAGCTACACTCCTGGGCAACTGAAGGCCAAGCTCGTACTATCATGCTGCATCAAACATCCGCAATCAATATCAATGTGTTAATCCTATTACGAGGCAGTGATCACAGTGTACTGGCATGAACGACAACTGACTTTTGCGCAACGTAGTCATCAACTGACCAATATCAATGTCTGGACGCCCTGTGGCCAATGGCTGGTCTACGATGTACGACCGGATCCCAGCTCGTTTACTGGCTTGACGATCGAACGGCTACATCTGTCGAGCGGTAACAGCGAGGTGATCTATCAGGCGCAACATGGCGCACACGTTGGTGTCGTTACTGTCAGCCCACAGCGACCATTGCGTTATGTCTTTATTCATGGCCCTGAACACCCTGATGCCGAGTGGCACTATGATTTTCACCATCGACGCGGCGTGATTGTGCATGATGCCGATCGCGACGCTGCGATCACGCTCGATGCGATGGACATCACCCCACCCTACACCGCCGGTGCGTTGCGTGGCGGTTCGCATGTGCATGTGTTCAGCCCGGATGGCAGCCGCCTCAGTTTCACCTACAACGATCATGTGATGCATCAGCGTGATCAAAAACTGGATCTGCGTAATGTCGCCGTGGCGGTGCCATTGCGGCCGGTGTTACCGGTGCTACACCACCGGCGTGAATATGGCGGCAGTCATTATTGTGTGCTGGTGAGCCGCACTACACCGACACCACAGCCAGGCAGTGATCAGATCGACCGCGCTTATGAAGAGGGCTGGGTTGGGCAACAAGGCTATCGCAAGGCCGATGGCAGCCAGCAGCGCTGGGCATTGGCTTTTATCGGTGACACGCGCAGTGCGTGTGGCAACAAGGTGGCGGAAATTTTTCTGGTCGATCTGCCGGAAGATCTGGCGGCCTATGCCCAACCGGGTGATATGCCACTACAAGGGACGCCAACCGAGCTGCCAGCGCCACCGAAAGGGGTGGTTCAACGCCGCCTGACCTACACTGCCGAGCGCCGTTATCCTGGTCTGGTGACGACGCCGCGTCACTGGTTGCGCAGTTCGCCAGATGGCAGTGCGATCGCATTTTTAATGCGTGATGATCAGGGTATCGTTCAGCTCTGGAGCATCTCGCCGAATGGCGGGGCTGCACGCCAAATCACCCATAGCGCGCACGATATCCAATCCGCTTTCAGTTGGCATCCACAAGGTGATGATATTGCGCTGGTGTGTGATAACAGTGTGATGCTGTGTCAGGTTGCCAGTGGCGAGATGCAGAGGGTAACGGTGCGTAGTGCCGAACCACCACAACCTGAAGCTGTGGTGTTCTCTCCGTGTGGCAACCATATCGCGTTTATGCGCCGGATCGCCGGAGTGAGTCAGATTTTTGTTGCTTCTGTTTAGCACTCAGCAGCACGCTGAGCACGGACGAACCGTGCCAAGCGGCTTGCCCGTACTGCTAGCGTCGTGACGATATCCACAGTATCAAGATGCCAAGCGCGAACACCGCACCAAAACCGATGCCGACCGCGACGACCGGCGCACCCATTTTGATCACCAGTGAATAGAGGCCAAGCATCAACAGCATCGCGCTGTTTTCACCCAGGTTCTGTACCGCAATCGCGCTTCCCACGCCAACAGACGCCTTACCGCGCTGCTGTAACAGTGCATTGAGCGGCACGACAAAAAAGCCGCCGAGCACACCAATCAGCAGCAGCAACCCGTAGGCGTTCAGCATTGAAGTCTGTAGCGCAAACACCGCGACCACCACGCCGATCAAGATCCCGGCTGGCATACAGCGCTTGACGTTTTCCAGCGTGATAAAACGCGCGGCGATCCCCGCTCCGGCGACGATACCGACTGCAACCATCGCATTCAACATGGTTGGTGTTGCATTGTCGGTAATGCCCAGTGCCACTGGCACCCACAATACCAACAGGAAACGCAGCGTCACTCCTGCGCCCCAGAACATGCTGGTGCCAATCAGGGAAAAGCGAGCACCGCTATCGCGCCATAACAAGCGGCAAGCGGAGAAGAATTGACGCCCCATGCTGACAGGGTTCCACGAAGAGACTTTCTGTGCCGCCGGCAAGCGCGGAATATAAAAGTTGGCTGCAACTGCGGCGGCATACACCAGCGCACAGACCAGTAACGCCGCCAGCACATGCCAATCTGCCAACAGGCCACCCGCTACCGAACCAGTCAAGATCGCCGCAATGGTTGAGGCTTCCATTAGCCCATTGGCCTTCACCAGTTTGTCACCGCTGGTCAGTTCACCCAAGATGCCATACTTGGCTGGCGAGTAAGCCGCTGCACCAATACCGACTAGGCTGTAAGCCAGGAACGGATCTAGGCCAACACAAATTGCCAACGCACCAGCAAACTTCAACCCGTTGGCGACCATCATCACGCGCCCTTTGGAGAAATTGTCCGCAATTTGACCAACAAACGGCGCTAACACGATGTAGGTGGCAACAAACACCATTTGCAATACTGGCTGACTCCACTCTGGATAGAGTTGCTGTTTAATCAGTGCCAGTGCCGCGAACAGCAGTGCGTTGTCACCAAATGCGGAGAGAAATTGCGCACAAATCACCGCGATCATCGCGCGTGACATCAGTGGGCTAGCGGTTTGATTGCTCATTGCACAGCTCCTTGCTGTTCGGCCATCTGTCGTAAAGTGACAAAATCCGGTTTACCGCTACCCAGCAGCGGTAGTGCTTTAACCAAGCGAATATCGCGCGGCACTGCCAACTCTGGGCAACCCAGTTCGCGTGCAACACGCAACAGCGCCTCACGGTTGATGCTGCTATCGGTGGTGAATAAAACCAGTGCCTCACCTTTGCTGCTGTCACTTTTGGCGCTGGCGGCGTGCTGGCCTTCCGGCGACAGACGTATCGCCAACTGTTCCACGGTTTCCAATGACACCATCTCACCCGCCAATTTGGCAAAACGCTTCACTCGGCCACGAATGGTACAGTAACCCTGCTGATCAAAACTGACGATATCGCCGGTATCGTACCAACCGGGTTGCAACACGCCGTGTTCATCTGCCGCTACCGGTGGTTCAAGTTGACCAGGATTTTCAAACCGCAAGTAACCTTTCATGATGTTCGCCCCTTTCAACTGCAAGCGGCCACCCGATTCAATACCAGGTACTTTGATCAGACGCGCTTCCATGCCAGGCATAATGCGGCCAACCGTACCGATTTTGGCTGCCAGCGGGATATTGATCGAAACCACTGGCGCACACTCAGTAACGCCGTAGCCTTCCAGAATGCGCACACCATACTTATCCTGATAAATCTGCTTGGTTGTGTCAGAAAGCTTCTCGGCACCCGCGACCACATAACGCAGACGAGAAAAATCATAAGGGTGGGCAAAACGCGCGTAGTTATTAAGAAAGGTGGAAGTACCAAACAACACGGTGCAGTTACGATCATAGACCACTTCCGGCACCACTCGGTAGTGCAGCGGATTGGGGTAAAGGAAGATGCGACTGCCAGTCATTAACGGGGTGAACAGCCCTACCGTCAAACCAAACGCATGGAATAACGGCAGTGAAGACATAAAGCGATCTCGCGGTGTGAAATCAGAAATGCTGCGGATCTGTTCGACATTGGCTAACAGGCTGGCATGTGAATGTACCACCCCTTTCGGATGACCTTCTGAGCCAGAGGTAAACAAAATCAATGCAGTATCATCTGGCTGTTGTGGTTGCATTGCTCGCTTCGGCTGGAACAGATGCAGCAAGATCCACAGTTTATCCTGCCAGGTTACTGTATGTCTTAAATCCTCCAGGAAGTGCCAAGTCACTTCCGGCAACGCCTCTGGCAGGTGGGTCAAATTGCCCTTTTGCAGAAACTGGCGTGAAGTCACTACCGTTTTGATCTCTGCTGCCGTGATGGCACTTCTTAACCCGTTAACCCCAGCGGTGTAGTTGAGCATCGCAGGAATGCGGTTACACAGTGAAGCACCAAAAATGGTTGCCGCAGTGATAGTCGCGTTCGGTAGCAGCAAACCAACATGCTGTTTGGGTTGGCTGATACGTTGCAGAATGCGGCTGACACCGAGCGACTTTTTCAACAGGCCATGATAGCTATCCTCTTGAAACGCAATATCTTCAATGCAGGGCTTATAACGGCCATAACGTGCCTGAGCCGACAGTAATGCACTAAACAGCGTCTGTGGCTGCACACTATCCATCCGTGCTTGGCGCATAATCTGATAGAGGTGGTCTCCCGCCAAGGTGCGGCGATCGCGCGCGCGCGCAGCCTCTGGCATCGGCACAGTGGTCGCGGGCAAAATATGCAGGGTAATTGCTGGGAACCAGCGGATCTTGAAGATACCTTTCATCCGGCTGAAAGGGCTAAACTCGGCACCTTCGATACGAATCGGCACCACTGCCGCAGCCGATTTAGCAGCAACAAAAGCGGCACCATCGTAGACCTTCATCAGTGAGCCAGTCACGGTGATCCGCCCCTCAGGAAACAGCACAATCGGCCGCCCTTGCTCGATCACTCTGATCAACCGTTTGATTGCCATTGGATTGGTCGGATCAAGCGGCACAACATCAACATAATTTTTCAACAGGCGCAGTAGCCAGTGATTGGCCATCGCACTGTAGACAGCAAAAATCGGTTTGACTGGTAAAAACAGGCCAAGTAGCAGGCCATCAATAAAAGAAACATGATTTGGCGTGATCAACAACTTTTCATGCTGCAGATGTTTGGTGTCTCCAATCACCTTCACACGAAACAGTAAACGAACCAGCCCGCGCATTCCTGACAGTATCATCGCATCCTCTTCTAGTATCATTCGTATAAATTATTGATAAAGCAAAAACAAGATACTGCAAACAACAATCTAGACACAAGTGGAAACTTATTAACAATAGACGATACTGGATTGAAACAGTGCTGGAAGGCAGATCGCAGGCAAAAAAAAAGCCTACGCATCCGCGTAGGCTGGTGTAAACCATGAGGCTGTTGACACTCACCAATTAATAATTCTGGGAGGCTCAATGTACTTCGAGTGCCCGATTGCCGCTATCTGACAATCGCAACATTACAGCGCAAAGTGTAACGACTGGTGTAGTTTCTTGCGCTAATCGACATACCTCACGACAGTAAACGCAGTTAAACACTTGATAATGCCCAGCAAGAAAGATGAAATATATTATTTATCAAATAATTATAATAATCAGTATTGATTGTTGTAGCCGCATTTGTGCTCCTCATCGGGTTATGCAAATTTGATACCTGAATTGCTGAAAAACAGTGCAAGTACACCGCTACCAACGCTACAACCACCTTGCGCTAGCTTGAAAAGCCAATTTCATCACGATGCCGAGACAATCACCCTATGCTAGACTGCGCAATGTCTGCCGTTTTTAGCGCCGATCCGAGGCAGGCCGGTGCTAACCATAACGTCGGTAGAAATAAGCCGCTATTCTGAGATAACAGAGGGAGTTACTGATGATCACCATGCTGGATGTTGCCGCACGTGCCGGGGTTTCCAAGGCCACGGTTTCGCGTGTGTTAAATGGCACTGGGCAGGTGAGAAAAACTACCCGTGATGCGGTATTCAACGCAATGAAAGAGTTAGGATATCGCCCCAATTTTCTCGCTCAGTCATTAGCCAATAACCGCTCTAACAGCATTGGATTGGTGGTTTCAAATTTTGATGGGCCCTACTTTGGTCGTCTGCTGCGTCGCGCGGCTACGCTGATTGAAGCCAGCGGGAAACATCTGATTGTCACCAATGGCTACGACACGCCAGAGCGCGAGCTAGAGGCAGTCCGGCTACTGGCCGATCGCCGTTGTGATGCCATTCTGCTCTATACCCGCTTTATGAGTGAGGACACACTGATGACCCTGCTAGCGGAGTTGCCGCTGATGGTGATTAACCGTTACTTGCCTCGAGCACCAGAACGTTGCGTCTACTTTGAGCAGCAACAGGCGGCATTCAGTGTAGTTGACTATCTGATCCAACAAGGGCATCAGCAAGTCGCCTGCATTACCGGGCCAATCAATACGCCAACCGCGCAGGCACGTCTGGCCGGCTATCGCCAAGCATTACAGCAACAGCGACTGTTAGTGACAGATGCCCAAGTGATTGCCGGTGACAATAGCGTCGCAGGCGGCTACCTCGCCTGCCAGCACTTGCTAAGCCGTGGCGTTGCTTTCACTGCTCTGTTTGCCAGCAATGACGATATGGCGATCGGCGCAATGCAAGCATTACGGCAAGCCGGCAAACAGTTGCCAGAGCAGGTCTCTGTGTTTGGCTTTGACGATGAACCCTGTGCGGCTTATCTGCAACCGCCACTGTCGACCGTCTATCTACCGATTGATGCCATGATCGAAGCGGCGATTATGCAAGCCTTCCGCTTGATCAAAGGTGAAGTGCTGCCACCGCTGCCAGCTTTTATTGGTGAGCTAAAACTGCGTAGTTCCGTCGCTGCTGGGCCGTATCGCGACAACCCACTACAGAGTCTTTGACATCCAAGCAGTTAACTGTGGACTGTTATTAACACAGGTTATTGTTAATAAAAACAGATTACGACTATGTGGTGGGTGTTCCGCTTTGCCACTCTCAACCTGGATAGTGCCTCCCCCAACGGTTGAATACCGCAGGAGAGGCCAGTTGTTACAGCGAACCAGGCGCTGAATTAACGCCAGGCTTTAAAACAGTTAATCAGGCCATTGGTTGAACTATCGTGGCCACTAACCGGGTTGTTATCCGCCAGTTCAGGCAAAATACGGTTAGCCAACTGCTTGCCCAACTCCACCCCCCACTGATCGAAACTGAAGATATTCAGGATCACCCCTTGCGTGAAAATCTTGTGTTCATACAGCGCAATCAGGCTACCCAAATTGAACGGTGTCAACTTACGCAGCAGGATCGAGTTGGTGGGGCGGTTACCGGAAAACTGTTTAAACGGTGCAATATGCGCCACTTCTGCCGCTGTCTTACCCTGCGCGGCAAACTCCTGATCCACCTCAGCACGTGATTTGCCAAATGCCAGCGCCTGTGTTTGGGCAAAAAAGTTCGATAGCAGTTTAGCGTGGTGATCTGCTAATGGATTGTGGCTGATCGCTGGCGCGATAAAATCACAAGGAATTAACTTAGTACCTTGGTGGATCAACTGATAAAACGCATGTTGACCGTTGGTTCCCGGCTCACCCCAGATAATCGGCCCGGTCTGGTAACTGACCGCGTTACCGTTGCGATCCACTGATTTGCCGTTTGACTCCATATTGCCCTGCTGGAAATAAGCAGCAAAACGGTGCAAATACTGGTCATACGGCAGGATCGCTTCACTCTCCGCAGCAAAAAAGTTGTTGTACCAGATACCAATCAACGCCAATAGCACTGGCAGATTCTGTTCCGGCGCACAGGTGGCAAAATGCTGATCCATCGCATGGGCACCGGCCAGCAACTGCTCAAAGTGCTCAAAACCGAGTGACAGCGCGATCGGTAAACCAATCGCTGACCACAACGAATAACGGCCACCCACCCAGTCCCAGAACTCAAACATATTGGCGGTATCGATACCGAACTCCGCCACTGCTGTGGCATTGGTCGACAGCGCAGCAAAATGTTTCGCCACATGCTGTTGCTGCCCGGCAGTCGCCAGGAACCAGTCACGCGCACTGTGTGCGTTGGTCATAGTCTCTTGTGTGGTGAATGTCTTGGAAGCGACCAGAAACAGCGTCGTTGCCGGATCAAGCTGCTTCAATGTTTCGGCAATATGTGTGCCATCAACGTTAGAGACAAAATGCATCCGCAGATGGTTTTTATAAGGGCGCAACGCCTCAGTCACCATATACGGGCCAAGATCGGAACCGCCAATACCGATGTTTACCACATCACTGATTGGCGCACCGCTATAACCGCGCCACTCACCACTAATCACACGCTGGCAGAACTGCTTCATCTTCGCCAGCACCGCATTCACCTGAGGCATCACATCGTGACCATCGACCAAGATCGGGGTATTACTGCGATTACGCAGCGCAACGTGCAATACTGCGCGATCTTCTGTCCGGTTGATCTTCTCGCCGGCAAACATGGCATCAATGGCACTTTGCAACTCAGTCTCGCGCGCCAGAGCCTGCAATTTTTCCATTGTCTCACTGGTGATCAGATTTTTAGAGTAATCGACCAGGATCTCCTGGTTAAAGGTGGCTGAAAAACGGGAAAAGCGCTCACTATCCTGGGCAAACAGGTCACGCATTGAGACATCTTTCATCTGGGCAAAATGTTGTTGTAACGCCTGCCAGGCAGCGGTAGTAACCGGATTAATATTCTTCATAACCACACTCTATCTACTGAAAATAACGTTAATGATCGATTGTAGCCTGTCAGCCGCTGATTATGACTTCATTTCTCACTTAAACAGCAAACTCGTCCTGCTAGCCGGCCATTCTACCCTGCTATTCGGTCGGGCGCAGCAGCGCCAGAGTGGCAGTAACAGGCAATAGCGTTAACCAAACACTCCGCTAACCGTTACCCGAACTCCAGCGGCTACCGACAATACAGAAAAAGAGCCGTGCTGCTCGTTGACAGTGAAAGATAAACCCGTTATTTGTATAGCCCAGTTACTTCAGCCAGTTGCCTGGCAGCCGCGACAGTTTCTAATCGCAGCCTGAGTAACTGTAGATGTAACATACACCTTGCCGCACTCGCTGTGTGCGCAGTGTGTGTAAAGCCAGAAGAGGTGCATCGCCCAGGTAGCGTGTTAGAGGAGCCGGTATCCAACGACAGCACGACAAGGGGGAGCGATGCCGAGGCGGAATGGGCACGGCACTCATTGCGTCGACTGCAGGGGCTGAATCCCCTGAGTTGTCACCGTAGGTCACTTTTGTATACCCTACAGCTGCAAATTGCCGTAGGCGATCGGCGGATCTGTTGAGTTTCGTGCTCATTCGATCCGCAGCTAACGCCTAATCCTTTTCAGCATGTGGATATCCATTATTAAGAGTGGTCAGCAAGGTGGAGCGCTTCTGGGTGTAACGTAGCCTCAACCTCTACGCCTGCCCCCTGTTTATCGCTCTTCACTTGTGCCAAGGCTATGGAAACCCAATGCCATCCAGAGATGGCATCCCTGACACGAGGTTTTAAATGAATCAAGAAGTTCCACAACATGCTGTCGTGGTGGCAAAGTTTGGCGGTACCAGTGTTGCTGATTTTGATGCCATGAATCGCTGTGCCGATGTCGTTCTCTCCAACCCCAATGTTCGTCTGGTGGTGCTCTCCGCCTCTTCAGGCGTGACCAATCTGCTGGTCGCCCTGGCTGAAGGGTGCGAAATTGAACAACGCACCCGCCACCTTGATGAAGTACGCCGTATTCAGTACGCGATTGTCGATCGCTTAACAAACCCGACCATCATCCGCGATGAGATCAACAACATGCTGGAGAGCATTGCCCGCTTATCTGAAGCGGCTGCGCTCGCCACCTCTGCTGCGCTCACCGATGAACTGGTCAGCTACGGTGAACTGATGTCGACACTCCTGTTTGTCGAGATCCTCCACGAGCGTGACGTCACTGCCGAATGGTTTGATGTTCGCAGCGTGATGCGCACCGATGATCACTTTGGCCGCGCTACACCTGATTGCGCCGCCTTGGCCGAACTGACCACTAACCTGTTAAAACCACGCTTACAGCAAGCACTCGTGATCACACAAGGCTTTATCGGCAGTGAAGCCAAAGGGCGCACCACCACACTGGGCCGTGGCGGTAGCGACTACACCGCTGCGCTGCTCGGCGAAGCGCTGAATGCCAGCCAAGTTGATATCTGGACCGATGTCCCTGGCATCTACACCACCGATCCACGCGTCGTCCCTGCAGCTAAGCGGATCGACGAGATCGCCTTTGCCGAAGCCGCCGAAATGGCCACCTTTGGTGCCAAGATCCTGCATCCGGCCACCCTACTGCCTGCGGTGCGCAGTAATATTCCGGTATTCGTCGGCTCAAGCAAAGACCCAGCGGCGGGCGGCACCATGGTGTGCAGCAGCACGGCAAACCCGCCACTGTTCCGCGCTCTGGCACTGCGCCGCAAACAGACTCTGCTGGTGCTGCACAGCCTGAGTATGCTCCATGCACGTGGCTTCCTGGCAGAAGTGTTCAATATCCTGGCGCGCCATAATGTCTCGGTAGATCTGATCACCACCTCTGAAGTCAATGTCGCGCTGACCATCGACACCACCGGTTCAACCACCACCAGCGGCAGCCACTTAACCAGTGCATTACTGACTGAACTTTCTGCGCTGTGTACAGTAGAAGTAGAAGAAGATATGGCGCTGGTGGCACTGATTGGCAACAAGCTGTCACAGGCTCGTGGTGTTGGCAAAGAGGTATTTGGTGTGCTGGAGCCATTCAATATCCGCATGATCTGTTACGGTGCCAGCAGCTTCAATCTCTGCTTCTTGGTGCCTGGTCAAGATGCAGAAAAAGTGGTACAGACACTGCACCAGAATCTGTTTGAGTAATCTCCTGCCCCCAGTCCACACGGCTGGGGGCGCTGTTCGCCAACATCGCACGTCATCCCAAATATCTTGCCTGCGCGTGTAAATCAACATGTTGCAATTATCCGTACTCAGTCAGATGAGTTGGATGCACGTTTTTTGCGGTATGTGTTCGTCAGTCCTGTGATGCAGAACCATTTATTAGCTCTTGCTTCAGCAGGAGCGACAAGAAACGCGCTTACCAAGGGAATGATCGAATCCTTATGTATAGGGGTTCCCCCCATCAAAGAACAACGCGCTATTGCCCACATCCTCGGCACGCTGGACGACAAAATCGAACTCAACCGCAAACAAAACCAAACGCTGGAGGCGATGGCGCGCGCCTTGTTTAAGCACTGGTTTATCGATTTTGGCCCTGTACGCGCCAAAATGAAAATGAATGCACAGACAACATCCTTTTGGTGTTTAGGTTAGACCAAATTTACCCATAACCAACAACACACTGTGTGGTATCAATGAATCAGGTTGAGAACGTGCTACGGTGGTGATCGGTTTGCTGATGGGAGCGATGCGATGACAGAGAGCCGTTTTGCAGTGATCATTGTTGGTGCCGGGGTGGCAGGCTGTAGCGCCGCGCTGTTACTGGCGCGTGCAGGTATCAACACCTTGTTGCTGGAGCGCGGTAGCGAGGCTGGCAGTAAAAATGTCAGCGGTGGCCGTTTGTATACCCATGCTTTGGCACACATGGTGCCCGAGTTTGCCGCTAGCGCACCGCTGGAGCGGCAGATCAGCCAGGAAAAACTCTCACTTCTGAGCAGCGATAGCGCTGTTACCCTCGACTATCGTCACCCTACCCCGGTCTCTTATAGTCTGCTGCGCGCCCGGTTTGATGCTTGGTTGATGGCGCAGGCGCAAGCTGCCGGGGCACACTGCTTAACCGGCGTGCAGGTTGATCAACTGTTGTTGCAACAGGGTCGTGTTGTCGGCGTGCAGGTTGCTGGTGAAGCGCTGTTGGCCGATTGTGTCATGGTGGCTGAGGGGGCGAATAGCTTGCTGACGGAACAGGCCGGGCTGCAACCAAAACCGGCAGCCAATACTATGGCGATCGGGGTGAAAGAGGTGTTAGCGCTGGCGCCTGAACGGTTAGAGGAGCGTTTCTCACTCGAGGGCAATCAGGGCTGTGCTTGGCTGTTCGCCGGTGCAGCGACACAGGGCAAGATCGGCGGTGGTTTTTTGTATACCAATCGCCAGAGCCTATCGCTCGGGGTGGTCTGTCATCTCTCTGAGTTGGCTGATAGCCGTGTTGCTCTGCCGCAGATGCTGCAACAGTTTAAGCAGCATCCGACTATTCGGCCACTCATCAAACAGAGCGAGCTGTGTGAATACAGTGCTCATCTGCTGCCTGAAGGTGGGCTGGCCAGTGTGCCTAAGCTGGTTGGCAACGGTTACCTGCTGTTGGGTGACTGCGCACGCTTTTGTGTCAACCGTGGTTATACGGTGCGCGGCATGGATCTGGCGATGTTGTCCGCGCAGGCAGCGGCAGAAACCGTGATTGCCGGTCGGCCGCTGGCTGACTATCCGCAACGTTTACAACAGAGCACACTCTGGGCGGTGATGCAGCGCTATCGCCGTCTGCCGCAGATCATGCTGCGATCACCACACTGGTTTAACCGTTATCCGCAATTGGCCGCCAAGGTGCTGAATGAGATGTTCTGTGGTGATCAACAGCCACCGAGCGCGCTGTATCAACTGTTATGGCGCCATGCGCGGCAGATTGGTCTGAAACAACTGGTGAAAGATACCTTTAATGGGATGCGCAATTTATGAATTATCCGGATCTGAGCCATAACATTTATCAGTTTGAGCCTGAGCATCAACATATCATTCTGGCAACAGCCGCCGAGCACGCGATGCTGCGGCGTTTAGCGACAGCGTGCCCTGCTGGGCTGTATCAGTTCCAACCTGATGGCAGCCTGCATTTTGAGTGGCAGGGCTGTCTGGAGTGTGGCGCTTGCCGTTTGCTCTGCGACGCAGAGACGCTCAGTCGCTGGCGCTACCCCAACGCAGGTTATGGGGTGATATTTCGCTTTGGCTGAAGTTTGGCCACCAGTGCCGCTAGCACTGGGTTCATCTCGCCAACAATGCCAACATCAGCCTGAGCAAAGATCGCCGCTTGTGGGTCGTGATTGATGGCGATAATCAGTTTGCTGTGGCGAATGCCGATGGCAAATGCCGGCGCACCAGAAACCCCGGCGGCAATGCAGATCTCTGGTGCGATGATTGCGCCGGACATGCCAACCAGGCGATCCATCTCACACCAGCCATTCATCACTACCGGGCGGCTGGCAGCAAATTCTGCCGATAATGCCGTTGCCACTTGCTGTAAGTAAGCAACATTCTGCGCACTGGCTGCACCTTGGCCAACCACCAAGACGCGACGTGCTGTCAGTAATGCGGGTGGCTCGCTGATCGGCTGCTGCTGACGGTGCAATAGCCAGTGCGTCGCGGGTGTCTGGTTGGCAGTAACAGGCTGTGCCGCTAGCGGTGTTGCCTCCAGTGCCAGTGGCTGGCTGGCAGTGCGTGCAACACTCAAGCACCAAGGGGCTGCCGCCATGCGCAGTTGTGCCTTGAGATGGTTGCTATAAACCGCTTTACTGACCAAACACTCGGTCGCGCTGAGTGCCGCTTGTGTCACCTCACAACATGCAGAGCCGCCACAACGGTATGCCAGACGTGTCGCCCACTCGCTACCGGCTTCACCAGCAAACAGCAGTAGCGAAGCAGCAACCTGTTGTTGTAACTCTGTCAGTAGCGCCAGGCGCGCTTCGCTGACATTGGCGGCTTTTAACCAGCGCAGGGCTGAGAGTTGCAGAACAGCGTGTTGTGGAGTCGAGGATTGTGGAGTCGAGGATTGTCGGGCCGAAAACTGGTCGGCGAATGTTGGCACTTGCAGCGGTTCGCTTTGACTGAATAACCACAGTTCTACTTGCGCGTGATGCAGCTCACTACGTTGCAGAAACTGTGCAATTTGACTAGCGTGCTGTGAAAACTGGTGCGCATCCGCATCCAGAATAATCGCGATTTTGCTCATTACCCGCGCTCCGCCAAGTAGTGTTGATAAAGCTGTTCTACCTGCTGTTCGAGGTTCTGCCCGGCCAGGATGAGGCCAGCTCGCGGCTGTGCATTAGGTTGTAAGCTACAGAGCTGCACATCGGCTGGCAGCGGTGTACTAATGCCGAAGTCGTCTGGCGTTAACCGTTCGATCTGCCGTGCCGCCGCGTTCAGTTTCTGTTTCAGTGTCGGCACACGCAATGCGCTGGCAGCGGCAGCATTCGCCACCACCAGCACCAGCGGCGGTAGCACGGTTAGGCACTCTAGCCCCTGTTCAGTTTGGCAGGTAACCTGTAGCGCCCCCGGTTCAGTCGCCACTGCAAGCTGGCATACACCGCGTAGGCAGGGCCACTGCAAGCGTTCAGCCAGCATAAAGGCCGTTTGGCCATTCTGCCCTTCCAGGCTTTGGGCACCCAGCACGATCACGCTCTGGGCGTCGCGCTGTTGGTAAGCTGCAATCAGTGCTGCGATGGTGGCTGGGTTAAGGCGTAGATCCCACTCTGGTGGTGGCTCAATGCGTACCGCTTGTTGATACTCTAGCGCCAATAGCTGTTTCAAGGCCGGTTCAGCGGTGCGATCAGCGATTGTTAATGCCGTTAGATCCAGTGCCATTTGATCGCGCAGCATTAACACCAGCTCTGCGGCGCTTTCATCGTAGCCGGTCAACAAACGCCGCACGTGGCGAGTATCAATCTGCTGCTGGTGATCTGGCTGCCAGTCGGCAGCGGACAGCATCGCCAAATCAGGACTTATCTTTAACGCCAGTAACAGCTTCATAGCTTAGCTTTCCTTTGAGCCTGCTTTCACCACCGAGGCGTTGACCAGTGTCAGACCTTTGGTCTCTGGCGCCCACAACATCGATACCAGTGCGCCGAATACCAACACAGCGGTGAGGATCAGCATGGTGTTCTGCAAACCAAGATTCACCAACGCCAGCGGCAGCAAACCGGTGCCTATCGCTGAACCAAGGCGGCTCATGGCGGTGGCAAAACCCACACCGAGTGAACGGATATCAGTTGGGAAACTCTCAGCCGGAAATACACCCACTAGATTGCTCACTGCCGAGATGGTTAGCGTAAATAGTGCAAACAGTAGCAGCATCAGCAGCTCACCACTCGGCACAAAGGCCAGTGTGCCCAAGCTGAACGCCAGTAACCAAAAGGCCCCAATCAGAAAGCGGCGGCGTGGTAGCCATTGGGTGCAGGCAATGCCAAGCAGCGCACCTAGCACCAGTAGGCCATTCAGTAGCAGATCGGTAGCAAAATTTTGATCCAGTTTTAGCGTGTTCAAAATCGAGGGCAAGAAAGTGTAAATGGCAAAATAGGGGATCACGAGGCAGACGAAAAACAGGCTGTTGAATGCGGTGCGTCGCCAATAACGTGCTGAAAATAGGGTGTAGAGGTGGCGAGCAGTATTAACTGGGATTTCATCGTTCAATACCACATGCGGCCCAAAGTGGCGGCGTACCACTTGATAAGCTTCGGAGATGCGCCCTTTGCGCATCAACCAGCGCGGTGATTCTGGGGTGCCGATACGCAGTAGCATAATCAGTAGCGCCGGGATCGCACTCGAAGCCAGTAACCAACGCCAGGCATCACAGCCGAAATCGGCCAGCATATAGTGGCTGACAAAGCCAGCAGCGACATAGCCGAATGTCCAGATCACACTGAAGGAGCCGAGCAGGATGCCGCGCTGTTTGCGCGGTGAGAATTCGGCCAGCATGGTGTGCCCGACGGCATAATCGCCGCCCAAGCCGATGCCAACCAGTACCCGTAACCAGAATAGCTGTTCGGGGGTGTCGGCAAAAAATTGCAGCGCCGATGCCAAGGTGATGATCACAAAGCTGAAGGTGAAAATTTTCTGTCGGCCAACGTAATCCGAGATCCAGCCCAACAGTAAGCTACCGAGAAACAGGCCAATCAGTGCCGAGCTGCCTATCATTCCTTGCCAGAATGGGGTTAATGCCATCTCTGTTTTTAATTGTGTCAGTGCAAAACCGATCACCCCAAGCACGTAGCCGTCGGTCAGGTGAGCACCAAAGGTCAAGCCGGCGATTTTAATGTGAAAGGTGTTGAGTGGAATGTCATCCATATGCACTTGCTGAGGGGGTGTTGTGTTCATTATCTGCTCCATTTATTACTTTGATTCCAGGGGGATATGAACCGACTTAAGCTGGGTAGTGTGATTGATTGCTGATCATTGCTGCTGCTCCATCTGTGTGATGTTCAGCAATCGGCAGTGCGCTTAAACGCACAAGGCCCGGAAACCGGGCCTTGGCGAAAGTGCTACTCTTCTATCGGATAGATAGTTCCGGTATTCATAATCCCATTTGGATCAAATACCTGCTTCAATCCTTTCAGGATGTAATACGCACTGCCATGCTCATCTTTGGTCCAGTGCACCCGGTGCTTGCCGATGCCGTGGTGGTGCACCATCGATCCCCCTAGCCTAATGGTCTCTTCAACAATGATCTTGTTGAGCGGGTTATGGTATTTGTCGATCTCCTCTTCCGGCTTGCAGTCGACCACGTTGTAATCGTAAACGAAGTACATGTTGGTGCCGTTGATGTAGCTGTGCGAGGAGTGTCCGCCCAGCATAGTGATATCGTCTGCATGAGGAAACTCTGTTCTAATGCGTTGGATCACATTCTGGTAAATAGCGTTGATTGTGCTCCAGTCACCAGATACTTCAGTAGTAAACCCCATATTTTTAGTTTTCATAATCTGCACACGCTCGGCAGCAACTTTGTCCGGCCCCCAGTTCAGGTTGTTGAACCAGGTTTCGATCAGTTTGCTGTCAACCTGTTGGCACTCTGGATAGCGCTGCACAATCTGCTCGATACCGGCGCCGGTCGCTTGGGCGATCGCTTTTGCCCCTTCGGCCATAAAGATCAGTACACATTTGCCGTCGGCAAAATGGGTAAAGTGCTGTGAACCATCTTCGGCATCGTACAGGCGCGCAATTGATGGACGATAACCTTCAACCATCACTTCACGCAGGATGTTGAAGCCCGTCTGCATATTTTCCAGTATGTAACCGTAAAACAGGTTATTTTCCGGCATGTATTTGAAGATTTTTACTGTAACTTCAGTAATGAAGCAGAGTGCGCCTTCATTGCCAATGATCACATGGCGGATATCTGGGCCAGCAGCACGGCGCGGCACATTTTTTATCCGTGAAATGGTGCCGTTTGGAAACACGGCTTCCAAGCCGACCACCATGTCTTCAATCGCACCGTACAGGGTGGAGAACTGGCCAATACTGCGCGTTGCCACCAAGCCGCCCATTTGTGCCAGTGGCTTAGACTGTGGCGAGTGCCCAGTAGTGTAGCCTTTGGCGCGCAGTTGGTTTTCCAGCACTTCCAGCGGTACACCACACTGTGCCGTCGCCTGCATGTTCTCAATGTCGATTTTGATGATGTTGTTCATCTCGGAACCATCAAGCACCACTGAGTTTTCAATCACCGTTTCTAGGCCGCCTTCAGTAGCGGAAGAACCGGTGCGCGGTACCCCAGTAATGCCATGCTGGTTCATAAACGACAGCACGGCAGCAACCTGTTCGCTGTTGGCTAATTTGACCACAGCGGCTGGCAGTGGCTGAGTAAATACACCGTGAATATCGGCATATTTCCGAAAACGGTCTACGCTATTTTTCTGTAATACTTTCTCATCGGTAATCACGCGCTCGGCACCGACGATCTGTTTTAATTTAGCGACAATCTCTTCACGCGACAAAGACATAACAACCTCATTTTAATTTTTAACCAAATTTTTAGCCTAATTGGACAACGCTGCGGTTAACGCACTAAATAACCACCATCGACCACTAATAGGTGTCCATTGACATAATCAGAGGCGCGGCTGGCCAAAAATACCATTGCTCCCATCAGATCCTGTGTTTCACCCCAACGGTTAGCCGGAATATGATCCAAAACACGCTGGTTGGTTTCTGGATTTTTACGCGTTTCTACCGTGATATCGGTCGCATAATAGCCCGGAGCAATGCCATTAACCTGAATATTGTATTGCCCTAATTCGTCGCAATAGGCTTTGGTAAAGCCAGCAAGCGCGTGTTTGGTGGCAGAATATGCCGGTGACCACTGCCCACCTAAATAGGAGAACAGTGAGCAGATATTGATTATTTTGCCCTGTTTTCTTGGGATCATGACTTTGGCAGCTTCGTAACTCAGCTCAAATGCCGCAGTCAGGTTAATGTCGATCATTGGGTCCCAATCTTCACGACCAAAATCCAGCACCTTGTTCAATTTGCAGATACCGGCGTTATTCACCAGAATATCAACTGCGCCGAAGTGCTCCAGGCACTGCGCAATCACTTTTGCCGGTGCCCCTTTTTGTGTGATATCGACTTGCATAAACGCCACTTTCACCCCTTGCTGCTCAATCAGCTCGCGGGTTTCCCCTTTGTCGACAATAAAACTGGGGATAAATAAATTAGCGCCCGCTTTCGCCAACGCCACAGCAAATGCTTGCCCCAGACCACTGTTGCCGCCGGTGACAATTGCTGTTTTGCCTTTCAGTGAGAAGAAATCTAACGAGAACTCATTTAACGCGCTCAGTGACATGATGTGCCCCTTGGTCTGGAAAAAACGCAAAAAAAAAGAGAAAAGCAATCTTCCCCGCATTCGGCAGAGAAGTTACTTTTCTCATTATCTCTAGTAACTGGGGAAAAAAATTAGCACAGCCGCTATCCATCATTCTGTGATGAATGTCTCATTTTAATCACTGACTTGTTAGCCGCTATTTTTTTTGCAGCATTTGGTTTTGTGACATTTCTCACAGATGAATTTCATCACGCTATGCTATTTAATAGCCCAGTTACTGAAAGAGACGAAGAGAAAAGTAACTTCCTGCACTGCGGGAAGACTACTTTTCTCTTTTTTTGTTTAATCATCTATACCCAAGCTATTTTTCATACTGTCAGTACTGGCAAGATGAAAAACAAGCGGTATATTTACACGGAACCTTACCATGGAAAAACATCGTTATAACCGTTGGTTGACGCTGGCAATCATCAGTATCAGCGGCGGTGTAAGTTTCGATCTGGCCTACCTGCGCTACATTTATCAAATTCCAATGGCTAAATTCATGGGCTTTAGCAATACCGAAATTGGTTTTATTATGAGTACGTTCGGTATTGCTGCAATTGTTCTCTATGCCCCGAGTGGCGTGATTGCCGATAAGTTCTCACACAAAAAGATGATGAGCAGTGCCATGATCGTCACCGGCTTATTGGGGGTGTTAATGTCAACCTATCCACCATTCTGGGTGATGGTGCTGATTCAGGTTGTGTTTGCGATCACCACTATTTTGATGCTGTGGTCGGTGTCGATCAAAGCCGCTTCACTGCTCGGTGACCATAGTGAACAGGGTAAAATCATGGGCTGGATGGAAGGGCTACGTGGTGTGGGGGTGATGGCGCTGGCCGTGTTCACCATGTGGGTGTTTTCACGCTTTGCACCTGAAGATCCCAACAGTCTTAAGACGGTGATCCTGATCTACAGCGGGGTTTATATCCTGTTAGGTGTGCTGTGCTGGTTTGTGGTGAGTGATGGCTTTACCAGCACCAGCAACCAAGATGAAGAGCAGCATAAGTTCGATATTAAGGATATCTTTTTGGTACTGAAGATCAGCACCACTTGGTATTGCAGCATGATTATTCTCGGCGTTTATACCATCTATGCCATCCTCAGCTACTCAACCAGCTACCTGACCGAAATGTATGGCATGACGCTGGTGGCTGCCAGTTATATGGGTATTGTGATCAATAAGATATTCCGTGCTATTTGCGGCCCGCTCGGCGGGGTGATCACCACCTACACTCGGCTGAAGTCACCAACACGGGTGATCCAACTGCTGGCGGTGGTCAGCGTGATCAGCCTGACGGTGTTGTTGATCACCAATCAGAAGCCACTCTCCGTGGCGGTCGGTATCGGCTTGATCTTGATGTTGGCTTTCACCTGTTATGCCTCACGCGGCCTCTATTTTGCCTGTATCGGCGAAGCAAGGACGCCCAAGTATATCCTTGGCACCACCGTCGGTATCTGTTCGGTGATCGGCTTTCTGCCTGATGTTTTTGTCTATCCAATCATCGGTCACTGGCAAGACAGCCTGCCAGCAGAGCAGGCCTACCACAATATGTGGCTGATGGGTTTGATCGCCACCGGTCTGGTGCTGCTGTTTACCTTCTTGTTATTTAACAATATTAAACATGCCGAAAAACAAGAGCACGTCGCCCAAACGGCCAACAGATGATTCTTTGAAATTATGGTGACCAGATGAAAAACAAATACTTAATGGGTGTAGATGTCGGCACTCAAAGCGCAAAAGTGGTGATTTTCGATCTCGATGGCAACGCTATCTGTGAGGGAAAACAGCAGTTACGCAAGATGGATATTCCCGCACCTCTGCTGGCTGAACATCCGGATGATGATCTCTGGGATGCGTTGAAGGTCGCCTTTCGTCGGGTGATGCAACGCTTTTCTGACCGTGGAGGCAGTGCGCGCGATATTTTGGCAATGGGTATCTGTATTGTGCGTTGCTGCCGGGTGTTGCTGAAAGAGAATGGTGAGTTGGCGTATCCAGTGATCAACTGGATGGATAAGCGGCTGAATAAACCCTACGAATATATCGATGCCTATCGTGGGGTGAAATATGTCACCACAACCTCGGGTTACATCACCCATCGTCTGACTGGCGAATTCAAAGACACCTGTGCCAACTATATCGGTTGGTGGCCGATGGATAATGATCGCCTTGACTGGAGTGATGATGTCGCGCTTTGGCAAAGCTGTAATCTGACCCGAGATCAAGTATTTGATTTGGTGAAGCCCGGAGAGATCCTCGGCCATATCACAGCACAAGTCGGCCAGCAGCTCGGTATTCCTGCCGGTATGCCGGTTGTAGCAACGGCGCACGACAAAGCGGTCGAAGCGCTGGGAGCAGGTTCGCTGTCGGAAGGGGTGGCGTTGATCTCGTTGGGTACCTATATCGGCGCGATGGTGCATGGCCACGCCAATGTAAAAGATGCCCAGCACTTCTGGCCATTCCAGGCTTCGATCCCCGGGCGTTATCTCTATGAGTGTATGGGGGTTCGGCGTGGTATGTGGACGATTAGCTGGTTTCGTGATCAGTTTGGTGCTGCCGCAGTCTCGGAGGCACATGATGCGGGTATCAGTATCGAAGAGCTACTCAACCAGGAAGCCGAGCGTGTGCCTGCAGGTTGTGAGGGGCTGATCACGGTGCATGATTGGGCGCCCCCTTCAGAAGCGGAGTTCCGGAAAGGTGCGATGATCGGCTTTGATGGTCGCCATACCCGTGCGCATATGTATCGCTCGGTGCTGGAAGGGATCGCCTTCACCATGAAGAACCATATGGATAAGATGGCAAAGGAGTTGAACACCCCATTCAAGAGTCTGATCATCTCTGGTGGCGGAGCCAACAGTGATCTGTTCATGCAGATCTTTGCCGATGTGTTTGGTATTCCCGCTTGTCGTAATGAGATGAAGGGTTCAGCAGCGGTGGGTTGTGCAATCAATGCCGGTATGGCGATGCAGGTGTTTAACGATTATGAGCAGGCGGCAGAAAAGCTGGTGCGGATCGGTGATCGCTTTCTGCCAAACATGGAACATCACCATTTCTATAACCAACTTAATCAGCAGGTTTATCAGCAGGTCAACCAGCATCTCGATCCGCTGTTACAGGCATTGAGCCCGCTGGTTGATTAGTCCCCGTTCAGCAGGCGTGGCAACACTGCCTGCTGATACTGAGGTGCTTGGTGGCGCGTGATAAATACTCCACAACCTGGCGCTGTGTTTTACTGCACAGCGGCAAACGCGGCCGCCACCTGTTGCACATTATGCTGATTCAGCCCTGCCACACACATACGACCAGTGTGGATCAGGTAGACAGCAAACTCTTCCCGCAGGCGATCCACCTGAGCCGCTGTGAAACCGGTATAACTGAACATGCCACGCTGCTCGAGCAGGTAGTCGAAGTTACGATCTGGCAGTGTGCTTTTCAGGCTAGCAACCAGTACTTGGCGCATATGCAGGATGCGGCTGCGCATCTCCTCAACTTCCGCCAACCAGGCCGCTTTCAGTTGTGTATCATTCAGTACAGTGGCGACCAACTGGGCACCAAAATTGGGTGGGCTGGAGTAATTACGACGCACCGTCGCTTTTAACTGTCCAAGCACCCGCTCAGCCGTAGCAGCGCTCTCGCACACCACCGAAAGCCCACCGACACGCTCACCATACAGTGAGAAGATCTTGGAAAATGAGTTGCTGACCAAACAGGGTAAGCCAGCCGCTGCAACCGCTCGAATGGCATAGGCATCCTGCTCCATGCCGACACCAAAACCTTGGTAAGCGATATCAAGAAACGGGATCAATTCGCGCTCCGTCAAAATCTTGATCACCTGATCCCACTGTGCTGTGGTCAAATCAGAACCGGTTGGGTTGTGGCAGCAAGGGTGCAGCAACACAATGCTCTGTGGCGGTAACTGCTGCAAGCTGTTCAACATCGCGCTGAAGTTAACGCCGCGTTTTTCGCTATCAAAATAGGGGTAACTGTTTACCTTAAAACCGGCACCAGCAAAGATAGCAACATGATTTTCCCAAGTCGGATCACTGACCCAAACCTGTGAGTTGGGGAAATAGCTCTGTAGAAAATCGGCTCCGACTTTCAATGCACCAGAACCACCGACAGTCTGAATTGTCACCACTCGCCCCTGCTGTAGCATTGGGTGCTCTGCACCAAACAGCAGTGACTGAATCGCGCTGCGGTAAGCTGCAAGCCCTTCCATTGGCAGATAGAGTGAACCACTCTGTGCAGCACGGTTTAATACCGTTTTAGCAGCACCCACAGCGTGCAACTGCGGGATAATGCCTTGTTCATTATAGTAAAGCCCGATGCTCAAGTTTACCTTACTGGCTCTAGGATCGGCTTTGAATGTCTCCATCAGTGACAAAATCGGGTCACCGGCATAGGCATCAACATGTTGGAACATGGTTCATTCTCCTGGTTTTCCCCTACGGTGATAAGGGCGGTTCACGGTATCGCTGGTCACTATACTCTAAATAATTCGAGTTGCATGTAGGCGACAATTGTTGCTATTTCTCTCGCAGTATTTCAGTTAATCCAGTGTTAATTGATACTTTAGTTGTTTCATCAGCATCACCGATTTAAGATTAGGCATCTTTGTAAAAATATCACTGGACTCGGTATGCTTTCCTCAACCTTCTCCCCGCTTAAAATAGGGCGATTAATGCCCGTCATGCTGATTGCGTTACTGTTGGCTGGCTGTCAGGGGAGTGCGCCACAATATCAACCCCCCAATATCCAGAATGAAGCCGCTGCCCGTTCTGACTATTATCTGCAACGCTGGCAGCAGAGTAGCGCAGAACACAAGACAGACTGGCAACTGCTCGCGATCCGCGCATTAATTCGTGAAGGTCAGCTCAACCAGGCCAATTCGCTGCTCAATAACCTGCCCGGTTATATGAGCGCCATCCAGCAACAAGAGCGTCAGCTACTACTCGCCGAGTTACAACTTGTCAGCGGCGAAACGCCAGCGGCAATCAAATCAGCTGAACGGATTGACCGCAGTCTGTTGGCACACAATCAACTCAAGCGTTTTTATCAGGTGCTGATCAGCGCTAACCAAGACTCTGCCTCACTGCCATTACTGCGTGCCTATATTGGTCAGGAGACTCTCTTAAGCGGTAAAGCACACCAATATAACTTGGACAAAACTTGGCAGACTCTGCTGGGTTTAACCCCCGGGCAGTTGAGTAGCATGGCTATTTATGCCAATGAAAATGTGCTGCTGGGCTGGCTGGATTTGTTGCGTATCTACCGCGAAAATCAGTATGACACTGTGCAGTTATCCGCCGCACTCGACGAATGGCGTATTCGTTATCCAGACAATCCAGCCAGTAGAAAACTGCCGGCTGGACTCGAGTTACTGCTTTATGGTAGCGATACCTCCAGTGCCAAAATTGCGCTATTGCTACCACTGAATGGCCAAGCGAAGATATTTTCCGACGCTATCGAGCAGGGATTTGTCGCGGCGCAGATGGGGTTAACACAGCCCGCCACAACTAACCCAACCAGTACTGAAGCGGCCACTGCCAGTGTACCGGTCAACAATAGCCTGACAAGCCGTAGTGAACCAGCAGCAGAGCAGATAAATCTGGATGAGTTGATCGCGCAGTTTGCACCCGCACTGGTAGGCGGTGCGACACTCAATACCAGCATCAATCACAACACAACCCGTACACCAACGCATGCTGGTTCGGTAAGAGTTTACGATACCACCAGCCAACCGCTGGCAACACTGGTCGCCCAAGCCCAACGTGATGGTGCTACACTGCTGGTCGGCCCGTTGCTGAAAACGGATGTTGAGCAACTGGCAAGCCTGAAAACATCGCTCAATATATTGGCTCTCAATCAGTTAGAGCAGCCGCGCGATCAAGGCAATATCTGCTACTTTGCGCTGTCGCCAGAAGATGAAGCGCGTGATGCCGCACGCCACATTTGGCAACAGCAGAAACGACAACCCTTGCTGTTACTGCCACAGGGTGAATTTGGCCAACGCATCGCCAGAGCGTTCAACCACCAATGGCAACAGTTGGGTGGGCAGACCGTATTGCAGCAGAACATCGGTTCGGCACAAGAATTGCGCCAAATGATCAGCCGTGGTATCAACATGACCGGCACACCGGTGCTCAACCCCACACCGCTAGTCACTAGCGCAATAACCGCTGAGTTAGCCGCACCGCTGATTGATGCCGTTTATATTGTCGCCAATCAGGATCAACTTACCCTGATCAAACCGATGATTGATATGAATACCACCTCCGGTACCAAACCGGCGCTGTTTGCCAGTTCACGCAGTTATCAGGCAAGCAGCGGTGCCGATTTCCGCTTGGAAATGGAGGGATTACAGTTTAGCGAAATTCCACTGCTGGCCGGTGCCGATCCAGCGTTACAGCAGCAGGCAAGCCGTCAGTTTAATAATGACTATTCGCTGGTGCGGCTGTATGCCATGGGTATCGATGCTTGGAAGTTGGCCAACCATTTCGACCAACTGCGCCAATTGCCTGGCTTCCAGTTAAGTGGCGCGACCGGTCTGCTTACTGCCGCACCGCATTGCGTTATCAACCGTAAACTTACTTGGCTACAGTATCGCCAAGGTAGCATTGTCAGTGTGCTATGAGCCAACGTTCCAAGGGGGCAAGCTACGAAAATCTGGCTCGCCAGTATCTGGAACAGGCTGGCCTCACCTTCAGCGCCGCTAATGTCAGTGTGCGTGGTGGTGAAATCGACTTGATCATGCGTGACGGTCACACGTGGGTATTTGTTGAAGTACGCTACCGGCGCAGCGCCAGCTTTGGTGATGCCGCCAGTAGCGTCACCTACCAGAAACAGCAGCGGTTACTACACACGGCGGCGGTATGGCTGGCAAGGCGTGGTGCCAGTTTTGACACATCATCTTGCCGTTTTGATGTTTTAGCGATTACTGGCGGCCTGTTAGAATGGATACCGAATGCCTTCAATGCAGACTCACCAGTTTTTTAACCAATTAAAACAGTGTGTTTAATCATACTGCCAATGGATTAAGCTAACGTGCTAGAGAGAATCAAAGCCTGTTTTACCGAAAGTATTCAAACCCAGATTGCTGCAGCCGAGGCATTGCCCGATGCCATCTCTCGCGCAGCAATGGTGCTGGTACAGTCACTGTTAAATGGCAATAAAGTGCTTTGCTGCGGCAATGGTGCATCAGCGGCCAACGCACAGCAATTTGCCGCTTGTATGCTCAATCGCTTCGAGACTGAACGCCCAAGCCTGCCAGCCATTGCGCTGAATGCCGACAACGTGGTACTGACCGCGATTGGTAATGATCGCCTGCATGAGGAGATCTACGCCAAACAGGTGCGTGCACTCGGGCAAGCTGGTGATGTGCTGTTAGCAATCTCAACCCGTGGTAACAGTCGCGATATTGTCAAAGCGGTCGAAGCTGCCGTCACACGCGATATGACCATTGTCGCGTTGACCGGCCATGATGGCGGTGAACTGGCTGGCCTACTTGGCCCACAGGATGTGGAAATACGCACCCCTTCTCACCGTTGCGCACGTATCGAAGAGATGCACATGCTGACGGTGAACTGTTTATGTGATCTGATTGATCACACTCTATTTCCTCATCAGGATCACTAAGGAGCTGATAAGAATGAAGCTAAAAGCCTCACTGGCTATTTTGGCAGGCAGCCTATTGCTACAGGGCTGTGTCGCAGGATTGGTGGCTGGCGGTGCCGCTGTTGTTGCTAAAACAGCAACCGATCCACGCACTATGGGACGACAAATTGATGACAGCACCCTAGAAGCACGTGTTGCTACTGCGTTGGCGCGCGATCTACAGCTTAAAGAGCAGGCGCGAGTGATCACCACCGCCTACCAGAGCAATGTGCTGCTGACTGGCCAAGCTCCTAGCAGTGCGCTGATCCAGCGCGCCAGCGAAATCAGCAAAGCGGTTGAGGGAGTGGCAGAAGTACACAACGAGCTGCGTTTAGGAACGCCAGTCACTTTCAGTACCGCCTCTTCCGACGCTTGGATCACCGCCAAAGTGCGTTCTCAACTGCTCACCACGGAGAATGTGCAGTCAACCAATATCAAGGTGATCACTGAAAATGGAGAAGTTTTTCTATTGGGATTGGTGACAGAAAAAGAGGGGCAGACCGCCGCTCAAGTGGCCAGTCAAGTTAGCGGAGTACGCAGAGTGACCAAAGCATTTGTTTATCTAAAGTGATATGACGAAAACAGATTGCATTATTAAATGATAATGATTACTATTAACTGACTAGCAGACGTCTGGCTCCCTGTAACCAGGCGTCGTTCAGTACGACATTGCTCATATTGCTTCCAGTATCTGTTTAGCCAGCTTATGCTGGCTTTTTTTTACCCGCATCCCACGAGTATTGAGCGGTACAATAGCACCGCTCGCAAGCGTTGATCACTGACAGCAGCGATAATTGATTGATAACAATATTACTATCAATCATCGCACCGTTGCCAACCCACTCAGTTACTGCTTCTGCTCAAGCAGATAACGGTAGACCAAACCACCAATTACCGCACCAATCACCGGTACCAGCAGGAACAGCCACAGTTGTTGCAATGCCCAAGTACCTTGGAACAGTGCTACCGCGAGGCTACGTGCCGGGTTAACAGATGTATTGGTCACCGGAATGCTGATCAGATGGATCAGGGTTAATGCCAGACCAATTGCCAGTGGCGCAAATCCAGCTGGCGCACGCTTATCAGTCGCTCCGTGGATCACCAGCAGGAAGAATGCGGTCAATACCAGCTCGATAACGATAGCAGCTTGCAGTGAAAAACCACCGGGCGAATGTTCAGCGTAGCCGTTTGCCGCAAATCCGCTGGCTGTGACATCAAAACCGGCTTTACCACTGGCGACGCAGTACAGCACCGCCGCCGCAGCAATACCACCAGCCAGTTGTGCCACGATGTAAGGCAACACCGTTTTGGCAGAGATGCGTCCACCAGCAAGGAGTCCGAGGGTAACTGCAGGGTTAAAATGACCGCCAGAAATGTGACCAACCGCATAAGCCATTGTCACCACGGTAAGACCAAAAGCGAGAGAGACACCGACAAAACCAATCCCTAACTGTGGAAACGCTGCCGCCAGCACTGCGCTACCACAACCACCAAACACTAACCAAAAGGTGCCGAAAAATTCAGCAAATAGTTTTTTTGACATATATTTCCCAAGTGAAACAGAAAAAACAGAATTTAAAATTAAAAAATAGCATTAATGCCGGCGCATTCTGCTATGTGATCTGCGTCACTGTCAACCAGCTTTACGTTGTGCTAGCAGGCAACTGAAGTGTGTCACATCGCAGATCAATTGACCTGACCAGTATGCTGCTCAAGCAACCTTACGCCGAAAGATAATATAAGCCGCACTGCTGGTAGCAAATGTGATGACCAGCAGTGGCCACAGGTTGTGCCAAACAATAGCAATCGCGGCATCTTTTAGATAAATCTGTTTGCTAATCTCAGTGAAATGGCGGATCGGATTAAGCCAAGTGATTTGTTGTAACCAGAGCGGCATATTCTCCACCGGCGCCACGTAACCAGAGAGCAGAATAGCTGGCATGATAAAGACAAAAACGCCAATCAATGCTTGTTGTTGTGTGGTACATATCGCTGAAATCAGCAATCCAACACCGATCAGCGAGCAACCATAGACCAGCATGGTGGCGTAAAATAGCCACAGCGAGCCAGCGAACGGGATTTGGAAACCAAAAATACCAATCACTAGCACAATCGATGCCTGAAAGGTGGCGACAATCAATGCCGGAACTGCTTTGCCGATAAAGATCTGCCAGGTTGTTAGTGGCGACACTAACAATTGCTCCAGTGTCCCCTGCTCGCGCTCACGGGCGACAGAGAGCGAAGTGACAATCATCACACCAATAGAGGTGATCAACGCAATTAAGGAGGGTACAACAAACCATTTATAATCCAAATTCGGGTTATACCAGTGACGCACCACTAACTGGCTGTTGTTGTTTTTTTCTTTACTACCAATAAGTTGCTTCTGATAATCGAAAACTATCTGTTGCAGGTAATTAGCGGCAATCTGAGCGCTGTTAGAGTTACGCCCATCGAGGATCACCTGTAACGATGCCGTTTCCCCTCGCTCAATACGACGCGAAAAGTCAATCGGAAACTGGATCACCAACAGTGCCCGTTGGTTATCAATCGTCGGTTTGATCTGTGCGGCACTCGATAGCAGCAGAAGATGCGAGAAGGCGCTGGCCTTGGCGAAGCGCTGAGTCAATTCGTGTGCATGGCTGCCACTATCCTGGTTATAAATCGCAATTGTCGCATTGGTTACTTCCAGTGTCGCAGCAAACGGGAATAGCAGTACTTGCAGCACCACCGGCATAATCAAAATAGTGCGTGTTTGACGGTTGCGGAGTAGCGTTTGCAGCTCTTTAATGATCAATGTACTCAGACGGTGAAACATGGTTGCTCCCTCAATCCAGTCGGCGCTGGGTTTTTAGTGCAGTAAAGCCGAGAAAAATCAGTGCTGAGGCAGATAGAAACAGCAGATTGGTGATCAATACGCTAACAATGTTACCGGCCAGAAATAGCGTTTGTAACGCACTGACAAAGTAGCGTGCAGGGATAAACTGGCTAATCGCTCGCACCACCGTTGGCATACTACTGATTTGAAAAATATAGCCCGACAGCATAACCGCTGGCAGAAAAGCGACATTCAGCGCCACCATTGCCGCATTGAATTGGTTGCGGGTGAGGGTTGAGATCAATAACCCAATGCCGAGTGTACAGGCGAGATAGAGCGAACTGACCAGCCACAGTAGTAACCATGAACCGCGATAAGGCACCTGAAGCGCTACCAATGCCACCAGCATACAGAGCGCCATCGCGCCGATCCCCAACAGGTAATAGGGCAGCAGTTTCGACAGTAGCAGTTCGGTACGGCTGATTGGAGTCGACAGCAGTGCCTCCATGGTACCGCGCTCCCACTCACGCGCCATCACCAGCGAGGTCAGGATCGCACCAATCACCGTCATAATGATGCTGATTGCGCCAGGAATGATAAAATGACGGCTAATTACCGCCGAGTTAAACCAGTAACGCAATTCCAGTTCAATTAACTGTCGCTGCTCACGTCCCTGATCACGCGCGTGCTGCTGCTGCCACAACTGCCAGATCTGTCGGGTATAGCCCTGTATAAAACTCGCTGTATTCGGCTCACTACCATCCGTGATGATCTGCAACACGGCCTGATCACCCGGGCGCGCCATGCGTGCCGCAAAATCACTCGGGATCACCAGGAGACCACGTAAGCTACCAGCCTGCAGTAACGGCAGCAACGCTTCACGCTGCTGGCTGACAGTGGCGGCAACATAGGGTGACCCAGTAAAACTGTGCAGCAACTCTAGCCCTTCACGGCTTGGCTGTTCAATGACAATTCCTAAGCGCAATTTGCTGCTATCAAGATTAATGCCATAGCCAAAGATAAACAGCAATATCAGCGGGATCACAAATGCAATCAGGCCACTAGAGGGATCACGCAGGATCTGTCGTGTCTCTTTGATACACAGCGCCCGTAACCGACGCCAGGAAAAACCGCCTGCATCACTCATCTGTGCTCTCCAGATCGTAACGCTGTACCAGTTCAATAAAAGTCTGCTCCATGGAGGGTGCAGGGTTGTGTGTGCTAGCCGCCTGCTGCTTGAGATCGTCCGGCGTTCCACTAGCAATAATTTTGCCGCGATAGACCAGCCCGATACGGTCGCAATACTCGGCCTCATCCATAAAATGGGTGGTCACCATCACGGTCACACCTCTCTCTACCATGCCATTGATATGCAGCCAAAACTCGCGTCGCGTCAGCGGATCAACACCTGATGTTGGCTCGTCAAGAAACAAGATCTCTGGTTGATGCATCAAGGCACAGGCCAAGGCAAGCCGCTGCTTGAAGCCGAGCGGCAGAGTTTCCGTTGCTTGATTCAGGAGCGGGCCGAAATGAAATACTTGGCACATCTGGTTGATGCGTTCACGCTGCACTCGGCCACTGAGACCATAAACTCCCGAAAAAAACTTCAGATTTTGTGCCACGCTCAAGTTGCCATAAAGCGAAAATTTTTGCGCCATATAGCCAAGATGCTGGCGCGCCCGGCCTGAACTATGCTGCAAATCGAGCCCCAATACCTTTGCATTGCCAGTGGTTGGCTGCAGCAAGCCACACATCATCTTAAAGGTGGTTGATTTACCAGCACCATTTGGCCCTAACAGGCCGAAAATCTCGCCACGCTGTACCGCAAAACTAACCTGATCAGTAGCAACAAAATCGCCAAACTTTTTGGTCAATTGCTCGGCCTCAATCACCGCTGCGCTGTCACTGGCAGTAACCATCGGGATCACCTTTGCCAATGCAGACTCACTGCCAATCTGGCCGCCAAGCAGATCGATAAAAGCATCCTCAAAACGTGCCTCAGTGGTGAGTGGTACTATTTCAGGTATCGCCAACTGCTGCAGTACCCGTTTGGCATCGGCACCAGCACGCAGGATCAGGCGCAGATATTTACCCTGCAATACCGCATCACTAACCCCCTCCAAGCTGAGTACTCGTGGTAGCCATTGCCGTGGGCTAAGTGTTGACGGTTCAATCAGCAGCGTGCGCTCCGCCATTCGTTCAGTGAGTGTCGCTGGCGCACCACTGAACAGCAACTGCCCTTGATTCATCAACAGCACCTCTCGACACTGTTCCGCCTCATCCAGATAGGCGGTGCTCCAGAGGATCAACATACCGTCGTTAGCCAACTGATGAACCATCTGCCATAACTCACGACGTGAAATCGGATCTACCCCAACACCAGGCTCATCCAGCAGCAGGATCTGCGGCTGCCCAAGCAGGCTACAGGCAAGGCCGAGTTTCTGTTTCATACCCCCGGAAAGTTTGCCAGCAAGGCGCTGCGTGAAACGCCCAAGATCAGTAAAAGCGAGTAACTGCTGTAATATCTGCTGCCGTTCACTACCCATCACTGAGCGTAGGTCAGCATATAGATTGAGATTTTCCATCACACTCAAATCTTCATACAGACCAAATTTCTGTGGCATATAGCCGAGGATAGTACGCAGCCGCTGGTGATCACGTTGTGGATCAAGACCGGCAACACTCAGTTGACCGCTACTCGGGGTGAGCAAACCTGCCAACATACGTAGTAGCGTGGTTTTCCCAGCACCATCGGGGCCGACCAGCCCAGTAATACCACCGCTACGCAGTGTGGCGGTTAGGCAGGCTACAGCCGGTTGCTGTTGGTTGGCAAAACGCTTTTCCAGTGCATTAAGCTCAATGGTCAGTGCCATGCTATCCCTTAACGCTGGCTGCTATTATCAGGCTGGGTAAAACGGATCGTCACCGGCATTCCTTGGCGCAATCCATCATCGGCATCGGTAACAACAATACGCAGACGAAACACCAAATCGCTGCGTAAATCCTGAGTTTCGACACTTTTTGGTGTGAACTCAGCGCTTGGTGAGACAAAACCAATTCTGCCCTGATAGGGCTGATCTGGGCGGCCATCACGGTAAATTTCCACTTGGCGTCCAGGCACTGCCTGATCAAGATCGCGTTGAGCAACGTAAGCTCGCACCCACACCGGCTGTGGCAGTGACAAGGTGAATACGGTATTTGCAACAGAGAGCTGCGTGCCTGGTTCGACTGCACGGGTGAGCACAATCCCTGCAGAGCTGGCTAACAAACGGGTATCTTGCAGTTGCAGTTCAGCTTGCGCCAGCGCAGCTTGTGCCTGAGCTAGGTTGGCTTTCCCCACTGCGATCTGTTCAGGACGATTACCGGCGACAAATTGTGCTAACCGCTCTTTGGCTGCCTGTAGCGTGGCCTGAGCCTGATTGCGCAGTGTTCGCGCATCCTCCAGCTCATTAGCAGAGACCGCCCTATGCGCCGATAGCTGCTGCTGACGGTTGAAAAAGCTATCCGCATAATTAAACGCAGCGAGCAGTTGCTCTACCTGAGCTCGTGCCTGGGCGATCTCCTCTGTGCGATAACCGGCTTGCAGCAGCGCCAATTGTGCTGTGGCTGCGGCAACGTTTGCCACAGCCTGTTGCTGCGCATGACGATAAGGTTCATCATCCAGCCGTGCCAGCAACTGCCCCGGCTGCACCTGGTCACCTTCATCGACAGTTAATTCAATCAAACGGCCCGGTACACGAAAGGCCAGGTTAACGCTGCGGATATCGACATTACCGTACAGCGTTAATGCTGCCTGCTGTGCTGGATAGTGCCAAAAACGATAGGTAATAGCGGCAATAACAGCCACTATCAGCAGAAAAAGCACGCTTTTCTTTCCGTTCATCTTATTCCTCTGGACAAACTGATGCATGTTTTTAACTGATAGACTAGCGTAAAGCCGAATAACTGGACGCAGCCAACACTCACACAATTCGAAGTATGGTCAGAATATGAGAGTATTGATTCCGCTGCATTTGGCAGAATACGGTGTTACAAACATCACCGCACAGCGCAGCAGTCGTGGCTAATCACCCCTCACCCTACCCCCGCTTGTACCGTACTGCAACCAGCAAACAGCAAAATTGGCAGTTGTTAGCCAATCTCTGCTACACTCACTCGCCTATGCACTGCAGTTTGTGCCAATCCCGCGAGGTCATGCTGAAGATCTTCTGCTCATAAAGCGCTAGCCCTTCCTGATACCCGATTTAATCACTCCCCTAGAAAACTGCACCGAATATTATTAAGGCTGGGGGGGTTTGGAGCTGTTCTCTATTATGTCATTTGAAACACTTGGTTTAGCTAGTGAGATCCTGCGTGCTGTTGCCGAGCAGGGCTATCGTGAACCAACACCTATCCAACGCCAGGCGATCCCTGTCGTTCTCGCCGGTCGTGATCTGATGGCCAGTGCCCAGACTGGCACCGGTAAAACCGCTGGCTTTACTCTGCCGCTACTACAACGACTCAGTCAGCAACAACCGCCGAGTAAAGGACGACGCCCGGTGCGCGCACTGATCTTAAGCCCAACCCGCGAGCTGGCGGCGCAGATTGGTGAAAACGTGCTGGCTTACAGCCAATATTTGCCACTGCGTTCACTGGTGGTCTTTGGCGGTGTTAGCATCAACCCGCAGATGATGAAGCTGCGTGGGGGAGTCGATATTTTGGTCGCCACCCCTGGCCGCTTGCTCGATCTGGCACAGCAGAATGCGGTTGATCTGTCAAAAGTGGAAATTCTGGTACTGGATGAAGCAGATCGTATGTTGGATATGGGCTTTATCCATGATATTCGCCGTGTGATCGCCAAACTACCAGTAAAACGCCAAAACTTGCTGTTCTCAGCAACGTTTTCCGATGAGATCAAACAGTTGGCCAACAAACTGCTGCACGATCCAGCTTCTGTGGAAGTGGCGCGACGCAATACTGCCTCTGAGCAAGTGACACAACATGTTCATCTGGTTGATAAAAAGCGCAAGCGTGAACTGTTGTCGCAGATGATTGGCGTCGGAAACTGGCAACAGGTGCTGGTATTCACACGCACCAAACACGGTGCCAATCATCTGGCCGAACAGTTAAATAAAGACGGCATTAGCGCTGCCGCGATCCATGGCAACAAAAGCCAAGGAGCACGCACACGAGCACTGGCCGATTTTAAAGCCGGCAGCATTCGCGTGCTGGTCGCGACCGATATAGCTGCTCGTGGTCTGGATATTGATCAACTGCCGCATGTGGTCAACTTTGAGTTACCCAATGTACCAGAAGATTATGTCCACCGTATTGGTCGCACCGGGCGTGCCGAATGTACCGGTGAAGCGCTGTCACTGGTCTGTGTTGATGAGCACAAACTGCTACGTGATATTGAGCGACTACTGCAAAAACAGATCCCGCGCATCGCTCTGCCAGGTTATGAACCCGATCCCAGCATCAAGGCTGAGCCGATCATCAACGGACGGCAGCGTGTTAACACCACTGAACGCAGCAGAAAAAACAGAGCACAACCCGCACAACAACCACACAGCACAGGCAAACCACGGCGCACAAACAGCCAACGGCAAAATAAAGCGTAGTGCTGTTTTACAGTGAAGCCACTCTGGAAGGGCACTCGCCTTTCCAGAAAACCAGAAGATAATAACCACAATCCATTTAGTGATGGTGAAAAATAGGTGACACTAGCCTGACGAATAGCAATATCTCCCCATTTAATAAAAATATATTTACAGCAATCTGATAGTTAAATTAGAATCAGATAAGCAAGGAGTGGTGCGTGTAATACATAACGTAGTAATATAAATAACGGGGAAGTACATGAACAATAAATTAGATGGATTATCAAATAATAGTGATGAATTGCGTGACCTGCTGGAGGCACATTTACAGAAACCAGAAAAAGTCGATCTCTTTGAACGCGCGTATAAAAAATTTGATGTCAATGGGCATCTTAATTTTTCCTTGTCTTGGAGTTGGTGGGCTTTTTTTGGTGGTCCTTTCTACTTTTTCTATCGAAAATTATATCTGATCGGCATCATCGTATTAACTGTAGGGTTTGTGGGTACTGGTATTTGGAATATGCTTGGCCTATTTGGATCAATAGTATGCGGTTTAATTGCCAAGTTTTTCTATATTCAAAAATTCCGTAATGACCTTTTACTCTCTCGCTACGGTGAAATTAGCCCCTCGGAAGTAAAAAGATATCTTACCATTCTCGGTGGATATAATACCTGGGCTATCTGGGCATACTTTGTGGGGCTAATAATTGTAACAGTACTGGTAATTTTAATTATGGGTGTGCTGATTGCTGCAAGTTTCGATCACACATTTTAGTGCATAATTAAAAATAGCATTCACCTTCCAGCCATCCTGCTGACTGTTTTATACAGCCAGCAGGCGTGCTGATAACGTTACTTTAGTTTTTTCAAATGGTTCATTAACCGTTTGCGTTTACGAACTTGGCTTGGCGTTAGTGTATTACGTTTACCTGCAAATGGGTTTTCGCCCTCTTTGAACTGAATACGAATCGGTGTCCCCATCACATTGAGTGAGCGACGGAAGTAGTTCATCAGATAACGCTTATAAGCGTCATTCAACGAACTGACCTGATTACCGTGGATCACCACAATCGGTGGGTTGTAGCCACCAGCATGAGCATATTTTAATTTTACCCGGCGACCACGCACTAGCGGTGGCTGATGATCATCCGTCGCCATCTGCATAATTTTGGTCAGTAGTGAAGTGCTCACTCGACGAGTCGCACACTCATAAGCCTCCAGTACCGATTCAAACAAATTACCAACGCCGCTGCCATGTAGTGCAGAGATAAAATGGACCCGTGCGAAATCGATAAAGCCGAGCCGTAGGTCAAGCATCTCTTTGACATGGTCACGATCTTCCGGTGTCATGCCGTCCCATTTATTTACCGCTATGACTAATGAACGCCCACTGTTCAAAATAAAACCGAGTAGCGAGAGATCCTGATCAGAAATTCCGGCACGAGCATCAATCACCAGTAATACCACATTGGCATCTTCAATCGCCTGTAATGTTTTAATCACCGAGAACTTTTCCACCGTCTCGGTCACTTTGCCGCGTTTACGTACTCCAGCGGTGTCGATTAATACGTATTCGCGTTCATCACGTACCATCGGGATATAGATGCTGTCACGCGTGGTGCCTGGCAGGTCATACACCACCACGCGCTCTTCGCCGAGAATACGATTAGTCAGTGTCGATTTGCCTACATTTGGCCGCCCGACAATCGCCAACTTGATTGGCAGATCCTGCGGGTTAAACTCCTCTTCTGGCTCTTCGCTGATCTCCTGCTCAGACTCGTCCTGCTGTTCAGCCCAGTAAGCGGCGTTGGCTTCTTCTTCAGTCAACTCAACCACCGGCGCTTTCGGTGGTAAAAACGGCACTAATACATGTTCGATCAGTTGCGTTACACCACGGCCATGAGAAGCCGCGATCGGATAGACTTCACCCAACCCAAGTGCGTAAAAATCGGCGCAGACGCTATCAGCATCGAGGCCATCGGTTTTGTTGGCAACCAAAAAAGTGGCCTTTTCCCGGCTGCGCAAATGTTGGGCGATCGCTTTGTCTGCTGGCATCAAGCCAGCGCGTGCATCCACCATAAACAGCACAATGTCAGCTTCTTCAATTGCCAGTAGCGATTGCCCTGCCATCAGGGTTTCGACACCATCTTCAGTACCATCGATACCACCGGTATCAACGATGATAAATTCATTGCCTTCAATCTGCGCACGACCATACTTTCGATCGCGGGTTAAACCAGGAAAATCCGCTACCAGCGCGTCGCGCGTCTGCGTTAAACGGTTAAACAGGGTGGACTTACCGACATTCGGGCGCCCGACCAGCGCGACGACAGGTATCATGGGTGAAACCTCACTACGTAATAAATCAGAGCATCGCTGTGCCTAAGAACACAACGGCTAAAATGCGAAACGGCTCCTCACTAGGAGCCGTCTTCCCTTGTTACTACTTCCCATTGTTAAATGGTTTTTGTGTACTCGCGGTTACGCTTGCCAGTACAAGCAGATTCAACGAGTAAATGCGTGAACTTTACCACCACGGGCTTGGATCAGTAATGTGTCACCAGCAACAATTGGCGCTGAAAGGAAGCCTTTACTGTCAACATGCTGTTGTGAAACAAAACGACCATCAGTCACATCAAGCCAGTGCAAATAGCCCTCGGCGTCACCAACCACCAAGTAACCTTGATAGAGCGCTGGCGGTGTTAATCCACGGTGTAATAGATCATCTTGGCTCCAAATAGTCGAGCCACCTTCTGTGCCAGTCACCAGAATACGATCATTCTGATCCACGAGGTAGATACGACCCGCATCAACAATAAAATCACTGACCGAACCGACATCGCGTTTCCAGATCACTTGGCCAGAGCGCAGATCCAGTGCAGCCAGATTGCCATTATATCCCAACGCATAAACAACGTTGCCGACCACTACTGGAGTGGTATCAACATCATTGAGACGCGAAATTTCGCTAACACCACCAGGCTGTGAAATGCGCTGTTGCCAGATCAACTGTCCTTGTTGCAGGAGTACCGCACTGACCCGCCCATTATCTCCACCAACTATCGCAGCACCAAATGCTGTCGCGGGGGCAGATTCACCACGCAGCGAGAGTGAAGGCACATCAAGACTGGCCGTCCAACGAATTGCACCATCGGTTTCATTGAGTGCCTGTAGCTGGCCGTTGGTTGTATGGATTAACACCATACCATCGACAACCACTGGGCGTGAGATCGCCTCACCCGCCACTCGTGTCTGCCAAGCAAGCTGACCATCTTCGCGGTTTAGCGCGTAAACGATCGCCCTTTCACTGCCAACATAAATATGTGTACCAGAAACCGTCAGGCCACCAGAGAGCAGCGCAGAACGGTTGCGTGAAAGGAAACCGGTTTTTTCAGCCAGTGAGGCTTTCCACTGTTGTTTGCCGTCAAACAGTGACAAGGCTTTCACGGTGCCATGACGATCAGCGGCATAGACTACACCATCCTGAGCGGCTGGGCGTAAATGGGAGTAGTAACTACCGATCCCATCGCCAACCGACGTGCTCCAGTTTTGGGTTGGAATGAACTGATTCTCAATTTCCGGTACTGGTGATGCCGTGACGACATCCGATTCGCCACTAAACACCGAACACCCGGCCAAGGTGAGAGTGATCAGACCAACTAACAGTGTGTTACGCAATTGCATGGTGCCTCCTAGCCGGATAAGTTCTGCAATTTCATACGCATAACAGCCTGTAGCGTCTGAGAATTGCTCAATTCAATGCCCTTTTTGTAAGCGTCACGCGCACCTTGTTGATCGCCTTTTGCTAACAGAACATCGCCACGCACTTCTTGCATCATCGGCTGCCAGCCTTCACCTTTGACCGCTTGCAAGGTTTTCAGTGCTTCATCTAGCTGGTTTTGCTGTAGTTGTACCCGCGCCAACTGCAGATTAATCAGTGCCTGCAGGTTTGGTTCTTTACTCTGCTGCTGTGCGGTAAGTAACTGCTGCTGTGCCTGAGCAAAATCACCCTGTTGAGCGGAATGTTTCGCCAATCGCAACGCAGCAAAGGCACTGTAACTGTTGCTGTTGTTCTGGATAAACTGTTCGACAGCCTGCACACCTTGCGTACTACCTGTAACCAAGGTATCTGTGGCTTGCTGGTAGGCTTCTGCCGCTGCCATCATGGTGGCAGTTTGATGGTTCTGCCAATAGCGCCAACCCAACAGCGCACCAATACCGAGGATTGTCCCCACTGCTAAGGCTTTGCCATTTTCTGCAAAGAATCGGCGCAGGGCATCAACTTGTTCATTTTCAGTGGTATAAATTTCCACAGCGTCCTTCTCCTTAACCTAATATTGCAGATAAATGTTCAGCAACTTGTTGTTGCGGCACACTGCACTGTTCGCCATGCGCCAGATCTTTAACTACTACCTGCTGCGTTGCGACTTCATTTTCTCCCAGGATCAGGGCAATGCGGGCACCCGATTTATCTGCACGTGTGATCTGTTTTTTCAGGCTGCCGCCACCATAATCAAGCATCAGTTTGACATTAGGCAGAGCATCACGCACTTGCTCTGCCAATAGCATAGCGGCATTTTGCGCGCCTGCCCCGCTGGATATCAGGTAAACATCCAGTCTGGCGGCAACACTAAATGCTGGATTGACGGCTTGTACCAGCAATACCAGGCGTTCTAATCCCATTGCGAAACCGACTGCGGTTGTCGCTCGACCGCCCAGTTGTTCCACCAAACCATCATAACGCCCACCAGCACACACCGTGCCTTGGGCACCGAGGCTCTCTGTCACCCATTCAAACACGGTGCGGTTATAATAATCCAAACCGCGCACTAGGCGGTGATTAATTCGAAACGGGATCCCAGCCAAGGTTAGCAGTTGGCATAAGCCATCAAAATGCTGTTGCGATTCTTCGTCAAGGTAGTCACCCAGCGAGGGAGCTTGATTCAGTAACGCTTGCACTTGCGGGTTTTTCGAGTCGAGTACGCGCAGCGGGTTACTGTACATGCGGCGCAAGCAATCTTCATCAAGCTGTTGTTTATGCTGTTCAAGAAACGCAACCAAAGCTTCACGATAGTTAGCGCGTGCAGCCAGCGAGCCAATTGAATTCAGCTCCAGCCGAACATGTTCAGCAATGCCAAGCGCTCGCCACCAGCGCGCGGTTAACAAGATCAACTCAGCATCAATATCCGGACCAGCTAAACCAAATACTTCAGCACCCAGTTGATGAAACTGGCGGTAGCGCCCTTTCTGGGGCCGCTCATAGCGGAACATCGGGCCGATGTACCATACGCGCTGTTGCTGATTGTGGAACAAGCCATGTTCAATACCCGCACGCACGCAACCGGCGGTGCCTTCCGGACGTAAAGTGAGACTCTCACCGTTACGGTCTTCAAAGCTGTACATCTCTTTTTCGACAACATCGGTCACTTCACCAATGGCGCGTTTAAACAGCGGCGTCTGTTCGACAATCGGGGTGCGGATTTCACCGTAACCATAACTGGCCAGTACTTGTTTTAGCGTTGTTTCAATTCGCTGCCATAGCGCCGTCTGTTCCGGCAGGCAATCGTTCATGCCGCGAATGGCTTGAATGTTTTTTGCCACGTCAGTTCTCTATTCGTTTTAGATGAAAATGATTTCAATTATATACGCAAGCAGCGGCAAGATGCAGGGGATTTCACCTGTCATTAGTGCAGTATTGGCCTGCTTGTTGTTGATGTCACTGAGCATAGCTGCCAGTGGTTGCTGAACGGCCAATAATCACTAATCCTGCTGTTTTACCGAGATACGATTGGCATCTTCCAGCATCGCTGCTTTAGCACGGATCTTCGCCTCCAGCAGCTCGATCATCTGCGTGTTATCGAAACGCTCTTTCTGTCGCACACCATCCTGATAAAAACCGCTTTTCTTATGTCCGCCAGTGACACCCAGTGTCGATACCAGCGCTTCACCTGGGCCGTTAACGACACAACCAATAATTGAGACGTCCATCGGGGTGATGATGTCTTCTAACCGCTGTTCCAACGCATTGACCGTGCCAATTACATCAAACTCCTGACGCGAACAAGTCGGGCAAGCGATGAAGTTGATCCCGCGCGCACGAATACGCAACGATTTTAGAATATCAAAACCGACTTTGACCTCTTCAACTGGATCTGCAGCCAGTGAGACACGCAGCGTGTCCCCAATCCCCTCAGCAAGCAACATGCCCAAACCAATGGCAGATTTCACCGCTCCACTGCGAGCGCCACCCGCTTCGGTGATACCTAAATGCAAGGGCTGGTCGATACGTGCTGCCAGTAGGCGGTAAGATTCGACCGCCAAAAATACATCTGAAGCTTTAACGCTCACTTTGAACTGATCGAAATTGAGTCGATCGAGAATGTCGACATGACGCATTGCCGATTCGAGCAACGCTTCGGGAGTCGGTTCGCCATACTTCTCTTGCAGATCTTTCTCTAGTGAACCGCCGTTGACCCCAATACGGATCGGAATATTCTTGTCACGCGCACAGTCGACCACCGCACGAATGCGTGTTTCGTTGCCGATATTGCCTGGATTGATACGCAGGCAGTCAACGCCATACTGTGCCACCTGCAAAGCGATACGATAATCGAAATGGATATCAGCAACCAGTGGCACCTTAACTTGCTGCTTAATCAACCGAAATGCCTCTGCTGCATCCATTGTCGGCACAGAGACGCGCACAATATCAACGCCCACTCGCTCCAGTGCTTTGATCTGATTAACCGTTGCTTCAACATCGGTGGTATGGGTATTGGTCATCGACTGCACGGCAATCGGTGCGCCATCGCCAATCGGCACATTTCCAACGTAGATACGTTTAGATTTGCGGCGCTTAATCGGCGCTTGGTTATGCATGGCTTACTCTCCCAGCGGTAACATTAACAACCTTAGATTTCGCACCTACTCCCAATCAGCTGGCTTTACTGTCTGTTTTGCAAAAAAATCACCAGCGAGGCGTAGGTAGCAACTGCACCACGGCTTTTCCGCACTGCCAGTGAAAACCAGCAGCACCTATCATGCCGATTGGAACAGATCCCTAACTTAGCGATTATTGTGCAGGCACGCTCAAACGTGCGACACGATTCGTTCTGACGAAACGTGTTAAATCAACCGGTTTACCCTGGAACAGGATCTCGACTGCAGCCGGTGCGCCTAATGTTAACTTATAGGGTGGAACACCCGACAGGTTAAGCTGTGAACCCCCTTTTTGCGTGCCACTAAACAGCGATTTTCCGCTAGCGTCGATCACCTGTACCCAGCAGTCGGCAGAAAAATTCATCACTAACGCATTGTTGACATCAGCGGTGCCATTCTGGCTAGCGCCTGTCGTCTGGAGGGGCGCTGTTGGATTGCTGACTGGAGCTGTATCAACAGATGATACCGAAAGATTGAGCGCTACCGATGAACTCGGCTGCTCAGGCGCTAAAATTGCGGGTGTCTGCCCTGTCAATGGTACTGGATGAATCGGCACAGGCTGTGACACAGGCGCAGTTGAAACCGTCGATTGCTGATCTAGCACGATGGGTAAGCTATTGCTCGCTTCTTGACTGACTGATGAACCCGTCGATGATGCTTTTTCTTTAAACAATTCAACCGAAGATTGCTCTGCCATCGTGGCAATTTCATCCTGTTGTGCCTTGTGGTGCTGCCACCACCAAGCGCCAGTTAAGCCCACCACGACAAATACCACCAACCAGGTAAAGCTCATTAGCCAACCATCACGCTTTTTACGGCGTTTTTCCAGCGAAAAACTCTGCATTTTCGCCACATTGGCTACCTTAGCCGGTTGTTGTTGATCAAGTAATGCCAGTAACTCCCCCTCTGGCAAATTAAGCAGTTTAATGTAGGCACGCACATAACCACGCACAAAAGTCGAGGCCAAATCTGTCGCCAGGTTATCCTCTTCAATATCGCGCACAGTTGAGATCTTGAGATAAAGACGATCTGCAACAACCTGTTGGGTGAGCCCCTGTTCTTCACGAGCCTGACGCAGGCGTTGACCTATCGTCATTGATACAATTTTATTTTGATTTTCTTCAGTATTCATTAGCTAAGAACTGCTGGTACTGTTTGGATTGTGGAAAACTTCGCGCTAACTGTTTGCCATAATGCTGAACGCTATCCTGGCGGCCTGCTGACGCGGCGAAACGGATCTGTAACCATAAACTGTCGGCACTGGCCGGCAGCGCATTTTGATAACTGTCTAACAAAAGCTGCGACTCGACGTGCTTCCCTTCTCCAAACTGCTTTTCTGCTTCCGCCAGAATTGTTTCCCCTTTTTCCGGGGAAATCTTCAATGCCCGCATCAATAAAGTTTGAGCACTCTGCATCTGACCTGCCAGAAGTGAGCAGTAACCGGCATTTTCCAAACTGTCGGCAACTTGACCGTTATCGCCCAACCGTGCAGCAGAACTAAACTGACGCTGAGCTGCTACATACTGCCCTAAACTACAGAGAAACGCACCGTAATTATTCAGTACGGTCGGATTGTCCGGTGCCAGTCTGAGTGCCCGCTGATAATGTGAACGCGCAGACTCATTATTAGCCACTTTCTGATAAAAAAGTGCCATAGCCAGGTGCGCGCGATAATCCTGCGGTGTCCGCTCCAGCGCTTTTTGCAGATTATAGCTAGCGGCCTGCATCTCTCCTTGGCGCAAATACTCCAGCCCCAGTTGTAGACGGGCCTGGCTGGCCGCTGCTGAATGTTGGTTACTCGGTTGATTGCTGGCACAACCAGCCAGCATCGCAATAACCCATATCACACGACAAGTTTTTAGCTTCATAAGTTGTTAGCTTCATGCTTCCAGTAAATTTCCCTGAATGATGTTACCTGATTGTCTGCGCCAATTCTGCTGAGTTAATCGCCTTTTTATACCATTAACCACAATCAAAACAAACTAACCAGTTAAAATGCAAAGCTAATCACAAAGTCACTGCAACAATGTTAGGCCAATATCACCCGAATTCACCAGAAACAGTGCATCATCAAAACTACACTGTCATCACAGCGCTAGCACTCTCATCACGACATGACTAACAACAACACATCACCAATATTTCTTGATTGACCGATGTGCAACGAGCAGCATCGTTATTAATAAACGACAACACACTCAGTTTCCGACCGTCCTAACTGAAATAGGTTCCCCGAGCTGTTGTTTTTTCAACGTGCGTTTAGTTCGGTCAATCACATCACCGGCTAATTGGCCACAGGCTGCATCAATATCATCACCGCGTGTTTTACGCACAATGGTGGTGAAACCATACTGCATTAACACTTTTGCGAAACGATCAACACGACTATTAGAACTGCGTCCATATGGCGCATTCGGGAACGGATTCCAAGGTATCAAATTGATTTTACAAGGTGTGTTTTTTAACACCTCAGCCAATTGATGGGCATCATCAGTGCTGTCATTGATATGATCCAGCATGACGTATTCCACTGTCACGCGCCCTTGGTTAGCATTCGATTTGGCCAGATAGCGCTCTACTGCAGCTAAAAAAGTCGCAATATTGTATTTACGATTAATCGGTACAATTTCGTCACGAATTTTATCATTCGGCGCGTGTAGCGAAATGGCCAGCGCCACATCAATCATATCACCCAGTTTATCTAACGCCGGAACTACACCGGATGTCGATAAGGTGACACGACGTTTTGACAGCCCAAAACCAAAATCGTCCAGCATGATCTCCATAGCTGGCACCACATTATTCAAATTAAGTAACGGTTCGCCCATACCCATCATTACCACATTGGTAATCGGACGCTGACCGGTGACTTTTTGTGCGCCAATGATTTTCGCTGCTCGCCAAACTTGGCCGATAATTTCAGAGACACGTAAATTACGGTTAAATCCCTGCTGCGCAGTTGAGCAGAACTTACACTCCAACGCACAGCCGACTTGTGATGAAACACACAATGTCGCCCGATCCGGCTCTGGAATGTAAACAGTCTCTACCTGTTGCTCACCTACCTGGATCGCCCATTTAATCGTGCCATCCACCGAGCGCTGTTCATCCGCCACTTCCGGTGCACGGATTTCAGCAACGCTCTGTAATTTGTTACGCAAGGTTTTATTAATGTCGGTCATCTGCTCGAAATCATCACAGCAGTAGTGGTAAATCCACTTCATCACCTGATCAGCACGAAACGGCTTTTCGCCCATATTAATAAAAAATTCGCGCAGTTGCTGGCGGTTCAAATCGAGCAAGTTGATTTTGCTGCTGGGCTGCACTGAACTGGATTGAGCTTCACTGTTCGGTTGAAGACTCTGCGCATGTTGTTCGGGCGTATACTGCCCAACAGTGATGGTATCTGACATGATGATTTTTGTGCCTCGTTATTACACGTTGTGGCTTGAAATAGAATGAAATTTTATCGTTGAGTGATAAGTTGACTTATCTAAGGGGCTGCATTGTACAAACTTTGCTACCAGCTTGCCATCTTTGCCGGCATTAGATTCTGGAAGGGTGCCACAGCGGCAGGCGGTAACACTGCCGCTCTATAACATTAGTGATAGGCCAAGCCAGCGTTAATCAGCGCAGACAGATTTCACTTTGATCAAAGAAATAAGCAATTTCACGTTCAGCAGAGTGAACAGAGTCAGAGCCGTGCACAGCGTTGGCGGTCAAACTCTCCGCGTAATCAGCACGCAACGTGCCAGCTAATGCATTGTCCGGGTTGGTAGCCCCCATAATGTCGCGATTGCGTTGCACCGCATTCTCCGCCGCCAGCACCTGCACCACAATCGGGCCTGAAATCATAAAATCGACCAGACTGGCAAAAAATGGGCGCTCTTTGTGTTCCGCGTAGAAGCCCTCAGCTTGCTCACGGGTTAACTGCAACATCTTGGTGGCAATGATTTTAAAGCCAGCACGTTCAAAACGGGCGAAAATTTCCCCAATTTGATTGTTTGCCACTGCGTTCGGTTTAATGATGGATAGGGTACGTTCTACGGTCATGGTTGCCTCTACATATTTTATTATCGTTGCCAGAACAGGTTACCAACGGTGAACCACGCTACCACAACAATGATGCCGGGTATCAGCTTCACCTAGCTGCTGTTTTAAAGTCGTGACATCAGCCAGTTGTTCAAGTGGCGCTGATTATATGTATGGCATTAACGTTTGGCTACAAAAAATCAACATATTAGTAAAAGAAAAGCGCTCGCAATCTCAATATTAACGGCAGAAAGCAGCCTCAATATTGCGCGCTAACATGCTTACTATACTCCGTTCCTTTTTTCTAATTAACCAAATTAATGCTTGTATAATCACAATTGCAGTTTTATTATCAAAGCACAATCTTGCGTTATTACACTAAGATCCTATCTCTGAAAGCGTAATTGCTAACGCTGATTCACACCAGTTTGTTAAGCAGTAGCAAGCGATTTGTGCAGCTAATATGCTTGACTGGCAAGCGTGCTCCAGGAGCTAAATTAAGTAGTGAATAGCCCTGATGGGATAGGTTCTAGGTTGATGGTGCAATGCTGGCCATTACTGTGGGGGAGCAAAACAATGGATCGCAACAGTGTTATTCATGATTTACTCGACTGGATAGAAACACATCTGGATCAACCGTTACAGCTTGATAATGTGGCTGCAAAATCAGGCTATTCAAAGTGGCATTTGCAGCGTATGTTCCGCAGTACCACTGGTCATGCGTTAGGTAGTTATATTCGTCAACGTCGCCTGTCCCAAGCAGCAAAAATTCTACTGACGACTCCGCGCCCAATCCTCGATATCGCGTTGCAGTTTCACTTTGACTCGCAACCCTCTTTTTCCCGTGCCTTTAAAAAGCAGTTCGGCCAGACTCCCGCTGCCTACCGACGGGTTCAGCAACATGAACCGATTAAAGGATACCAGCACCGTCTGCTGCCACTGGCTTTTGTGAAACACTCGCACGGTTCACAACCCCCAGCCTGTCGCTGAACAGGCTTTAGTGCTGTTGTCACAAGCGTAGCCGTTCAGCGGTTATTTTGATCGCCCCGATTGGGGCGGATTTTCTCTTCACTTAACGTTAAATTGCCCATCATCTCTTTAGTAACCGCCAGCCTGCGCGGTTGACAAGCAAAAGACGAACAAAACATCGCCAAAAGAAAAAATTCTGAAAAAAGCACTAGACAGAGTCCAGTTAAATCCGTAGTATCCCCACCCGCAACGGCGCTACGCGCCCGTAGCTCAGCTGGATAGAGCGCTGCCCTCCGGAGGCAGAGGTCTCAGGTTCGAATCCTGTCGGGCGCGCCATTGGTTTGTACGCAGGAGCTACGGTGGTTTAACCACGTAATGCGGCTAGACATCGAGTCAGTGACACATCAATATGTTGTGCAGTGACCAAATGTGATGTAACGCTGGATTGTCAGTTTAACTTGAGCATAAGCAGAGTTTTGCCCGGTTGCTCAATTAGAACTTTCAGCAGTGTATCGATGGTGGCTATAGCTCAGTTGGTAGAGCCCTGGATTGTGATTCCAGTTGTCGTGGGTTCGAGTCCCATTAGCCACCCCACTTACTGAGTATGCTGGGTGACCGGCTCAACTTAAAGTAAGTTTGAGTAGTTTCGAGTAGTAAGATTGTCGTTCTAAGCAAGAGCAATTTTGTGAATTTGCGAAGGTGGCGGAATTGGTAGACGCGCTAGCTTCAGGTGTTAGTGTCTTACGGACGTGAGGGTTCAAGTCCCTCTCTTCGCACCACAAAATTCAGTTTTTGCTGTTTACAGGCGACAACAGATAAGGTAGTATCAGCACACAAATCGGCGAGTAGCGCAGCTTGGTAGCGCAACTGGTTTGGGACCAGTGGGTCGGAGGTTCGAATCCTCTCTCGCCGACCAAATTCAAGAAACCTGCTCTGAGAGCGGGTTTTTTTACGTCTGTAATTTCCTCCCTGAAAACCTAGCATCATCCTAACGCAGTGGCAAAATGAGCAAACAATGTGATGCATTGTGATCACAATGGCATATCGTGTGCTAAATGCAGTGCTACTATATACAGAGTTACGCACCGAGCGAAGTTTAGTCGTTGCAGCCAGGTGCTAGGTTAGCATACCGCCTACACTTGATGGTTTCACTGGGTGATCTCTGCTGTTTGACAGCGTTAAGTGTTTGCTGCCCTCAACTCGTGGCGTTGTCTGCCGGAGATCACTCTGCTTAATTGGCATACATGGAGAGAGTTTTTATGGCTTACAAACATATCTTGATCGCAGTTGATCTATCGCCGGAAAGCAAAGTTTTGGTTGAGAAAGGTGTCTCAATGGCGCGTGCTTTTTCCGCCGACATCTCGCTGATCCACGTTGATGTAAACTACTCCGACCTGTACATCGGCCTGATTGATGCCACTCCAGGCGATATGCAAAAACGGATCAACGAGGAGACTCATCAAGCACTGGCAGAACTATCGCAACATGCCGCTTACCCGGTCAGTGAAGTACTCAGTGGCAGAGGAGATTTGGCACAGGTACTGATTGATGCGATCAAAAAGTATGATATCGACTTGGTATTATGTGGGCATCATCAGGATTTCTGGAGCAAACTGATGTCTTCCGCCCGTCAGTTGATTAATACTGTGCATGTGGATATGTTGATCGTACCGCTACATGACGACGATGAAGAGTAGTGATCCCCTGCGCGATATTTAGCGCCTAGTACCCTGTTCTCTGCCATTTTGTACCGACTGTTTTTTGCCCTTTCCATTTGATTTTCAATCAATGGGAAGGGTGAGCGATCGCCAAAATTGCCCTGCACCAATATCATTTTTCTACCCGCGAATTATTGAAGCATATTTTTTAGGTCACTGACTCATTTAGTGCTTGTTAACCAACCACCTCTCAATGTTATATTCGGAGTAGACCCAACCTTTTCCCCGACTATGAGCTTCAGCACACATAGGGGAAACCAAAATGCTAGACAGGAGCTATCCATGGAACAAACGGTATCGTTAGAATCGTTTCTACAATCGTTACAGCGTAATAACCCACATCAACCTGAGTTTCTACAGGCCGTGCAAGAAGTTTTCACCTCCCTGTGGCCATTCATCGAACGCAATCCACACTATCGCGAACAAGCGCTATTAGAGCGTTTGGTTGAACCTGAACGTGTGATCCAGTTCCGCGTGAGTTGGGTTGATGATCAGGGCCAGGTAAGAGTCAATCGCGCCTATCGCGTACAATTCAACTCAGCTATCGGACCATACAAAGGCGGCATGCGTTTTCACCCGTCTGTTAACAGCTCGATCCTGAAGTTTTTAGGTTTTGAACAAACCTTCAAAAATGCCTTAACCACACTGCCGATGGGTGGTGGTAAAGGCGGCTCAGATTTTGATCCGAAAGGCAAAAGCCACGGCGAAATCATGCGCTTCTGCCAATCATTGATGACCGAGCTATACCGTCATCTTGGCCCAGACACCGACGTACCCGCTGGTGATATCGGCGTTGGTGGTCGTGAAGTCGGCTTTATGGCCGGCATGATGAAAAAATTGTCCAATCAGACGGGCTGCGTCTTCACCGGCAAAGGTTTGTCGTTTGGTGGCAGCCTGATCCGTCCAGAAGCAACTGGATATGGTTTGGTCTATTTCACTGACTCGATGCTACAGCGCCACGGCCTAGGGTTTGAGGGTATGCGTGTTGCGGTTTCCGGCTCAGGCAACGTTGCACAATATACCATTGAAAAAGCATTAGAGTTGGATGCTAAGGTGATTACCGTTTCAGACTCTGGTGGCACACTGGTTGATGAAGCTGGCTTCACCACAGAAAAACTGGCACATCTGATCGAAATCAAAAATCAGCGCTACGGTCGTGTTGCCGATTATGCACGTGAGCGTGGCCTCACCTTCCTGCCTGGTGAGCAGCCGTGGAATGTTCCGGTTGATATCGCGCTGCCTTGCGCTACTCAAAACGAACTCGATTTTGAAGCAGCCCAAGTGTTGATCCGCAACGGCGTCAAAGCCGTGGCAGAAGGTGCCAACATGCCGACCACTATCCGTGCAACGGATGCATTCCTGAAAGCTGGCGTGCTGTTTGCACCAGGTAAAGCAGCAAATGCAGGTGGTGTAGCGACTTCCGGCCTAGAGATGGCACAAAACGCGGCACGCATCAACTGGAGAGCCGAAAAAGTAGATATCCGCCTGCGCCAGATTATGGCTGATATCCACCAAGCTTGCGTTCAGTATGGTGGTGAAGACAAGCAGACCCACTATGTTCACGGTGCCAACATTGCGGGCTTTGTGAAAGTAGCCGATGCCATGTTAGCGCAAGGCGTGCTGTAACTTTGTACTATTAGCAATACTGAGCACACTGATAATCGCCAATGCCGACGTTAATCCGTTGGCATTTTTTTACTCATCACACCTCCCACTCATTTCGATAATGCCTTTCCCGCACCAGTTAATGCAAAGAAAATCAAATGGAAAGTTATTCTAGCCCTCAGGTAAGCGGCAATTTGCACCACAACCGCTATTGAATTGGTAAGCATCTCGCGCACTGCACCCCTGTATTACACCGCAGGTGAAGTGCTACAGATTACAGTGGTGGATAGAGATCAAAACGATGATTTTTAGTGTTAATCGCCGCATGGGCAGCGATATTAGCCAGTGGTGGGGCGTAATCCGGCCGTTTCACCACCACCCTTCGCGTTGCCAACTGGCGCGCCGGTTGCAACAAGCCATCGGCGTCCTCATCACTGCCTACCAGTTGCTGGAATACCCGCATCTCCTTTTTAACCAACGCACTTTTTTGGCGGTGTGGATACATTGGATCAAGGTAAACCACTTCAGGGCGTGGAGTGAGCTCGGCCAGCGCAGTGAGACTCGAAGCGTGCAGTAACGTTAAGCGTTCACGTAGCCACCCCCCGATCTCTGCATCCTGATAGGCACGCTGTAAGCCATCTTCCAGTAACGCAGCAACTACTGGATTGCGTTCTAGCATCTGTACACGGCAACCGAGCGCGGCCAATACAAAAGCATCACGTCCCAAACCTGCCGTGGCATCGACAACACTCGGCAAATAGTCGCCTTTGATTCCGACCGCTTTGGCTACCGCCTCACCTCGCCCACCGCCAAAACGCCTACGGTGAGCCAGTGCGCCAGTGACAAAATCGACACTGATCGCCCCCAGTTTCGGTTCATCACGTTTGCGCAACTCCAAGCCGTGCGCAGTTAACACCAGTGCCAGCACGGCATTGTGATCACTGCTCAGTTGCCAACGTTGTGCTAACGCAGCCAGACGATCGCTGTCGGCTGGCTGCTCACAGTATAAGAAGATGCTCACTGCTCAGCTTATCCCTTGATACCGTAATGGCGCAGCATGGCATCAAGCTGAGGTTCACGACCACGGAAACGCTGAAAAAGTGTCATTGGTTCCTCAGAGCCGCCGCGCGACAGAATGTGTTGCAGGAAATCGCTGCCGGTTTGCGCATTGAAAATCCCTTCCTGTTCAAACCGCGAATAGGCGTCGGCTGAAAGTACCTCCGCCCATAGGTAGCTGTAGTAACCAGCGGCGTAACCACCAGCAAAAATATGGCTGAATGCGTGCGGGAAGCGTCCCCAGGTAGGCGAAGGCACCACAGCAACCTGTTTTTTCACTTCAGCCAATGTCGCTAGGATCTGCGCCCCATTTGCTGGGTTGTATTCGGCATGTAAGCGGAAATCAAATAATCCAAACTCCAGTTGGCGCAGAATAAACAGTGCGGCCTGATAATTTTTCGCTGCCAGCATCTTTTCTAGCAGTGCTTGCGGCAGAGGTTCACCACTATCAACATGGCCTGAAATAAACGCCAGTGCTTCTGGCTCCCAGCACCAGTTTTCTAGAAATTGGCTGGGTAATTCAACTGCATCCCAAGCGACGCCATTAATGCCAGAAACTCCAGCGGTATCAATTTGGGTCAGCATATGATGCAAACCGTGACCAAACTCATGAAACAGCGTGATCACCTCATCGTGGGTAAACAGTGCCGGTTGGTCACCCAATGGGCGATTAAAGTTACAGGTAAGATAGGCGACGGGTTTCTGCTGTGAGCCATCCGACTTGCTCAATTTGCCAACACACTCATCCATCCAGGCTCCGCCGCGTTTATGCTCGCGTGCGTAGAGATCGAGATAAAAACTGCCACACAGCTCACCATCTGCCGCAAACAGATCGAAGAAACGCACGTCGGGGTGCCAGCAATCAACATCGTGGCGCTGTTTAGCGCTAACACCAAAAACACGTCTGACCACTTCAAACAATCCATTTAATACCCGTGGTTCAGGAAAATAGGGCCGTAGCTGCTCGTCACTGATCGAAAATAGATGCTGCTTCTGTTTTTCGCTGTAATAGGTGATGTCCCAGGCTGCAAGTTGTTCAACACCGTAGTGCTGTTGCGCAAAAGCCTGTAACTGTGCCAGTTCCTGTTCAGCTTGTGGACGCGCACGAGCAGCCAGATCATGCAGGAAGTTAAGCACTTGGTCAGGACTCTGTGCCATTTTAGTCGCGAGTGATTTCTCGGCATAATTGGCAAACCCAAGCAACTGCGCCAATTCATGGCGCAGTGCCAATATCTCTGCCATCACATCACTGTTATCCCACTGCCCGGCATTTGGCCCCTGATCAGACGCTCGTGTCAGATAAGCACGGTAGATCTCTTCACGCAGAGCACGATTATCGGCATAAGTCATCACCGGCAGATAACTTGGCATATCCAGTGTTAACAGCCAGCCTTCCAGTTCACGACTTTCTGCCATCGCCTGTGCCTGTGCTAAGGCACTCTCTGGCAGGCCAGTTAACTCACTGACATCCGTGATCAACTTGCTCCAAGCCATTGTCGCATCAAGGACGTTGTTGCTGTAGCTGGAAGAGAGTTCAGACAAACGCGCGACAATCTCGCCATAGCGCTGCTGCTTTTCCGCTGCCAAACCAATGCCGGAAAGCTCGAAATCGCGCAGTGCATTCTCCACCGCTTTACGCTCGGGCTGGCTTAGTAGAGCAAAGCCCTCCCCCTGCTTCAAGCTGCGGTAAGCCTGGTACAACCCCTCATGCTGACCCACCCAAGTGCCATATTCTGCCAACAATGGCAGCACCTGCTCATACGCGGCGCGCAATTCGGCGCTATTTTTCACGGCATTAAGGTGACTGACTGGCGACCAAATACGCGCTAAACGATCGTCACTCTCCGCTAATGGCTGGCAGAGATTGTGCCAACTAAATGGTCCTGGTTGAGCAACAACACGCTCCACCGTGGCACGGCAATCATCCAGTGCTGACTGTACTGCCGGGACAATATCCTCCGGTTCGATAGCCGAAAAGGGGGGCAGGTAAAACGGGTTCAGCAATGGGTTTTTCATAACGGGGATCCTGAGTAGCGTACAACAGCACATCGGGCTGTGGAATTAAACAAAATAAACTGTGCTAATTAACATGGTGCCAAGCGGCAATAAAATCAATGGCGAGATGGGGAAAAGTGCGTGATGCACCTTGGCCACAGCCACAGGTGCCAACATGAACGATAAACATTAACCCGGCAAGTTGAGGTAACTGACCAGTATGACCCACGGCTGAGTCGAAATTACCTGCTGATCCCAACAGGTGTCACAGTGCTGTCAGTTTAGACACCGACAGCACACAGAGAACATAGCGTAAAGACAACAGACGAGTACGCCAACCAGGGTACGACACCAAAATAGTGCTGTTCGCCGATGAGACTATGCTTCATCTTCTCGCCGTTGCCGCCTGATACCATGCCAGTAGACCGGCCAACTCTCGCGCCCCCAGTTATTGACCAATGCCGCCAATATTACCAGCAACACACTGCCAACCAGCACTGGGGTGAGCAGAAACGAGACATCAACCACCTGCTTACCTGCCAAGATGATCAGCAACGGATTGGCTCCTGCCGGTGGATGTATGGTGCGCAATAACTGCATCAGTAGAATGGATATCGCCACTGCCAGCGCCATCACCCAGATCGCATCGCCCAAGCTATACAAAGCCAACAGACCAATCGCCGCAGTGGTCAGGTGACCACCAATCACATTACGCGGCTGTGCCAATGGCGAACTCGGCACAGTAAACAGCAGTACACAGGTGGCACCAAACGGTGCCATCAACCACGGATCACCGGTTGTTTCGCCCAGGTAGCCGAGCAGCAGAATACCGAAAAAACCACCGATCGCCCCTTTCAACAACTGCACACTATTCGATTTTGGTGGCAGACTGCCGCCACCGCCCCACTTTGCCATCTTGACACTCCTTGCACAGGTTATGGCCGTTGCTGCATGGTTGCTGTTATAGCGTTGTTGCCGGCAGATGTTCAGCCAGCCAATTTTCAATTCGCATTTTTTGTTCGGATGTCAACCACATGCCAAGTTTAGTTCTACGCCAGATAGCATCATCCAACTCAACCACCCACTCCTTATCTACCAGATAACGCAGTTCAGCTTCATAGCACTGGTGGCCAAACTCTTCACCCAAATCAGCAACACCGCGCGCACCAGCCAAAATCAGCTCGCTATGGCTACCATAGGTATAGGCATAGCGGCGCGCCAATGACTCTGGTAACCAAGGATATTGCCGCCCAAGCTTAGCGGCATAAGCGGCACGATCAGCGCCAATGTTACCGCCTGGTAGCACCATCTGTTTAGTCCAAGCCGCACCACAGTTTGGATAGTAACCCGCCAGTTTATCCAACGCATGTTCCGCCAGTTTGCGATAGGTGGTCAATTTGCCACCAAACACCGAAAGCAGAGGAGCCTGACCCTGTTCATCTTGTAGATCGAGGGTGTAATCACGCGTGATCGCCTGTGGCGAGTCTGACTCATCATCACACAGCGGACGTACACCAGAGTAAGTCCAGACGATATCATCACGGCTCAGCGGCTGTTTAAAATGGTGGTTATAGACTTTCAACAGGTAGTCAATCTCCTGTTGATCGATATGCGCTGCACCCGCATCGCCGTGATACTCCACATCGGTGGTGCCAATAATCGAAAACTGCTCCAGCCAAGGGATAACAAACACAATCCGCTTATCTTCGTTCTGTAAAATATAGGCCTGTGGCTGCTGATGAACGCGCGGCACCACAATATGGCTACCTTTGATCAGACGGATACCATAAGGCGATTTCAGCTTCAGATTCTGATCAAACAACTGCTTCACCCACGGGCCACTGGCATTCACCAATCCTTTAGCACGCCACGTGAAGGTGTTACCGCTATCAATGTCGACCGCTTCCACTATCCACAGGCCATTTTCTCGCCGCGCTGCCGTGACCCTTGTCCGCGTTAGCACTTCGCCACCACGCTCCACTACCGCCTGAGCGTTTAACACCACCAAACGCGCATCATCGACCCAGCAGTCAGAATATTCGAAACCGCGCGTAATTTCCGGTTTCAACACCGAATCTGCACCAAAGCGCAATCCATGGCTGGCTGGCAATGTTGAACGCTGGCCTAAATGATCATAGAGAAACAGCCCGGCACGGATCATCCACGCTGGGCGCAAATGCGGTTGATGCGGCAAACGGAAACGCATTGGAAAAGCGATGTGAGGGGCCATTTTCAACAGTACTTCGCGCTCGGCTAGCGCCTCACGTACTAGGCGAAATTCATAGTGCTCCAGATAACGCAAACCGCCGTGGATCAGCTTTGAGCTGGCAGAAGAAGTTGAACAGGCTAAATCTTTCGCCTCCAACAGCAACACGGAAAGCCCACGCCCGGCAGCATCTGCCGCAATGCCAGCACCATTGATGCCACCACCAATAACAATTAAATCTTTCGTTTCCATTTCGCCCTCGGATTGCTCGAAATAACACTTTTAATGCTCGATTACGCTCATCATTGTAACCAAAAAGTTAGCAATAGGCCAAGTAGTCAACAAAAAACATTTTCTTTACTGTGTTTCTTTAGCGAGCTTACTGCTGCACGGTGAACCCGCTCCCCTGAGCCAGTCCAGACGATTGCTGTGTCACAGGCCGGTGTTCTGATCTCTGCCATGGCCATATCCAACATCGCCACTTGATCAACGATACCAAATACAGTTATTTTGCCCGCTGACCACCACAGATAACGACAACACCATGCCTCTACAACAGCCACATCTTGAACTGCTTAGCCCTGCCCGTGACACTGAGATTGCCCGTGAAGCCATCTTACATGGTGCCGATGCCATCTATATTGGTGGCCCAGGCTTTGGTGCACGCCATAATGCCAGTAACAGCTTGCGCGATATCGCACAACTAGTGCCATTCGCCCATCGCTATGGTGCCAAAGTATTCATTACACTCAACACGATTCTGCATGACGATGAACTTGAACCGGCACAAAAGCTGATTACTGAGCTCTATCACAGCGGTGTTGATGCGCTGATTGTCCAGGATATGGGGATCCTTGAACTGGATCTGCCACCAATCGAGTTACACGCCAGCACACAATGTGATATTCGCAGTGTCGAGAAAGCAAAATTTCTTGCTGATGTTGGTTTTAGCCAAATCGTGCTGGCGCGTGAGCTGAATCTCAATCAAATCCAGCAAATCGCTGCAGCGACCGACGCTGTGATTGAGTTTTTCATCCACGGCGCACTCTGTGTCGCCTACTCTGGCCAGTGTTATATCTCACACGCACAAACTGGGCGCAGTGCTAACCGGGGCGACTGCTCACAAGCCTGCCGACTGCCATATACCCTGAAGGATGACCAAGGGCGTGTTGTCGCGTATGAAAAACATCTGCTCTCGATCAAAGATAATGATCAAACCGCCAACCTGGCAGCACTGATCGACGCCGGTGTGCGCTCATTCAAAATTGAAGGGCGCTATAAAGACATGAGTTATGTCAAAAACATCACTGCACATTACCGCCAAATGCTTGACACCATCATTGAGCAACGCGGCGATTTAGCCCGAGCTTCCGCCGGACGTACCGAGCATTTCTTTATCCCCTCCACCGACAAAACCTTCCACCGTGGTAACACTGATTACTTTGTCAACGGCCGCAAAGAGGATATCGGCGCGTTTGATTCACCAAAATTTATCGGCCTACCGGTCGGTGAAGTGCTCAAGGTCGACAGCAAATATCTGGACGTCACCGCAACAGAACCCCTGCACAATGGTGATGGGCTGAATGTAATGATTAAACGTGAAGTGGTGGGTTTTCGGGTTAATACGGTAGAAAAAATGGGTGAAAACCGCTATCGACTCTGGCCGAATGAGATGCCGGCAGATCTACACAAAGCGCGCCCGTACCAAGTTCTCAACCGCAATCTTGATCACCAATGGCAACAGGCATTACTGAAAAGCTCCAGCAGGCGCCGTATTGGTGTAGATATCACACTGAACGGCGGAGCACAGCAACTGCGACTCACCCTCCGCAGTGAAGACGGAGTCAGCGTAACACACTCACTCAACGGTGCATTTGAACCAGCAGCCAACGCAGACAAAGCAGCGGATAACCTACAGCAAGGCTTAGCAAAGCTGGGACAGACGCTCTATTACGCGCACAATATCACACTCAACCTACCGGAGATGCTGTTTGTACCCAACAGCCTATTGAACCAACTGCGCCGCGAAACCATTGAGCAGCTTGATGCTGCTCGCCTGGCCGCTTACCCACGCGGCAGCCGAAAACCGGTCTGCTCACCTCCACCGGTTTACCCAGAAACACACCTCAGCTTTCTGGCTAACGTTTATAACCATAAAGCGCGGCAGTTTTACCAACGCTATGGTGTACAACTTATTGATGCTGCATATGAAGCACACCAACAGCGCGACGAAGTCCCCGTGATGATCACCAAACACTGCCTACGTTTTGCCTTTAACTTGTGCCCAAAGCAGGCCAAAGGCAACATCAAAAGCTGGCAAGCAACACCGATGCAATTGGTACATGGCAACGAGGTGTTGACACTACGTTTTAACTGCAAACCGTGTGAGATGCACGTCATGGGTAAAATCAAGCACCACATTGCCAAAATGCCACCACCAGGCAATATCGTTGCCTCGATCACCCCAGAAGAACTATGCACGACTTTGCCATCACGTAAGATCCGGAGTGAAAGTTAAGCATCAATCAGAAATCTGTTAGCCACCGGCTAGCACTGCATTCGGTGCTAGCTGCGTGTATGCTGATGAGGTGCTTGAGCTAATGCTTACGCCTTGCCACCAGCGTGAATTTATACTCGTCACTTTTAAAGAAATTACGGCTGAATTCAAATACAGTGCCATCGTTTAAAAAACCGGTAGAAACTTTTTCCAGGATCGGTTTATGTGGATCAATCCCCAATGCTTTTACTGCATCACTGGATGGCATCACGGGGATAATTTCCTGTTCACTACGCTCTATCACCCGTTTTTTCACTTGCTCAATATAGTGATACTTTGATTTTTGCATCACCTGATAACTGAGATCAGGAAACAGTGCCACTGGCATCCACGTCTCTTCCAACGTCACTGGTTTCTGGTTGATATAACGTACCCGTTTGACGTAATAGACCTTTTCCGCTGGAGTCAAGCGTAACGCGGCAGCAATTTCAGGTGAAGCATCGGTGATCTGAAATGCCAGCACATCGCTGTGGGTTTCCACATTGCGATCTGCCAGTTTTTCATAAAAACTGGTCAGTTGATAAATATCGTAATTCACCGGTTTTTCTTTCACATACCAACCACTGCCCTGCAGGCTTTCAATCACCGACTCGTCACTGAGTAACTTCAGTGCCTGACGCACAGTGACACGGCTGACATGATACTGCTCACGCAATTGTGCCTCAGTAGGTAACACAGCCCCCGGTTGCAGTTGACCACTCACAATCTGTTGACGCAGAACATCCGCGATCTGGCGATAGATAGGCTTTTTGCTCATGGTTTACTATCCCCCACAGATAGACAGGCAACGATACGCGCATTCTATCTGTTATTGGCTGAATTTGCAGTAAATACACCCAAGTGGATCCATCATGTTGATTGCAAGGAAATCTATTGGTGCTAAATATGAATTAATACAAATTAGATACAAAAATTAATTTATTTGATACCAATCACATAATGGTGTGGTTATGGTTGCTATTATCCCGGCCTGTTTGGTGATAAAGACAAACCGTTTTCCAACCGGCCTGGTTACATTGAGGATAGCTATGAACCTAAGCAGCCTGACCCACCCCAGCCTGATAAACCTGCAAACCACCTTCGCAACACGCGATCAAGCTATTCATTTTTTAGCAAATCAATTGGCGGCACAAAATAAACTCCATGACAAACAAGCTTTTCTCGAGGCCGTGTTTACCCGTGAAGCACAAGCGCCAACGGCATTGGGGGAAGGGCTAGCAGTGCCACATGGTAAAAGTGAGAGTGTCAAGCAGGCCGCATTTGCCGTCGCCACACTGGAAACTCCACTGGAGTGGCAAGGCATTGATGGTCCGGAAAACGTCAACATGATCTTTCTGTTGGCGATCCCTGCGGATCAGGCTGGATCCACCCATATGCAGTTGCTGACTGCATTAACCACCGCGCTGGTTGATGATCAGACACGCGCGGCAGTGCTGAAAGCGACCACACCGGAACAATTGATTGCATTACTCAGCAGTGGCGCGACAGAGGCCAACCCGCTTGCGGTAACACCGGATGACACCCAACCTACCGTGGTATGCGTCACCGCTTGTCCAGCAGGCATTGCGCACACTTACATGGCTGCGGAATACCTGGAAAAAGCAGGCCGTAAACTGGGCATTAATGTTTATGTTGAAAAACAGGGTGCAAATGGTATTGAAGGGCGCTTGACCGCGCAGCAGCTCAATGATGCGACGGCGTGTATTTTCGCCGCTGATGTGGCGATCAAAGAAGTGGAAAGATTTGGCGCGATCCCACGTATTGAAACTTCAGTGGCTGAACCGATCAAACATGCTGAACGTCTTCTAGAGCAAGCGCTAGCAGCAGGCCAAGCTGGTGGCGGTAGCATACCTATCCAGCACAGTGCTCACACCGCACCGAAGCACAGCATCAAAACCGAACTCAAACAGGCTCTACTCAGTGGTATCTCATTTGCTGTGCCATTGATTGTTGCTGGCGGTACGGTGTTGGCAGTTGCGGTACTTTTAGCACAGATTTTTGGTCTACAGCATTTGTTTGAACAGCAAAACTCCTGGCTATGGATGTACCGTAAACTGGGTGGTGGAATGCTTGGCACCTTGATGGTGCCAGTACTGGCCGCCTATACCGCCTACTCATTGGCCGATAAACCGGCATTAGGCCCCGGCTTCGCTGCGGGGTTGGCCGCCAACATGATCGGCTCCGGTTTTTTGGGTGGTGTCGTTGGCGGACTGATTGCTGGCTACCTGATGCGCTGGGTTAAGTTGCATCTGCGGTTAAGCGCTAATTTCAATGGCTTTATGACCTTCTACCTCTACCCGGTCATAGGCACCTTGGTAGCCGGTAGTTTGATGCTGTTTGTGATAGGCCAGCCAGTTGCCTGGATCAATAACGGCCTCACTCAGTGGCTTAATGATCTATCAGGCGCCAATGCCCTCGTGTTAGGTGCCATTCTGGGTTTCATGTGCTCATTTGATCTTGGTGGCCCGGTCAATAAAGCGGCTTATGCCTTCTGTCTTGGTGCCATGGCCAACGGTGTCTATGGCCCTTATGCCATCTTTGCCTCAGTAAAAATGGTTTCAGCATTTACCGTCACACTCTCCACGATACTGGCACCACGGCTATTTCAACCATTTGAAATTGAAACCGGTAAATCTACCTGGTTGCTGGGATTAGCAGGCATAACAGAAGGGGCAATACCGATGGCGATTGAAGATCCGGTGCGGGTGATCGGTTCATTCCTGATAGGTTCAATGGCAACGGGTGCAATAGTGGGAAGTTTCAGCATAGGGCTTTCTACCCCTGGCGCAGGCATTTTCTCGCTGTTCCTGCTACATGACAACGGTCTTGGAGCAGTGCTCTCTGCAACTATCTGGTTTGGCTCAGCACTGTTCGGCACGCTGCTCTCGACACTGGTGCTAATCTCATGGCGGCATCGGGCGATGAAACAGGGGCACTACCATATTGTTTAACCATGCTGACTAGTTAGTGCGTTATTGGCGACATATTACCGCGCCTACTCTCTAGGCTATTATTCAGGAATCAAAAATGAAAGCTGTATCACGAGTTCATATCACACCGCATATGCACTGGGATCGTGAGTGGTATTTCACCACTGAGGAATCACGTATTCTGCTAATTAACAACATGGAAGAGATCCTGACTCGGCTGGAAAACGATACCGCGTACCCTTTTTATCTGCTCGATGGTCAAACGGCGATACTTGAAGATTACTTTGCCATCAAACCACAACATCGTCAGCGAGTGAAAGCACTGGTTGCTGCCGGCAAACTGATTATTGGCCCTTGGTATACCCAAACCGACACGATGATCGTCGCGGGCGAATCGATTGTGCGTAACTTAATGTACGGTCTACGTGATTGCCTCGCTTTCGGTGAACCGATGAAGATCGGTTACCTACCGGACTCTTTTAGCATGTCTGCACAGTTACCGCATATCTTTAACGGTTTTGGGATCACCCGTGCTTTGTTTTGGCGTGGCTGCTCAGAACGCCATGGCACAGATAAAACAGAATTTCTCTGGCAGAGCAACGATGGCAGCGAAGTGGTAGTACAGGTGTTACCACTTGGCTACGCAATTGGTAAGTACTTACCTGAAGATGAAGCTGGATTGCGCAAACGGCTCGACAGTTATTTCGAAGTGTTGGAAAACGCCTCATTGACGCAAGATATCCTGCTGCCCAATGGCCATGACCAGATGCCGCTGCAACAGAACATTTTCCAAGTAATAGCAAAACTGCGTGACATTTACCCACAACGCGAATTTCTGATCAGCCGCTTCGAACAAGTATTTGAACGCATCGAAGCCCACCGTGAACGGTTGGCCACCCTGATGGGCGAATTTAACGATGGCAAATATATGCGCGTTCACCGCACCATCTCCTCCACACGCATGGACATCAAGATCGCCAACGCAGAGATTGAGAATAAAATCGTCAACATCCTTGAACCACTGGCGGCTATCGCGTGGTCTCTTGGTTTTGAATATCACCACGGTCTACTGGAAAAAATGTGGAAGGAGATCCTAAAAAATCATGCGCATGACAGTATTGGTTGTTGCTGTAGTGATAAGGTACACCGGGAAGTGATGGCACGTTTCGTACTGGCTGAAGATATGGCAGAAAACCTAGTACGCTTCTATCTGCGTAAGATCGTAGACAACATGCCTGTACAACACAGCAATAATAGCGACCAAGCGGCCGACAAGTTGGCTCTGTTCAACTTATTGCCTTATGAACGTGAAGAAGTGATCAACACCACCATTCGTGCTCGAACCAGCCAGTTTGCCTTAACTGATCAACAGGGACAGCCGGTAGCCTATTTTATTCGCTCCAAACGGGAAATTGATCCAGGGCTGGTTGATCGTCAAATCGTCCACTACGGAAATTATGATCCGTTTATGGAGTATGACATTCAGTTGTTGCAGCACCTGCCCGCGATGGGATACAGCACACTGCATATTCACGCCAATCAACCCGGGCTACTCAGCCCGCCAGCAGCACAATCACCAGACTTATTGGAAAACCAATACTATCGGATTGTGATCAATAACAATGGCACACTAGATATTGAAGATAAGCTGACAGGTTGCCACTACCAACAGGTGTTACAACTGGAAGACGGTTCAGATGATGGCGATGAATACGATTATTCACCCGCACGCCAAGAGTGGCTACTCTACTCCACTCAAAGTGCGGTTACCCGCGAGATCTGCCATGAAGCCTGGCAAAGTAGTGCGACGCTGACATTACGTATGGCACTGCCAGCCAATCTACAACAACGTGCGCAACACCAAACGGAAGGCTATCTGGACGTACAATGCGAGATCACGCTGGCGCACAACAGCCGCCGTATCGATATCAGTATGGTTCTCAACAACCAAGCAGATGATCATCGTGTACGAGTACTCATCCCAACGCCATTTAACAGTAAAACGGTACTGGCCGATAACCAGTTTGGCACCATTACCCGCCCAGTCGATGATCCGGCAATGGCCCACTGGCAGCAGGAAAAGTGGAAAGAGGCACCCATTCCGGTGTGGCAGTTAATCAACTTTGCAGCACTGCATGATGGACGTCACGGCCTAGCCCTATTTACCGAAGGACTGCGTGAATTTGAGATCATCGGCGAACGTCGCGATACCTTCGCACTGACACTGTTCCGCTCGGTGGGAGTGCTGGGCAAAGAGGATTTACTGCTGCGCCCCGGTCGCCCCTCTGGCATTAAACTGCCAACACCTGATTCACAAATGCGTGGTCAATTACGCTGCCGCTTTAGCCTGTTCAGCTTTGCGGGAGATCCGCATCAGGCTGGAGTCATGCAACAAGCTCGCGCTTATCTCACCCCGGTACGCTGCTACAACAAAATCCCATTTGATGCCATGAAGCTGAATTTGGCTAACTTCGGTACCCCACTCAGTTTCAGTCTGCTGTCAATGGCGCAAGATGGCCCAGTATTGAGTGTGTTAAAGAAAGCTGAGGATGCTGAGGCGTTTATCATTCGGGTATATAACCCATCCGAGCAACAGCCAATAGGTGGACATCTCAGCGTACCGGAGGGGACGGTCAACAATTGGCAGGAAACTGGTATGGATGAACAACCGCTAACCAAGCAACAGAGCAGCCCCGGCGATTTCAGCACACTGGCTCCTTGCCAATCGAAGACCTTCCGCTTTACCTGCTAACCAACGGGGGCGACTTGCGCCCCGTTATCGCCTGAACCTAGCGTATCACGATTGAACAGGGCTAGAACCTATCGCGCAATTGCGCTACAGCATAACTGAACTGACAACTTGAGCAGATCAATTTAACTGCAAACGCCGTTCCGGGTGGTAAGCCGCCAGACGTTTGAGCAGTAAATTCAGTAACACACCATACATCGGCAAGAAAAATAACATGCAGACCACCAGCTTGAAGCTGTAGTCGACCAAGGCAATTTCCACCCAGTTTGCCGCCATAAAAGGATCACTACTGCGGTAAAACGCAATGAAAAAGAACGCCAGCGTATCGCAGATATTGCCGATGAACATCGCCGCTGCTGGTGCTACCCACCAAGATCGCCGCTGGCGCAACCGATTAAAAACATGTACATCGAGCAGTTGCCCGAGCATATAAGCCATAAAGCTGGCAATCGCGATACGTGCCACAAACAGATTAAACTGCGCCAAAGCAGCAAAACCCTGCCACTGCCCCTCAAAAGTAACTGTCGAAATCACATAAGAGATCAGTAACGCTGGGAGCATCACCAGAAAAATAATCCTGCGTGCCAATGCAGCGCCAAAGATACGTACCGTTAAATCGGTGGCTACAAAGATAAACGGAAAGGTGAAAGCGCCCCAAGTGGTATGAAAACCAAACAGACTAACCGGTATCTGTACCAGATAGTTACTGGCGGTGATAATCACTATATGGAACAGCGAAAGCCAAACCAGCGCACTAACGCGCTGCTGTGCGGTAAATGAGTACATGATGTAACCTTTTTTGAGTGATGGGGTGAGGGAACCCATGTGCCAACTGTGCTGGCGCATAATACCTGTTTATGTCACCAATGCAATGGTCATTGAACAGACACTGTTGCACCACAGCATCAGGCAGGTAAACTAACGCACCATGCGCACAGATGCGCTGCTGTTTGCACGTTAAGAGAAGAGAAAATGAACGATACTTTTTCCCAGGCAGATCAAACACTCGATGCGCAAGGGTTACGCTGCCCCGAACCAGTGATGATGGTGCGCAAAGCAGTACGCCATATGGAGGAGGGGCAAACACTACTGATCCTGGCTGATGATCCAGCCACGGTACGTGATATCCCCGGGTTCTGCCGTTTTATGGATCACACCCTGTTGGCACAACAGACCGAACAATTGCCCTATCACTACCTGGTGCGCAAAGGGCGCTAACCATTCTGGTCGCATCAGGCTGCGCCCCTACAGGGGCGCTCTGGTTTTATGGCGCAATAACGGTTGTGTACTTAAAAGTAGAGTGAACGTACCACCAGGAAATGGCCAGTGAAGTAGCAGAATGCCATTACCGCATCAGCGGCACGGAATTTGAAGCGATAACGGTGCAGTAACCAGACACTGTTAGCAACCAGTAACAACAGACTGCCAATCAGCAGTGAAAAACCAACCTCTGAGCGGATCAGCAGATAGTGCGCACCTGCACGCCATACCATGATCAGTGTCATCACCACCCAGGCGGTGATTGGCCAGCGCAGTTTACCCAGTTTGCTCCAGATTGCTGCCAGCAATACCCCACCGACGATAGCCAGCGTTAGCGGCAGTGGCCAATAGAAACTGAAGCCTATCTGGCTGGTAAAACCGATACTGTAAAGCAAGTGCGACGCAAAAAAGGCGACGATAGCGTACAGTATCCGTTCTCGTGTCAGTAGCAACAACAGATCGCCAAGCAGGGTTGCCAGCAAACCAAAAACAATCAAATACCCGGTCACACCAAGCCGAGGGGCTTGGCTTGCCAGCAACAGTAGCAGTAACAGTGTCAGTGGTTTAAATACCCAACGTTGCCAGTGTGGGCCTCGATAGGCGGCATCAACAAACAACCAGCCGGAAAAAAATACCGCAAGGAATGGCCAACTCATGATGTTTTCCTCATTGTCGAGAGTCGAGAAAAGCGACAGTAACGAATCACTTCATCAGTGTAGGTTGTGGTACCCAATTCGACAATGCGCGGTTGGTAACAGCATCTGGCCTATGCGCTAACTACCAGGCCAGACCAAAATACTCTCTCGCAGAAAACAGCAGTCACACTGCGTATAACATGCTATTTCTTAACCACTGGCGGCTGCTTTTTCTGCCACGCTAACAGTTCGAACACACCGAAAACAAAAATTTTCCCCTTCTGCCAACCACTGATCGGGGCTGATTTCGCTTGTGTTGCCGTGAGTAACAATAGCTGTAATCCATGCATGAGCAACATAAAAAACAGTGCCACATTCACAAAGTAGGTCAATGGCTTAGGAAAAGGAAACAGCAGGTTAGTGAGCATAAACCCCCAAACGCCCAGCATCAGTAGACGACCAAGATTAATCAGCATAATCAATACGCTCCTTTTGAACGCGATGGTAAAGGCGATAAGCGACCTGCCCGGCTATCTTTTCGCGATGTAACTGCCAATCTACAGGAACGTGCGGAGTCACGCCTTCTGCTTCAGTTTCAACATAAATCCAAGCGGAGCTTGCCAGCCAACCTTGCTGCTCGAGCAGAGCAACGCTTTCAGCCAACAACCCCTGACGAAAAGGGGGATCAAGAAACACCACATCAAACGGTTGCCCCGGCTGAGCCAACCAATTCAATGCATTGGTGTGGATCACCTGTGCGTTAGCTTGCAACTGCTGCACATTTTTCTCTAGCTGTGCTGCCACCGAGCGCTCAGCTTCAAGCAACGTTGCGTACTCGGCATAACGAGATAGCGCCTCAAGCGCCAATGAACCACTCCCCGCGAAGCAATCCAAGCAACGAGCACCCGCTATCACAGGTGCTAGCCAGTTAAACAGCGTCTCACGAATGCGATCTGTTGTCGGGCGCAGCCCTTGGCTGTTGATAACGGACAATTTACGCCCACGCCACTGCCCACCGATAATACGGATCTGACCCACCGCCCCTGTGCTGGCGAGCTTCAAACGAGCAGAATGAGGTCTCTTTGCCATAAAAATGCCTAGTTAAATTCACGGTTAGCAACAAACGGCGCTCATTCTATACCGAAAATAGCGCCAGTGGCAGTTAGCGTTGGATCCGTTGCTCTCCCCCGCCCAGTGGCCAGGGCGGGATCACACGTTGTTAATGAAACTTGAACGGGCAAATCGTCTGTGATCTAATCACGTCTCCATGCTCCAGGTTGTGACGCTTGATGCCTTGCATTGTCAGCGTGAAACGCTGGAGAAAATCAGCGAGAAGAAGGCGCATGTGGTGGTTCACCAACCGAAGCTATATCAAGCTGTTCAATCACAATTTCAGGCACTCTTTGACGCACAGAAAGAGAAGATAATCGTCGAGCACAAAGAGAGTGGTCATGGCCGCCAAGAAGAGCACTATGTCTTTCAATTAAAATCAAAATTACCACCCGAACTGGGGTCACGTATTCAATGTGTAGATTTGGTTATTGCAGGTAATACTCACGCTCAATGAATGTACCGATAATTTTGTCATGCATTCCTACTGATTTTGAGTATCCGAGAGTCTTGCGATTTAGCCGTTTTAATCGGTTGCGAAGATTCAGATTTTCACGCTCAATTCGTTGTGTATAAAGCTTACCTGTGATGTGATTTTCATTCGGCAGCAGGTCATAAGCGCTGAAGTCATCTGTGCACCAGAAGGCAACATTAAAACCCGATAATAACTTCAATAAGTTATGGAAAGTCTTTTTGCTTCGACGACCAAAAGCATGGGCAATAATGCGTTTAAGCCGGGGTTCCCATGCATACCACAACCCGCGCTGCTGCTTCTTGTTGCCTACAAATGACCACATTTCATCCACTTCGCAGATGAGCTGTATTTGCAGGTTGTCCAGTGGCAGCGCAGTTACACATCGCGGCGAGAGTTTTTTAACGTGCGCACAACAGCATTGATACTGATATGCAACGCCCGTGCGGTATCACGGATACCTGCGTTATTCATACCAAGGTCAACGATTTGCTCTTTCATACCCGGGTGACAGGCGCGATAAGCGTAATCGAGTTGGAAAGTTCGGCAGCACATTTGACACTGATAACGCTGATGGCCGGCTTTTCCCAGACCGTGTTTTTTAACGAATTCCGTCTGTTTACAAAATGGGCACTTCACATCAACTTTTGCCATTCGATACACTCTGTCAAAGGAGTAGTCTTACAACACAATCCACACTTTGGATGCTTGACCCGAATGTGAGCCCCCTAGTATTGTATATGAAAAGTTGTTATTGGCTGCCGAGGAAATGCAAGTTACATTGATTTCCTGATCGTATATCAGAATGAACGAAATTGCTTCTCAAAATAACATCCCTCATTTTTAATTTAAAGGGATGATAAAGTTGAAAGTAAATAAAAACTAGTGATTGTAGAGGTATCATATAATGCTATTTAGGAAATGGAAGGCACACCGTAAAACGATATGTATACCTACTGCATCCCCTCCACCTATGTGCAGTGCGCTTGCTTCGCGATTCGCTCAAGCTTACTATGCTGACTGTTTCGCGCAGTATGTTGCACCGCACCCCCTAAAATGTGCTAGCGAGGCTTATTTCAACCTAACTGCGTCAAGTCCGAAATGGGTCAATATAATACTCAAGTTACGCGACATTCTTGTATGTAAATTTGGCATCGCGCCAACCAACGGTTTTTCCCGTTCAGCCACAACTTATCGACAAAATAGCTTAGAAGCTGGTTCAGAAGTGGATTTCTTTCGTGTGCACCAAATCAGTGATGCAGAGTTAGTTCTTAGTTTAGAGGATGCTCATTTTGATGTCTTTTTGTCGGTATACATGAATAGAAAAATTGAGGGTGATCGAGTGTTTATTATCTCCGTTGTTCAACCTCATACATTAGTAGGTAAATTATATCTCATAATAATTAAGCCATTCCATAAATGTGTCGTTAAGTCGATGCTCAAACGCCTTGCTTAAGATGATGGGAGCGCAGGGCAACCGCATGAATGATTAAAATTCACTCTATCGCCCAAATCCTGCATTAAGTATGCGTTCTAAAAAATCTGTTTTCATCCACGCTCGTTTGCGTTTCAGTTTTATACTGAGCTTGGTCGGTT
>NZ_SBEF01000015.1 GCF_004011885.1 Serratia microhaemolytica | reverse complement strand
CACGCCGTTATATTCCGCATATTCAAGGCAGAAAAGCGGAGTCAGACGCGTTGAAAAAAGAGCCTGGTATGAAAGCCCGCCGCTGGGTGGTTGAACGGACACATAGCTGGCTTAATCGATATCGTCGGTTATTGGTTCGCTGGGAGAAAAAGGCTGAAAATTACGAGGCCATGTTGCATTTTGCCTGCGGACTTATTGTGTGGAATAAACTCTATTGAGATAGGCTCTAACTCACATAATGAAAGAAAAAATCGTTGCATAAAATATCACCTATTTTTTGAGGAGAGTTTTTAGCCACAGAAATTGATTGTGCCAAATTACCGTTATAACGGGCTAGGTTGTTATGACGGTAATTTGGGAAAAAAAGCCTTAATCGTTCGGTGAGAGTGTGGGAAATAACACAAAAATTATCGGTACATTCATTGAGCGTGAGTATTACCTGCAATAACCAAATCTACACATTGAATATGTGACCGTGTTTTCGAAGTGAATGAGGTGGGATTATTGGTTGGCAACAAGAAATGACAACGCTGGCTGTACGCATGGGAGCAGTGTTTGAAGCGGATTATTGCTCATGTTTTTGGTTCTCGAAGAAAGAGAGATCAGCGTGTTGAAAAAACTACGGCTGCCAACAATAGCAGCCGTGTCATTAGATATTAATTAAAAATGATATTTTACTCCTAACGTTGCCGCTGTATCACTGTAACCATGATTCCCGATTTGTTGAGCAATATTGCCCCACAGGTTCCATTGTGAGTTAAACTTGCTAGTCATACCGAGTTTCACTTCGGCAATATTGTTTGCACCATCCTGAGTGACCACTACACCATCCATGGTACTGGCAAAGGCTTTGCTGTTATGTAGCCAGTTAGCCTCAATAAACGGTTGGAAGGCGAGGGTTTGCTGTTGCGCTGAGGTGCTTTGCGCAAACAGTTTTAACCCTAAACGGGTTTGAAGATTTCCATCACCTTCACCATTGACTCTTGTGCCGTTGGTTTCGCGATGCTCATCGGCTTGGATATTCATCCATACCAGTTGTGTTTGGGGTTGAAGAAACCAGCTGACTGTTTGTGCTGGGTTATCACGCAGTTTCAGGCTATATCCAGCTTCTAAAGTAGCGGTAAAGCCGTCAGAATCATATTCTTCTGACAATAAACCTTGGCCTGAAACGCTGTTGTTAAACCAGCCATATTGTGCTGAACCATCGAGATACCAGCCGGATTTATCGGCGGCATTGGCATACCAAGTAGCATACAGTCCGAGGTTATAACCATCGACTTTACCTTTCGCCTGATAACCCGAGACATTAGCCACGGTAGTGCTCTTGCTATTGCCGTAACCGGCCATAATGCCTAAGCGTAGGCTGGCATCGTCAAGCTGCCAGTTGGCAATATCGCCACCCAATTCGATAACATAACGGTTAGCTTGCGTTTTTAGCTGCTGGCTACTGTCACGTGAGCGGTTATGTGCCGCTTCACTGCGTAACCACATATTGGTGACGTTCTGCTTGCCAGTGCTAGCATCCAGATAAGCAGTTTCACCACTGCGTTGTGCTAATGGAGTAACGAACAGGTTATTAGCTGCCGCCAGGTTGCTGCTATAAGCGGCACCTTCTGGGCGTACTACCATTGGTTCTGGTGTGCGTTGTGACCGTTCAGCACGTAATTTGGCGAGGTTCTCTTCCATCTCATCCAGTTTAGGGCGTTGTGGCTCAGTACCTGGGTCGTCGAACGCTATCTGCGGTGTTGCTGCATCTGAGGAAAACAGTGAAGCGCTGCTGGTCAGATACCAGTTGCGCTGCTTGCTGCCCGTGCCTCGAATTAGGGAATAATCATAAGCCCCGGCAGTAATGCGCCCTTGCTGTATAAAGGTACCAGTAGATCTGCCACTCACGGTAATCAGTTCAATGCCATTTAGCGTTTTGGCTCCGCTGCCACCAAGATTATTTACTGTGACAAAGCTGCTGCCTGAACTGTCACCATTAATCACCAGCTTATCGGTTTGTGAATTATCATTGCCCAATACGGTATCAAATACTAATGTGCCCCCTCTGCCGACATAATTACCGTTAATCACTGTGGTATCGCCCGCACGACCATTGGACATGGTGATCTTGCCGCCATTGACCAGATAACTAAGATTGTTGAAGGTGGTAGTTTGTGGGGTTTGGCCAGTTACTCGATTGGCAGTGATCAGTGTTCCTTGGTTCATCAGCATACTACTGTTGACAGTATCAAATTGATTGTCATGCCCAGCACTGTCCCAAAGCGCACCACTTTCGTTCATTATATAGTGATTAAAATAATTCCCGCGTCCACTATCAATCACCACCCGGCCATATAGTTCGCCCTGGTTGAAGATCGTCGTTGCTCCTGTGGTTTGAATGGCGCTCGTGTTTGGGTTGTCAGAAAAATTGCGGATCGTGCCCTCATTGGTGATAATCACCATCGAAGTACTTTCAGCATAAATGGCGTTTCCACCTGCCTCAACCACACTGCCCGGTTTAACGGTGATTTGCACCTCTTCCTGTCCACTATGCAAGCCCTTTATCGCATAGCCATCCCCTGTGCTGACGTGACCCGCTGTGGTGATGGAGAGTATGCCTGTTCCCGCATGATAGGCAAGGATGGCATTATCTCCTCCGAACACATCGGTAACATTAATCGTCAGGTCAGAGCTCTCTTCCCCTGCATAAGCGTAAATGGCGTAATCGGATACGCTGTTTACGGCACCGGTTGCCGTGATCGCAAGTTCACCACTCCCATTATGTTCAGCATAGATCCCAAATCTGTAACTCAATACTCCGGCAGTGTTAATGAAAAAATCACTACCGTAGTTGGCGGCAAAAATGCCATCGCCATTGAGACTGGTCATCTTTCCTGTAGTCGTGATCGAAAGTACACCGCTTCCATAATTATCAACACTAATGGCTCTGTTTTCACTGAGCACATCAACTACATTAATGGTCAGATCCGTCCCTCTGCCACTGGCTAATATACCCATAGCAGTCCCTGTGACTTTTCCTGTAGCTGTGATTGACAGAGCCCCACTTCCACTATGGGTGGCGTAAATTCCAACTTCAGTACCCGATACACTTACGGTGTTAATAGTCATATCAGTGCCCATATTGTAGGCTTGGATACCATACTCGGTGCCGCCGGTCACTTTCCCTGTGGTGGTGATTGAGAGTGCCCCACTTCCATCATTTAGGGCATAAATCCCGGTATACCCACCCAGTACATCAGCGGTGTTAATAGTCATATCAGTGCCCATATTGTAGGCTTGGATACCATACTCGGTGCCACCGGTTACTTTTCCTGTGGTGGTGATAGTCAGTGATCCACTATTGTTATTTTCAGCATATATTGCGGTACCGTTTACTGCCCTTATGGTTGAGCGATGTTCATCAATAAAGTTTAATCCGTCCCGACTGTACAACTGCAATCCATTACTCTTGGTAGTCGTTAGGCTGAAACGCGGCTCAGTCGTAATATTCAGGTTGTTTCCTGTCAGATTTTGTGTGGTGTCGTTGATACCGCTTGCGACGCCCACGCAGCGATAATTGTTGTCGGTCGTCGGGACGCAAGTGCCGGCCTTTGCACCACTTGTTAGGATAGTGAGTATCATGCTGCTGAGCAGTAGTTTGCCGGTAGTCAGCTCACTGCTGGGGATATAACGTGCTGCTTTTTTCATTAATTAGCCTCTCTTTAAGGGGGTGTAAGGCAATTAACTGCCAATAGGGGCAGATTGCCCGATTCTGATGGGGTAGGGAGTTTGTTACTGTGGTGGATAGGTTAATACACCTAATTTATTGTTCGAAAAGTGATCTGATCGATTTTTTTAAAATTTGTGTCTGAAATTAAAAAAATATTTCCATCTCAAGGTGGAAGCGGTTTGCTTGGTAATGTTTGATGGGCAACTTGTTGTTGTTAAAAAAGTTTTATTTACCACTGCTTTTTAGTACTTCCAGTCATCATAGAAATGGCAGTGCCAGTGAGCAGTGCCACTGGCAGTAACAGAAGATTAGGGGGGCGCTGGCCTAAAACAGGCCAGTTTTCATGTTGATGCGAGCGATGTTTTACCTAATGCCGCCGATCATATTGTGATCAACCCGCCAAGACATTCCAGAGTAAACGCAGAAAAACCGGCATCAGTGGGTGTTGGAATAGATGGTAGAGGCAAATTAGTAGTGCCAGCCAACTCAGTAGGCTCAACAAGCGCAGTTTTAATGGTGAGAGCCAGCGGGTAAGTTTATCACTGCCGCGTTTATCTTCACGCCACCAGCGCCAGCTTAGCCAGAGTGTTAGCCAAATCAGAATAATGGCAGTAAATAGCAGCCATTTAAATGAGACACCGTTATCGGTGGTTGGGATATCGATCGCTACGCCTGCTAAAATGCCTGGGAAGAAATAGACCGGTGGCCAGGCCAGGCAAGCAATAATATTGGGTGGGGCAAAACGATAGGCAGGTAGATACATCATGCCCGCTACCATCGGTACTAGAGGGCGGGTTGGGCCGATAAAGCGACCCAGTAGAACGGCAATAAAGCTGTGTTGGTAGAGTGCATGGCTGATTTTGTCCATCATGCGCTGGTTTTTCTTCAGTAATGGCCAGCGGTGTAGCGGTTTTTTGAATGCTCGGCCAATAAAGTAGGAGAGCCAATCGCCCAGTAAGCCGCCAAAAATCCCTCCTATCCAGGCCATGTAGAAGTCAACTTGTCGGCTACCAATCAGTGCGCCTAGGCTGGCCATGATCACGGTGCCGGGGAGTAATAGCCCCACCAGTGCCAGTGACTCAATAAAGACCAGTAACATGACAATCACTAGCGTGAATGCGAGGGACTGTGTAACCAACTGTTGTAGATAGATTTCCATTGTGGCTCTGATGTTAGGTAAGTGTGCCGGGTGAAACGGACAGAACAGGCTGATAATTTAACGCGAGATGATGATGTTGTGGCATGACGATGGGTATCTGCCTGATCTGTTGTGTCATAAATTATTAATGCTCTTGGTCAGTGCAACTATCGGTTCGATCAACGGTTTGGCATAGACAGCATAGCTTACATCTACGGGAGCAGAATGTTCAGCACTGGCTAGATGGAAAATAGCCACTGAAATGGTCTCAATCAGATAGGTGCTAAGTGCGCCATTCAACCACGTTACGGTATGCGTAATTGTATGCATAGCCGACCGATCAGGCCAATTTTGCACCCAGGCCGGTGATCCAGCAATCTGGCGTAATAATGATACACTACCCAAAGTAGAGATGAGTCACTATCATCCAGTGACAAAACTGACTTACAGAACAATCGAGCCGATAAATGATGCCTTTTACACTTGGTCAACGCTGGATCAGCGATACGGAAAATGAATTGGGTTTGGGGACGGTGGTTGCGGTAGAGAACCGTACCATCACTGTGTTGTTTCCTGCCACCGGCGAGAACCGCTTGTATGCGAAAGAAGATCCGCCTATTACCCGGGTGAAATTCAATCCTGGTGATATTGTCAGTCATCATGAAGGGTGGCAGTTGTTGGTGGAAACAGTGAAGGAAGAGCAGGGTTTGCTGACTTATATCGGAGTTCGACAGGATAGTGATGAGGCTGCGGTTGCGATACGCGAAGTCCATCTGGACAGTAAACTGAGCTTTAATAAGCCACAAGACCGTTTGTTCGCTGGTCAGATTGATCGCATGGATCGCTTTGCGCTGCGTTTTCGTGCTCGTAAGTACCAGAGTGAGCAGTACCGTTTGCCATTTGCAGGTCTACGCGGTATGCGCGCCAGCCTGATCCCTCATCAGTTGCACATTGCACACGAAGTCGGCCAGCGCTATGCGCCACGGGTGTTACTGGCAGATGAGGTCGGATTAGGTAAAACCATTGAAGCTGGAATGATTATTCACCAGCAGTTGCTTGCCGGCCGTGCTGAGCGAGTGTTGATTATCGTACCTGAAAGTTTGCAGCATCAGTGGTTGGTAGAGATGATGCGTCGCTTCAACCTCTATTTTTCACTGTTTGATGATAGTCGCTACAGTGAAGCGATGCAGGATAGCAGTAACCCCTTTGAGACTGAACAGTTGGTGATCTGTTCGCTGGATTTTGTGCTGCATCATCGGCAGCGTTTGGCGCAGTTAACTGCGGCACAGTGGGATCTGTTGGTCGTTGATGAAGCACACCATTTGGTTTGGAGCAGTGATGCACCCAGCGAGCAGTACCTTGCGGTTGAGCAGTTGGCTCTGCATGTTCCAGGGGTGCTGTTGTTGACTGCGACACCAGAGCAACTTGGACAGCAGAGTCACTTTGCCCGCTTGCGTCTGCTCGATGCCAACCGTTTTCATCACTATGACGAGTTTGTGGCAGAGCAGCAGCAATATCGGCCTGTCGCCGATGCGGTGGCTCTGTTGCTGAGTGGTGAACGCTTAACCGATAACCAACTCAATCTGTTGGGTGAGTTGATCGAAGAACAGGATATTGAGCCACTGCTGAAGGCCGCTAATAGTGATAGCGACAATAGCCTACTGGCTCGTCAGGAACTGGTCACGATGCTGACCGATCGTCACGGCACCAGCCGGGTGTTGTTTCGTAACACCCGTCAGGGTGTGAAGGGTTTTCCGCACCGCTATCTGCATCAAATCAAGTTACCGTTACCCGCACAGTATCAGGTGGCGCTGAAGGTGGCCGCACTGATGGATGCCAAGAAAAGCGTTGAAGAGCGTGCGCGTAATATGCTCTATCCAGAGCAGATCTACCAACAACTGGAGGGTGAACATGGTAGTTGGCTCAGCTTTGATCCGCGTGCCGAGTGGTTGCTGGAACATCTGTTGGCACATCGTCACGAGAAGGTGTTGGTGATTTGTGCCAAGGCTGAGACGGTACTGCAACTTGAGCAGTGGCTGCGTCAGCGTGAGGCGATCCGCGCGGCGGTGTTCCACGAGGGATTGACGTTGATTGAGCGCGATCGTGCTGCTGCCTATTTTGCCTCACAGGAAGAGGGAGCGCAGGTATTGCTCTGCTCTGAAATTGGTTCTGAAGGGCGTAATTTTCAGTTTGCCAGTCGGTTGATCATGTTCGATCTGCCGTTTAACCCAGATCTGCTCGAGCAGCGTATTGGGCGCTTGGATCGCATTGGGCAGATGCATGACATTCAGATTATGGTGCCGTATCTGGAAAACAGTGCACAGGCGGTATTGGTGCGTTGGTTCCACGAAGGGCTGGATGCTTTTGAGCATACCTGTCCGACAGGAAGAACGATTTATGACAGTAGTCATGCGCAGCTCATTCATTATCTTGCTGCCCCAACCGAGCAGCAGGGGCTGGATGAGTTTGTCCATCACTGCCGCCAACAGCATAACCAGTTGAAGGCTCAACTTGAGCAGGGGCGAGATCGGCTGTTAGAGATCCACTCAAATGGCGGTGAAAAAGCACAAGCACTGGCTGCGGCGATCACTGCTCAGGATGATGATGTTGCTTTAATCAGCTTTGCGATTAATCTGTTTGATATTATTGGAATTAATCAGGAAGATCGCAGCGATAATCTGATCATCCTTACTCCTTCTGATCATATGCTGGTGCCCGATTTTCCAGGCCTGCCGCAAGAAGGGTGTACGGTGACGTTTGATCGTCAACAGGCTTTATCGCGCGAGGATGCACAGTTTATTAGCTGGGAACATCCGTTGATCCGCAACGGGTTGGACTTGATCCTCTCTGGTGATACCGGTAGCTCAAGTGTCTCTTTGCTGAAAAACAAAGCACTGCCGGTGGGTACTGCATTGTTGGAGTTGATTTATGTGGTGGAAGCACAGGCACCCAAACAGTTGCAATTAAGTCGTTTTTTGCCGGCGACACCGATCCGTTTATTGCTGGATCGCAAGGGGACTGATTTGGCGGCACAAGTGGAGTTTGAAAGCTTCAACCGCCAGTTAAGTTCAGTCAATCAACACACCGGCAGTAAGTTGGTTAATGCGTTGCAGTCAGAGATTTATCAGATGCTGTTGGCAGCGGAACCGCAGGTTGAACAACAGGCTGCGGCACTGGTGATGCAAGCCAAACAGGAGGCCGATGATAAGCTCAGTACTGAGTTGGCGCGTTTGCAAGCACTGAAAGCGGTGAATCCGAATATTCGTGATGATGAGATTGCTGCCTTATCGGAGAGCCGAGAGCAGACACTGATGCATCTTAATGATGCCAGGTGGCGGCTGGATGCTATTCGCGTAGTGGTGGTCACTCACCAGTAATTTATTCACTGTGGCAGTATCGTGTAGCATACTGCCCCTTTCAGTGGAGCTGAATCGAAATGGAACCTTACCGTCCGCCTCAAGATCCGCTGCATGTGCTCTATCAGGATCAACATATTATCGTGGTGAATAAACCGAGCGGGTTACTCTCGGTGCCTGGGCGCGCTGCAGAACATAAAGATAGTGTGATGACGCGTATTCAGCGTGATTTCCCAGCGGCAGAATCCGTACACCGCTTGGATATGGCGACCAGTGGCGTGATTGTAGTGGCGTTGAACAAGGCGGCTGAGCGTGAGCTGAAGCGCCAATTTCGCGAGCGTGAACCGAAGAAGTGTTACATTGCTCGCGTCTGGGGGTATCTGCCGCAGGAACAGGGTGTGGTTGATTTACCTTTGATTTGTGATTGGCCGAACCGGCCATTGCAGAAAGTCTGTTTCACCACAGGTAAAGCGGCACAGACCGAATATCAGGTGATTTGTCGTGAACAGCAGTTATGTACTCGGGTAAAACTGACGCCAATTACTGGGCGATCTCATCAACTGCGTTTGCATATGCAGGCGTTGGGGCATCCAATTCTTGGCGATGGTTTTTACGCTCCGGCAGAGGTTAAGGCGATGGCGTCACGGCTACAGCTTCATGCACAACAGCTCTGTATTGTGCATCCGGTCTATTTGTCGCCGATGCATTTTCGTGCGGAACCGGATTTTTAATTGCGTGATTGACGAAAATCGGCTGTTTTGGCTCTCGGTTAACCGGAGCCAAAACAGCGCGCTCTGGGATGGGATATCGGTTGTTTGTGGTAACAGGCGGCAGCGTTACTTGCGGCGTTCTAAAATTTCAAAGCAGTAGCTGTGTGAATTTAGCTCATCGGCGTCGTGAAACTCGCTAAATGACGAGTGCCATTCATCCGGCTCATAATCGGGAAAATGGGTATCTCCTTCAACTTCAGCATCAACGTGAGTCAAATACATCCGACTAGCTTTGGGCAGGAATTGGGTGTAGATCTGTCCACCGCCGATCACCATGATCTCTTCTGCATCACCAGCCGCAGCCAATGCTTCAGCAACGGAGGAGACCCAAGTGACATCAGGTGCAGTACCGGGTTGGCTGCTGAGCACAATGTTGTGGCGTCCGGGGAGTGCTCGGCCGATCGACTCAAAGGTTTTTCTACCCATAATCACTGGTTTATTCAATGTGTTGCGTTTAAACCATGCTAAATCGCCAGATAAACGCCACGGCATGGCATTTTCCATACCGATCACTCGATCTACTGCCAACGCTGCAATTAAACTGATAATCATTGTGTAACCCTGTATAGGCAACAAAATTGCTCGTACTATACGTAAAGCCCTACCGACCGTCGATAGGGTTAGTGTGTAGTATTAGTATATACCTATTACACAAAGTTGCCGCTTACTTACAACTTTGTGTAACAAGGATATAGATGAAATCACTGGTCACTTGAGGAGATATTATGAAACTTAATGTATTGGCGTTGACCGCAATGATTGGATTGGCGAGTTTTTCTCTCGCATTACCGGCAGCGGAATTGCCAAATGGCCCTCATGTCGTCACTTCGGGCAGTGCTAGCGTGGATGCAATACCTGATATTGCTACTCTTTCAATCGAAGTGAGCATCTCTTCTGCTGATGCGGCACAGGCTAAGCAGCAGGTTGATCAGCGAGTAGCACAATATTTTGCCTTCCTGCAAAAAAACGGTATTGATAAGAAAGATATCAGTGCTGCCAATTTGCGCACACAGCCGGAATATCAGTATCAGAGCAATGGAACATCAGTTTTGAAAGGTTATCGAGCGATACGTAGCGTGCAAGTCACGTTGCGGCAGTTAGATAAACTGAATCAACTGCTCGATGGTGCATTGCAGTCAGGTTTAAATGAGATCCGCGCGATCGATTTGGGGGTGGCCAATCCTGATCGCTATCGTGAGCAGGCTCGTCAGCAGGCGATCAAGAATGCTATTGAGCAAGCGCAGTTACTGGCAGAAGGATTTAGTACCCAGTTAGGGCCGATATATAGCATTCGTTATCGTGTTGCTAATGCCCAACCTATGCCGATTGGCCGTATGTTCAAAAGTGCGGTGGCAATGTCTGAGGCGGATGTGGCACAAACTTACGAACAGCAGGTGATCCAGTTTAGTGATCAGGTCGATGTGGTATTTCAATTGCAACCTTATGTCGCACAGTAACGGTATAAACCGCTGATGCGATCAATGACTCAACAGGATCTGCAGGAGAATGCTTCACGCTGGCAACAGTTGATTGCCAGCGGGTCTCTGGCGGCCCAACAGCAGCCAGAGCCAGCAATCTACGCTTCCTGGCTGCGCTGCCGTACTCTGATGAAACCGACGGTGTGGAAAGCGCCACACCGTGCGCTGGGGGCGACTTTCCACTCGATCTGTCAGCGGAAAGATGACTTTATCACCTTAGGTCAGGCTGCACTGGAAGATGCTTGGGAATACATGGAACAACGCCACTGTGTGTTGATGATCCTGGATGAGAGCGGTTGCACCCTGTGGCAGTGTGGTGATCAACAGACTCGTCAGCAGTTGGCTGAACTGGGGTTTGTGCCTGGTGCTTATTGGGCCGAGGGAGATATCGGTACCAATGCACCAGCGCTGGCGGCGCTTGAGGGGCACCCGATTCAGGTGTACGGCACGGAACATGTTCGTCAGGCCTTGCATAGCTGGTCGTTCTGTGCGGCACCGGTTTATGATAACAGCGGTCGTCAACGTGGCACGTTGGCGCTCGGTTGTGGATTAGCCCATGTCAGTGCCAGTGATCTCTCGCTGATTTTGGCAATTGCCAGGGAAATCGGCAATGCGCTCAATGCAGATGGATTGTTGGCTGAATCTAATCGCCATCTTAACCAGCTTAATGGCCTGCTCGACAGCGTTGATGATGGCGTGATGGCTTGGGATCATCGTGGTCACCTGCAATACCTTAATCAACGTGCTGCGGCGATGCTGAAACTGCATGAACAGCAGAGTCAGGGCAAGCCGTTAACACAGTTGCTGACATTACCGGCACTGCTTAATCGTGCGATTGAACAGCGCCAGTCGTTACAGCATGTCGAAGTGACGTTTGAGAATCATGGTCAATTTATTAGCGCACTGTTAACACTGAAACCGATACCTGATGGTGAGCACTGTAGTTTTATCGCGTTGCTACATCCGCTGGAGAGACTGCACCAATATGTCAGTAGCCAGATTGGCCGTGTTAGCCACAGCTTTGAACAGATGCCTTCCGGTACTCAGGAGATGCGCCGCTTGATCCGCTACGGGCAGCAGGCAGCAAAAGGCAGCCATCCTATTTTGTTATGCGGTGAAGAGGGAGTTGGCAAGGAGCTGATTAGCCAGGCGATCCACAATGCCAGTGAACGTGCTGCTGGCCCCTATATTGCGCTTAACTGTCAGTTACTCCCGGAGGAGCAGGGGCTAAAAGCACTGCTCGGTAGTGGTGCCAGTGCAGAGGAGGCTGGGCAGCTTAGCCGGTTTGAGCTGGCTAATGGCGGCACGCTTTATCTGGAGCAGATTGAGTATTTGTCACCTGAGATGCAGTCCGCGCTGTTACAGATCCTGAAAACTGGTGTTGTCATGCGCATCAACTCAAGCCATCTGATACCGGTGAATGTGCGTATTATTGCCAGCAGTAGTGCCAATCTGCCGCTGTTGGTACAGCAGAACCGTTTTCGCCGTCAGCTGTTTTACAGTTTGCAGGCGTTTGAGATCCAGATCCCGCCGTTGCGCCAGCGTTTGAGTGATATTCCACAATTGGTGCAGCACCATTTACGCAGTTTGGAGCAGCATTTCCAGTGTCGTTTTCGTATCGATGAACAAGTGATCACGCAACTTGAGCTCTATTTGTGGCCAGGTAATGATTTAGAGCTAAAAGGGGTGATTGAACGCGCTGCTATGATCTGCCAAGGACATCATATCCAACTGCCAGATTTACCAGCACATCTGCTAAGCCAGCAGCCGTTACTGGAGAGTGAAAGTCAGCCAGAGTTACCGTTGTTGACGTTAACTGAAATGGAGCGTCAGGCGATCATCCGTGCAGCGAATGTCAGCCACGGGCAACTGAACGAGATGGCACCACTGCTAGGGATCAGTCGTACCACCTTATGGCGGAAAATCAAGCAGCTACAGATTGATATCCGCCAGTTTAAGCAGCGTTTCTAATGACACGTGCCGGTGAAGGCAGGACTTGGCGGTTAACTCGCCAGTTGCAATACACCTTGCGCACTATCCAGTGTCGCTTTTTGCCCATCGCTGATGCTGTTCAGAGGGGTACCGAGTCCAACCAGCATTGGAATGCCCATTGCTTTGGCCAAGATCGCAGCATGTGACAGCGCATTACCACTACTGAGACAGATACCCAGTATATGCTGGCGTTCAAGCAGCACTACCTCAGAAGGCAGTATCTCGTCCATCACCAGAATAGCGGGTTGATTCAGTGTTAACTGCGGTAGTGACTGCTGTTGCAGATGGCTGAGCGCGCGGCGCAAAATATCACGCACATCCAACTCGCGCGCTTGTAGATAGGCATCGTCAAGCGCGCGATAGTCAGCGGCAATCTGCTCCAGCTCTTGTGCCAGTGCCTGCTCAGCACTGCATAAGTGTTGGGCAATTTTTGCTGTCGCAGCCTGTTGCAGATCTTCATCGTCCAGCAGCATTGCGTGGGCTTGGAAGATCCCTGCTTGTGATTGGCCAATCAGTTGTTCAGTCCGTTCAGCCAGTTGCTCCAAATCGGTGAGTGTGCGCCGAATTGCTTGCTGAAGCCGTTGTTGTTCCGCAGCCACATCATCAGGGGTGATTTGTCGCGCTATCACGGCCGGCCACACTTTTTCTACGCGGCACAGTGGCCCACTTACGGCACTCTCTTTTACTGCAACTCCGGCCAATGAGGTCTGTGGTTCGCTAATGGTTTCACCGAAATGCTGTGCTGAGAGCGCGGCAAATGCGGCTAATGCTTCCGCAGCTTGCGGCCCACGGGCAAATAAGCGCACGGTATCACCGTAGCCAACTTGCAGTAGAGCCAACTGGCTGACACTGCGTGGGTTAACACCTCGCCCCGCTTTTTCTAACACCAATTCAGCATCAAACGGCGCCAATACTTCGGCCAAACGCGCTGCTGGGCGGGCGTGTAGTCCGTGTGGATTGAGTACTTGCCAGCTTACGCTGTTAGCATCATCGAGCGGTACACTGGGTGTCTCGGGGGCGTCGCTGGCGCTGTTATCACCCAGTTGTGCCTGTTTGGCCTGTAGTGCGCCACGTGCTTCAGCCAGTACCTGTTCCAGCGTTCCGCCAGCATTGGCAGTGACGACAGCGGCTAAGGTCCCTTCAACCAGTGGCGCAGAACAGAGCGTGACACGCTCGGCAATCTCAGGATCTAACAGCTCCAGCGCTGTTTCGGCACTCAGTAGTGCGCTGCCTAAATCCATTAGAACGACAATCCCGCTAGCATCTGCAACTGACTCAATGGCTTCCATCACTTTGATCGCATCGGTGCCAATCGGGTTCTGTTCGTCATCGACACCGGCTGCCAGTGCTAACCGGCAGCCGTTACTGCTCATCATCTGGCGAGCCAGTTCTTCAACGCCTTGTGCCAAGCGTGCACTGTGCGAAACCACTACGATATTGATCATCCTGTTGCCTCTACCACCGTTGCGAGTGTTTGCATCATCAACATGGCAGAGGTTGCACCCGGATCCTGGTGGCCGATACTGCGCTCACCAAGGTAGCTGGCGCGTCCTTTGCGTGCTTGCATGGTGATGGTTGCCTGTGCTGCCTGCTCTGCGCGTGTTGCTGCCTGTTGTAACGCTTGGCTGACACTTAACTGCTGCTGTAGTGAGTGAGTGAGACTTTCTACTACCGGTCCCCAGACATCACACATGGTTTTATCACCCGGTTCGGCTTTGCCACGCATCAATACGCCGTCAGCGCCCTCTTGTAGTACCGCTTTTAATTCCGCCAGATCTAAACTCTGCTTGGCGTTCGCTACTTGAGCTGCACGGATAAAGAAGGTGCCAAACAGTGGACCGCTCGCCCCTCCTACACTGGAAAGCAGAGTCATGCCTGCATTCTTGAGAATAAAGCCGATGTCTTTATCGGCAACAGAAGGCAGCTTTTCTACTACTTTGTTGAAGCCTCGGTTCATGTTTAAACCGTGGTCACCGTCGCCAATTTCTGTGTCCAGTTGGGTGAGAAAGTCACGCTGTTGGGCAAAAACATCACCACAGCGCATTAACCACTCGACCACCTGTTGTTTGCTTAGTGTCATGTTCTCTCCTTACCCCCAGCACAGCGCTGGTGTTTTTACCGGCGCATCCCACAGTGATAGCAGTTCATCATCCACTTTCAGTAACGTGATTGAGACTCCTTGCATATCCAGAGAGGTGCAGTATGAACCGATTAGGTTACGTTCAATGCTGATGCCTGCATGGCGACAGCAGCTCACTAAGCGGTTATAGACACCGTAGAGTTCAGACAGTGGTGTTGAACCAAGGTTGTTAATCAGTGCAATGACGCGATCACCTTTGGTGAGTGCTGATTTACTCTGAACTTCTTCACGCCATTCGCCCAATTTACGATCCCAGATGCGGATGGTGCGTTGATATGGGCCGTGATCAACCAAGGTTGCAAACATGTCATCAACAGTCTGGTCTAGTGAGACAAACGGGCGCCGTTCGATCCCCGGTTCACCGTGGATGCCAACGCCAAACTCCATCTCGTTGTCAGCCAGCACAAACGAGGGCTTACCGGCTGCTGGCACGGTACAGGCACCGAGCGCAATACCTAATGAGTGTCCTTGGTTGTTAATTTTATGTCCTAAGGCGACGATGGCATCCAGATCATCACCTCTCACTGCTGCTGCACCGAGCAGTTTTTCCATCAGTACGGTATTGGCTACCCCGCGTCGCCCAGCGGTAAACAGGCTATCTTTCACTGCTACATCATCGTCGACCAGCACTGTGGCAACCGCAATGCCACTTTCGTGTAGCAGTTCTGTTGCGGTTTCAAAATTGAGCACGTCACCGGTGTAGTTTTTAATGATCAGCAGTACGCCAGCGCCACCATCAATCGCCAGACCACATTCGTACATTTTATCTGGTGTTGGTGAGGTGAAAATTTCGCCAGGGCAAGCACCATCTAACATGCCTGCGCCAACAAAACCACAGTGCATCGGTTCATGTCCACTGCCGCCACCAGACAGTAGAGCCACCTTTCCTTCAGTCGGACCGGCGGTGCGGGTGACAAACAGCGGATCTTGGTGGATTTGTAATTCAGGGTGAGCTGCGCTCATGCCTAATAATTGTTCATTCAGTACTGATTCAACTTCATTGATAAGTTTTTTCACCGTGTTATTCCTCGGTTGGAGCGGGGGTTCACCATCAGCGGTGTCATATTGCTCAGAACCATCTCCAAGCGGTTACGTTTGGAGATGGTAGCGGTGATGGTGAAAGTAACACCTAAAGGCGTCAGGTATTAATGTTCAGACAGTGGGATGCAGTGAGCAGCGTCACAGATCTGTCTAGCCGCGTTTTAGCCAGGCTGTGCCCAATTTGTCAGCAGTCAAAATTGCTGCTTTGACCAGATCCGGTGTTACCTTAAATGGCATGTTGTGGATGGTTTCACCTTCAGCACAGCTTGCCACCGCAACTCGGCCAATCTTTTCGTCCAGATCGCCACTGATCCCCATTTGGCCAAGGGTAATCGGTAGACCAACTTTGTGACAGAAATCGAGTACGGTCTCGATCAACTCCATTGGGCTATTTTGCAGAGTGAGTTGTGACAGTGTGCCTACAGCGACTTTCTCGCCGTGGTACATATGGTGGCACTCTTCTAGCACGGTGAAACCGTTGTGGATTGCGTGGGCAGCAGCAAGGCCACTGCTTTCAAATCCAAGACCACTGAGGTAGGTATTCGCTTCAATAATGCGTTCTACCGCTTCGGTAGCAATGCCTGATTCTGCGGCCAGTTTGGCTTTAACCCCTTCCGCGAGTAGGGTTTCATAGCATAACCGCGCCAAACTTAATGCAGCGAGTGTCGATTGACCACCGGCCATACTGATGGCGCGTGATTGATAGCAAGCTTGTGCTTCAAAATAGGTGGAGAGTGCGTCCCCCATGCCTGCCACCAGTAAGCGTACCGGTGCTTTGGCAATAATCGCACTGTCCATGATCACCATGTCTGGGTTGCTTGGGTAGATCAGGTACTCTTCAAATTCACCATGTTCGGTATAAATCACCGATAACGCGCTGGTAGGGGCATCGGTTGAGGCGATCGTGGGCATCAATGCGACAGGAAGCTGTTCGAAGTAAGCAATCGCTTTGGCGGTATCCAGAGTTTTACCGCCACCGATACCGATCACACCTTTACAGCCATGCTGTTTTAACTCAGCAGTGAGGCGTTTGATCTCTTTATGGCAACATTCACCTTTGAAGATCGCCGAGTGGCTTTTTACACCGTGTTGTTGCAGGCTGCTGGCTACAGTATCACCAGCCAGTTTCATCACGAAATCATCGGCGATAATAAAAAAGTGGTCGGTTAATCGCTTTACGTACTCGCCAGCAGCGGCCAATGCATTGGCACCTTGAATATATTTGCTGGGTGACTGAATGATTCTCAACATAACTGACTCCTTAATAGCTTATAGGAAAATTGGTAGTGGTCGCGTTCAGATTTCAGGTCAAACAACGTAGTACATTGTTATGACAGTGACTATACGGATTACCGAGTGACTGGAGAACAATAAAAAAAACGTTACATATTGGAACGTATAACATGGGGCAACGTTTCATTATGTAACGTTGGTGGTGATCAGCGGCGATAGAAAGCGAGCTGGCGCACATTAGTCAGTGAGCTAATCACAGCACGCTGGCAGGTGGGTTATTTGCTGATAGTCGGTTAAAGCTGTTGCAACAAGTGGTTAGTAAGATCAGTGGCTGTAGGGTTGTTTGCGCAAAGTGTGTAACAAAAACAGTAAGCTATAGTTTGGTAAAGATTCGATTTGATTGGAATTTTGGCTTTAACTCTCTACCTTTTTCCCCTATGCTTAGCAGCATGACTGAGTGAGCTAATGATGGCTCAAGTGAGGAGATGACGAGTGATGAAACGGACAAAAAGTATCAATAAAGAGACCTTTCGCAAATCCTGGCGTGAGGCTCGTATCACACCGGTTGCTTTGGCGATCACCACCGCGTTGACCTTGACAGGGTGTGAGCAGACCGATGAGACAGTCTCGCTGTATCAAAATGCAGATGACTGCGCACGTGCTAATCCGTCGATCAGTGAACAGTGTACTGTTGCTTATAACAATGCGTTGAAAGAAGCAGAGAGAACGGCACCCAAGTATGCCAGTCGCGAAGATTGTGTGGCTGAATTTGGTGAATCACAGTGTACTCAAGCACCCGCGCAAGCAAGTATGGCACCTGATACATCAGCTAATACTGCCACGACAACAGCAGCATCCAGCTCTTCGGGCAGTGTTTGGATGCCGTTGATGGCCGGGTACATGATGGGCAGCATGATGAGTAACCGTGGTTATGCCCAGCAGCCTCTGTTCACCTCACGGAATCCAGCTAGCCCGGCAAATGGTAAGTTTGTTGATGCCAGTGGTAAAAACTACGGGGCGGCAACGGCCGGTGGGCGTACCATGACTGTGCCAAAATCGGCAATGGCACCTAAGCCTACGGTGACGAATACCATTACACGTGGTGGTTTTGGTGACAGTGTGGCAAAGCAATCAGCGATGCAGCGTAAAACCAGTGCCACCTCATCTTCACGTAGTAGCAGTTCGCGCAGTAGCGGCGGTTGATCAGATGAAGCGCATTGCAATCAGTGAACGAGCTGACTGGCGTGAAAAAGCCGTTGAGTTTGGCTTTGAGTTCCACACTATGTACGGTGAGCCTTACTGGTGTGAAGATGCCTACTACCAGTTTACGTTGGCGCAAATTGAAGAGATTGAACAGGCTACCGCTGAATTGCACCAGATGTGTTTGCAGGCGGTAGAGAAGGTGATCGCAAGTGATCAGTTGATGACCAAGTTCCGTATTCCCAAGCACACTTGGAGTTTTGTCCGTCATGCCTGGCGTACCAAGCAGCCTTCACTCTATTCTCGTCTTGATCTGGCCTACGATGGCATAACCCCCCCTAAGTTGCTGGAAAATAATGCAGACACACCGACTTCTCTCTATGAGGCGGCGTTTTTCCAATGGATCTGGTTAGAGGATCAGATCAATGCTGGGCGATTGCCTGCCGAAGCGGATCAGTACAACAGTCTGCAGGAGAGGCTGATTGAGCGTTTTGCGGTGTTGAGCGCTGATTATGGCGTCAATTTGTTGCATGTTGCTTGCTGTCAGGAGAGTGAAGAAGATCGCTGTACGGTGCAATATCTGCAGGATTGTGCCGAAGAGGCTGGTTTGGCGACCGAGTTTCTTGCCATTGACCAGATCGGTTTAGGGGAGAAAGGGCAGTTTACTGACCAGCAGGATCAAGTGATCACGAACTTGTTTAAGCTCTATCCTTGGGAGTTTATGCTGCGCGAGGTGTTTTCCACCAAACTGGAGGATGCGGGCGTGCGTTGGCTTGAGCCTGCCTGGAAAAGTATTGTCTCCAATAAAGCGTTGTTGCCATTACTGTGGCAAATGTTCCCTAATCACCCCAATCTGTTACCGGCTTATTTTGCTGAGGATGAACATCCAGAGTTGGATCACTATGTGATTAAACCTCTGTTTTCACGCGAAGGGGCCAATATTCAGATTGTGAAAGAGGGGAAGAAGATCGCCGCTGTTGAAGGGCCATACGGTGAAGAGGGGATGATTGTGCAGCAGTTCTATCCACTGCCGCAGTTTGCCGATAGCTATACATTGATTGGTAGCTGGCTAGTGGATGATCAGCCTTGTGGTATTGGCATCCGTGAAGATCGTGAATTGATTACCCAGGATCTCTCACGCTTTTACCCACATATTATTTTGGGTTGATACCCGGAAGATTGAAAAAGCCGCAATATGCGGCTTTTTCACAACTCATAAACTGAGGGAGGGCCAGCTATTTTTTTGATTAGCTTGCTTTCTTCTCTTTCAACTGACGGTAGGCAACCAGGTCTTCGATCGTTAGTACTACCATATGATGCTGCTTGGCAAAGGTGATCACCTCTGGCGCACGAGCCATGCTACCGTCATCGTTTGTTAGTTCACACAAGACACCAGCAGGTTTGAAACCGGCCATCGAAACTAGGTCAATCGTTGCTTCGGTGTGACCGCGACGAGTTAACACACCACCGACTTGAGCGCGTAATGGGAATACATGTCCTGGACGGTGTAAGTCACTGGGTTTTGCGCCATCGGCAATCGCAGCCCGAATGGTGGTGAGACGATCAGCGGCTGAAACACCGGTCGTTACCCCTTGCGCTGCTTCGATGGTGACAGTAAAGGCAGTTTGGAACTGGCTGGAATTGTGTGGTACCATCATTGGCAGATCAAGCTGTTGACGGCGATCTTCGGTGATGCAAAGGCAGACAATACCGCTGCCATGACGAATGGTCAGTGCCATTTGTTGCTGTGTCATGGTTTCTGCAGCGAAGATCATGTCGCCTTCGTTTTCACGGTTTTCATCATCAAGCACCATTACGCCGTGCCCTGCACGCAGTGCATCTAAAGCGCGCTCGACCCGTTCTAACGGGGTGCCAAAATCGGAAAGTAGAGTCTGATTCATGGTAAAAAAACCTCACTGAAATTATGGATTACCAGAATCAGGGCGATCTTGAGGAGTGGCGATAATACAACCAAAAATAACGCAAACTAGGCACAGCCTAGCAGGTATCCGTTACTCTCTCCCATCCGGACTATAACCGTCGGCTCCGGAGTTACACCGGATCTGCTGACCTCTAACCCGAGGTTATCTTGTCTGCTGTCATGGAGATTTTGTATCAACAACAGGCCAGAAACATCAGGCTGAGCGCTCGCGGGCTTTCATCTTCTGCTGTTAAGTTTTTCAACACACTGAATTAACAGACTGCAATCAAACAAAACCGCATAACGATGATCTACCGCCGGTGGGGAGTTGCACCCCGCCCTGAGAATAAGCCACTCGACTATAATCCCAACCGATTTCCCTTTCAAGCGGCGATCTGATTGGTGGATCACAATATCGTATTTATTTTTCTTGACTGGTAGAGGATCACTACTGAGCAAAAGTTGAACCGGCAGTCATCACCGATAACAGCGTCAACAGCAAGTGTGGCTGCCTGTTGTTGACGCTGGAGCTGGGCGATCAAAGGTAAAATAGACGGTTATCGCTGCACTACTGAGATAGTGGCTTGCGCCTCATAATCTCCTGCATCGACTGCATCGACTTTACACAGCACGAACATGATGTCCTTTGCTTCGGCATTAACATTAGTGCTATTTACAGTGATCTCTTTTAATCCGACGCCATCTCGACCATCAAAGTACATTGAGTTTGCCATAGCTGCTGCTTGTGGGCCACAGGTTGGCTCCTGAGTGGTGTCCCAAGCTCCGCGTATGACCAAACCATCAGTACCGGCTACCCCCAGGTTTAACGGTTCTAGGTTATCACCTGCTGATTTACCGGCGGCAATAATTGATAACCAGGGAGTAATGTTGCTTTCAGAACCACCATTATCATTGCAAATAACGCTGACCGCTTGCGTAGTTTTCCACAACGTCGTGCCCACAGCTACAGTGCTGGTCTTCTGGTCTAACTCGATATTATGCTGCTGTTGTGTGTTGATAGAACAGGAGTAATTGGCAACCACCACTTCTACCTCTGAAAAGAGCTCTTGATATAGATTATTACCGATCATGTCATAGCCAGAATCGATAAAGTACAGCCGAGGGCTGGTGTACCTTCCTGGTCTCATTCCACCACTTGGCGCATCGATCAGAAAACGGACATTCAACGTAGATCTTCTTGTGTCATCATTTGTTTTCCATTCAAATCCACTCATGATACCTGCGTTGCCTTTTTGAAAAATTGTCGGGCAAACAATGGTTGAGCTTCCGCTAAATTGTTGATTATTAAGACCATCATCATAGCTGCTTGTTGAGGAATAACCAAGAAATTGACTGTTAAAGTTATTAATCCATAGCCCTTTGGTAAACACCACGGTACCAATCAGCAATTCTTCTGCAAAGTTGTTAGTGGTATCAACCAAAGTTCGTTGCCAAGTACCGATACCTTCAGCTAACAACACAGCGCCTTCCGTAGCGCCTTGAGCAACGCCGGTTAATTTAAACCCATAAATTTGGCTGAATCCTGCCACCAGCTCGCTTGCTTTGGTACAGCCGGAGCCAGAGGTAGAAATTCCAGGGAAGCCAGATGCCGAGTATATGGTTTCATAATAACTAGGGCCTGCTAAAGACCCTGTCACCGTGGTGGTACTCCCGACAATACCTGAACGGCCTGCTTCAACAACGGCACGAATGGAAGCAGCAAACACGGGTTCAGTGAGCAGTAAAGCCGTGCCCATGAGTAGGCTACATAGTGCGTTACCGTATTTCAGACGGCGAGAAAAAAGATTTCTTGTCGTGATGTTAGTAGAAAGGGAAAGAGAGGGGGCGTTGTTATTGATAGCGTATTGGTACTGGATAGATCGATTTACAATATCTTCATCTTCTGTCGTTTTTATTGCAAAGTTTCTGGCTGTATCTTGCTGTGAATGTTCAATTAAACTGTAAATTTTCAATTGGTTATCCTCCCTACAAAACCAAAACAGTGGTCAACTCAAGTTATCAAGACATCCCAACAGACGATGAGCAACAAGCGCGGTTACTGTTTAACCGCAGTGTCTACCACTCAGGCAATACCGCCAGTGATCACGCACACCGAGAACTTTTGCAGCAGATTCGGTGGGATGCTAACTCGCGCAGATTTAATTCAACTCAGTTATCAAAGGAACCGCTACACTTAATACTTCAAGGTACAGAAAAACGTATCGTTACACTTGCTAACCTAGCATTTAATTCTGCAATATTCCAGATTAATTTATTATTTCTTATGTTTTTGATTTTTAAAATAGTATATAAAATGTTAAAAGTTTATGCTTTGAAATTTCTGAAAAAAAATTAAATACAATCTTTTCAGTGCAATAATTGATAATGATGTGATTTTTCGTTAAATCATGCAGCATGATGAAATTTGGAAAATATGCTCTAATTATCGATTAAGGCAAGAAATAGTTACGTAATTCTAATTGAAAATGGGAAAGCGAGGTAAGGTGATAAAGAGGTTGTTAATAGGGAGAAATTAGCTGAGATTAACGTGAAGTGGTGGAGCATCACTTTGGTATGGCAGAGCAGGTTAAGAAAAAAGATTAGAGCATAACTTTTTGTTTTAATTTTAAATTAAATTTAAATTCTTGATGTTTTATTGGTTTGGGTGGTTGAGATGCAATAAACTACGGGTAATGACGTGTTTATCACCCGTAGCAGTGGACAACGGAGGTCAATCTTCTCTATTGCGTGCCATTAATTGGCGTTGATGCTCCTCTGTTGCAGCCTGGATCTCGTGTAGCACTGAACTGACATCGGCACGTTTTTGTTGTTCAATGAAATGGCCTGTCAGTGGGCTTTCTGGCGTTAAATTCCCTGCCTGATACAGCGACCAGATCTCTTTCGCATACTGGGTATTCAGCAGTTGAGGGGCATATTGTCCATAGTATTGAGTAATATTGTTAATATCACGCTCAAACATGCTTTTAGCATGATTGTTGGCTGCAGCATCAACCACTTGTGGCAGATCAATGATCACTGGCCCGTGCTGATCAACCAACACGTTAAACTCGGACAGGTCGCCATGTACTAAACCGGCACAAAGCATGCGTACAGCGTAGTTCATCATTAACGCATGATCACGTAATGCTTGCGGTTCATCTAACTCAACATCACTAAGACGTGGGGCTACTGCTCCATCAGCATCGGTGATCAGTTCCATCAATAACACGCCATCCAAACAGATATCTGGTTGTGGAACACGAACTCCGGCTTTAGCCAGCAGATAGAGTGCGTCTACTTCGGTATTCTGCCAAGCCTCTTCCTGCTGTTGACGACCAAATTTGGATCCTTTATGCATTGCGCGCGCATCACGGCTATTGCGTACTTTGCGCCCCTCTTGGTAGTGTACCGCCTGTTTGAAGTTGCGTTTTTCCGCCTCTTTGTACACCTTAGCACAGCGGATTTCATCACCACATCGCACAATGAATACGTCCGCCTCCTTGCCGCTCTTTAAACGCCGAATGACATCATCAATCAGCCCATCGTCAACCAATGGTTGCAGTCTCTTTGGAATTTTCATACCGCCTTGTACCTTACTGAGTCCCCGATACCTCTATTTTATTTACTGACATTCGCCCAACACAGTAAATTCAGATTAGTTTGCGACAGCCGACTGGCTGCCGCAAAACGATTTAATATTGTTGGGTATATTTTGGTGAGCGTGGGCCGTAGAGAATACCCCCTTCTCGACCAGCCGATAGTAGCCGATTGTTGGCGACCGCACCGATCTCAAATCCTTTGTCGTTAATAGTATCAACAACCTGCCGTACCGCTGCGACGATCAACTGGGTTAACAGACCATTATTGCTGTTGCCACCTTCGTTGTTGGATGCGCTACCACTTCCGCTCCAGAGCAGTTTACCACTACGCAGATCAACCAGTCGTGCGTTAATCGTTACCCGTGTTTCACTGGCTAACAGAATGTAGTTAGTACCATATTTGACGACATCAAGATACAGCACCGCATCAGCAGCAAAGATTTGATGTAGCTTCTCGATGCTTACGGCGTGAATGTCACCTGCGGTGGTCAGCCCATTTTGCATGAAAGTTTCTTCCACTACTGCCACTGGCAGCACATAGTAGCCGGCTTCAGCCAATGGTTGGCTGGTGCTGGCCAACACACTGTGACTGGCTTTAATATCAAGTGACTGGCTAACTGGAGGCAACACCAAAATGGAACGCGGTTTGCTTTCATGAAACGCACTATAGTCATAAGGCGCTTTCTTGGCACAACCGCTCAATAGCATCAGTGCGACTGCAACGAGTGCTCCGAATCTATGTTTCATTTTCTGCTCCCTTTATCTTTGCTAATTAAAAAGTTCATAAATGGCGCAGATTCTGGGAACAGTAACTTTTCCATATTGAATTCAGCGACGGCCTGTTCAGCTCTTCCTGTTTTAGCGTATAGCATACCGAGGTGTGCATGAACGCCAGGCGGTAGCGCTTTATTGCTGGCGCGAGAACGCTCAATCATCGCTTGCAGGCTGGCAATCTGCTGACCTGTGCTATCACTCTCAGTCTGATAATACTGGTATATTGTTTTCTGATAATCGCCCCAGTAATAGAGTGGCTGTGGTGAACGGCTACAACCGACCAAACAGACAGCTAATATCAGCACTGCACTGATTTTTTTAGTTATCACAATATATGCTCCGCTTTCCTTCCCTAGTTTGCTGGACGCCATGCGCCACGATCAATTCCGCTGATCAAATTATTGACTGCTTCACGGACAGCCAAATCAAGTACTTTACCGTTTAATGTTGAATCGTAGCTAGCGGTGCCACCAAAACCGATCACTTCACGGTTGGAAAGCGAGTACTCACCGGCACCTTGGCTGGAGAATACGACTTCGGAAGTTTGTACATTCACTACGTTTAAGTTAACTTTGGCGTAGGCAACCTGGGTTTTGCCACGTCCTAAAATGCCAAATAGCTGGTGGTCACCCACTTCTTTACGTCCAAACTCGGTGACATCACCGGTGATCACATAACGTGCGCCTTGTACAGCCTGCCGTTGACCGGAAAGTGCAGCTTCAGCTTGCAGTGCAGCCATATTGGCGCGATCCAGCACATTAAAACGTCCGGTTTGTTGCAAATGAGTGATCAGGATCGTTTTAGACTGATTGCCAAGGCGATCAACACCATCGGAAAAGATACCGTTCATGTAATTGGAACGGTTGTCAAAATTGCCGACTGCGATGGGTGTGCGTGCTCCTTGGTAGGGGGTGTTATAGGAAGCGACTTTTGCTACTTCCATTGAGCGTGATGACTCACTGGCACAGCCTGCTAACAGGCTGCTGGAGAGCAGGAAAAAACAGATGAGTAATGGTTTCTTAGACAAAATCAATCCCTCTATAATTAAATGATTTAAAAGATGAACAAAAAAACCAGCCCACTATTCTACGGTGGGATTTGTTATTTTTTTGAAAAAAACAGTTGGTTCATGCTAACAAAAGCAGTGAGTAAATTAGAGGAACTCGTTTCCAATGTCGATAGATTTTACCGGGTCAGTTGTGGCCTGGCGTTAAAAAGTCGAATGCTGACGTTGGCTACCAGTAGCAGTATGCATGGGCAACAATCATTGATGATAGTGTTAAACTGTCTGGTGATTTGGCCCTGTTTTAATTCAAATCAAATGATTATGGTTAAAAAGAGGTGGCGGTTATGAACGGTATCATCGATAGCGCCAGTGGCCAAAGGTTGTCAGCATTATTGGCACTGCGTCGCACGCTTGCGGATGCGGAAAAGGGGCAGGTGATTGAGCAGTTGTCACGGTTTTTTCTTGCCACGCCCTATTTGGCAAATCGTTTGATCGGCTCAGCGAGCATGGCTGAACAATTGGTGATTGACTTATGCCAACTGGATTGTTTGACCTACTTAGAGTACGTAGAGGCGTTGCGACATGCGAGCAGTGAAGCTAGCTTGCTGGAGAATTTAGTTCAAACCCGTTATCGGAATGGCAATATTACCTTTGCCCATCGTCGCCACTTTTTCAGCGATTGGGCATACTGTGAACGGGTGATTGCTGATGATGTGACGGCATCGCTCAGTCAGCACAGTGTCACGGTGCTAAAGCAACTCAACCAAAAAGCGGATGGTACGCTTTACTTGCCTGGAGTGGCGGTGGTTGAACGGCCGGTGACTTATCTACCGAGCGAGTGGATTGATCAACAGGTGATCAATCAGCTTAACAACGGTGATTATATTGGTATTTACACGCCACTCGCTGGCTTAGATGTGACGCATACCGGATTTTTTATTGTGTCTGAACAGGGCACACTGCTACGCCACGCCTCGTCTCGCCAAACTGAGCAACCAGCAGAGAGTCGGCAAGTTGTGAATGCAGATTTTATCCGCTATCTAGAGAAAACACCGGGCATAGTGGTGTTACGACCGCGCTAATCAACGCTTGCGAGTGTTTGCTCAATCACTACAGCGATCTCTGTTAGCTGTTTCAGTGCGCGGATCTGACTAAATAACATATCGGCTGCTGGGTACTGCTGGCGCAAATATCCCAGCCACTGCTTGATACGGGCAAGGTGGTACATACCGTTGTCTTTGGGTTTCTCCAGTTGTAGATACTGTTGCAGTAGTTGCAGCACTTGTGGCCACGGCATAGCGGACTGGTTCTCTCTGATCACTCTGCTCAGATTGGGCAGGTTCAGTGCACCACGTCCGAGCATTAGCGCATCACAGCCGGTCACTTGTAAGCAGGCTTGTGCGCTTTGGTGATGCCAAATCTCGCCATTTGCTATCACCGGAATGGTGAGCTGTTGGCGGATGTAGCCGATCGCCGGCCAATTGATCCGGTCGGCACGGTAGCCATCCAGTTTTGTTCGACCATGCACCGTGATCTCGCTCGCTCCTGCTTGCTGTACGGCATCGGCAATTTCCATACTGTGGCGGTTGCAATCCCAGCCTAAGCGAACTTTGACCGATACGGGGAGTGAAGTTGGCACTGCGGCACGCATTGCTTTTGCCGCACGGTAAATTAAATCGGGATCTTTTAGCAGGCTGGCACCTCCGCCACTGCCATTGACCTGCTTGGATGGACAACCACAATTCAGATCGACACCATGAGAGCCTAATTCAACCGCTAAAGCCGCATTTTCTGCCAACCATTCTGGATGCTGCCCAAGCAGTTGTATCCGTACTGGCGTTCCTGAAGCGGTTAGCCCGTTGTGGTGCAGTTCAGGGCAGATGCGATAGAACGATTTAGCGGGTAGCCGTTGATCAACCACACGCAGAAACTCGGTGATGCAGAGATCATAATCGTTGACTGCGGTCAGTAGCTCACGCATTAATGCATCGAGCACACCATCCATCGGGGCCAAAAACAGCCGCATAGTTATCTCCGTGGCGTCATTCAGATGACGCTATTCTGGCGGTTTAGCTAAATCGGTTAGTTGCGGTTAGCATGAGGGTAATGGTTGGCTAATCGGTTTGACTGAGAGCACGGCGAAATTGTGCTAATTCAAATGGATCCAGTTGTAAATCAGCAAAATAGAATAGTGCTGCTTCACTGTGTTCAGCGCTAAGTTGCACCGGTAAACCCGCGTTGAGCAATATTTTACTCCACTGGGCGAGCTGTTGTTCATCAGCCTGTTTGACAAAAGTATGATAAATAAACAGCAAGTAAGCCGCTTGATGCATCTGTTCGGTATAGCCGTTGTTCAGGTTACGGATAAAAAGTTGGCTATGGCGACTGCCCATCTCCTGCAGCATGGATTCAACCAGCAGGGGTTTCACGTTGATAAAATTCGCCAGTGAATCGATGGCTTTACGTGCATCAGCAGTAATAAAACGATAGCCAATAAGAAATACCGCAACCAGTGCGGCGATAATAAACCATATCATTGTTGATAGCTTCCCATCGAATGTCTGTGCTAACGGTTAATTTGGCTGTTACACAACAGCCTTAGGGCTGAGCCGACGGGTGTCGTGTTGCCACTCGCCAGCGCTTAGCCACATTGTGCTCGTGCTGCCTGCACGTTATGGTTGCTAGATACTGTTGCTGCCTAGGCATTGTTAGTGCTCAAACATGCTCATGTCCAAATATAACGACGCTGTGGCGTCATTCAGCAAGCCGACAGAATGGATTGTAACTGTTGCCAGACGGTTTCGGGTTTCAGGTTACTCAACTGTTTTCCCGGTGCCATCAGTGCGTGCTGATGTGCGCCATAACCACCAATCAAACCCGGATCGGTGGGGCCGAACAGGGTAATATTGGGGCGAGCTAAGGCAGCGGCGAGGTGGCTTAAACCGGTATCAACTGAAACGATGGCTTTAGCACCAGCCAGCACTTCGGCAACCTGCTGCAAGCTCAGCTTTGCCAATACGTCAACATGACTAAAGCCGTCAGCCAACCGTAGTGCACGTTGGCGTTCGTGCTCAGCCCCCCACGGCAACTTGATTTTCAGCCCGGTAGCAGCAATTTGGGCGATGAGTGCACGCCAATGCGCTTCTGGCCAATGTTTTTCGTCACGCGTGGTGGCATGTAGCAGCACCAGGTAGGGTATCTGCGCTTGCTCAGATGGCGCAGTAAAATGCGCGGCAATAGCATAATCCCCTTGGCTGGCTGGTTTAACATACCCCAGGCTTTTGGCGAAGAGTTCACGCGTGCGCTCTAGCGCATGTTGCTGTTTGTCGATCGCGTGGCGATGTTGATAAAAGCAACTGGCTAGCGGTTCGCGCGCACTGTGCCAATCTTGCCCATGCTTTCGACCGTGAGCCAGTCGGGTGACTAGCGCGGCGCTTTTTAGTAGCCCTTGCGCGTCGATAACAAGATGGTAGTTGCGCTGTTGCAACAGTTGCTTAAACAGTTGGCGTTGCTGGCGTACTTCAGCGGAAAACCAATGCTTACGCCAACGGCGGATCGCCACCGGGATCACCCGATCAACCGCTGGATGCCAAGTGGGGATCTGGCTAAAGTTCTCTTCGACCACCCAATCAAAACGAATGCCTGGTATTGCCTGCATTGCGTCGGTCAGCGCAGGCAAAGTGTGCAAAATATCTCCCATTGAGGAAGTTTTAACAATCAGGACCTGCATGATGTCCCCTTATGGCTTGCCAACAAGGGTTGTAATGCGTCCAGCACTTGTTGTGGTTGAATGTCGATCAGACTCTGGTGGTAACCTTGCTCGCTATCGCCTTTGCGCACTTTGTGATAGCCGCTGATTAGACGGATCACTACCGCCTGCGGCGAGAGTGGCGGGGTAAAATCAGGGCTACTTGGGCCGTAAAGTGCAATCAGCGGCTTGTCGAGTGCCGCAGCCACATGCATCAATCCGGAATCGTTGGTCACCACGGCATGGCAGAATGCCAGCAGATTGACAGCCTGATCCAGTGTGGTATCACCAGCCAGATTGCGGCAAAAAGCACGTGTATCTTCTGTTAACAGTGAACGGATCTGTTCACCAGCAAGCTGATCTTTCGCCGAGCCGAGTAAAATCACTTGATAGCCCGAGGCGATCAGCATCGCTGCCAACGTGGCATAGTGGTAGTGTGGCCAGCGTTTGGCAGGGCCAAATTCAGCACCAGGGCAGAAAGCTATTATTGGTCGGTTGGCAACCACGTTGAAGGCAGCGACAGAGGCGACCAGCTCTGATTCAGTGACCTTTAGCGCTGGCCAGGGGAGTGGCGATGGCAGGTCTTCGGCGCACTTCACCTGTTGTTGATCGTAAGCCAACGCAACATAGCGTTGTACCATCAGCGGAAAGGCGTTTTTGTCCAACACGCGTAGATCATTAAGCAGGCCATAGCGCATTTCACCACGCCAGCCGATACGCCGTGGTACGTTGGCAAACAGCGGCACTAACGCAGACTTAAACGAGTTAGGGAGCACATAGGCACGCTGGTAGCCGTGATCACGCAACGCCAGCCCGAGGCGACGGCGTTCCGTCAGTGCTAATGCACCATGCCCAAGCGGCATGGCCAACGCTTGATTGACTTCCGGCATCCGTGCGAGCAACGGGCGACACCAAGCTGGTGCCATGACGTCGATTTCCGCGCTAGGTAATTCACTTTTCAGCGTGCGGTAGAGGCTTTGCGACATCATCATATCGCCCACCCACGAGGGGCCGATTACCAGTATTTTCATACTGTTTTATTATTCCTTCCAGTTAGTTACCACGATTTAACCAAACCATATACTCCTGCACCCCTTCGGCGACAGTTTTAAACTGGGCGCTATAACCAGCGGCACGCAGTTGAGTGGTATCGGCTTGAGTGTAGGCTTGATAACGTCCTTTCAGTGCTTCTGGAAATGGGATGTACTCGACGCTACCTTGTTGGTGATAGGCGACTACGGCATCGGCAATGCTTTGGAAAGTCTCTGCCCGACCAGTGCCGCAGTTGAAGATCCCTGAGATACCTTGTTGCCAGAACCAGAGGTTCACAGCGGCGACATCGCCGACATAGATAAAGTCACGCTGGAAATTCTCACTGCCAGCAAACAGTTTCGGGTTTTCACCGCGTTTAATCTGGCTGTTCAAATGGAATGCGACACTGGCCATGCTGCCCTTGTGACTTTCACGTGGGCCGTAGACGTTGAAATAACGAAAACCGCAAACCTGAGATTGAGCGGTAGGTAAAATTGCACGCACATATTGATCAAACAGGAATTTCGAGTAGCCATAGACATTCAGTGGCTGTTCATATTCGCGCTGTTCAATGAAGTTGTCGCTGCGACCGCCATAAATGGCGGCAGAGGAGGCATAGAGGAACGGGATTTGACGATCCAGGCAGTAGTGCAGCAGCTCTTTTGAATACTGATAGTTATTATCCATCATATACTTGCCATCCCACTCAGTGGTGGCAGAACAGGCGCCTTGATGGAAGATCGCTTCAATGTCACCGAAATCATCACCGGCAATGATATTGGCGATAAAATCCTCTTTATCGATGTAATCGGCAATATCAAGATCAACCAGATTGGCAAACTTGGTGCCATCCTTCAGGTTGTCAACCACCAGGATATCGCGGTACCCCTGCTTATTGAGTGCGTTAATGATGTTGCTGCCAATCATGCCAGCACCGCCAGTGACGATAATCATTGGCCTTACCCCTATATTCTACTGGCTGATACACCGTGTATCAGCCTACCTGTCTCTATCATAACACTTCACACCAACAGGAACAGAGCCGCTAGGCGGGCAATAAAACTGCGCGCCGGTAACATCTACTGATACTTTTCTGCTCCATTGTCGGTGTTGGCGATATTATACTAAGAAATCAGTTAAATATGCCGCAGTGCCCCTGTCCTGGAGATAAGCGAATGTCCATATCTTTTTATCAGCAGTTGCAACAGCAACTTGCCACTACCCGCGATGAAGGGCTATTCAAAGAAGAGCGCATCATCACTTGCCCACAACAAGCCCAGATTGCGGTGGCGGATGGGCGTCAGGTGGTTAATTTTTGTGCCAACAACTATCTGGGATTAGCAAACCATCCGGCGGTGATTGCTGCCGCCAAAGCGGGGATGGACAGTCACGGTTTTGGTATGGCTTCAGTGCGTTTTATCTGCGGCACTCAGGATAGCCATAAGCAGTTAGAGCAGCAGTTGGCTCAGTTTTTAGGTATGGAAGATGCAATCCTTTACTCCTCTTGCTTTGATGCCAATGGCGGTCTGTTCGAGACTTTGTTGGGCGCGGAGGATGCAATCATCTCTGATGCCCTCAACCATGCCTCGATCATCGATGGCATCCGGCTGTGTAAGGCAAAACGTTACCGTTATGCCAATAACGATATGCAGCAGTTGGCACAGCAGCTTGAGTTGGCCAAGGCTGAGGGCGCTCGTCATATCATGATCGCCACCGACGGTGTGTTCTCGATGGATGGTGTGATTGCCAATCTGCGAGCGGTGTGTGATTTGGCAGAACAGTATGATGCGCTGGTGATGGTCGATGATTCACACGCAGTTGGCTTTGTCGGCGCGCATGGGCGTGGCACGCACGAATACTGCCAAGTGATGGATCGTGTTGATATTATTACCGGTACGTTAGGCAAAGCGCTCGGTGGTGCCTCGGGTGGCTATACTGCGGCGCGCAAGGAGGTTGTTGAGTGGTTGCGCCAGCGTTCGCGCCCTTATCTGTTCTCTAACTCGTTAGCACCGGCGATTGTAGCGGCGTCTCTTCAGGTATTGACGTTGCTTGAACAAGGCGATGAGCTGCGCCAGCGCCTGTGGCGTAACGCCAGTCTATTCCGGCAGAAAATGACGGCTGCCGGGTTCACGTTAGCGGGTGCTGATCACGCGATCATTCCGGTGATGCTCGGTGAGGCTAAGTTGGCACAGCAGTTTGCTAACGCACTGCTTAATGAGGGGATTTATGTCACGGGTTTCTACTATCCGGTAGTACCAAAAGGGCAGGCACGTATTCGCACTCAGATGTCGGCAGACCACTCGCCAGAACAGATTGAATATGCAGTTGAAGCGTTTACTCGTATTGGTAAAGAACTCGGAGTTATAGCGTAATTAAGGTGATCTGAATGAAAGCATTAGCAAAGTTGCACGCAGCACAAGGGATCTGGCTGACTGAAGTAGCGGAACCTGAGTTGGGGCACAATGATGTGATGATTAAGATCCGTAAAACCGCTATTTGTGGTACCGATGTCCATATCTACAACTGGGATGAGTGGTCACAGAAGACCATTCCAGTGCCAATGGTGATTGGCCATGAGTATGTTGGCGAAGTGGTGGCGATTGGCCAGGAGGTGAAGGGCTTTAATATTGGCGATCGTGTTTCGGGTGAAGGCCACATCACTTGTGGTCACTGTCGCAATTGTCGTGCGGGGCGCACTCATTTGTGCCGCAACACCACGGGTGTGGGTGTTAATCGAGCCGGCGCATTTGCACAATACCTGGTGATCCCGGCGTTTAATGCCTTCAAGATCCCGGATAACATCAGCGATGAACTGGCCGCCATTTTTGATCCATTTGGTAATGCAGTACACACCGCACTTTCGTTCGATTTGGTGGGTGAGGATGTGCTGGTTTCTGGCGCAGGGCCGATTGGCATCATGGCAGCGGCAGTCTGTAAACATGTTGGTGCCCGTCATGTGGTGATCACCGATGTTAACGAATACCGGTTAGATCTCGCTCGTCAAATGGGTGTCACGCGTGCGGTGAATGTTGCGCGAGAAAATTTGAGCGATGTGATGGCCGAGTTGGGTATGACTGAAGGTTTCGATGTTGGTTTGGAGATGTCGGGAGCTGCACCGGCATTTCGTAGCCTGCTGGCGGTGATGAATCACGGTGGCAGGATTGCCATGCTGGGAATTCCATCGTCAGAGATGGCGATTGATTGGAGTCAGGTTATTTTCAAGGGATTATTTATTAAAGGGATTTATGGTCGTGAGATGTTTGAAACCTGGTACAAGATGGCAGCCTTAATCCAGTCTGGTCTCGATTTAACGCCGATCATCACTCACCGTTTTTCGATTGATCAGTTTCAGCAGGGGTTTGATGTCATGCGTTCTGGTCAATCAGGCAAGGTGATCTTGAACTGGGATTAACCGGCGACAGTAGTGACTTTTTGGCTGGCGGCGCATTTGCGCCGTCAGTGATGCTCAGTTTGAAACATGGGTGAGTTGGCAGTCGGCTATCGGTTTTTGTCTGTTGGTTCCGATTGCTGCCAGTAGCGCTGTAGAGTCTGTATGATCAGCGAATGGGAGAAGTAATGTTTCAGGGAATCCCACCACGCAGGGGAGTGTAGCAATCTATTGTGATCTTTTGGTGTCTGGTCAGATTGTTGCGGTGATGGGGGTAGCAGAGAACTGGGGGCAACCAGTTCGATATCTGCTGGTAGTTTTGACAGCATCTGCTGTAGAACCGCAATGGTTGCTGGACGCGGGTGACCAATTGCGATGGCGGCTCCATGACGGCGCGCGAGGTTTATCGCACGTTTAAATTGGAACCGGATCTCATCTGGATTGGCGCTGTCATCCAGAAATACTTTGCGTTCGAGTACCTTGACCCCCTGTTTTACTGCAGCGGCGACGGCCTTTGTCTCAACGGTGGTTCTGCTGTCGAGAAAGTAGAGTTGGTAATCTGCCAGTACCCGCATCACTTTTTCCATTGCTGCCAGATTGGCGGTCATTGCACTGCCGGTGTGATTATTCATACCAACGGCGTAGGGAACGCGATCCACTGCATTGGCGATAATCCGTCGGATTTCTGACTGAGTCATTGCAGGTTGCAGGGTATCACGCTCTTGAGGATGTTTGCCAAGCGGTGCCATTGGCATGTGGATCAACACCTCTCGACCTTGCTGATGTGCTTTGGTTGCCATTAAGCGGGCATGAGGAGCATTGGGTAATATCGCTAACGCAATCGCGCTAGGCATCCGCAAAATCAAATTTTCTTGCTGCAAGCGGTAACCAACATCGTCAATCACAATGGAGAGTTTTGCTGCGGGTACAGTATCAGCGAGCAGTAGCGTGATAAGCAGTAAACAGATGGATTTTCTGACCAGATACAAGGCTATTTTCCCAACCACGGCAGTGGGTTTACTGCTTGCCCCTGGCGACGAATTTCAAAATAAAGCGACGGAACTCCCTGACCGCCACTGCTACCAACACGAGCAATTGCTTGCCCAGCCTTAACGTGTTGACCAACCTTGACTAAGGCACTTTGGTTGTAACCATATAAGCTCATATCCCCTTTGCCGTGCTCGATAATGATCACCAGCCCATAACCGCGTAACCAATCCGCAAGCAATACGCGACCGCCTGCAATTGCTTTCACTTCGATGCCTTCACCGGCAGAGATCACCATCCCTTTCCAACGTAACTCACCAGCCAGTGCGTCACCAAAGTAGTGCTCGACCCGACCACGAACCGGCCACAGTAACTGTCCTGAAGGTCTGCCGATACCGCCAGTGCGAGCCATAAGCTGGCGCTCGCTTTCAGTAGGCTTGTAGCTTTTACCCGCTTGTCTTGCCTGCTGCTCTTTCGCCCAGAGTCGCTCAGCTTCACGTGCCTCTTTCTCTGTTCGGGCTTTCGCCTCGCGTTCAGCTTTGGCTATTTTGTCACGCAGGCCGGACTCATTCTGGCGTAATTCAGCGAGCCGTACTTGGTCTTTCTGTAGCGAGGCTTCAAGCTGGATTAATGTTTTTTTGCGTACTGAGCGTGTCTGCTCCAGCCTTTTTTGCTGTATTTGCTGGTTTTCAAGCAAGTTGGTCTGTTTTGCTTGCTTGAGCTGCAACGCCTGTTTTTGCTCAGTTAATGCGTGTTGCGTTTGATTCAACTGTGCAATAGATTGCTGACGTGATTCGTTGAGATAACTGAAATAGGCTAGGATACGCTCGCGCCGTTGACTCTCTTCACTGCTCAACATCAGTTGTAACGCATTATGCTGCCCTTGACGAAAAGCCGCATCGAGTTGATTGGCCAGCATTCGTTGCTGTTTTTGGTACTGAATTTGTAGTTTTTCCACCGATTGATTGACAACGCTGATCTCTTTTTCCAACTCAACCAGTGTCTGTTGGGTTTCGTACAGCGTCTGGCTGAACTGGGCAATCATTTTTTCCTGCTGTTCTAACTGATTTTGTAGCAGGATGCGCTGTTGCTGCTGCTGTTTAACCGCTTTCTCTTTTTCTGCGATATCTTGCTGTAACAACTTCAGTTGTGATTGGTTATCTGCAGCGTGACTGACCAATGGCGATAGCAATGCGCCAGCACAAAAAATGCTGGCACATAAGTTGGTCAATTGAGCAAGCCGGCAATACTTAGCCAGCATGTTGCTGGCTCGATTTAGGCTTTTGGTGACCATTTTTACTAAAAATGGGGTTTTCTCCTTCATGGAGCCGGATTATTTCACGATAAATAGCGGCTTACCAGTCATCTCTTGAGGTATTTCCATTTCCATTAACGCCAGCATGGTTGGTGCAATATCGGAAAGTTTGCCGCCTTCGACCGCTTTTGCTGATTGTCCGATATAAATCAGCGGAACGGGCTCGCTGGTATGGGCAGTGTGTGCCTGGTCGGTAGCGGGATCACGCATCTGCTCAGCGTTACCGTGGTCAGCGGTGATCAGCAATTGTCCGCCTACGGTTTGTACGGCGGTGACGACTTGGGCAATACAGGCATCAAGTGCTTCTACTGCTTCAATCGCCGCTTGGTAGACACCTGTGTGGCCTACCATGTCACCATTCGGGTAGTTACAGATGATGACGTCATACTTGCCACTGTGGATCGCGGCCAGCAGCTTTTCTGTTAATTCGGCACTGCTCATCTCCGGTTGGAGATCGTAGGTAGCAACCTTGGGTGAGTTGATCAGTATGCGATCTTCTCCAACAAACGGTGTCTCTACCCCGCCATTGAAGAAAAAGGTGACGTGAGCATATTTTTCTGTCTCTGAGATGCGCAGTTGTGTCTTACCATGCTTCATTAGCCACTCCCCGAGCGTATTCACCAGCGATTCGGGTGGATATGCACAAGCGGCTTGAATATCCGCAGCATATTCAGTCAACATGACAAACTGACCGAAGTTGATCACCTTGTTACGTGTAAACTGATTGAAATGCGGCTCGACAAAGGCACGAGTAATTTGGCGTGCGCGGTCAGCGCGGAAATTCATGAAAATCACAGCATCGCCATCTTGCATTGCCGCAGAGGGTTGACCAGCGGCCTGGATCACCGTTGGTTTGACGAACTCGTCGTTTTCATCCCGTGCGTAGGCGGCTTGTAACGCACTGACGGCATCATCAGCAGCGTACTCGGCTTGAGCCAATGTCATCAGATCGTAGGCTAACTGCACCCGATCCCATCGGTTGTCACGATCCATCGCGTAGTAGCGCCCGACGATCGATGCGATGCGACCAATACCTAACGCTGTAAACTGCTCTGTGAAACGTTTCAGGGTATTTTCGGCACTGCGTGGCGGTGTGTCGCGGCCATCAAGGAAGGCGTGTAGATAGACGGTTTTTGCCCCACGTTGCGCTGCCAGTTGTAGCATCGCCAGAATATGGTCTTCATGGCTATGCACACCACCTGGAGACATCAGCCCCATGATGTGTACGGCCTTGCCGCTTGCCACCGCTTTGTCTACTGCCGCAGTGAGGGTGGGATTGGTGAAAAAGCTGCCTTCACTGATCTCTTTGTCCAGACGCGTCAGATCCTGATAGACCACACGACCAGCACCGAGGTTAACGTGACCGACTTCAGAGTTCCCCATTTGCCCGTCGGGGAGACCAACATCCAGCCCAGAGGCTGAAATCAGCGTGTGTGGTTGCTGTTGCCACAGTTGATCCATGACTGGGGTGTGTGCGTTCAAGATCGCGTTGTCTTGAGACGCCTCGCGATAGCCATACCCATCCAGGATAACTAATACCATCGGTTTTTTCGTGCTCGACATTACAGTAACCTCTTTCTGATAGCTCAAGTTGTCAATAGGCATCGGTTCGATCACTATTAAAGCGATGCCTATTGGCCCTCAGGCTGATGTTGCACCTATAGTCGTTCGGCTAGGGTAGTTTGACGATGGCTTTACCGAATAGTTGCCTGGTGAACCTGCCAACGATGCTTGTTGGAATCGGCGGCTAATAACGATTTTACAACGTAGCCGGGCAAAAAGCCTGTAAAGAGATCTGTTCGCCACCACATTAACGCATTTTTTGCCGCTATTGCATTGAGAGTGTGGCGAATAATTTGGTTTGCTGCTAATGAGGATATCGTTGCCATAATATGGATGAAATTCTTTGTGTCCAAGTCGCATGGGCAGAGGCGGTTTGTGACCGTGATCTGCCTCCTAAACGGCGACTCAATCGCGAGTAATAACAACAGATTTTGCTTAAAAAACATTCATTGTTTTTCGATGTTAGTGCAACTGCGGGCCAGTTTCTGCGCTACGGTCTGGTTTATTGGCTGTATTTGCTCAATCCGACAGGTATACTCTTAACGCTTGAGTCTTTTTCCCCTTAACTAACGGGAGTTGTTACCCCACATGCTGCAAGAAATTATTCAATTTGTCGGTAGGCACCCAATATTGAGCCTGTCTTGGGTTGCTTTGCTGTTGGCTGTCATTGTGATGACGTTTAAAAGCCGTTTTTCTAAAGTCAAAGAGATCACCCGTGCTGAGGCTACCCGTTTGATCAATAAAGAAGATGCGGTAGTGGTTGATCTCCGCAGCCGTGATGATTTCCGCAAGGGGCACATCATAGGCGCAATTAACTTAACCGCAAGTGAAATTAAAGCAGGTAGTTTGGGTGAACTGGAAAAGCATAAAGCCCAGCCGGTGATTGTCGTTTGTGCGCATGGAACTACGTCGCGTCCACCAGCAGAGAGCCTCAGTCAAAACGGCTTTGGTCAGGTTTATATTCTGAAAGAAGGTATTTCTGGCTGGAGTGGAGAAAACCTTCCTCTAGCGCGTGGTAAGTCATAACGAGGATACTATGGCAAAGATTGAAATTTACACTAAAGCGACTTGCCCATACTGCCATCGTGCCAAGGCACTGTTGACCAGTAAGGGAGCGACATTTGATGAGATTGCAATTGATGGTGATGAAGAGAAACGTCAACGGATGATTGCACGTAGCGGACGCAGCACGGTACCGCAGATTTTCATTAATGACCAACACATTGGTGGTTGTGATGATCTGCATGAACTCGATGCCCAGGGCGGCCTGGATCGATTGCTGTGACAGCGAGTTTGATCAAAACCTGACACCCGTGGTTTGCTCAGGTGCGCATCAAACAGCAGTTCAAGGGTTGTTATCAGGGCTGCAAGTGACAAAAAATGGCAAACTGATTGAGTTAACTGCCATTGTAATGTCGGGTGGACTTGTGGCCTAACATGCAGTAATTAATTTGCTTTGGGTTTTGCTCGTTAAGTGAATCAAGGCAGTCATAACGTTATTCAACAAAGGATATTACACATGTCAGAACAAAACGCGACCGAGATGGTTTTTCAGATCCAACGTATCTACACCAAAGACATCTCGTTTGAAGCGCCAAACGCACCACAAGTGTTCCAGCAAGAGTGGCAGCCAGAAGTTAAACTCGATCTGGACACCTCTTCTAACAGTTTGGCAGAAGGCGTGTATGAAGTGGTGCTGCGCGCCACGGTGACGGCGACCTTGGGCAAGGAGACGGCGTTTTTGTGTGAAGTGCAACAGGCTGGGATCTTCTCGATTTCTGGTATTGAAGGCACACAACTGGCGCACTGCCTAGGCGCATACTGCCCGAATATTCTGTTCCCGTATGCCCGTGAATGTATCACCAATCTGGTTTCTCGTGGCACCTTCCCTCAATTGAATCTGGCACCAGTCAATTTTGACGCGCTGTTCATGAGCTACTTGCAGCAGCAAGCGGAAAATGAGGGTGCTCAACCACATCAGGGTGACTGATGAATATTATTGAAACTTCAATTACTGTTATCGGTGCCGGCTCTTATGGCACCGCTTTAGCCATTACGCTTGCGCGTAATGGCCATTTAGTGATGTTGTGGGGGCACAATCCTGAACAGATTGCGCTGATGCAGCAGCAGCGCTGTAACCAGCGTTTTCTTCCCGATGTGACCTTTCCCGACACGCTATTACTTGATAGCGATCTCGCACGAGCACTGGCTGCCAGCCGAGATGTGCTGATTGTAGTGCCAAGCCATGTTTTTGCTGATGTGTTGCGACAACTGCGGCCTCATCTGCGTACAGATGCACGAGTGGTTTGGGCAACCAAGGGGCTAGAAGCCGAAACTGGCCGTCTCTTGCAGGATGTAGCGCGAGAGGTGTTGCCGCCTGAGATGCCGTTGGCGGTGCTTTCAGGCCCTACTTTTGCTAAAGAACTGGCGGCGGGCCTACCGACCGCGATTGCTCTGGCTGCCACGGATCTTCAGTTTGCTGATGAGTTGCAACAATTGCTGCATTGCGGTAAGAGCCTGCGTGTCTACAACAATCCTGATCTGATTGGGGTACAGTTGGGTGGCGCGGTGAAAAACGTGATTGCGATTGGTGCAGGCATGTCAGATGGTATCGGGTTTGGTGCTAATGCCCGCACCGCATTGATTACACGTGGCCTGGCTGAAATGAGTCGGTTAGGCGCTGCATTGGGTGCTGATCCAGCCACTTTTATGGGGATGGCCGGATTGGGCGATCTGGTGCTCACTTGTACTGATAACCAGTCACGCAATCGCCGCTTTGGTATCATGCTTGGGCAGGGATTAACAGCGGAGCAGGCACAGAGCAGTATCGGCCAGGTAGTGGAAGGGTACCGGAACACCAAGGAGGTTGTTGCCTTGGCTCAGCGGGCGGGTGTAGAGATGCCGATCACTGAACAGATCTATAAAGTGCTCTATACCGACAAAAATGTTCATGAAGCGGCATTAAGTCTATTGGGCAGAAGTCGCAAAGATGAAGTGTAATTCCGCAGGTAAAGGCAGTGAAACACGCCTTTACCTTCGCCGCCCCGGCGGTAGGCTGGGGGCTGGCTGGATTGTAAAATGGAGAGCAGGCTATGTCACCCACCGAATTAGAGCAAGTCTGGAGTAGTATCAAATCAGAGGCTAAAGCGCTGGCAGAGAGTGAACCGATGCTGGCCAGCTTTTTCCATGCCACATTACTCAAGCACGAAAATCTTTCCCGCGCACTCAGCTATATTCTGGCCAATAAGTTGGCGAATCCCAGTATGCCAGCGATTGCGGTGCGCGAGGTGATCGAAGAAGCTTACCAATCGGATGGACAAATGGTGTTGTGTGCTGCTCGTGATATTTTGGCAGTGCAGTTGCGTGATCCTGCGGTGGATAAATGTTCTACCCCATTGCTCTATCTGAAGGGGTTTCATGCGCTACAGGCTTATCGGATTGGTCACTGGTTGTGGCAACAAGGGCGTCAGGCATTAGCGATTTATTTGCAGAATCAAATTTCGGTCGCTTTCTCGGTCGATATTCATCCGGCAGCGATGATTGGCTCGGGAATTATGCTGGACCATGCTACGGGGATTGTTATCGGTGAAACGGCGGTGGTTGAGAATAATGTGTCTATCCTGCAATCCGTCACTTTGGGAGGAACGGGTAAAACCAGCGGTGATCGCCATCCTAAAATTCGTGAAGGCGTGATGATTGGTGCTGGAGCTAAAATTCTCGGTAATATTGAAGTTGGAAAGGGAGCAAAAATAGGTGCCGGTTCGGTGGTACTGCGGCCAGTGCCACCACATACTACAGTGGCAGGTGTTCCCGCACGCGTTGTCGGTCGCCCAGAAAGTGATACTCCAGCGATGGAGATGAATCAGTACTTCAATGGCCGTAAAAAGCAGTTTGAGAATGGTGATGGAATTTAATAATTTTTTCTTATTAGTTAATTTTTAATTAATGATAGTAAGCCTTCACTTATTTGGTATTGTACTGATGCAGTAATGCTGATTTACATTTTTTACTTTTTCTATTAAATTGAAATAAATCGCCTTTTCTTTTCTATCAATCAATTGTGTCGTGATTTTTTGGTTGTTTTTTGATCGCTTGATTCTGTTTTAGGCACCGTTTTCACTCAATGGTAGCTTATTCCTATAAGATAAAAACATGAAAAAAATCATAGACATCAAACGAAAGTTTTACTAATTTGTTTCTCCGACAATTGCCTTTGGCGAACTCTATTTTTTCAACTCAATGAAAGCATTGTGGAGCGGTCAGTGAACTGGCGGTTCGATAGTGTTTTGTCATGCCAATGTGGTGATAGGATTGGTTATGAATAGATAATTAGCTGAGTCAGTTACTCTTGAGCTAGCTTATTATAGTGTTCGGTTTTAGTAAGAGGTTGTTGTATCAGTCTTGAGAAATAGTGGCTCCCGATTGTTTATTAACCTATTTAAAGGTTAACCGTTTGGTAGCACAAATGAAAAGGCAGAAAAGTTTGTTTTTCTAAAGTTTAATACCATGAGGAGAAGTACAACATTCGGCCAGAAATACAGATAATTTCCTGTATATCAATAGGTCGTATATAAATAAAAAATTAAACATGCTGTTTGGTAATTATCGTTACTAACTTTATTTAATATTCCACCACAGGGATTGGGTTTATGAAAACATTAGAGTTGATTTTATTACAACTAAAAACCTTAGGCCCTCATTCAGTCAAAATGCTTGCTGAACAGCTTGATATCACGACAATGGGGATCCGCCAGCATCTACACTCGTTGCAAGAGCGTGATCTGGTTTGTTATGAGGAGACCCGTAGCAAAGTTGGGCGACCAACACGTTACTGGTCACTGACACCACAAGGGCACAGCCAGTTTACTGATCGTAATGATCGGCTTTCATCTGCCTTGTTGGAGTCAGCACAAGAGGTGTTTGGCCCTGGAGGAATAGATAAGTTAATTTGCGCGCGTGAAGATAAATTTTACCAACGTTATGCCAGTTGCCTTGCCGAAAAGCAGAGCCATTTGGACAAACTTAACTGTTTGGTAAAACTGCGTCAAAATGATGGTTATATGTCAGAGTTGATAGAAACACCAGAAGGGATATTGTTGGTTGAGAATCACTGCCCAACTGGCGCTGGTGCGCATAGCTGCAGTGCGCTTTGTGACTCGGAAGTCAGGCTGTTTACTCGTTTATTTGGTAGGGATTACTCGATTGAGCGTAAAAGTTATCCTGTCTCTGGTAATCGACGTTGCGGTTATTTAATTAAGCCGAAACAGGCTGGTGTTATAGCCTGCAGCCCGGTCTGAAGCGGTAATCTAGGATGAAGTCTCTTGTCTTCAGTGAGTTGTCAGGAGACTTCATACTTATCACTCAGATTTTTTGTCATGGGTAATGTTGCTGTGGAGAGTGTGCTAAACCACACAATGTTTCCTGGCATCGTATAACAGTAGGCAACATTCAACTGACTTAACGATGGAACCTGACACGGTTGGCTGGTGCACCGAAACGGTTTTCACCGGGTGTACCGACAAATACGCCCAAATCAAGCAGCATCATCACGGTGATTAGGGTGGGAATAAAACGCCCGATACCCAGTTGCCAGATGGGAGCTAGCATCTGCCAGTTGCCAGCAAACAGTAGCCAAGCAACGACTAACAGCAGCGCCCATCCTCCTTTTTTATTGCGATCATGCAACCGTTTCACGATAACAGCGGTAGTTGGCCACAATAGCAATACTAAAAAGAATGCCACAGACTGTACCGAGAGCAGTTGCTGATCGGCCAGTACAAAACCAATCATCATGAGGATCATCCAAATAGCGATCCAGATCCAAAAATCACGCCGCCCTATGCGGCCTCGAAAAGAAAAACACCACTGTTCTATGGTCATTGATTTCTGTGCTCTTATATAATCTATTGCCAGTTCACCTCTGCGATTGGCAATTGTGATTTGACTGGCTTTGCTGGCTAAACAATAGGCAATGATGCCGCCACGTTGGCGCAGCAGTGTAACACAAGCATTTGACAACCGGTGCATTAGGAAAACAGAATTAATACAGGAATACCATGCAGAAAATCGTGATTGCCGTTGCCTGCTACTTTGTTTTTAACCTGTGGTTTGCTCTTCATTCGGTGTTTGCTGCTCAACATGATACGTTGGCTTTGAGTGCTGAGCGGTTAACGGCACCTTATCTGCTTGCTGAAGCGCCAACCTTCTCCTTCACTGTAGCCGAATTTCGTGAAAGTTATAATCGTGATAATCCAACGTTGCCGATTGGTGAGTTTCGGATAGTTGCAAGTGAACGGGCGGATCCGCCATCACTGTTACGCGCTGCCAGCAGGATCCGTGCTGATTTATATGCCTCTACCGCACTAGAGCGGGGGAGCGGTAAGATCAAAACGATACAGCTTACCCACCTACTGTCAGCCAACAGCACAAACGCACAGAGCGCGGCTATTCAGTATATGGCTGCGTTGATACGTCAGTTTGAAACAGTATTGACCATTGAACAGAGTATTGAAAAAGTGAATGAGTTATTGCGCCAAGTCGAGGCATCTCACTTTTATTTACAATCAAATGGAGCGATACGTTATGTGATGGTACTCAGCGAACAAGAACCTAAGAGCGTCACCTTAGCGGTTGAACCGGTTAGGTTGGTGCTGGCTGAGTAGTTGCCTTTATTACCCCTCTGAGCGCCCGAGAAAACGCTCTTTAGCCAACGACAGTTTGATTGCAACATCCAACAATGGTGATGGTGGCAGGTAGTTGGCGTGCCCGAGTTCGAGCATGGCACCAATCAGCGGATGATGTTGGCTTAACGCGTAATCGGCTAACAGGCTGCCAGCGATGGTCTGCTTAGCGATACCTGCGCCATTGCATCCGCCAGCGGTATAAACCCCTTTTTTTAATTTGCCCCAAACGGGAGCACCATTCCTCGTCACACTGATGGTGCCAGACCAGGTACGCAGCACTGGCACGTCATTTAATTGCGGGTAAATTTTATTAAACAGCCTACGATGCTGCTCCGTTGCCTGATAGGTTTGCGCGGCAGTTACTGCACCATTCAGGGCTGGGATCACATGCTGGCGGATAAGAAAACGGTGGTCTGGTGTATAGCGCAGCGTGGCACCGGCGATCGCATTAACCGGTGTTAGTCCCCAACTGCTCATCTCGGGTAATCGTTGGCGCTGCTCGGCGGTCAGTGGTGCGGTGATACTGGCAAATGTTGCCATTGCTGCCTGTCTGCTGGTCGCCGGTAACAGTTCACGCGAGAGGGCATTGGTAGCCAGCATGATATTACCCGTTATCAGCGTGCCATAAGGAGTACGTACCTGAATGTTATTACCGTAGTTGATCTCCATCACTGGGCTGTGGTTATACACCGTGACATTTTGTGGCAGGTGATCAACCAAGCCAATAATCAGGCTAGCCGGATTAACTAGGATCGTGTTTGGGGTGTAGATCCCCTGCCGATAAAAACGGGTAGCCAGCTTTTGCTCCAGTTCGTCCTGTTGCAGGAGTTGGTATGGTTCTTCCATCATTGAGAGGTGATCGCAGTACTCTTTTAATATTCGTTGGTTGCTGCTTGAAACTTGGCAATGGTATTTACCAATATTCTCCCATTGACACACGATCTGATGCTGGCCGATCAGGGTACTGAGTTGGTTGATCCCCGCCTGTAGTAGCGAACGATAGCCTTGTGCTTTTTTCAGTTCAGCGGTTGAACTGCCGATATTGTGTGGCAGCCCAATGATAAATCCGGAATTTCTGGCTGATGAACTCTCTGCAGCACCGTTGGCATCAATCAGAATAATCTTTAGTTCTGGATTTAGACAGGCCAATCGTCGGGCAAAAGAGACGCCAGCAAAGCCAGAACCTACCACTACCCAATCAGCGGTTTGGTTTCCCACCAACACGGGATAACGTGTGGTTTGCTGATGATCGATTAACCAGCCGTTATCATTTTGATTTAATGGCACTGATGGATATTTCACCTATTTTTCCCTTGTCGACAATCAATCACTGGGCAATGTTATAAAGCATTTAGCACCGCGAAACCAGCAGATTAACTAATGTGATAGGCTAATCAATGCTATTGATTAATCAAAGCAATCGATTAAAAGACTGCGCTTATTGTGCGGATGGCTCAGCACGGGGAAACGAGCGAAGCAGAGGTCTTATTCAAACCAAACAGCACTTGTACATTTTGCTGTAGTTGCCAGGCAATCTCTGCGGCAGGCTCATCACGTAGCTGGCAAAGTGCTGAGAAAATCTCACGCAAACGTTCAGGTCGGTTGGCTTGCCCTTGATAGCCTGCCAGCGGCATGTCAGGAGCATCAGTCTCGAGCAGTAGCGAAGCGAGCGGTAACTGCGCTATCACGCGGCGGGTTTTCTGCGCACGCGGATAAGTGATAGTACCACCAACGCCAATGTAATATCCCAGGCTTAAAAAGGTTTGCGCTTGTGCCAAGCTACCAGCAAAACCGTGTACCACACCTCGGCGCGGTAAATCGGCGCGGCGTAGCAGCATACTGAGTTGATCATGGCTGCGGCGCGAGTGTAGTAACACTGGCAGATCATACTGTTTTGCCAGTTTTAATTGAGCAGCTAGCAGAGTCTGTTGGCGTGCAAAGCAGGGATCGGGCATATAGAGATCCAGCCCGATCTCACCCACAGCAATCAGTTTCGTTGGTTGAGTCGCCAGGGCTTGGCTTAATTCAACCAAGTGGTGGTCTTGATGCTGCTGTACATAGAGTGGGTGTAGCCCCAGCGCAGCAAACAAAGCAGGGTATTGTTGTGCCAGTGCTAAAACCGGCGCAAAACCGGCAGCAGTCACTGTCGGCACAATAATCTGCTGTACGCCAGCCTCAGCAGCACGCTGAAGGCTGGCTTGTTCATCACCACAAAAAGGAGGAAAGTCAAAGTGGCAATGCGTATCGGTAAAGCTATAACTCATCAATTAGGTACTGAAAGGGGTTACCCGACAACGGTAGTAAAGCCAGGCAACATTAGATAAAGCTTAATAATGATCGCGTTGGCGATATCGATAAAGAATGCACCCACCATTGGCACGACTAAAAATGCCAGGTGTGAAGGGCCAAAACGATCAGTGATCGCCTGCATATTAGCAATTGCTGTCGGAGTTGCTCCCATACCAAAACCGCAATGGCCTGCCGCTAACACGGCCGCATCGTAAGAGCGCCCCATGACTCGATAGGTGACAAAAATAGCATACAGCGCCATCACCAGTGCCTGTACCGAGAGGATCAGCAACATTGGCAGTGCCAGCGAGGCAAGTTCCCAGAGGCGTAGGCTCATCAGTGCCATGGCCAAAAACAGCGATAAACTGACGTTGCCAAGCACCGAAACAGCACGTTCGAAGATGGTATATAACCCAGTTGCCGAGAGCGTGTTGCTGACAATTACGCCCATAAACAGTACACAGACAAAGGTCGGTAACTCGAAAACCGTACCTCTCAGTGCGTCGGCAATGATGTTACCGAAGCTGAGGCAGACAGCGATCATAGCAATGGTTTCGACCAGTACCAGCGAAGTGATCAAACGGCCACTTTCCGGTTTTTCAAAACCACTGGGTTGTACACTGTCCTCTGCTGCTGCATCGGGTATCGAGGAGCGTTTGACCAAATGGCGCGCAACCGGACCACCAATCAGCCCACCGAGAACCAGTCCGAAAGTAGCACAAGCCATCGCAACTTCGGTGGCGTTGGCAAAACCGTACTGCTCAACAAACACTTTACTCCACGCGGCACCAGTACCGTGACCACCGGAAAGGGTGATAGAACCGGCGATTAGACCCATTAATGGATCGAGGCCGAGCATTTTTGCCATACCGACACCGATACCGTTCTGTACCAGCAATAGACCAAGCACTACAAACAGGAAAACAACCAGTGCCTTACCACCCGCTCGTAAACGGGCGAGGTTAGCATTTAGACCTACGGTGGCGAAAAAAGCCAGCATTAGGGGATCTTTCAGCGACATATCGAAGCCGATTTCCCAATTGACTGTTTTCTTGATAACCAGCAGCAATAATGCAACCAACAGGCCACCAGCAACGGGTGCTGGGATTGTATATTTTCTTAGCAGAGGAATCGAACGCACACATTTGCCGCCGAGCAGCAGAACCAGTGTGGCAGCGACTAAAGTGCCATAAGTATCAAGATGGAACATCTAGTTACCCCGTATGATTAAAGCAATAGTAAATAATAAGTTACAAATTCCACTCAATTTTTTAACTTAGTGAGTGCAGGATTAGAAGTAAAAATCGTAAACAACACAAGAGAAAATAGGTGGAAATGAGACGCTCATAAAGTTTTTCCTCCATCTTGTGCAATTTGACAGCGCTTTCTGTGTCGTTTTTAACCAGCGGTATGCTACACAAAATGGAGTAGGGTGCCTTTGAGGATAGTACAGATATATTGTTAAGCAACCGTTTGCTTTTCTTCACTGGCAGATTAAAATGCCCTCTTTTCCGCTGTGAGAATACACTGCCATGACGATTCAATCCACCAGGTCTGGTAATAGAGCGGATAGATCGGCCAGTACAGGCAGCAGTGAACTGATCTATCACCTGGATGAGCGCCCACCTCTGCCGCAAGCGCTATTTGCTGCCAGCCAACATCTGTTAGCGATGTTTGTTGCCGTGATCACTCCTGCGATACTGATTTGCCAAGCACTGGGGCTGCCGCCACAAGATACTCAGCGCATTATCAGTATGTCGTTATTCGCCTCCGGCTTGGCCTCTATTTTACAAATCAGAACCTGGGGACCAGTCGGTTCGGGGCTGCTATCGATCCAAGGTACCAGTTTCAACTTTGTGGCTCCGCTGATCATGGGGGGATTGGCACTAAAAAATGGTGGGGCTGATATCCCGACCATGATGGCGGCACTGTTTGGTACTTTGATGCTCGCTGCCTGCACTGAAATTTTACTCTCACGGGTGCTACACCTGGCACACCGAATTATTACGCCACTGGTCTCTGGCATTGTGGTGATGATTATTGGCTTGTCGCTGATCCAGATTGGCTTAACTTCGATCGGTGGTGGTTATGCTGCGCTTAATAATCAAACTTTTGGCGCTCCTGATAACTTGCTGTTGGCGGGTGTGGTGCTGGGGGTCATTATTGCGCTGAATCGGCAACGTAATCCTTATCTGCGTGTCGCCTCATTGGTGATAGCGATGGCGATTGGCTATCTGCTCGCCTGGTGGTTAGGGATGCTACCGGCTACACAGGCTGATGGAACGGCCCCGTTAGTGATGTTGCCTATGCCGCTCTATTATGGGCTGGGCTTTGACTGGGGTTTACTATTGCCGTTGATGCTGGTGTTTATGGTGACTTCGCTTGAGACGATCGGTGATATCACCGCCACCTCAGATGTCTCGGAACAACCGGTTAGTGGGCCACTATATATGAGGCGTTTAAAAGGTGGAGTATTGGCAAATGGCCTGAACTCAATGTTATCGGCGATGTTTAACACCTTCCCTAACTCCTGTTTTAGCCAAAACAATGGTGTGATCCAACTGACAGGGGTCGCCAGCCGTTACGTTGGCTTTCTAGTGGCACTGATGCTGATGTTGCTGGGCATCTTTCCTGGTGTTGCGGGTTTTGTCCAGCAGATCCCCGAACCGATACTTGGTGGTGCAACCATTGTGATGTTTGGCACCATTGCAGCATCTGGCGTTCGGATTGTGGCGCGTGAAACGTTGAATCGACGTGCGATCATGATTATCGCGCTGTCGCTTGCCGTCGGTTTGGGTGTGTCACAGCAGCCGCTGATCCTACAGTTTTCTCCCGATTGGCTAAAAACGTTGTTCTCTTCCGGCATCGCTGCCGGTGGTATCACAGCGATTGTGCTCAATCTACTGTTTCCGCAAGAGAAATAGTCAACCTGAGGGCAAGATTGGTGGCTATCAACCATGTACGGTCGCCGTTTTTAGCACAATCAACCGGTTGCAGCAGGCTTACCGCTGACTAAAGTGGGGTGCTACTGACCAACAGGGGTTAACTGAGCCAGTGGCCAGCGTGGATGCACAGTGACGCCCAGAGATGTCTGCGGGCTATTTAAGCGCACCATACCGGCATAAGCGATCATCGCACCGTTATCGGTGCAGAATTCGGGGCGGGGATAAAAAACATGACCGCCGCGCTGTTGCATCACGCTAGCCAGCTTATCACGTAAGGTACGGTTGGCGCTGACACCACCAGCGACCACCAATCGGTTCAATCCAGTTTGCTCAAGGGCGCGTTTGCATTTGATCGCCAAAGTGTCAACCACGGCATCTTCAAAGGCGCGTGCGATATCGGCCCGGGTTTGTGGATCGTCACCATGCGTGCGGGCAGTGTTGGCGGCAAAGGTTTTCAAACCAGAGAAACTGAAATCTAACCCGGGACGATCTGTCATTGGTCGTGGGAAAGTGAAGCGTCCAGTGACCCCTTGTTGTGCCAATTGTGACAACAGTGGCCCACCTGGATAGTCTAGTCCCAATAGTTTTGCTGTTTTGTCGAATGCTTCACCTGCTGCATCATCGATTGACTCCCCCAGTAGCGTGTACTCACCAATCCCGGTCACTTGGATCAACTGGGTGTGCCCACCGGAGACCAGCAGTGCGACAAAAGGAAACTGAGGTGGCTGAGCTTCTAGCATTGGGGCCAGTAAGTGCCCCTCCATATGGTGAACTGCCACGGCAGGGACTTGCCAAGCGAATGCCAGCGCACGGCCAATGGTTGCACCAACCAATAAGGCACCCACTAGCCCAGGCCCTGCTGTATAAGCAACCGCATTAATATCGTCGGCGGTGAGGTTAGCCTGTTGCAGCGCCGCCTGAATAAGCGGCACCGTCTTGCGCACATGGTCGCGTGAGGCCAGTTCAGGCACCACACCACCATAGTCAGCATGGATTTTAACTTGACTATAGAGTTGATTGGCGAGTAGACCTGCTTCATCATCGTAGATGGCAATGCCAGTTTCATCACAGGATGTTTCGATACCCAGTACGCGCATTGTTGTTTCCGTTGTTTACCGAGGGATTAGCAGTTTGTGTTCACTGCGTTGCGTCAGTCTAACATAACCGAGTCGATTTTGGTTCTGGCTCGCCGGGCGTGTTTGGCGCTTTTGATTTCTCCTTTACAAAGCCATATTCCTTACAGTAGAATTCGGCACCATTCTGAAATGTTGGCGTTTGGTCAGCAAAAAAGCGAATTTTATTGAGGTGAGAGGCACATGCCGGTAATTAAAGTACGTGAAAACGAGCCATTTGACGTTGCTCTACGTCGTTTCAAGCGTTCTTGCGAGAAAGCAGGAGTTTTGGCTGAAGTTCGTCGTCGTGAGTTCTATGAAAAACCAACGACAGAGCGTAAGCGCGCTAAGGCGTCGGCAGTAAAACGTCATGCGAAGAAGTTGGCTCGCGAAAACGCACGCCGCACTCGTCTGTATTGATCCTTAGGGGTTAGCCCCACCGCGTGATTTTTAATTTCCAAGAACACGCAGACCGAGTAGTTGCATATGAAGGCCGTGCATTTCCTTAAGAAATGCGCGGCTTATTCTCGTTTATAGGAAATTGAATAAAAGCTTATGGCTGGGCGAATTCCTCGCGTATTTATCAATGACTTGCTGGCTCGCACCGATATTGTTGATCTCATCGATATACGAGTAAAACTCAAGAAACAGGGTAAAAATTATCACGCGTGCTGTCCATTCCATAATGAAAAGACCCCCTCGTTTACGGTGAATGGGGAAAAACAGTTCTATCACTGCTTTGGTTGTGGTGCGCACGGTAATGCCATCGACTTTTTGATGAATTATGATCGGCTTGAATTTGTCGAAACCATCGAAGAGTTGGCGGCAATGCACGGTCTTGATGTGCCGTATGAGGCAGGTAGTGGCCCAACACAGATGGAACGTCACCAGCGCCAGAGCCTATATCAACTGATGGGGCAACTGAGCGAGTTCTATCAGCAGTCGTTGCAGCAGAGTCATGGTCAACAGGCGAGAAATTACCTCAGTCAACGTGGTTTGAGTGAAGAGATTATTCGCCATTTTGCTATTGGTTTTGCCCCAGCAGGTTGGGACAATGCGTTAAAGCGCTTCGGTCGCGCAGCCGGTGGCCTGGCCGCACTGAACGATGCCGGAATGCTGGTGACTAATGAGCAAGGGCGCAGCTACGATCGCTTTCGTGAACGTGTCATGTTCCCGATCCGCGACAAGCGTGGGCGAGTGATTGCTTTTGGTGGACGGGTTCTGGGGGAAGGGATGCCGAAATATCTCAATTCACCAGAGACCGAAATATTTCACAAAGGCCGGCAACTGTACGGCTTATATGAAGCACAGCAGCAACAGAGCAATCCGCAGCGCCTGTTGGTAGTTGAAGGCTATATGGATGTGGTAGCACTGGCTCAATATGGTATTGATTACGCAGTGGCCTCATTGGGTACCTCGACTACCGCTGAACACGTTCAGCTACTGTTTCGTGTGACTGATAATGTCATCTGTTGTTATGATGGCGATCGCGCAGGGCGCGAGGCAGCTTGGCGAGCATTGGAAACTGCACTGCCTTACTTGAATGATGGTCGACAGTTGCGTTTTATGTTTTTACCTGATGGTGAAGATCCAGATACTCTGGTACGTAAAGAAGGAAAGCAGGCGTTTGAACAGCGCATCGAGCATGCGCAACCGCTCTCCACCTTCTTGTTTGAAACACTGGTGACGCAAGTTGACTTAAGTAGCGTAGATGGGCGGGCAAAATTGAGTACACTAGCTCTGCCGCTGATTGGTCAGGTGCCAGGCGAAACACTGCGATTGTATCTGCGCCAGCAATTAGGTAACAAATTAGGTCTGCTGGATGATAACCAACTGGATAAGTTGATGCCGAGACAGGCAACAGCAACAAATGGTTATCGCGCGGTACAGTTAAAACGCACCACCATGCGGATCTTAGTCGGGTTACTCGTACAGAACCCGCAGTTGGCTACACTTATACCTTCATTAGAAGGTCTTGAACAGGCTAATCAGGCGGGTTTAACGCTTTTTATTGAGTTAGTGCAAACTTGTTTAGCGCAACCCGGTCTAACCACAGGTCAGCTACTGGAGCTTTATCGGGATAACAAATTTAGTCAGCAGCTTGAAAGTCTCGCGATGTGGAACCATATGATCGTCGATGAGATGATTGAACAGACCTTTTTGGATACCTTGGCAAGTTTGTATGATTCAGTACTTGAACAGCGATTGGAAACCCTGATTGCAAAGGCGAGAACGGCAAGTTTGAGCCAGGAAGAGCGCGAAGAGGTGCGTTCACTGAATCAGATATTGGCCAAAAAACACTAAAGATATCCTGATGAATTGACGTTACAGAGGAGTAACAACTCTGCTACGTTACGTCTGAAGGGTATAACACCTATACCGAACGGCTTAAGTGCCGCTAAATGCAGGGAGTGAGCCTTGCGATATGCCGCCACATCTGGGCAGCGGCAATAATAAAAACGTCCCAAATGATATTGTTGGCAGTTTCGCCGACCGACACCAACCCAAATTACTCTGAAGCGTGGATACCGCCTTATGGAGCAAAACCCGCAGTCACAGCTTAAGCTACTTGTCACCCGTGGTAAGGAGCAAGGCTATTTGACCTATGCTGAGGTCAATGACCATCTGCCAGAAGATATCGTCGATTCTGATCAGATCGAAGACATCATCCAGATGATTAACGACATGGGCATTCAGGTGATGGAAGAAGCACCTGATGCTGATGATTTAATGCTGGCTGAGCACACCACCGATGCCGATGAAGATGCGGCAGAAGCGGCAGCTCAGGTGCTTTCCAGTGTTGAATCTGAAATTGGCCGTACCACGGACCCAGTACGCATGTATATGCGTGAAATGGGTACCGTTGAATTGCTGACGCGTGAGGGCGAAATTGATATCGCCAAACGTATCGAGGATGGCATCAACCAGGTACAGTGCTCGGTTGCCGAGTATCCTGAGGCGATCACCTACCTGCTCGAACAGTATGATCGGGTAGAAGCGGGCGAAACGCGGCTCTCTGATTTGATCACCGGCTTCGTTGATCCTGATGCGCAGCAGGAAGATTTGGCACCAACGGCAACGCATATTGGTTCGGAACTGCCAGCCGAAGAGCACGATGTTGATGAAGAGGCTGAGGAAGAGAGTGAAGACGATCACAGCATCGATCCTGAGTTAGCGCGTCAGAAGTTTGCTGATCTGCGTGCGCAATATGAGACCACGCGCCTAGCGATCAAGAAGCATGGGCGGAGTCATCAGCGTGCGATAGAGGAGATCCACAACTTATCGGAAGTGTTCAAACAGTTCCGTCTGGTGCCGAAACAGTTCGATTTTCTGGTTAACTCAATGCGCAGCATGATGGAGCGAGTTCGTAGCCAGGAACGCTTGATCATGAAGCTCTGTGTTGAGCAGTGCAAAATGCCAAAGAAGAACTTTGTCAGCCTGTTTACTGGTAATGAAACCAGCGAGACTTGGTTCTCTGCTGCATTAGCGATGGGCAAACCGTGGTCCGAAAGATTGCAGGATGTCGGTGAAGAAGTTCAGCGCAGCTTACAGAAATTGGCTCAGATCGAACAAGAGACAGGGCTAACGATTGATCAGGTCAAAGACATCAACCGCCGTATGTCGATTGGTGAAGCGAAGGCACGTCGTGCCAAAAAGGAGATGGTAGAGGCAAACTTGCGTCTGGTTATCTCGATCGCCAAGAAATATACCAACCGTGGTCTACAGTTCCTCGATCTGATCCAGGAAGGGAATATTGGCCTGATGAAAGCGGTAGATAAGTTTGAGTATCGCCGGGGTTATAAGTTTTCAACTTATGCCACTTGGTGGATCCGTCAGGCGATCACTCGTTCGATTGCTGATCAGGCACGCACTATCCGTATTCCGGTGCATATGATTGAGACAATTAACAAACTCAACCGTATTTCACGCCAGATGCTACAGGAAATGGGGCGAGAACCCACGCCGGAAGAGTTAGCTGAACGGATGCTGATGCCGGAAGATAAGATCCGCAAAGTACTGAAAATCGCTAAAGAACCGATTTCAATGGAAACGCCGATTGGTGATGATGAAGATTCACATCTTGGTGATTTTATTGAAGATACAACCCTCGAATTGCCGCTTGACTCGGCGACTTCAGAGAGTTTGCGTACCGCCACCAACGATGTACTGGCGGGTTTAACCGCACGGGAAGCAAAGGTACTGCGTATGCGTTTTGGTATTGATATGAATACCGATCACACGTTGGAAGAGGTCGGCAAGCAATTTGATGTCACACGCGAGCGTATTCGCCAGATCGAAGCGAAAGCACTGCGTAAATTGCGTCACCCAAGTCGTTCAGAAGTGTTGCGCAGCTTCCTCGACGACTAATCCACCTCCCGCGCTGGCTTCTGCTGGCACGTTTGCAGCGTGAACCTTGAACTCTGGGGTTCACGCTGAGTCTCTCTCGCTCGTTCCCTCGCAGCATGTTGGCTGCTGATCATACCGTTACAGTGCAATACTAGCCGAGCAAGGCATTCCCTCACGCAGAATTAGCACAATATTTAGCTAAAGAATCAGGTGACTCCCAGTGGGCAGAGACTGATGATTAATCTGCGTTATTCACTTTATATCGCCAGTTGCAACAGGCTATAGTTATCTCCTCAATTTAGTTGATAAGGTAATGGAACATGGTGCAGGCTCAGAGTGGTATCTTATTGGAACATTGCCGTTTCGGCATTTTTATAGAAGCGACAGTGGTAGGGGAATTGGATGAAGTGCGTCGTGCCAGTCGACAGTTTTGCCAGGCATTGACACAGTTACAGCAACAATTCCCCGACGCTCAACTGGGGGCAGTGATTGCCTTTGGTGCGCACACTTGGTACCAGCTTAGTTCGGGTGAAGGTGCCAGTGAACTGAAACCCTTCACCACACTGGGTAAAGGGTTGGCACCAGCAACTCAGCGCGATCTGTTGATCCACATTCAATCACTACGTCACGACGTAAACTTCAGCGTGGCACAAGCGGCATTAGCGGTATTTGGTACAGCAATTCGAGTTGACGAGGAGACGCATGGTTTCCGCTGGGTAGAAGATCGTGACCTCAGCGGTTTTATTGATGGTACTGAAAACCCGCAAAACGAACAGCGTGCAGCGGTGGCACTGATTACTGAAGGTGAAGTAGATCAAGGCGGCAGCTATGTTTTGGTTCAGCGTTATGAGCATAACCTGCAACAGTGGCAGCGTTTCACGGTAGAGCAGCAACAACAGATCATTGGTAGAACCAAACAGGAGAGTGAAGAACTTCCTGCTGACAAACGGCCAGATACCTCACACGTTAGCCGTGTTGATCTGAAACAACAGGGCAAAGGGCTGAAAATTTTGCGGCAAAGTTTGCCGTATGGCACAGCCAGCGGTAAGCATGGCCTCTATTTTATCGCCTACTGTGCGCGGCTGTACAACCTGGAACAGCAGCTACTGAGCATGTTTGGCCACCTTGATGGCAAACATGACGCTATGTTGCGCTTTAGTCGCCCGGTAACTGGTGGTTACTACTTTGCCCCGTCACTGACCCGTCTACTGGCGCTATAGCTGGTTGATGGCACATTTCGACCTACCGCGAGCCAGGAGACTGGCTCTCATCCTTCCTTCGGAAAATGACACTTATAGCGTTTAACACTTGAAAATCGCAAAATAGTATATAAAAGCGTTATATATCTGGCCTTGCTCCTCAATACACTAGCGACCATCAAGTGACGAATTGTTGGGCTGCTGGAAGTGAAACCGAAAGTAGAATAACGGCAAAAATGTGAAGAGGTGTGGCATGACATTTATTCAGTTAAAAAAAATAATATGCAACAGCGGATTGGCACTACTGCTTGTGAGCAGTGGTAACACATCGGCGCTAGAACTGCTTAACAGCTCCTATGATATTTCGCGCGAACTGTTTGCCGCGCTGAATCCGGCATTTGAACAGCAATGGCAGCAGCAACATCCTAATGAAAAAATCACGATTAAACAGTCTCATGCGGGATCTTCCAAACAGGCACTGGCGATTTTGCAGGGGCTACGTGCTGATGTCGTCACCTATAACCAGGTCACAGATGTTCAGATCCTGCACGATCGCGGCAAACTGATCCCAGCAGATTGGCAGCAACGTTTGCCAAATAACAGCTCACCGTTTTACTCCACAATGGCGTTTCTCGTGCGTGCAGGTAATCCAAAACAGATCCAGAATTGGCAGGATCTAGCGCGCAGTGATGTACAACTGGTGTTTCCTAACCCAAAAACTTCCGGCAATGGCCGCTACACCTACCTTGCTGCTTGGGGCGCTAGCAACCTAGCAAATGCTGGTGATCAGCAACAGACACAACAGTTTATGCGCCAGTTATTGAAAAACGTTCAGGTATTCGATACCGGTGGTCGTGGCGCCACCGCCAGCTTTGTCGAACGAGGCATTGGGGACGTATTAATTAGCTTTGAGTCAGAGGTTAATAATATTCGCCAGCAGTATGGAGTGGAAAAATATCAGGTGATCGTACCTCCTGTTAACATATTGGCAGAATTTCCAGTAACCTGGATTGATAAGAATGTTGAGAGAAAGGGCACTGCGCTAGCGGCAAAAGCTTATCTTGAATATCTCTACAGTCCGGCAGCTCAGCGCAAAATCACTGAATTTTACTACCGGGTTTATGATCAGAATGCAATGGCAGACGTGCAGCAGCGCTTCCCCGCCAGTAAACTGTTTCGGGTTGAAGAGCAATTTGGCTCCTGGCCAGAGGCGAATCGTCTCCACTTCGCCAGTGGTGGACAGTTTGACCAATTATTGGCTGAGGGGCATCAATAATGGTGAAGCCGGCCAGTAAACGTGTGCTACCTGGCTTCACGCTCAGCCTCGGCTGCAGCCTGCTCTATACCTGTCTGATCCTGTTACTGCCGCTCAGTGCATTGCTGATGCAACTGGCACAGATGAGCTTGGCACAATATTGGCAAGTGATCAGCCATCCACAGCTAATAGCAGCCTATAAAGTGACACTGCTCGCTGCTGGTGTTGCCAGCTTGTTCAATGCACTATTTGGCATGTTAATGGCCTGGATCCTGACCCGTTATCAATTCCCGGGGCGTACATTGCTGGATGGGTTGATCGACCTGCCATTTGCACTGCCAACAGCAGTAGCCGGGTTAACCTTGGCAGGGTTGTTCTCCACCAGTGGCTGGTATGGTCAATGGTTGGCGCAGTTTGATATCAAAGTCTCGTTCACCTGGCTGGGAATTGCAGTCGCAATGGCATTCACTAGCATTCCGTTTGTGGTGCGAACAGTGCAGCCAGTACTGGAGGAGTTAGCACTAGAGTATGAAGAAGCAGCCGAAACACTGGGAGCCAGTAGATGGCAAACCTTTCATCGCGTGATATTACCGGAAATTGCGCCGGCACTGCTGGCGGGCACCGCGCTCTCTTTTACTCGCAGTCTAGGTGAATTTGGCGCAGTGATTTTTATTGCGGGAAATATCGCTTGGCAAACTGAAGTCACTTCGCTGATGATTTTTGTTCGCCTACAAGAGTTCGACTACCCGGCGGCTAGCGCTATCGCTTCAGTGATCTTGGCAGCCTCGCTGTTGTTATTGTTTGCGATTAACATCTTGCAGAGCCGTTTTGGTCGCAGGTTGGGGGGGGCAGCATGACAGTGATACGCAAGGTTAATCTTCCGGCGAACGGTACGATAAATTGGGGGAAATGGCTGCTTATCAGCATGGGTATGCTATTCACCCTGCTGCTACTGGTCGTGCCACTGGTGATGATCTTCAGCCAGGCATTATCACTGGGTCTGAACGCAGTTTGGCAGAATCTGGTTGAACCCGATATGTTACATGCGATCTGGTTAACCTTGCTGATGGCACTGATTACAGTACCGGTCAATCTGCTATTTGGCACCTTACTGGCTTGGTTAGTGACGCGCTTTAATTTTCCTGGCCGCCAACTGCTATTAACACTGTTTGATATCCCATTTGCCGTTTCTCCGGTGGTTGCAGGGCTGCTTTATCTGCTGTTTTACGGTAGTAATGGCCCGCTAGGCGGCTGGTTGGAGAGCCATAACCTGCAATTGATGTTCTCTTGGCCTGGTATGGTATTGGTCACCCTCTTTGTCACTTGCCCATTTGTGGTACGCGAACTGGTGCCATTGATGATGAGCCAAGGTAGTCAGGAAGATGAGGCTGCGGTGCTGCTAGGGGCTTCTGGCTGGCAGATGTTTTGGCGTGTCACTTTGCCAAATATCCGCTGGGCATTGCTATATGGAGTGGTACTGACCAATGCACGAGCGATCGGTGAGTTTGGTGCGGTATCGGTAGTCTCTGGTGCTATCCGTGGCGAAACTTACACCTTACCGCTACAGATTGAACTGCTGCATCAAGACTACAACAACGTTGGCGCTTTCACTGCTGCCACATTATTAACACTACTGGCTATTGCAACCCTGTTGTTAAAAAGTGCATTACAGTGGCGTCTCGAGCGCCAGCAGTCATATCGTGAAGCGGAGGAACAGCAATGAGTATCGAGATTAACCGTATCAACAAATTCTTTGGACGTAGCCAAGTGCTGCATGATATCTCGTTGAACATCTGCTCGGGTGAAATGGTAGCGCTGTTAGGCCCCTCTGGATCGGGTAAAACCACGTTACTGCGCATCATTGCCGGGCTAGAGCAGCAGAGCCGTGGTAGCCTGGCATTCCATGGTGTTGATGTGAGTGGACTGCACCCACGAGATCGGCAGGTCGGTTTCGTATTCCAACACTATGCGCTATTTCGTCATATGAGCGTATTTGACAACGTTGCCTTTGGCTTGACGGTGTTGCCACGTCGCCAGCGACCGACAGCCGCCGCGATCAAACAGAAAGTGACTCAGCTACTCGATATGGTGCAGTTGCGCCATTTTGCCAATCGCTACCCGGCACAGCTCTCAGGTGGGCAGAGACAGCGGGTCGCGCTGGCGCGGGCATTAGCCGTGGAGCCACAAATTCTGTTGCTTGATGAGCCATTCGGAGCCTTGGATGCTCAAGTCCGCAAAGAGTTGCGGCGCTGGTTGCGTCAACTGCATGAAGAGCTGAAATTTACCAGCGTGTTTGTGACCCACGATCAAGAAGAGGCATTAGAGGTGGCAGATCGCGTGGTGGTAATGAGCCAAGGTAACATTGAACAAGTGGGCACACCCAGCGAGATCATTGATCAGCCTGCTAGCCGTTTTGTGTTGGAATTTATTGGTGAAGTGAACCAGTTCAGTGGTGAGGTCCGAGGCACGCAACTGTTCGTTGGTGGCTACCAGTGGCCTTTGGCACAGCCGCTGTTATATCAAGGTGTCGTAGAGCTGTTTCTACGTCCTTGGGAGATGGCGTTGAGTAGTGACGCGAGCCCTCGTTGCCCATTACCGGTACAAGTGATCGAAGTTAACCCGCATGGTCATTTTTGGCAGTTAACTGTGCAGCCAATAGGTTGGCATCAGGCACCACTTAGCGTTATCTTACCAACAACACAGCCAGTGCCTGTTCGTGCTGGTCGCTACTATGTCGGTGCTTGCAATGCACGGCTCTATGCCGGTGAACAACAGTTACAGCCGATAGCACTGGCGAAGAGCGCTTAGGTTGTAACGATCAGCTCGTGACGGACAAATTTGCGGTAGTGACAACAGGAGAGATGACTAGCGTGACAATATTGGAGCAGTGTATAGGCAATACCCCACTGGTTAAGTTGCAGCGGCTCACCGAGGGGCTAGACAGTGAGATCTGGTTAAAACTGGAGGGAAATAACCCTGCAGGTTCGGTCAAAGATCGTGCGGCGCTCGCGATGATCCAGCAGGCTGAACGCCGAGGAGAGATCAAGCCAGGCGACAGCCTGATCGAGGCAACCAGCGGGAATACGGGCATTGCACTGGCAATGATCTGTGCGGTTAAAGGCTACCGTTTAAAATTGCTGATGCCGGAGAACATGAGCTTAGAGCGTCAAGCAGCGATGCGAGCCTACGGTGCTGAGTTGATACTGGTAAGTAGTGAGCTGGGGATGGAGGGTGCGCGTGATCTGGCGCAAACGATGCAGCAGCAAGGGCAAGGGTGGGTGCTGGATCAATTTAATAACCAAGATAATCCTTACGCTCACTTCACCAGTACAGGCCCTGAAATCTGGCAGCAAACAGCAGGTAACTTGACTCACTTTGTCTCCTGCATGGGAACCACCGGCACTATTACTGGGGTTGGTGCTTATCTGAAGCAGCAGAAACCACAGATCCAGATCATCGGGCTACAACCGGCAGAAGGCAGCTCAATTCCTGGCATTCGTCGTTGGCCCGCAGCGTACCTGCCTGGAATTTATCGACCTGAACTGGTGGATCAACTGTTGGATATCAGTCAACAGGCGGCCGAACAGACGATGCGTCAACTGGCTCAGCGAGAAGGGATCTTTTGTGGTGTTAGTTCTGGTGGAGCGGTCAGTGGTGCATTGCGTCTTGCAGCCGATAATCCTGGCAGTCGTATCGTCGCAATTATCTGTGATCGTGGTGATCGTTACCTCTCTACTGGGGTCTTTGGCTAGCAGGCACCTCTAGGCAGCGTATGAACTGCTGACATACTGCGTGTACGCGCTGATCTCAGCACACGAGCTGTGTCCATCTTTTGCTGCCGATTATACCGACTGAAATAAGAGTTAGACTTCATTTTGATTAATATTAAAAATAACAAATTGAAAATATTGAAATTAGCTTTAGTCATTTCTACAGGGGATAAGGAATGAAAGGTGTAAATAAAATAAATCTGGTTTTTTTCAGCTCTTTTTTAATCTCTTTTGCTTATGGTGTACTGCTAACTATTCCGCTCTTTTTTACTCAGCACTTATCAATGCCAGTCTCTTTTTCTGGCAAGATCATTGCTATGGGGGTGTTAGGTGTTTTTCCTGCGATTGCGCTGTTGCCCAGACTATATCAATATGTTTCTAATCAGAAATTAATCAGTGGTGGATGCTTTATTTATGCACTCGCGATCATGTTAGTGCTTTACGGCAACACCTTTTCATACTATCTCGCTGGCGTGTTGTTTGGTGTTGGTTGGGGAGTGGTCTATACCCTAGGCCCGATTATCATTTCACAGTTGAGTAATGATCAAAATAGAACAAATAACTTTTCTTATATTTCAGCATTTAATATGTTAGGTGCTGGTTTATCACCTGTATTGGTTAAATTTTCAATGAGTTATGGTTTTTCTATCGTGACTAGCTATAGTGCGGCATTGCTGTCAGCATTATTGGCTGGTTTGACATTTTGCTTCTGTCGTGCACCGGCATCAGCTACGCCACATCATGCCGCGAACACGCATTTGTCATTGAAAACGGTGGTGACGACCAAAGCGGTTACACCGATGATAATGGTATTCCTAGGCGCCTGTATTTTTAGTTCGATGATGAATTTTCAGTCATTAATTGCTGATGCCAGAAATCTGGACTTTTCCTATTTTTATATCGCCTACACGGTTTCTGTGATCGTAGCAAGGTTGACATTGACCAAGCTAGTGAACGCATTTGCTAAAGAGCTAATGATGGTGTTACTGCTAGCGATCATGGCGCTGGCGATAGCGCTTATGAATTTTGTTAACGGGAATGTTTTTTATCTAATCCCCTCCGCACTGCTTGGGCTGTCATATGGGTTGGTCTATCCATTAATTCAGAGTGCTTCAGTGAGCCAGGCAACCACAGAAAATGATAGAAAGAATAACCTAACGCTATTCAGTTTATGTTATTTTATCGGCGTTTATGCCTTCCCCTACCTGTTTGCTGTTACCATAGCCAACGCTAACTATCAATATGCGTTAAGCCTGTTAATATTCATCGCTATCGTTGAATGGTTATTAGCCGTTTTGCTATTGCGTAAAGCACACTAGCCTTCAGCTATCAAGCTAATAGATGGTGAATTTAGCTTGATAGGTTTGATTTTCCGATCCTTTTAACTGGTTCTGTGCCACTGCTGCTGTAATGGAGATGGAGATCGGCTATGTTCAACATCGTCACCTGCTAGCCGTACACTGCGGTTTCTGTGCAGTGTTATAATCTGTTGTTTAATCAGTATTTTTATTAATGTAACAGGAATGGGTGGTTAAACTGGGTGTGACCCCTCTTAGGCAGCAAGTATGTGAACCAGCGTGGCTAGCCGATGTCTGGTTCACATCTCACTACTGCAATACAGGTTTGCTCTGACACGGAATACTGTCCGCTAGAAGTGGGCTAACTGTTTGTTTACCAACAGAGGAGGCTAACCAAGCGATCCAGCAAACAACATTGGTACTGGGTGTCCGAGCCAGTAAGCAACACCATAAAGGATCGCCGCCGCGAGCATACCTGCCAGTACATCGTCGATCATAATCCCTAACCCATTGTGCAATTTGCGATCGAACCAGCGGATAGGCCAGGGTTTATAAATATCAAGCAGCCGAAAGAGCAGAAAACCAGCAGCGATCCATTGCCAGTTATAGAGTGGTAACGCCAACAGCGTGATCCACATTCCAACAAATTCATCCCAAACGATACTACCATGATCATGCACTTGCATGTCATCGGCGGTTTTTTGGCACAGATAGATACCGATAATGCAGCTCAGTAGCAGCAGCAGCAAGTAATATGGCCATGGAAACTGAATCAATAACCACCAAACCGGAAGAGCAGCGATCGAGCCAGCAGTACCCGGCATGATCGGTGACAGGCCACTGCCAAAACCGGTCGCCAGCAGATGTGTTGGATTACTGAGGTGCAAACGCGCTTTTGCTACATCTTTCATGGTGTTGTGTCATCGCTATTAAAGTGATCGTAGCCCTGCCAGATAGGTGTGACTTCGCGCCCATCGCGGTAGAATTTTACCCCTTCAGAGGCAGCAGCAATCTGACCTATGCAGGTGTACTCAGCGCCAAGATGTCCTAGTGCGACTTCAAGAGCACCGCGATTGATCTCTGGCACGGTAAAGCAGAGTTCATAATCTTCACCACCACTCAATGCCCAGCGCAACGCCTGTTCGCTATCGACATGACGACGCAGTGCAGGCGAGAGTGGCAGTGCGTTGAGAGCAATACGCGCGCCACAGGCTGAGGCTTTCAGTATATGTTGCAGATCAGAGATCACACCGTCGGAGAGATCGATAGCGGAGCTGGCCAAATTACGCAGCGCTTGACCATGCAGGATACGTGGTGTTGGCCGTAGGTGACGGGTGACAAGATAATCACGATCGGCTTGTTGGTTGACAGTGAGACGTTGCTGCAAAATTGCCAAACCGGCAGCGCTATCGCCCAATGTGCCAGTGACGTAGATCCAGTCACCCGGTTTGGCACCGCTGCGTTTTAACGCCCGTCCAGCCGGAACCCATCCGTGAATAGTCAGTGTTAGGCTCAATGGCCCACGGGTAGTGTCACCACCAATCAGTTGCATTCCGTAGTAACTTATTGGTTGAAACAGCGCATCGCTAAATGCTTGTAGCCAGGCAGTATCAACATGCGGCAGTGTTAATGCTAGGCTGAGCCAAGCAGGATCAGCCCCCATTGCGGCTAGATCACTTAGGTTAACCGCTAATGCCTTGTAACCAAGATCTGCCGGATCGATATCAGGCAGGAAGTGAACACCAGCAACTAGGGTATCGGTGCTGATTGCCAGAAGCTGATTCTCTTTGGGTGCCAACAGTGCGCAATCATCACCGATACCGAGTTGCACATCGCGGCGTACAACGGAGCTTCGGTTAAAATAACGGGCGATTAACTCAAATTCACCACAACTCATGCTGCTTTTCCAACAATATAGAGGCTGATGGCAGATTATCTTTTCTGGCGAATAGTTGGGGCCGCTTTATCCAGCACACCATTAACAAACTTATGGCTATCCTCAGCACCGAAGATTTTTGCCAGTTCGATCGCCTCGTTAATTGCGACTTTATAGGGCACATCTTCTCGCATCTTCAGTTCATATAACGCGAGACGCAGCACCGCGCGTTCTACAGGCCCAAGCTCCTCCAACTGACGTGACAGATAAGGAGTCATTAGGCTATCGAGTAGGGTTGCATGGGTTGCCACCCCAGATAGCAGTTCACGAAAATAGGTAATGTCGGCACCTTTGACATCCTGCTCAGTCAAAAATTGATGTTCAATATCAGCAATGTCATTGTGCGACACTTGCCAAGAGTAGAGCGCTTGAACTGCGCATTCACGCGCACGACGACGAGCAGAAGGTTTCACAACGTTCCCCTTAAACTAAATTCAGGCATTAATTGCTTTGATAACATTGATCATTTCCAGTGCAGTCAGTGCAGCTTCAGCACCTTTATTACCTGCTTTGGTTCCAGCGCGTTCGATCGCTTGCTCAATGTTCTCGGTAGTGAGTACACCAAATGTGACCGGGATCTGGCAATCCAGCGCAACATGACCCAAACCAGAACTCGCTTCACCGGCAACATATTCAAAATGTGCGGTACCGCCACGGATCACGGTACCCAATGCAATCACCGCATCATAGTTACCACTGTTGGCCAGTACACGGGCGGTGAGTGGCAGTTCATAGGCACCCGGCACCCAAACTACAGTAATGTTGTCATCAGCAACTTGACCAATACGTTTGAGCGCATCAACAGCGCCCTGTAGCAGGCTGTCGTTGATGAAGCTGTTAAAGCGTGCAATAGTGATTGCCACACGAGCATTGGGAGCAGCAACAACGCCTTCGATAACTTTCATTGACTCTCCTTAAAAATGGGTTCAACAGTCAGGTTTCACACTTCAATTCAACGGTTCAACATTGTGATTGGGTAGCACAACGCGGTGCGGGTGGCGGATTCTACCACACTCTTTATCGTGCTGCGCGGCGGTTTTACAAAATGAGCTGGATAGCGTCGAGTGGCTAGCGTAAGGTCAGGCGTAGGCGCAAATCTGTACCTACTTGCCGTACTTCTTGTAACTGCAATTCAGGGGCATCAGCCAACCGCTCCAAGCCGACTAACTGGCATAAACCACGCGCATTATCACCCAATAATTTAGGTGCCAGGTAGAGGATCAACTCATCAACCAGTTTTGCCTGTAGCAGTGCGCCTGCCAAGTGAGCACCCGCTTCGACCCAGACACTATTGATTTGGCGCTCAGCCAGGCACTGCATTAAACCCGTGAGATCGATACCCTGTTGCCCTGCGTGCTGCCGAGCAGGCAATAGCCACTGTTCAACGGTTTCCGGCCAGTGTTGGTCATCTGCGCGTTGACGCACTAGCCAAGTCTGACCAGGCTGTTGTGTGATGCGATGTGCAGGAGTGACCCGGTTTTGGCTGTCGATAATCACGCGTACCGGTTGGCGTACGTTTTCTGGCAGACGGTTTTGTTGTTGATAACACTGATGGATTTCTGCGCTCAGTTCATCCCAGCGCACAGTCAATGCTGGGTTGTCAGCCAGTACGGTGGCGCTGGTGCTGACAATAGCAGCACTCTCTGCGCGAAAACATTGAACATCTCTACGCGCTTCAACTGAGGTGATCCATTGACTTTCACCTGAGGCCATAGCCGTACGCCCGTCTAATGAAGCGCCCAATTTCAGTTGCAAGTAGGGTAAGCCCTGGCGCATGCGTTTCAGGAAACCACGATTGATCGCCTCAGCTTCGCGGGTCATCACGCCTTGACGTACCATGATGCCAGCTTGTTGCAGTCTTTTTAGCCCACGACCAGCGACCAGCGGGTTAGGATCTGACATCGCGACGACAACACGACTGATGCCAGCAGAGATGAGTGCATCGGCACAGGGGGGGGTGCGGCCATGGTGGCTGCATGGCTCTAGGGTGACGTAAGCAGTAGCGCCGCGTGCCTGTACACCTGCCATCGCTAAGGCGTACACCTCTGCATGAGGTTCACCAGCCCGCTGGTGGTAGCCTTCTCCGACGATCTGCCCATTCTGTACAATCACACAACCGACATTTGGATTTGGTGCGGTGGTAAAACGGCCCCGACGCGCCAGCTCTAGCGCACGTGCCATATAGAGGTCATCATTGCTCATGTTTGTGCCTTTTGACGGTTGCACTAATCTTGCAGCCGGGCGATCTCTTCGCCAAATTCACGAATATCTTCAAAGCTGCGGTAAACCGAAGCAAAGCGGATATAAGCAACCTTATCCAGTTTTTTTAACGCATTCATCACCAGTTCACCGATGATCTGGGTGCTGACTTCACGTTCTCCGGTGGCACGCAGTTCGGACTTGAGATGATGGATGGCATTTTCTACATCATCAGAGCTAACAGGCCGTTTTTCCAACGCTTTCAGCATCCCGCGCCGTAGTTTGTCTTCATTAAACGGTTCACGTACTCCATCACTTTTAATCACATGCGGCATCACGAGTTCGGCTACTTCAAAGGTGGTGAAGCGTTCATGGCACACCAGGCATTGACGGCGGCGGCGAACTTGCGAGCCGTCACCTACCAGGCGCGAATCGATCACTTTAGTATCAACAGCAGCACAAAAGGGGCAATGCATAGGAGATCCTGATAGATATTGTTACCGGTAAGAGAGTTTAACCTGAAGTAGCGCAACAACAAAGCGATGAGCGGAGTTATCTGCGGGTAATGATAACAAATACCCGCAGTTGGTCTCGCCAGAACAGCAAGCGCTGTTAGTGGATAAGTTGCCGCTGAAGTCGGTTAAGGCAGGATCGAGGGCTGATCTGCCCCCTCTTTCTCAACTTTCTGTTGCAGCATATGTTCACGTTTCATACCTAGGCGCAGTGCCAGTGCGGAAGCAACGTAGATCGAGGAGACAGTACCGATAGAGACACCAATCAGCATCGCTAGCGAAAAGCCTTGTAACATGGCACCACCAAAAATGTAGAGCATCAGCACCACCATGAGCGTGGTAGCTGAGGTCATGATAGTACGGCTTAATGTCTGGGTCAGCGAAACGTTCATGATTTCGTAGGAAGTTCCTCGGCGGATCTTACGGAAATTTTCACGAATACGGTCTGAAACCACGATACTGTCATTCAGTGAGTAACCAATCACCGACATCAGCGAAGCGACAATGGTCAGATCAACTTCGATCCGGAACAGTGACAGCACTCCGAGCGTGATGATCACATCGTGCGCTAGCGCAATGACGGCACCTAACGCCAAACGCCACTCAAAGCGGAAACCGACATAGATCAGGATACAGATCAGTGCCACCAGTAGCGCCATGCCACCGGCTTGTGCCAACTCACTGCCGACACTTGGCCCGACGAACTCAACCCGTTTGATGGTGGCATTCTTGTCGATTGAGCTATTGATCACACTGATGATCTTGCTGCCAATCTCCTGGCCTGCGGTACCTGTTGTTGGTGGCATCCGCACCATGATATCGCGGCTACTGCCGAAGTTCTGGATCACCAGATCAGTAAAACCGGCTTTCTCCAGCGTATCTCGCATCAGATCGAGGTTTGCTGGTTGCTCAAGGTTGATCTCAATCACCGTACCGCCAGTGAAATCAAGCCCCCAGTTAAAACCGCGCACTGACATAGTGAGCAGCGACGCAGCTAACAGCAGCAGTGAGATGGCGAAAGCCAGTTTATCCCAGCGCATAAAGTCATAGACTTTACGGCCGTAGTTTAATTGTTCAACGGTATAATCCTGTGCCACAACGCACTCCTCAGATAGACAGCTTGTTTATGCGCTTGCCGCCATAAAGCAGGTTGACAATGGCACGGGTGCCGACAATGGCAGTGAACATCGAGGTGATGACACCAATTGACGTGGTGATCGCAAAGCCTTTGATCGAACCGGTACCGACAGCGTACAGGATGATTGCGGTGATCAGCGTGGTCAGGTTGGCATCGATGATACTCGAGAACGCCCCTTGATAGCCTTCGTGGATCGCTTGCTGTACAGAACGACCATTGCGAAGCTCTTCTTTGATCCGTTCGTTGATCAACACGTTAGCATCAACAGCTACTGCCAGTGTCAGCACGATACCTGCAATACCTGGCATGGTGAGTGTGGCGCCCGGTAACAGTGACATCACTCCAACAATCAGCACTAGGTTGGCAACCAGTGCGGTTGAAGCGATCACGCCAAATTTACGGTACCAGATGACCATGAACAGAATTGAGGTTAACAAGCCCCATAGGCAAGCCTGCAAGCCTTGGTTAATATTCTGCTGACCCAGCGTCGGGCCGATAGTACGTTCTTCAACGATCTGGATTGGTGCAATTAATGCACCGGCACGCAGCAACAATGACAACTGATGCGCCTCGGCCTGATTATCGATGCCAGTGATACGGAAGCTGTTGCCCAGTCGTGACTGGATGTTGGCGATATTGATCACCTCTTCCTGTTTCACCAACACCGAACGCCCAGTGGCATCTTTGACGCCACTGTCTTTGTATTCTACAAACAGTGTTGCCATGGGTTTGCCAATGTTGTCCTTGGTGAAGTTGGACATCATGCTACCGCCTGCGCCATCCAGAGAGATATTCACTTGTGGATTACCAAACTCATCTGGGCCAGAGGTGGAGTCAGTAATATGGTCACCGGTGAGGATCACACGCTTGTAGAGCACAACCGGTTGGTTGTCTCGGGTATATTTTATTTCTGAATCGCCCGGTACACGTCCACTGGCCGCTGCACTTGGATCAACACTGGTGTTGACTAAACGAAACTCCAGTGTCGCAGTGGCACCGAGGATCTCTTTCGCCCTGGCGGTATCCTGAATGCCAGGCAACTCAACCACAATCCGCTCTGCACCTTGACGTTGCACCAGCGGTTCAGCAACCCCTAACTGGTTAACACGTTTACGCAGGATGCTGATGTTTTGCTGCACTGCATATTCGCGCGCTTCACTCAGGCGGGCATCTGTCATGGTGATTTTCAGGCTATTATTGCCCAGGTTAGCGAACACCCAGTCACGTTGACGTGGAGCCAGGTAACTGTTCGCCTGATCACGTGTGGATTGATCACGGAAACGAACTTCAACACCGTTGTTTTCAAATTTACGGATTGATGCGTAGGGGAGCCCTTTTTCACGCAGTTCGCTACGCAGGCTGTCAACCATCTGCTCCTGTAATTTGCTCAGCGCAGTTGCCATATCGACTTCCATCAGGAAGTGAACACCGCCACGCAAATCTAAGCCCAGTTTCATTGGCTCAGCACTGATTTTGGTCAGCCAGGTTGGCGTTGCCGCTGCCAGGTTGAGTGCGACAACATATTTTTCACCCAATGCAGCCAGTAGCGCTTCACGTGCGCGTAACTGTACATCGGTATCTCTGAAGCGAGCGAGGATAGCACCGTTTTCCAGTGCGATTGACTTGCTAGCGATATTTTCTTTAGCTAATACATCACGGACTTGAACCAAGGTAGTTTCACTGGCTGCGACACCGCGCACACCAGTGATCTGTACCGCCGGATCTTCACCATAGATGTTGGGAAGCGCATAAAGCAGACCGATGAAGATCACCACGATCAACATCAGATACTTCCACAAAGGATAACGGTTTAGCACGGCAATTCCCTTCGGGAAAAAAATTACAGAGCCTTCATAGTACCTTTCGGTAATACGGCGGCAACGAAGTCACGCTTAATCATCACTTCAGTGGTGTCATTAAGCGCAAGAGCGATCACACCAGTGTCAGTCACTTTATTGACACGACCAATCAGACCACCGGTAGTTAATACTTCATCTCCTTTGCTGATGGAGTCCATCAGTTTTTTATGCTCTTTGGCTCGTTTCTGTTGTGGGCGTAGGATCATAAAGTAAAAAATCAGACCAAACACCACCAGCATAACAATCAAAGAGTATGGACTTCCCTGGGCTGGGGCTCCGGCAGATGCGACAGCGTCAGAAATGAAAAAGCTCATTAAAATTCCCTCATTAGGTTAGCAATGGTTAAGTTAAGCCGTTAACGACGGCATCGGTTTGCCGATCCGGCGATAAAAATCCGCCACGAACAGCTCTAATGTACCCTCTTCAATGGCCTGGCGTAAACCTGCCATTAAACGTTGGTAGTAACGCAGATTGTGAATGGTATTCAATCTGGCACCGAGTATCTCATTACAGCGGTCAAGGTGGTGTAAATAAGCACGGCTGTAATGGCGACAAGTATAGCAGTCACACTCTTCATCCAGTGGTGAAGTGTCGCTTTTGTATTGACTATTACGGATCTTCACCACACCGTTGGTGACAAATAGGTGGCCATTACGCGCATTGCGTGTCGGCATCACGCAGTCAAACATGTCGATACCCCGTCGCACGCTTTCGACCAGATCTTCTGGTTTACCGACGCCCATCAGATAACGCGGCTTCTGTTCTGGTAGCTGTGGGCAGACATGATCAAGAATGCGATACATATCGGCTTTAGGTTCTCCTACCGCTAGACCACCGACGGCATAACCGTCGAAGCCGATATCAACCAGCCCTTTGACCGAAATATCACGCAAATCCTCATACACTCCGCCCTGAATGATACCAAACAGTGCATTCGGATTTTGTAGCTCATCAAACCGCTGGCGGCTGCGCTTTGCCCAGCGTAATGACATCTCCATTGAGCGCTTAGCATAGTCCCAGTCAGCAGGATAGGGGGTACATTCATCAAAAATCATCACAATGTCAGAGCCGAGATCGTACTGGATCTCCATTGATTTCTCTGGACTAAGAAATACCTTATCGCCATTGATCGGATTACGGAAATAGACCCCCTCTTCTTTAATTTTGCGCATGGCGCCCAAACTAAATACCTGAAAGCCACCAGAATCAGTCAAAATTGGCCCCTGCCACTGCATAAAATCATGCAGATCACCATGCAGTTTCATCACTTCCTGACCGGGGCGCAGCCAGAGATGGAAGGTGTTACCAAGCAAAATCTGCGCACCACTCTGCTGTACCTCTTCCGGTGTCATGCCTTTAACGGTGCCATAAGTACCAACAGGCATGAAGGCGGGCGTTTCTACCACGCCACGTTCAAAAATCAGTCGGCCCCGGCGAGCACGACCATCAGTTGTCTGTAATTGGTATTCCACAAAACCTCCAGCACCAGAGAGACAGTCTGGCGCGATTGACATGCTAGTTGACTAGCGTTTCTACTTGTTACTCACCAACCCGTTCAGATTCAGCGTGCGGATTGCGGCTGATAAACATCGCATCGCCGTAGCTGAAAAACCGGTACTGCTGTTCCACTGCCTGCTGGTAGGCATTCATGGTATGACGATAACCCGCAAAGGCAGCAACCAGCATGATGAGTGTTGATTCTGGCAGATGGAAATTGGTAATTAGCGCATCGACCACCTGATAGTGATAGCCCGGATAGATGAAGATACGGGTATCGCCAAAAAAAGGCGCCAGCAGTTGTCCGCTAGCGGCAGCAGCGGCGCTCTCTAACGAGCGAACCGACGTTGTTCCGACAGCGATCACGCGCTTACCTCTGGCTTTGCAGGCTAACACTGCGGCTACGACTTGCTCCGGTACCTCGACATACTCAGCATGCATCTGATGCTCTTCAATCGTAGCCACCCGCACTGGTTGAAAAGTGCCGGCGCCAACATGCAGAGTGACAAACGCCATTTCCACCCCTTTGGCACGTAACGCATCAAGCAACGGTTGATCAAAGTGCAGGCCAGCAGTTGGCGCAGCGACGGCGCCTGGCTTTTGACTATAAACGGTTTGATACAGTTCACGATCCACGGCTTCATCGGGGCGAGTAATGTAGGGCGGTAGTGGCATATGCCCGGCGGTATTAAGAATAGTTAAGACATCACGGCTATCGTCAAAGCGCAACTCAAACAGCGTATCCTGACGTGACAACATGGTCACCTGAATGCTCTCATCGTCGCCGAGTAACAACTGTGAGCCGGGTTTTGGCGCTTTGGAAGCACGCACATGTGCTAATACGCGTTGTTGATCCAGCACTCGCTCAACCAACACCTCCACCTTGCCACCACTGGCTTTGCTACCGAACAGGCGGGCGGGGATCACGCGTGTGTTATTAAATACCAACAGATCACCTGCTTCCAGTTTATCGAGCAGATCGGTAAACAGACCGTGGCTCAGCGCACCGGTTACACCATCCAATTGCAGCAGGCGGCAGTGGCTACGCTCAGCTTGTGGGTAATGGGCAATCAACGGTTCAGGAAGGGTAAAAGAAAAATCAGCGACACGCATGGCTATTCACTTTAACTGGATGGCAAAAACAGGCGCTACAGTCTAAAGCGCCGACAGTTAAGCCGCAAGCAATAAGCAGGTATCGGCTGTTGTTTCTGCCGATTCAAGATATAATCAGCAGATGAATTTTCTCGCTCATCTTCATTTGGCTAAGTTAGCACAGAGTTCCCTAGCAGGTAATTTGCTGGCGGATTTTGTGCGTGGTAACCCACAGGGTCAGTTCGAACAGCAGGTTGTTGCTGGCATCATCATGCATCGACGGGTAGATGTTTTCACCGATCGTCAGCCAGAAGTGAGTGCCAGCCGTCTCTATTTTAGTCAGCCACTACGCCGTATTGCCCCGATCACTCTTGATATCGTTTGGGATCACTTTCTGGCTCGAGATTGGCAACAGCTTGAATCGGAATACTCACTGCCTGCTTTTGCTGAGTTGGCAGCAGCACAGATCACCCCTTATTTGCCAAAGACTCCGGTGCATTTTCAGCAATTGAATCACGCTCTGTGGCATGAACGCTGGTTGGAACGCTACGCTGAGTTACCATTCATTGGCGAGGTGTTACAACGCATGAGCCGACGCCGACCTCGTTTAGCGGCGTTAGCGGATTCTTTTGCTGAAGTCACTCATCACTACAGCGCACTAGAAGCACAATTTTGGCAATTATACCCACGTATGATGCGACTGGCACGGGATCAGCACTGGCAACAGGTAGGCAGCAAAGACTAAATGATCAAAAAGTGAATCAGCATTTGATAGGTAACGGCTATCCTATTGATTGGTTTTTTGTCCTTTTCTCTGAGCGGGATCGCACATATACTCGTGCTGGCTTTTACATCAACCCTTTTAACAACTATTACAGGAGTAATTATGGTCCTGGTAACTCGTCAAGCCCCTGACTTCACTGCAGCTGCTGTATTAGGTAATGGAGAGATCGTAGGAAACTTCAACCTAAAAAAACATTTGAATGGTAAACCCGCGGTGCTGTTTTTCTGGCCAATGGATTTTACCTTTGTTTGCCCTTCTGAGTTGATTGCTTTCGATCACCGTTATGAAGAATTCCAAAAACGTGGCGTTGAAGTTGTTGGCGTCTCTTTCGACTCTGCGTTTGTCCACAATGCATGGCGTAAAACACCCGTTGAGAAAGGCGGTATCGGTGAAGTGAAATATGCGATGGTCGCCGATATTAAGCGTGAAATCCAAAAAGCTTATGGTATCGAACATCCAGAAGTCGGTGTCGCACTGCGTGGTTCATTCCTGATTGACAAAGACGGCATTGTACGTGCTCAAATTGTGAATGATCTGCCGATTGGCCGTAATATTGATGAAATGATCCGTACCGTTGATGCATTGCAATTCCACGAAACGCACGGTGAAGTTTGCCCTGCACAGTGGGAAAAAGGTAAAGCGGGTATGGGTGCTTCTCCAGATGGCGTGGCAAAATACCTGGCTGAGAATGCAGCGAAGCTGTAATTTTTGCCACTGACAGATTCAATCGGTGAATGTGCCGGTTGATTTATTAACCCCCATAGACGCCAGTTAACGCGCTTATGGGGGTTTTGTTTTAGTGCTGATGATGTAACTACTGAGCAAGGGTTAGCCGATTAGCCGGCGAAATTTCACAGCAGACCTTTATCACGACAATGACCAGACTGGCAGTGGCCATACAGATATAAGCTGTGATTGGTCAGCTTAATGCCGTGTTGTTTGGCAATATCGCGTTGACGCGCTTCAATCGCTTCATCACTAAACTCGATCACTTTGCCGCATTCCAAGCAGATAAGATGATCATGATGATCCTGTTTAGCCAATTCAAATATCGCCTTACCACCTTCAAAATTGTGGCGTGTGACAATCCCTGCATCTTCAAACTGATTCAACACACGGTAGACAGTGGCTAAACCAATTTCTTCTCCCATATCCAATAATTTTTTGTACAGATCTTCTGCGCTGATGTGGTGACAGTCCGGCGACTGGAATATTTCTAGGATTTTCAATCGTGGAAGTGTGACTTTCAAGCCAGCCTTCTTCAGCGCACTATTGTTATCAGTCATCGGGTAGCGTCCTGTAGTTATGCTCATGGTATTGCGAGATTGCTTCGCCCGCATTGTAGGCTGGCATCAATAGCTAATGGTTCGCATTATAGAGTGCCTGGCGTTAAATAGAAACCGTAGCCTGTTGGCAACCGGTTTGGTTAACTGCTGGCTCGGCAGCATTGTCAACGATCGTGAAATAATTGATAGGATAGTCTGTTATGTCGGATATGTTTAGAGAGCATTGTCTGACACAAGTGTTCAATAAATAGCCTGAAATGCGCCTAACTGCCAATATCGATTACTGATTTGAGTAAAACCAATCAATCTCTGATTAAATTTATTTCACAATATTGTAATTGGCGGGGTTGTTTTTACATTTAATGATTTAATATAATCAAATTGATTAAACTAAATCAGCTAGTCGAGGGAAGAATGAAAATCAAGGCAACAATAGAAAAGATTCCAGGCGGGATGATGGTAATCCCATTGGTACTGGGCGCAATGATTAATACATTTGCACCCAACGCGCTGGCGGTTGGTGGTTTTACTACAGCATTATTCAAGAGTGGTGCGGCACCATTGATTGGCGCCTTTCTACTCTGTATGGGGGCAGGGATCAGCTTTAGAGCCGCGCCGCGTGCTCTGTTACAGGGTGGGAGCATCACATTAACCAAATTGTTGGTTGCAGTAGTATTAGGTTTAGGGGTCGAACGTCTGTTTGGTGCTGAAGGGATTTTCGGTCTGACCGGATTAGCGATTATTGCCGCAATGAGTAACTCAAATGGTGGTTTATATGCGGCTCTAGTGGGCGAGTTTGGCAATGAGCGCGATGTGGGGGCTATCTCGATCCTGTCGCTGAATGATGGCCCATTTTTTACCATGATCGCCCTTGGCGCGGCTGGAATGGCCAATATCCCGATGATGGCACTGGTAGCGGTGCTGATCCCACTGTTGATTGGAATGTTGCTGGGCAATTTGGATCCGCAAATGCGCGATTTCCTCACTAAAGGAGGCCCGATTTTAATCCCATTCTTTGCTTTTGCGCTTGGTGCAGGCATTAACCTTGAAATGTTGCTCAAAGGTGGCCTTGCCGGCGTGCTGTTGGGTGTTTTAACGACATTTGTTGGTGGATTCTTTAACATTCAGGCTGATCGTCTGGTCGGTGGTTCTGGTTTGGCGGGCGCTGCTGCATCCAGTACTGCCGGTAATGCGGTGGCGACACCACTGGCAATCGCTCAGGCAGACCCAGCGTTGGCTTCAGCAGCGGCGGCAGCGGCGCCACTGATTGCTGCTTCAGTGATTACCACTGCGATTTTGACACCGATCTTGAGTTCATGGGTTGCCAAGAGAAATGCAGTTAAGCAGTCACTGCTGGAGCAGACAGCGTGAAAATGATCGTGATCGCTGACGACTTTACCGGTGCTAATGATACCGGCGTACAGTTGGCAAAGAAGGGCGCTCGTACTGATGTGGTGCTGAACGCGCTGAGCCATCCTACACACCGTTGTGACGTGCTAGTGATCAACACCGACAGCCGTGCATTAGTGGCATCGGCTGCACGCGCCAAAGTGAGTGAAGTGTTACTGCCCTACATGCAAGGCACCACATTGCCACAAGTCTATAAGAAGATTGACTCAACTTTTCGTGGCAATGTTGGTGCAGAGATAGAGGCAGTGATGAGTGTCACTGGAGCACAGTTAGCGATTGTTGCGGCAGCGATCCCTGCCGCAGGCAGAGTGACGCGCAATGGACATTGTTATGTGCACGGCAAGCCATTACTGGAAACAGAATTTGCCAGTGATCCGAAAACGCCGATTGTCTCTTCACATATCAAGACATTGTTGGCGTTACAGACTCATTACCCGATCCACGAATTGGATCTGTCGGTAGTACGTAGTGGGCAATTGCTCAGCCAACTACAACGTCTGCAACAACAACAACCGGCAATCGTGGTGGTTGATGCTGAAAACGACAGTGATCTGTCTCTGTTGGCTCAGGCTAGTCTGCAACTTAGCCAACGCTATTTACTGGTCGGTGCTGCTGGGTTAGCAAATGCGCTGCCAGCCAGCAGCTATGTCGGTGCAACTCAGCATCTGCCGGTGCTGGTGGTGGCTGGCTCAATGAGTGAGATGACGCGTCAACAGATAGTTTTTGCCGCTAAACAGCGATCACTCAGTATCATCGACATCGATGTTGAGACGTTACTGCAACCACATTGTGCTGACATGGCGCAGAGCATCAGTCGACAAGCGGTAGGTATATTGGATCAGAAGCAGCATTGCGTGCTGCGAACCTGTCAGGATGCTGATGCACGTCAGATGATCGACACATTGTGTGAAAAATACCGTATTTCGCGCCAACAACTTGGGGAAAAGATCAGCCAGATGCTGGGGATGATCACGCTAACTATTATTAATCAGACAAAAATCGGTGGATTATTTCTCACCGGTGGGGATATTGCGATAGCGGTTGCCAGGGCACTCGGGGCTCAAGGCTATCGCATCTCTCATGAAGTTGTACCTTGTGTACCTTGCGGTACTTTTATTAACAGTGCAATCGATGACTTACCGGTGATCACTAAAGCGGGGGGATTTGGCAGTGAAACGACACTGCACGATGCACTTTATTTTATTGAGGAAATGTATAGTGATAGGTAGCACGATTGCAGTCACCATGGGCGATCCGGCAGGGATTGGGCCAGAAATTATTATCAAGGCACTGTCGGAAGGAGAGTTAGCTGGTAGCCCAGTGGTGGTGGTCGGATGTCTGCAAACGTTGCAGCGTATTCAAGGTCTCGGTTATTGCCCTGCTGTAAAAATACAGGAAATTGAAAGAGTCTCGGAGGCATGCTTCGCGCCCGGTATAATTAATGTGCTTAATGAACCATTGACAGACCCCGCCCGGCTGACACCAGGGGTAGTACAAACACAGGCGGGAGATCTGGCTTACCGGTGCGTGAAGCGTGCCACCGAACTAGCGCTGGCAAATGAAGTGCACGCTATCGCCACAGCGCCATTGAATAAAGAAGCATTGCATCTTGCTGGTCATCTCTATCCAGGGCATACCGAGCTATTGGCAACACTGACCAACAGCCGCAGTTATGCCATGGTGCTCTACACCGACAGATTGAAGGTGATCCATGTCTCTACTCATATCGCCCTGCGCAAGTTCCTTGACACCTTAACTACCGAACGGATCGAGGCAGTGATCGGCATGGCCGATAGCTTCCTGAAACGGATTGGTTACAGTCAACCCAAAATTGCGGTGGCGGGTGTTAATCCCCATGCGGGAGAACATGGTTTGTTTGGTGATGAAGAGATCACGCTGGTTAATCCGGCGATTGCTGCTGCCAAGGAGCGAGGTATTGATGTTTATGGTGCTTGCCCACCCGACACCGTTTTTCTGCAAGCGTATGAAGGCCAGTACGATATGGTGGTGGCAATGTACCATGATCAAGGCCATATTCCATTGAAGTTACTCGGTTTTTATGACGGTGTTAATATCACCGCAGGGTTACCGTTTATCAGAACCTCGGCGGATCACGGCACCGCATTTGATATTGCTTGGAGCGGAAAAGCTAATCCAGCCAGCATGGTAACAGCAATCAAACTCGCTATGCAGTTAGCCTGACCAGAATGGGTACAACACCAGAGCATGAGAAGACAAGCGCGCCAAGACCAGATACTGGAATATCTTAAAGCACACAATCTGGTCACGGTTGAACAACTGGTGGCGGCGATTAATGCGTCGCCTGCGACTATCCGCCGTGATTTGATCAAACTCGATCGACAAGGGATCATTCACCGTAGTCACGGCGGTGTAGCGCTTAACCGTTTTATTCCGGTACAGCCAACCACTAACCAGAAGCAGTTGCGCCAACAGGCAGAGAAACGGCAAATCGCCCAATGCGCGATTGATATGGTGCAGCCCGGTGATTCGGTCGTATTGGATGCAGGCACCACCATGCTCGAGTTGGCTCGTCATTTAACCTATCTACCGGTACGGGTGATCACTGCCGATCTGCACATTGCACTGTTTTTGTCTGAGTTTACCCAGGTTGAGGTGACGATTATTGGTGGACGCATTGATGATAGTAGTCAGTCTTGTGTGGGTGATCATGGTCGTCGTTTACTGCGAGCGATCAATCCTGATGTTGCCTTTCTAAGTTGCAACTCATGGTGTATTGAGAAGGGGATCACCGCACCGAACGAGGAAAAAGCGGGTTTGAAGCAAGACATCATTGCGAATGCTCGCCGTCGAGTGTTGTTGGCTGACAGCAGTAAATACGGTGCTTACTCCCTGTTTCGTGTTGCTGAGCTTGGCAGTATGACTGATATCATCACCGACAAGTTGCTGTCTAGCAGTGTGCAGAAGAAATTGGCCGCGTTATCGTGTCGGCTGCACTTGGTGTAACCGGATTAAAAAACACGTTGTTGTTGGTAGTATAATCTTGATGCCAAGCCAGCCCATTCCCCAGGTGGACAACATGCCTGAAGCGCGCTGACATGCAGGCAAGCCAAACCAGTTAGTTGGCGTAAGCCAGCAGGCTCAGTGATTCCCGAGCCAGAGATTGGCATTTTTTGCGATTGGGTAGCGTAATACTGCGCAGATCGCGGTAGCTACTCTCGCCCATCGATTTCATATCAAAGCTGTTGTAGTTGCTTAAATCCCATTGATTTTGCTGTGCAAAATAAATAATCGCTCTTTTGATTTGCACGTTTGGCAGGTCGCTATAGCCGCAATCATTTTTTAGGTAGACAAACACCGCCGTTAAGTCGGCCAGATCTTCCGCCTCTGGCTCTGTCAGTGCCAAGCTGCTTTGGCTGAAACCTAACAGCGTCAGTAACAGTAATAAAGTTGTTTTTCTCATCATCAAAGTTAGTCTATATCATGTTGGTGACCAAGACGTTTGGTCGTAGTGCCTGCCGGAGCGCATGGAACAGGACACGTGCATCAGCATCGAGCGCAGTGAGTTTATTAATTTATATATCAATTGGTTGTGTTGGCACAAACAGCGTGTTGACTGCATGCAGGTAAATTAACTACATGGTGAACCATACATCAACTCACTACATTTTGGGCGGCGGAAGGGCCAAGTTACCACACTTGGACAGCAACACTCCAATGATATTAGCCAAGCCACTATTTTTCACCTTGAGTTTTCATCTAATGGTTAGTAAATTGTTTAAACCGTATTTACTCAATAGTTACTGCTAGAAGCGAGTCTATGATGCTACGTCGTGATTTTATTAAACTAACTACATTGGCAGGAGCGAGCGCTGCCTTACCTTGGTGGAGTTATTCAGCCTGGGCGAGCGAGCAGCCGGCGCTGCCGATCCCACCGTTACTCCTCCCTAATGCAGAAGGGAAAATTGCGCTTACTTTGCAAACTGGACAGATGCAGTGGCTACCTGGTGTTGCTACCCAAACTTGGGGCGTGAATGGTGCTCTACTTGGTCCAGCACTGCGTTTACAACGCGGCCAAACCGTCACAGTGGATATGACTAACCGGCTACCGGAAGCGACCACGTTACATTGGCATGGCTTGGAGATCCCTGGTGAGGCAGATGGGGGACCACATGCCCTGATCGCACCTGGTGGTAAACGCAGCGTTGATTTGACCATTAACCAACCGGCCGCCAGTTGCTGGTTTCATCCTCATACCCATGGCAAGACTGGACAACAGGTGATGATGGGGCTAGCGGGATTGTTACTGCTGGAGGATGAGCAGAGCCAAAAACTAACACTACCAACCGATTGGGGTATCGATGATTTCCCCGTCATTTTGCAAGATAAACGCTTGGGAAAAACCGGGCAGATTGAATATCAGTTGGATATTATGAGTGCGGCAGTCGGCTGGTTTGGTGACCGAATGTTTACCAATGGTGCGCTTTACCCACAGCAAGTGACTCCGCGTGGTTGGTTGCGGTTACGGCTACTCAATGGCTGCAATGCCCGCTCGCTCAATATTTCGACTAGCGATCAGCGGCCAATCTATGTGATTGCCAGTGATGGTGGCTTTCTTGGTGAACCGGTAAAACTGACTGAACTACCGATGTTAATGGGAGAGCGGTTCGAAGTTCTGATCGACGCCTCTGATGGCAAGCCATTCGACATAGTGACGCTACCGGTGCAGCAGATGGGAATGACTTTGGCACCTTTTGATCAGCCGCTACCGGTACTGCGCATTCAACCTGCATTACAGCAAGGAGTAAAATCGATACCTGATCGCCTCGTCAGCCTGCCAGCCTTGCCATCATTAACGGCGTTGCCGAAACGGACATTACAACTGATGATGGATCCTAAACTGGACATGCTAGGTATGCAGGCATTGATGGAGCGCTATGGTCATCAGGCGATGGCTGGCATCGACATGGATCATGCAGGTATGGATCACAGCGCTATGGCGCATCATGGCCAGCACCATTTTGATTTTCGTCATGCCAATACCATCAACGGTAAAGCTTTCGACATGACACAGCCAAGTTTCTCACTACCGCGTGGGCGAGAGGAAATATGGGTGATCTCGGGTGAAGGAGATATGATGCTGCATCCATTCCATATTCATGGAGTACAGTTTCGGATCTTGTCAGAGAATGGCCAACCACCGGCACCACACCGCACAGGCTGGAAAGACACTGTGCGCGTCGAAGGAAAACGCAGTGAAGTACTGGTTCGCTTCCAGCATCTGGCGAGCGCAGAGCACCCTTATATGGCGCATTGCCATCTGTTGGAACATGAAGACACAGGTATGATGTTGGGCTTCAGCGTGGTTGATTGATCAGGCAGTCGAACCTTTGCCTAAACGAGTGAGCCAGCGCCTGATTAACGCAGTGTGATAGACTCAGATTTATTTTGCCAACAGGGGAAAACAGCATGAAACAGACGGTAGAAACAATGATTTCTGCACAGCAGATCGCGCATCGTGTTGCCGAACTGGGGCAGCAGATCAGCGAAGCGTATCGCCAGAGTGGCAGTGAGATGGTATTGATTGGCTTGCTGCGTGGTTCATTCATCTTCATGGCTGATCTGTGTCGTGCCATCAGCGTGCCGCACGAAATCGACTTCATGACAGTTTCCAGCTATGGCAGTGGAACCGTCAGCTCGCGTGAAGTGAAAATCTTAAAAGATCTGGAGCAAGAGATTAACGGCAAGGATGTCTTGATTGTTGAAGACATTATCGATTCGGGCAACACGTTGCACAAAGTGCGCGAAATTTTGGCACTACGCCAGCCAAAATCGTTGGCAATCTGTACCTTACTTGACAAACCCTCACGTCGTGAAAGCGAAGTGCTGGTGGAGTATATCGGATTTTCTATTCCGGATGAATTCGTGGTCGGCTATGGCATTGACTACGCCCAACGTTACCGCCATCTACCCTATATTGGCAAAGTGGTAACGTCAGGGAGGTAGTTGTCGAAACTATCAAACTGGTTAGAGCAACCCTTTCTCGCGCTGAAGGGTTGCTATCGCTTTACGGTAACTCATCTCCAGCGTTTCGCGATTGGTCGCGGTGACATCAAGATCATGCAAACGGCCATCCTGGATACCGTACACCCAGCCGTGTAGCATCACTTTTTGCCCACGTTTCCAAGCGGATTGCATGATCGTGGAGTGACCGAGGTTATACACCTGCTCAATCACATTGATTTCACATAACACATTGAGCCGCTTTTCCGGCTCCAACTCACCCAGTAGCGAACTATGCTTAAACCACAGGTCGCGAATATGCAGTAGCCAGTTGTTAATTAGCCCCAGCTCGGGATTCTCTACCGCAGCAGCGACACCGCCACAGCCTAAATGACCACAGATGATAATATGCTCAATTTCCAACACATCGACAGCATACTGCACTACTGACAGACAGTTGAGATCGGTATGGATCACCTGGTTAGCAACATTACGGTGCACAAATAACTCGCCTGGCTCCAGGCCGGTCAAGCGCTCGGCAGGTACACGGCTGTCTGAACAACCAATCCATAAAAAGCGTGGTTTTTGTGCTAAAGATAAGCGCTCGAAAAAACTGGGGTCTTCTTGCTTAATGCGTTCCGACCACTGGTGGTTATTGGTGATAAGTTGTTCAATTTCTTTCATGGCAGTGATTAACCTGTTACGAATGAATTGCGTTGATGTACTATATGACAGTCATCCTGATTTGGAAATTGTAACTGGTTAGAGCATAGCACGATGTTGGGTAGAAAGATCAGCTTATAGATGATAATAATTATTATTATGTTATTGGCGATACCCAGCAACAACGGCGACCCGCTGACCATTTTGCCAACCACTATCCAATCTGATTGAACATGGTGTGTTAACCATCATGCAATAGCGACAGAAAAGGAGACTTCACCCGCTACCGACGATCGTTTAGGTTTGGAACAGGTTAGTCCAGCACCAAACGGTTCCGGACATCGTTACAGCACTCGGTATTGCTGAAATACGAATGCATTGATGCTATTACTTGGCGCGATGAGCGCGTGATAAAGAGTAACTGGGGGTCTCGTTGCTGTGAATGCTACGCAATGGTTCGAGCGTGAAAAATACTTTGCTGCTTTTGTCACTGGGTCACTACTGCCGTTTTGGCAGCAACGACAAGAGGGGGAGTTTAGCGGTGTTGCTGGAGTACCGATCCGCTTTGTCTGCTTTCAAGCACCACATCATCGACGCGTGGTGGTGATCAGCCCCGGCCGCGTTGAAAGTTACGTCAAATATCCTGAAGTCGCCTACGATCTGTTTCATCATGGTTACGATGTCATGATTGTTGATCATCGTGGCCAGGGGCGTTCCGGGCGATTACTGGATGATCCACAGCGTGGGCACGTGGTAAAGTTCTCTGATTATGTTGATGATTTTGAATCATTTTATCAGAAGATAGTCCAGCCAAGAGCCTACCAGCAACACTTTGCATTGGCACACTCGATGGGTGCAGCAATCCTCACCCTGTTTCTTGCACGTCATCCGACGGCGTTTTCTGCGGCGGCACTCTCTGCACCCATGTTTGGTATTGATCTACCGATGCCAAACTGGCTAGCGGAACGCATTCTCGATTGGACTGAAGAGCGCGTGGCGATACGTGACACCTATGCTGTCGGCACGCGACAATGGTTGCCACTGCCCTACTTGATAAATACTCTCACCCACAGCCGTGAGCGTTATCAACAAAACCTACGCTACTATATTGATCACCCTGAAATTCAGCTAGGGGGGCCAACCTATCATTGGGTACGTGAGAGCATCCAGGCTGGGAAGCAGATTATCGCTCAGGCTGCCAACATCACCACACCGCTGCTATTGTTGCAGGCGAGCGAAGATACAGTAGTAGACAACCAAGCACAGACAGATTTTTGTCACACGTTGGTAACGGTGGGAGGCGATTGTGAAGGTGGTAAACCCTGGATTATCAATGGGGCTTACCATGAAATTTTATTTGAACAAGACCAGATACGCACGCAGGCACTGAGTGTCATTTTGCGTTTCTTTGCCCAACACTTCAGTGACAACCGATGAGAGGTTAAAAGTATCGTTATGTATCACGTCGTCGCTTCTGATTTAGATGGCACTCTGCTCTCTCCTGAGCACACACTCACCGCGTACACACACGAGACGTTGCAGTTGCTACTGCTGCGTGGTATTCACTTTGTTTTTGCTACTGGCCGCCATCACATTGATGTCGCACAAATTCGCGACAATCTCGGTATCAGCGCCTTTATGATCACCTCCAACGGCGCACGTGTACACAACAGCGCCGGTGAGCTGATTTTTAGCCATAATCTGGATGCAAGCATTGCTCATCAACTGTGCCACATCGTGCATGGTCATCGTGATATTCAGACCAATCTGTTCCGTGATGATGACTGGTTTATTGACCGAGTGAGTCCGGAGCAGGATGAGTTTTTTAAAGAGTCAAACTTTCAATATCAAGTTGTTGATCCACGCACCCTAGAGACTGAAGGCGTCTGCAAAGTGTTCTTCACCTGTGATGATCACGACACCTTATTGCCGTTGGAACAGCAAATTAATGCTCGTTTTGGTGATCGGGTGAATGTGACATTTTCCCTGCCGACCTGTCTCGAAGTGATGGCGGGGGGTATCTCGAAAGGTCATGCACTAGAAGAAGTCGCAAAACTGATTGGTCATTCACTGGAAGCGTGCATTGCCTTTGGTGATGGCATGAATGATGTGGAAATGCTGTCAATGGCGGGGAAAGGCTGCATTATGGGCAACGCCCACCAGCGCTTGAAGCAGACCTTACCGGATCTTGAAGTGATTGGCAGCAATGCAGAAGACGCAGTATCGCACTACTTACGCCAGATGTTTCTCGGATAACGAACAGCGATCTCAAGATATTATTTACCCCAGCAGCAGGGCTTAATGCACTGCTGCGCCTCCAAGTTTTCTATTCCCTCCGACGATTGACTGCTGTCTCTTCTGACTCATACGTGTTGGCATGAGTGTTTTTTATTAACATATGATTAACTTTTGCGATAAATAAGCACACATTTTTTAAAAAAATGACACATTTTCAGAAAACATCGTTTAGATCACTTTTCGAGCAATCAATTAAGTGTATTAACTAATTTTGTCGATGTAGGAGAAACGCATCATCGATACAAGCACTGCCAACAAGCGGTTTGGCATCTGCGTTGGCAGTGGATTGCATTGAGTTCACTTAAGAGAATGTCATCCATGTCAAAAATATCACCTGACTCGATTGATCGAGTATTCCCCAGCAGCAGAGCGCTGCTCAGCACTCTGGTACTTTCCACCCTGGCAGGCAGTGTACAGGCAGGCACCTGTGTTGAAATTTCTGCCAACAACTACCGCTGTTCTGGTGCAGCGGATAACAGTAGTGACCGCACACAGAAATTGTCCGGTAGGGATCTGAAGGTGACTACTGAAGTGGGATTTGGTCTTGATAGTAACGAAATTCGTCAATTCGAGTTATATGGTCGTGGGGGCTTAAGTTTTATTGATGAACATCAATCAGTAATCAGAAGTAGGAACGGTTCAGTCATTGACGCTGACAATTACGAAGGTGGCGTGCTTTCGATTATCACCACGGGTACGCTGATCAGCGCAACTAACAGGGGTATCGCTGCCTATAATGAAGGTACTGATTTGAATATTAATACTGCGCAGGTGTTTGCTCACTTTCATGGTATTGATGCATATAATTATGGCAGTGGTGCGCTTTCAATTATTTCAACAGGCAAAATAACGAGTGCTATGTCAGATGGTATTGCTGCTTATAACAGTGCCGAGAGTAGCAGCCTGACCATTCATACTGCCGAAGTATCGGGCAAACAGGATGGGATCGATACTCGTAATTATGGTAGTGGTGCACTCTCTATTACTGCCACCGGTAAAGTGACGGGTGCAGATTGGAGAGGTATCTCGGCCGATAACCGAGGTACTGATTTGACCATTAATACTACTGATGTAACTGGGGGCAATTATGGGGTTTTTGCTGAAAATAAAGGCACGGGGGTGCTTTCTGTTACCAGTAAAGGGAAGGTGACATCGATTGGGAAGGTTCCGGATGATCCGTGGTCTGGGCTTGGGATTTATGCCCATAACCAAGGTACTGACTTGACCATTAACATCAATGAACTGTTTTCTAAGAGGGCAGGAATTTATGCCATCAATGAGGGAAGCGGTAGACTCTCTGTTACTGCAACAGGAAGAGTCACCAGCATAGATGCTTCGGCTATTGCTGTCTATAACTATGGTACAGATCTGAATATTAGTGCAGTTGATGCATCCGGTTATTTCAGCGGGGTTTATAGTCGTAATGAGGGTGCTGGGGCACTTTCGATTACCACTACCGGAAAAGTGATTGCCACGTCACAGGAGAGCTATCTAAGTTCTAGTGGTATTGGAGCTAGGAACCATGGTACTGACCTGACTATTAGTGCTGCTGACGTATTCGCTAATCGATATGGTATTGAGGCTCTCAATAAAGGAGTGGGGGTCCTCTCCATCACCACTTCTGGTCAAGTGACCGGCGTGACTGATCACGGAATATTTGCCGAACACACCGGCAACGGCGAAGTACAGATCGATATCAAACAGGGCAGTGTGGTTGAAGGGGGCAAAGCGGCAATCTATGCGAATAGCACTGCAGGCACCTACATCAATAATGCCGGTAGACTGCGTAACCTTTCTGAATACTCGGCGGATACTGTGATTGAAACGAGTGGTGCGGCGGCGGTGATCACCAATCAAGGGGAATTACACGGTCGGGTGCAACTGGCGAACGCAGTCAACAACCTGTTTTTTAACCTCAGCGGCGCACGTTGGGATAGCTCGGGCGGTTTCAATGAGTTCGGTGAAATAAACAGTATTTTGATGAACGACGGGCGCTTGATTACCGCTAATCGTTCCGCCCATTCTCCACAGACCACCACGTTTAATAATATCGGTTACCTGCTCAATGCCGGTGAGCTCACCATGGCCAATGGCCAAGCGGGCGACGTCACAGTGATTAACGGTAACTACTCGGGCGGTGGCGGCACACTGGTGTTTGATACGGTGCTGGGTGACGACAACTCATTGACCGATAAACTGGTGATTAATGGCAACAGCTCGGGTGTCAGTTTTGT
>NZ_SBEF01000014.1 GCF_004011885.1 Serratia microhaemolytica | reverse complement strand
TCGCCGGTAGCGGATGCTGTGATAACGGGATAACGGATGCTGTGATAACGAAGGGGGTGATAATGGATCGTGTGAAAACGGATCGTGTGGGCACACTGATCGCGTGTTGGTCGCGTGATCGTTGATGAGTGGCATCGTAAAGCGCTCCATTCCCTTCTCTCCCTGTCCGTAGCCCGACTGGCGGCGTTTTTCCGTTGGTGGTGTTTGGTCACAGTGAATAGCTAAAAAAGTCACCCGCTCCTGGAGGGTGTTTATTGCTTCCCATGCTGTTATTTTCTCGCCACAATGTCAATAACCACTTATTTTTCATAAGATAAAATGCGCCACTTTGTGTTTTCCGTTGCTTTTTCCACGACTCGCCGGTTGGCTGTTGATGTAACAAGCTGTTTTTTTAAATCTTTACTGGCAAATCAGATAGCGAGAAGTTCACCAGTTACTGGGACAATTAAAAAGGAAATAACACTGAGTTATATTTAATTTATGAATTAATTCACCATTAAAAATAATATAATCGATATAAATTCCGAGATACCTAGGGTAGCTAAACAGGGCAAACGTATGAACGTTTTTTAATCGATTATTAACTAAAGTTTGTTCTGTGCCACAATACGAGGAGCCAGGTAGTTCCCTCCCCTTAATAAGGGGAGGGTTAGTGTGGGGTTTTAAAACATTTGATTATTTTGAAATACCCCCTCCCAGCCTCCCCCTTTCCAGGGGGAGGAGCAGGGCGGGATTTCACTTTTAAATTGATTAACTTTCACCCAACAATGACGCTGCCACGTAAAAAAACATCAATTTATTCCTGAAATTTCCTCAGATTTTATGTGCAGACGCCTAAAGTATAAATATTAAGCAAAGTAGAATCCCGCCCTAGGGGGAGGAGCGAGACCATTCTTTTGCTTTGATCAGGGAAAGAACAGAGACACACGATCAGGTCAAATACTGTTTGGGTTAACAAACGTTCGTGCTGTTGCCCTGCCGACAACAGCATCAGAATTTTCAGCGCAGGTGATTATTCGGTTTGACGCAGAATCAACATATTGAATACATGGCCGCTATCGGACTGGCTGATTCGCTGTTGATTGGCGTGCGCTCTACGCACTGCGGCTATCTCAGTTGTTGCCTGGCGACACGTATTTTACCCAACATGCATAACTAAATTCCTTTACACTAGCTCTGCTCGGCGATCATTGCCACCTGCTCTCTGAAAACAGCCCTAGGACGAATAAAGTATGCGCGCACCCGCGACCAGCACCAGCGTCTCTTCGATCTTCATTCCAGTACTTCTGTTGGTTATTGCCATGATCTCGGTACAAAGTGGCGCATCATTGGCAAAAACGTTGTTTCCATTAATTGGTCCGGAGGGGATCACGACATTGCGTCTGGCGCTGGGTACGCTGATATTGGCTGCCATTTTTCGCCCGTGGAAAATCCGTTTTAGCGCCAAGCACCGCCTGCCACTGCTGATTTATGGCCTCTCTCTCGGTGGTATGAACTACCTGTTCTATCTTTCGTTGAACACCATTCCGCTTGGTATTGCGGTTGCTTTCGAGTTCACTGGGCCACTGGCTGTGGCAATGTTTGCTTCTCGCCGGTTAGTCGATTTTGTCTGGATCGCACTGGCCGTAATTGGGTTATGGTTTTTGTTGCCGATTGGCACTGCTGTCGATCAGGTTGATCCTCTTGGCTCTGTCTATGCTCTCGGTGCTGGGGTCTGTTGGGGGATCTATATTTTGTCTGGCCGTAAGGCGGGGGTCGATCTTGGCACCGGTACTGTCGCAATCGGCACGCTGATCGCCGCTCTGGTGTTCTGTCCGCTCGGCGCTTGGCAGACCGGCAGTGCGTTGCTGGATATCAATCTGCTACCGTTGGGATTAGCTGTGGCAATACTCTCTACGGCGATCCCCTATTCATGTGAAATTATTGCGCTGTCAAACATACCTACGCGCACCTTTGGTACTTTGGTCAGTATGGAGCCAGCATTTGCCGCACTCTCCGGTATGGTGTTTTTGGGTGAGCATCTCTCGCTGCTACAGTGGCTGGCATTAATCGCAATTATGACTGCTTCTGTCGGTGCGACATTGACCATCAAACCCAAGTCAAAACTGGAGAATATTTCCCAATAAACAGCTTATAGTTGCAGTTAGAGACAAAATTACAGTAATTTGGTTGGCGACTGGAGCATCAATATGATGCGGCATTATTTACCGTCTATGCCAGTCACGCTGATTGGCACCCCGCTGTCGGGACAGCGATAGCAGAGAGAAACTTCAGCGGACAGCGATGATATGCGGCTTTTTAGTACTCACTAGCAACTAAAACAATCCTGATCGGATAGGTCGTTAATTTTGCTCCATCACTATTAGTCATAGCACCCACACGAAAATAAAAGGATGTGAACATGTCTAACATCAAAGCATATATAGAGAAGAATAAAGAGCAATTCATTGCACTGCGCCGTGATCTGCATCGCCACCCCGAAATAGGCTTTGAAGAGGTGCGTACCAGCGATATTGTGGCTGAGAAACTGCTTTCTTGGGGATATCAGGTTGATCGTGGCATGGCAACTACCGGTATTGTTGCGACGTTAACAGTGGGTGACGGGAAAAAAACTCTCGGTCTGCGTAGTGATCTTGATGCGTTACCGATGCAGGAAAATAGCGGTAAAGAATGGCAGAGCTGCCATGAAGGCAAATTTCACGGCTGTGGTCATGATGGACATACCGCCATTTTGCTCTGCGCGGCTGAATATTTGGCAAAAACGCGCAATTTTAATGGCACTCTGCATCTGATTTTCCAGCCAGCAGAAGAGTTGCTTTATGGTGGCAAAAAGATGCTGGAAGATGGTCTGTTCGAAAAATTCCCTTGTGACCACATTTTTGCCCTGCACAATATGCCAGGGATGAAAACCGGTAGTTTTCATTTCAGAAAGGGGCCGATGATGGCCTCTTCAGACACGATCCACATTGAGGTGAATGGTGTTGGCGGCCACGGCGCACTGCCGGAATACACCATTGATGCCACGGTGGTGGCTTGTCATATCGTTCTGGCGTTGCAAACTATCGTTTCACGTAATGTGACCCCGTTCCAACCTGCGGTGGTGACGGTTGGTAGCATCCAGTCTGGTGCAGCACCCAATATTATCAATGCCAAAGCACTGTTGAAGTTGAGTATTCGCACACTCGATCCACAGGTTCGCCATCAGATACTTCAGCGGGTCACCGAGATCGCCACAGCCCAGGCACAGAGTTTTGGTGCCAGTGCCGACGTGATACACATTAATGGTAGCCCGGTGTTAATCAATGACGCCGATGCAACCGAGTTTGCTATCAGTGTTGCACGTCAATGTGTTGATGAGTCGATGATTAATACTGATACTGCGCCAGTGATGGGCAGTGAGGACTTCGCATTTATGCTGGAAGAGAATCCAAACGGCAGCTACTTGCTGGTCGGCGCGGGTGATCAGCCTGGCGGCTGTATGGTGCATAATCCCGGTTACGACTTTAATGACGAGTTAATCGTTCCAGCAGCAACTTACTGGTGTACTCTGGTAGAAAATTATCTGAAATAGTCGCTGCACGGTAATATTCGCTCAATGGTGTTGAGCCACTCGCTGGTTCAACACTACCCAGCAATAATGGCGGTTTATCTGCGTTCTGGCGGTGATACTGCACCAGAACTCACCGCTGCCATGTGGTTAACACTGATGCCAATCGGCGTTATTGATGCCGCCAATTTGTATCCTGACCGTGCTTTGTACCCTGGTAGTGCCTGGAAACCGCAATTCATCTGCACCAGGTGACAGGTTTTGCCACGGTTCAGCAACAGGATGGCAATCAATAATCACTCAGAGCGGTTCGGTTGTTAGCATGGATACCCGCTAAACATGTACATAGCAAAAGGGCGTTAACTATGTCTTCTTCTGTCACACCACATCCCGATCTCGCTACCCCATTCAAAGGTAATGATCGGCTTATTTTGGCGATTGTCCTCGGCGTGTTGACCTTTTGGTTATTCGGCCAGTCGGTGATCAATATCGTGCCGACGCTGGAGCATGATCTCGGTATTTCACCCTCCGCACTCAATTTGTCAATCAGTTTAACCTCGCTGTTCTGTGGTTGTTTTATTGTCGCTGCTGGTGGAATTGCTGATAAGGTTGGCCGGGTAAAAATTACCTATTTAGGTTTTGTGCTCAGTATTATTGGCTGTTTATGCATCATTTTTGCCAATGGTACAGCACTGTTTGCCACCGGGCGCATCATTCAGGGGCTGTCTGGTGCCTGCATTATGCCGGCCACCTTGGCGCTGGTGAAAACCTATTATCAGGGCAAAGATCGTCAGCGCGCACTGAGTTTCTGGGTTATCGGTTCTTGGGGGGGATCTGGCTTGTGTTCACTGGTCGGCGGCGCTATTGCGACACGTATGGGCTGGCAATGGATTTTTATTTTTTCCATTGTTTTTGCTGTGATTGGTATGCTGTTGATGTCAGGAATACCAGAAAGCAAGGCAGAACAAGAAGATAACAAGAGTTTTGACTATTTGGGGCTGTTTACTTTTGTCATTATGCTGTTGTCGCTGAATCTGTTGATTACTCGCGGCGGCAGTTTAGGCTGGACAAGCCTGCAAACCTTGTTGTTGGCTGGGCTGTTTGTACTGGCCACTGTGGCATTTTTTATCAACTCCCGCACCCGTGGCAACAATAGTTTTATCGACTTTGCGCTATTTAAAAACCGGGCTTACAACGGTGCCACTCTCTCCAACTTTTTACTCAATTCGTTGGCCGGTACCATTATGGTTGCCAGTATGTATATGCAAAAAGGGCGTGGCTTTACTCCATTCGAGACTGGGCAATTAACTATCGGCTATCTGATTGCGGTACTGGCGATGATCCGAGTCGGTGAGCTGTTATTGCAAAAAGTCGGGGCGAAGAAACCGATGTTGTGGGGCACCTGTATGACCGGCTGTGCGGTTGGTTTGATGTCACTCACCTTCTTACCCAACCAGAGTTATGTCATCGCGGTGCTGATCGGCTATGTGCTGCTTGGCCTGGGATTGGGTTTCTATGCCACGCCCTCTACCGATACCGCCGTTGCCAATGCGCCAGCAGACAAGATCGGCAGTGCTTCCGGTATCTATAAAATGGCCAGTTCACTCGGGGGCGCGTTTGGTATCGCTGTTGCCAGTACGGTTTATGCCGCGTTTGCGGCGCAAGGTGCCTCGGTTGCCGCGAGCATGACATTCCTGCTCAATGTGGCGATCTGCCTGCTTGCCGGGGTAGTGCTGCTGATTATGGTGCCGAAGAATGCAGGTAAATGACTGAGACACGACAGTGACTGCCGGTGCTCATCGCTTGCGCACCCAACACATCATTCCCAATGACGTGTTGGGTGTACCTTTCCCTGAGAGCAAAAATCGGAATTATGCTGCTGGCAAAAGCCGGCATTTTTATTTCTGCGCTCAACCGGATAGCTACTCTGTTTTTGCCACGCTGGTGGTCGCAGCATCACGAATACAACCCTCAAAACAAAAAAATCAAAACATCGTTTTAAATTGTTTTGATCACATCTCATCATTTTGTTATTGTCACTCTACAGTCTGAGGCTCGCTGACCCATGTTTTGTTTGCGCACCGACAGCACACAACAACCGCTGTATCTCTGTAGTCGGTGAAAATTTCTGGCGCCGCCCAGGGACAACATGGCAAGTCGGATCGGCTGTTAGGTAACCCCGGTGGCACAGTTTTCGTGTTCAGTATGACCGTGAGCAATATAGAGAGATAAATCATGCAAATTCGTCAAAGTATTCACAGTGACCATGCCAAACAACTCGATACCCAAGGCTTACGGCGTGAGTTTCTGGTGAGTGAAATTTTTAGCGCCGATCACGTTACCATGACCTATAGCCATATTGATCGGATCGTGTTTGGCGGCATTATGCCTGTCCACTCTGCGTTGGCTTTTTCCGCTGAGTTAGGCAACACCTTTGGTGTTAAATATTTTCTTGAGCGACGCGAGTTGGGGTTAATCAATGTTGGTGGCGCCGGTGTGGTGACTGTCGATGGTGAACAGTACTCTGTTGATCATGCTGAGGCGCTCTATGTTGGCCAGGGAGCGCGCGAACTCAGTTTCGTGAGTATCAGCAGTAATCATCCAGCCAAGTTCTACTACAACAGTGCGCCCGCGCATACCCATTATCCAACCCGTAAGATCACACAAGCTGAAGCTGCTCCCACCACACTGGGCGATGCGGCGACCAGTAACCGTCGCACTATCTATAAGTACCTGGTACCCGATGTATTGCCTACTTGCCAATTGCTGATGGGGATGACGCAACTGGAGCCGGGGAGCTTGTGGAATACCATGCCATGCCACACGCACGAACGGCGCATGGAGGTCTACTTCTATTTCAACATGCCCAGTGATGCTGCGGTGTTCCATATGATGGGTGAGCCAAGCGAGACCCGCCATTTAGTGGTACACAATGAGCAGGCGGTGATCTCGCCAAGCTGGTCGATCCATTCAGGTGTTGGTACTCAGGCTTATACCTTCATCTGGGGGATGGTGGGCGAAAATCAGGTGTTCGGTGATATGGATCATATTGCAATCCAGGATCTTCGCTAATCGGTAATTCACTGATTCATTATTTGCCAATCGCTAGCGCGCGATCCGCAATTACCACCCGATCCGCCATAGCCACTAAACATTGCACGCTGATTGCGTGCCATAAGGAGAGTTTTCATGATCCTGAATGCATTCGACCTAACAGGTAAAGTTGCCATCGTCACCGGTTGTGATACCGGGCTAGGCCAAGGTATGGCTGTTGGTTTGGCGCAAGCCGGCTGTGATATCGTTGGTATTAACATTGTCGAGCCGAGTGAGACTATTGCCAAAGTTGCCGCTACTGGGCGTCAGTTTCTCAGCCTGAAGGCTGATGTCAGCAACATTGAGTTGTTGCCACAACTGATTGCACAGGCAGTGGCACATTTTGGTCATGTCGATATTCTGGTCAATAACGCTGGTATTATCCGACGCGAGGATGCGATCAATTTCAGCGAAAAAGATTGGGACGATGTGATGAACATCAATATTAAGAGTGTGTTCTTTATGTCACAGACGGTGGCAAAACAGTTCATTGCTCAGGGTAACGGTGGCAAGATCATCAACATTGCTTCAATGCTTTCGTATCAAGGCGGTATCCGTGTGCCCTCTTACACTGCTTCCAAGAGTGCGGTCATGGGACTGACTCGTCTGTTGGCCAACGAGTGGGCCGGCCAAAAGATCAATGTGAATGCTATCGCTCCCGGCTATATGGCAACCAATAATACCGCTGCGTTACGTGCCGATGATGAGCGCAATGCTGCTATTCTGGAACGGATCCCCGCTGGGCGCTGGGGCGTGCCCGATGATATGATGGGGCCAGTGGTGTTCTTAGCTTCTGCCGCTTCCGACTATGTTAACGGTTACACCATTGCAGTGGATGGTGGTTGGCTGGCGCGTTAACGCTTCGGAGGGTTCTCCTGTGTCAACTGGCGTTAGCGGGTTGACACGCTGCGCTTGCGTGTGCCCGCAACTACTCAACCGGTGTTACGCCAAGTTCATGCTTCAACAACCACGGAAGCTGGCGGTTGGTTCAGGTACTCAGCTAGCCATTTTCCGGTGAATGTTTTTGTTATTCACCCCAAATCCTGGGGCCGTTTTCAACATAATTAAGATGAGATTTTTTTGATGTCTTTTGATCTGTCGTGGTTAGCGCAGTTATTGGGGCTGCTTGCCTGCGCGATTGGCGCTGCTGCCTTTTTACAACGTCAGGATGCCAAACTGCGGCTACATCTTACGCTCAATGGTGCGCTACTGGCGCTGCACTTTCTGCTACTTGGTGCCACTGCGGCTGCCATTAACTGTCTGCTGTGTGCGGTGCGCACTTGGATTTCCGGTTATTACCGTTCTATCGGCGTGATGCTGCTGTTTATGCTGTTGGCTGCTGTTCTGGTGATCCCGCAGTTGGAGCATCCAATACAGTGGCTGACGCTGATTGGCACCCTACTCAGTACTTATGCGCTATTCCGCCTGCAAGGCATGGGATTGCGTTTGTGTATGCTGGCCAGCACACTCTGCTGGATTGTACACAATATCTGGGCTGGTTCTCTCGGTGGTATGTTACTGGAAGGGATGTTTTTAGTGATTAATAGCTACACTATTTTCTCGCTTTATCGTACTCAGCGAGCAATCAGCAGCACTGCTTGAGCAGTTATCAGGCTACCGTGTAACCCATTCACCATAGCGATGAATGGGTTGCTGTCGCCAGTACCGATTAAAAAGGCAGGCGGCATACCACGTATGCTTGGCTGGCTTCGTGCTGTTCACGGATGACGCCGTTACTCAGGTTAAGCGTGTTGAAGTGCTGTTCATCTGTACGGCTGCTGGTCCAATATTTGCCAGCAGCAAATTTTGCCGCTGGGTAATGGGTCAATGCTCCCCATTCACTCCATAATTGTCCCAGCGAACCACGCACTTTAGGTTGGTTAATCAGTTGGTGTTGCTCTGGTAACGTTGCACCATCCGCCAGCGAGGCACAATAGAACCGTGCTTTTTCTGCCGGTAAGCGCCCCTCCCGCCGGTAGATAAACCAATCCGTTAAGGTAAAGGTGTAGCTCAACTGGTGACTGCCATTTTTCTGTAGCGCGACTACTTGCACATGCTTGTTAGCCGGTTGGTGCGCAGAGAAAGAGACAACACCTTCATCACTCACCGTTACCGCATTCCGTCCTTGATCACCAATAATGCGCCAAGTGTAATCAGTGGCAGATTCATGGCTGAGCCGAATAGCAAATTTTGCCCCACTAAAAGCAGTACGCGGGAAACCGGCATTGGCCGCAAACGAGTAGCCGTTAGCAAAAATGTCTTTCAACACAGCGGCTGGTGTGAAGTCATATTGTGCCGATTTTAAGCTCTGGTTGCGCTTCCAGTGCGTTGCACGCAGCGTGGCGTGGCGTTCGATACCGTTCCCCAGCACTGCACTCATAATTGCCAGGTAGCTGCCATCACCATTATCCACCCAGTTCTCCTTCAGGCTGGCGCCGGGCACTGAAACCCAATCATCCAGTTGATCAGCTTGACCAATGACCGGGTTGCCATAGGTATCCCTCAGTCGCACCTCAACACGCATATTGTGGTAACGCGGATAACTCTGACGGTCTAAACGAATTGATGAGTAAGAGGGCATCGCGCTGCCAGCATGAATAGTGTAACGCGGTGATGACTGTTCACGGCTCCCTTCAGCCAAATTAAGGGTTGCCATTGCTTTTTTAACAATCAATTGCGCCCGATAAACCGCGTGGTAACTTTTTTTACGCTGATCATACTGCCAGCGCTCAGACTTCAGTGCAGCACCCGGTACCTGAATGATCGAGGGCAGTTGCTCGGCAAGATTATCCAGCACGTTGTTTTGTGCATCTCTCAGCACGACACGCAAGCGCATTTCATCACCCGCAGTATAGTTACTGTTATCTAATGTTATCGATGAGTTAGCCAGAGAAACATGACCATTACCGATGCTATAGTCCAGCGACTCCACTTTGTCGCCATTCCAATGACTCAACGATAACTGGGCTTTTAAGCCAGTCGCTGGTTGGTCTGTGCGGTAAATGGCGCTGTAACTGCCATCTTGTCGATCCAGCCACGCTGAGCTCTCAAGGCGGGTGTTGGGTACTACCACTGCAGAGGCTAACACCGCTGCCTGACCGGTCACCGCGATGTTGTAAGCGTCTTTTAACACTACCGTGACAGTTAACGTGGAACCGGAAAGATAGCTGCTGGTGTTGGTTGAGATGGTCGAGTTAACTGCAACCGGGGTTGCCGCAACCAGCATCGACTGTACATTCTGGGTTAAATTATTCACCGTTAACATCAATCGGGTCTTGGCTGATGATGCTGATGGCTTACTTTCCAACTGGTATTGACTCACCATCACTGCGTCTGTAGGCAGTTTCGCATGAGGGGAACTCGCAGAATCAGCAGGGTTAATTATCCGTGGTGCAGCAGGATCGGGTAGCAGTTTTTGCTCATCCTGTTTCGGTGGCATGCTATCAGGTGTGTTGTTATTTGCATCCCATCCTGCAAAGTCAGGCAACGTGTTATCCCCGTCCGGTTGCACGGTAACGCGCAACTTAGCTGTTGGCGAAACATTACCCCGTTGATCATAAGCAACTGCACTGATGATGTAGCTATTCTGATTATCAGGTGTTCCGGGTTGTATGGCTTTATATTGCGGTAATCTGATCAGTGCCGATTGAATCGAGGACGTTGTGACCGCTCCGCCAGCAGCAATGATCGCACCACCATCCCACTCGATACGATCAAGTGGGTATTTGCTTTCTACCTTAGCATCAACCATCACCATCTCCTGGGAGTATGCACTGAGTTGTGCCGGTAGCTGCAATCGAATCACGGACTGCTTTTTATAATCGAGTACCAGATTGTTATTGCGTTCTACCAAATCATAACGTCCGCCAGCCAGCGTTCGGCGTACCACTACTGCTGTAGGATCAATGTGTGTCATCCATGATGCACCAAAACGATAATTAAACTGTAAACTCAAACGGGTATCTTCCCCCCCTTTCCCTCTGCGGTGTTCAGCACCCAAAGTAACCAAGGGAAATGGGGTATAATTCAGCCCTGCGGTAAAAGCATGTGGGTTTTTTCTGCGGTTGTGCTGACCAAACAAGGCGACTTGCTCACCACGATATTGCTCATACACCAGTTTGCCACCGAGTTGTGGGTAATGTGGCAGATAAGCATCCAGGCGCAAGTCATAACCATTGGCGGGTCGTTCGTCATAATCGGCCATTTGATGTGCTTGATGCCAGTCACTTAAAGCAAAGTAGCTGTTAGCGGCAAACTTCAGATAATCCGCACTGATCTCGGCACCAATGCCAAACCGGCGGTTGTGACCAGTCAAATCGTTATCAAAAAACAGATTGGTGCCATACATCCAGTGCTGTTGAAAATAACGCCAACCGATACCTGCATTTAGTGTGGTACGGCTATCATGGCGGCGTGCACCCAACTGGGTAAACAGCAGGTTGGTTGAGCTATCATAGAGCGCAAATAGCAGGTCAATCTCACTGCCATCCAGTTTCCAATCCTCATCGATACCCAAACCAATCCGCGCACTGCCAAATTGATGCAACCATTGGTCTGTTGGTGAATTTACTTGCTGACTTACCACTGGGTTGCTCTGCTGCTGCGCCAAGCCTGAGGCGGAAAAAAATAACTGCAACAGGATCAAGACAGCAGTAATGAACTTGGCACACTGAGACCAATAGGCCACAGGGGCATATCGTTGCTGAATTACGGTTATCATGTTCAAGCTTTCAGTGAAAAAACGCTGCTTCATTTTCCAGAATCCCTATCATAATTTCCTGCTAGGCAATCAAAACTGGGCCTAATCTGGTAACAGTCACTTTAACGTCATGACTCTCAAGGCCATTCAACCCCTCGATAACAGTCACTAGAGGGAACATCTCAAGAATAACTATTACATCCCTTTTCACAGACAAGAGGTCACAGCTATTGCCGATTGTACCACCTGTTAGCCTGAGACCAAGCTGATTATTGCCCAAGATATCACTAAACTCATAAAGAGATTCTGCCCCATCTCTCCGCTCACCTAATATCCTGTATTGTGCTCATTCAAGGTGTGCAATCAGGCTGCTTAATCACCGCTCGTCTCACAGCCACAATCAATGTGACTGTGAGAACATGGAAAAATTTGATAAACAGTCTTACCACAAGCACGCTAAAAATTAGGATAAAACTAATTATTCAGCTTAGCACTCGGTGCATTACCGTTTTATTAAGCGCTGCGACTCATCCAACACCCAATATTGAGCGATATATTTAAAGAGACTTAACACAAATCACATGCCATCTAGGATCAAATGCGTCGGTTACATCGCCATTATACAGATTAACTCCAATTGCATACTGAGCAGACTTATCAACCGTCCACCACATAGATGATGAACTAATTGTTAGGACGTCGGCATAGTTTGGCATATCACGGTAATTTCCCCGCCATTCACTTTTCAGTGCCCCTAAGACCTTATCCGGAATAAAGCCATGTATTTTACTGCCTGTAATTTCCTCAAGCCTTGGAACCCTAGCAAAGTTGTTGAATCCACTACATGCTTGGGTCGCTTCAGTACCATTTGATTTCCCAGAGTAGGGCATATAGAACCATTTCTTGACATAAAAAGTATATTTAATATCAAATTCACCATTTATTCTTTTACCGTTCAACGTGACCTTCCCATTTTTTAAATTTGGGGATATCAAATTTTTCATGCTTGGTTTGACATGAAATACATTATTCGGCAGCATTTCTACGTCAATACTATCAGACTCCACTGACCATTCGTATTGCAGAGATTCACTCTCGATAGCTAATCCCACGCTAAACCTCGCCCCTGGGAAAAGAGACTGTGGGAATTTTTGATCTGGTGTCATTCCGTCATTCACCAGGTAACTGAGTGAGTCATCAATACGTAAACGCAGTATCGTATATTCTCTTCCATGCACCTGGTATCTAAGTTCAGAATGCTTATTCCATTGCACACCTGAACCTGCATCAGTGAAATTTAATGTAGGAATGTAATCATAACCAGCTAATAATGCGACATATTTTGCCTTATACCAACCGTCACCTCTGCTTGGGTCTGGGGAAAATGTTTCTCGTAACTCTGTTCCAGGCATAGTCACAGTCACATTAGCCTGTTGACCAAGAACCGGATTTTGGTAAGCATCCATGAGCATCACGCTGACATATAAATACTCGCCAAAGTCATAGACAGATTTCGTGTGTTCTAGCGATGAATATTGAGCACTGGCTGGCCCAGGTTTAATAGTATAGGCATCCGAACGATGGATCTGCTCCTCCTCCCAGTGCTGCAAATAGAGCGACACCGAATGTGTTACCGCATTTATGGTAGCCTTGCCTACTGTGTATGAAAGTTCATAGATGCCATCATTCAAATATCTCCACGCTGTCGGGTTCACCGGGGCCACAATGTCAACCGAAGACTCCAGCACTGAATGATAACCAGGAATGCCATTGCCGTTTGCATCCCGTAGCGTGACCTGCACTATCACTTCATCTCCCGCTCTCAGATCAAGATCACTATTGGTGATGCGCAATGATGAGTTAGCATAATCAGCAGCATTGGCGGTGATTTCATAAGCGCCCGATGAGAGTTCACTACTCCACTGCTGATACTTCAGCGTTGCAGTTAAGCCACTGCCAGTGATGACACTGATATACTCTGCCTGATATCGCCCTGCACCCAGATGTTTCCAGGCAGTTGACAGTTCAGTATTGGGAACCACCACCCAATTTGATAACTGATCAGCCTGATCTTCGACCTTATTCCCCATTTTGTCCTGGAGCGTGACATCAACGATTACTGCACTGCTGGCAACATAGCTAGCACCATCAATAGCGATACTGGAATGTGTCATCGCCGGTTTACCCACGATAAAATTCACCGGCACCTGCTGGGTGTTGCCACTCATTTTCATGGTGACGCTGACATGCGTTGTACCCGAACGCGTATTGGTCACTTGAACACTCGCTAGACCATTTTCATCGGTCACTGCGATACGGGTTAGCACCTGCGCTCCATTATCAGCACTAAACGTAAGCTCCCTGCCCTGCAAGGGGATATTGTTGTTGTCTACAGCACGAAACACGATTTCATTGGTTTGCTCACCATCAGCAACCGCATTATTTCGTTTTATTTCAATATTTTCTGGCGCTATCGTATGCTGATTGGCGATCACGTTCACCTGTACACGGCTGCGAGCAGAGACGTTACCACGCTGATCATGAGCAACCGCATAGATGTGATAGAGATTACGTGCTGCGTCCGCTTGATACGATGGCATGATGATCACTACGCTGTGATCAGACACCGGCGTCAACTTCCCCCCTGCAGCGATGATTTCCTCGCCATCCCACTCGATACGATCAAACGCATACTTACTGATCACCTCCGCTGTAAGCGTCAGGCTAATCCCCTCTTCCTGACTCACTTGCTCTGGCAATCTCAGTTGCACTAACTGCTGCTTTTGATAATCCAGCACAATGTTGTAATTGCGCGACACCAAATCATAACGCCCACCGGCTAAGGTTCGAGTGCTGGCCACGGCTGCCGGATCGATGTGCGATTTCCAGGTGCCACCCAAACGATAATTTAACTGCAGGTTGAGCCGACTGTCAGATTCGCCCCCTTTACCCGCGCGATGTTCTGCCCCCAGCGTTAATAACGGAAACGGCGTATAGTTGAGACCCGCAGTCACGGCATACGGATCTTTCTGGCGGTTATTACTGCCAAACAGTGCCACTTCATCACCACGGTAACGTTCATAACTCAGTTTGCCGCCCAGTTGTGGGTAAACGGGCAGATAGGCATCCAGACGCAGATCGTAACCGTTGGCCGGCCGTTCATTGTAATCAGCGAAATCGTGTGACTGGTGCCAGTCGGTCAAGGAGAAGTAACCGTTAGCGGCAAGTTTTAGATAGTCGGCGCCGATTTCAGCACCAATACCTATCCGGCGGTTTTTACCGGTCAGGTCATTATCAAAAAAAGTGTTAACACCAAACATCCAGGTGTCTTGAAAACTGCGCCAGCCTACCCCTGCATTTAGTGTGTTACGGCTCTCTTTATTGCGTCCGCCTAACTGAGTAAATAACAAGTTATTGGGTGTGTCATAGAGAGCAAACAGCACATCCAACTCACTGCCATCTAATTTGAAATCGTCATTGATGTTTAACCCAACCCGCGCACTGCCAAACTGGCTCAACCACTGTTGTGCCGACTGGTTCAATTCACTGTTGAGTGTTGAGCGTGCCAACTGTGCGGTGGATTTTACCGGATCCTCACTGGTCAGCACTGTTGCCGCACTGGTAGCGGCCGCTGCTACCGTTGCGGCATGATCGCCGCTGGGAGCAAGATCAACACTAAATGGTGAAGCTTGTGCCGGAACCTCCAGTTCATCCCCCGCTGATAATACAGAAAACGCTTTTGGAAAGGTGCGAAACTGATTCAGTTTCTTCAACTCATCCAAAGAGATACCATATTTTTCTGCTACCATTGCCACATCTTCACCGGCGGCCAAGGTGTAGCGTTGTGTCAGCAATGAACTCTTGGCATTTGATGACGCGCTGGCCGCCAATGCAGGGCCAGCGGAGAGCGTGATCGGTAGCAGTAACTGCAGCAGAATATTCCCCCAAGCGACAATTTTTACCCCACGCGACAGTCGCCGAATTGCCAGACACTGTTCATTGAGTGAGTTTTCCGACTGGCCTGGTAATAGTTTAAATTTTTCACGCATTTTTCCTTTTCCTATTTTAATGAGTCATCGCGAGTATACGAAACACATAAGAAATAGTAAATAATTCAACCAGGCAAACAGTTACAAGCTTAACGGATATACCGAGTGATGGTTCTATTGGACGAGAATGCTACTGCTGCAAGGGCTAGCGAGATGATCAGATGCGGCAACAATGTCTACAGATGAGAGCGATTATGCTAACAGCAGGTTAAATTAAACCGACTTCTTACCATTGTTAACAAGCAGAAACAAAAGGGAATTTTCTGAATTCATTTCACTGCGACGGCTCACTTAACCGATAAACAATGCTAATGGTGAGTCAAGGTAATCTGAGTTGCTGTTTACTGTTGTTACCCATTCCAGTCACTAAACCTCTAATTTACTCATTATCGCTGTTGGTCTTTAATTTCAATATTAATAAATTTTTATAATGTATTTGTAGTGGTATCGCTGTCTGATACAGGGCTGTGAGTAGCAATGATCGGTGGTACTGCCGCGCTGTACTACCGGCTCGCGATACCGTGTCGAACAAAGTAACAACGGCAACGCTGACCTGCGGTCAGTATCGAGCAATGTCGGAAGCGACCGGTGCAGGCGGTGCCACACCGGTTAATCAGCATATTTTGCTGTCAGGAGGAGGTATCGGAAGGTTGTGGAGTGAGCGGGTTAAACCAGCTATCCAGTTTCTGACGCAGTTTATCAAGGCCAATCTTTTTCAGCGATGAGAACACTTCTACCTGAATATCGCCCATAAAGGCCAATACCGCTTCACGCACCATGTCACATTGCGCTTTACGGGCCCCACTCGCTAACTTATCCGCTTTGGTCAACAGCACCAATACTGGGATTTCAACGTCAACCGCCCACTGGATCATCTGCTGATCCAACTCTCTGAGCGGGTGGCGGATGTCCATCAATACCACTAGCCCTTTCAGCGAATCTCGCATCTGCAAATATTCAGCCAGTGCCTGCTGCCATTTGCGTTTCATCTCTTCAGGTACCTGAGCATATCCATAGCCAGGCAAATCGACCAAACGGATGCCGGCTTCAACTTCAAACAGATTGATCAACTGTGTTCGACCCGGTGTCTTACTGATCCGTGCCAGATTCTTCTGGTTGGTCAGCGTATTCAGTGCGCTTGATTTACCGGCATTTGAACGACCAACGAATGCCACTTCAATACCTTCATCAGCCGGAAGATGGCGGATATCAGGTGCGCTAGTGACAAAATGGGTCACCTGGTAGTTATAGCTCTTATCACTCAACGTTTTTTATCTCCACAACAGATCAGTTGGCGCTTAATCACGCTCAGGTTTTCATCTGAAATTATCTTAGGCCAAGTGCTGCCGCCACCAGTCAGCCAGGAAGATACCTGCCGCTACAGAGGGATTGAGACTCTCCACTTTGCCACTACCCGCGATAAAAACCTGCTGATCTCCCTGTTGCCAAGCGCTGTCGTTCTGGCTCTCCTGCTCTTGCCCTAATAGCAGTACCATTTTAGCTGGCAGTTTGCATTGCGTCAGTGCTACACCATGGCGGTGCGAGGTGCTGATAATGGTATAGCCTGCTTCACGCAATGAGTTTATTACTGAAAGGAAATCATCAGCATTGATCGCTTTAATATGCTCAGCTCCCCCCTCAGCAGTACGCACTGCTGCGCCAGATTCCAGTTGTGCAGGATCAGGCAGTAGCACGCCCTGAACGCCAAAATGAGCACAGGAACGGACAATTGCCCCTAAGTTGTGTGGATTCCCAATGCCACCTAATGCCAAGATGCAATCTTTCTCAGGTGCATGCTTGAGGTAGGTTGCCACATCCAAACCCTGCCGTTTTTTGATCAGGAAACAGACACCACCATGATGCTCTGTACCCGATGCTTTCGCCAGCTCCTGTTCATCAACCACATGATAAGCTTTGCGATTGGCTGCCATCCAGCGCAGCGCTTCACGAAAACGTGGCGTGACTGATTGTAGGAACCAGGCACGCACAATCGCTTCTGGACGGCTGGCAAACAGTGCCTGGCAGGCATTTTCACCGTAGACACGCGTCTCTTCTGCCCGTTGCCGCCGCAGTTGTTCCGGATCAATGGCGCTTTTACCACTGATTCCACCATGATCAGCCTCCTGCTCATCGCGAAAATGGTGGGATACCGTTTTCCACGGTGAGGTTGAAAAATTATCCTGCTGCCGTCTGTTCTCTCCGTGGTCTCGACGCGAACCTTCTCCGCGCTGCGCATACCCAGTGCGTGACGGGCCACTATTCCCACGCGACTGGCCACCAGCACCAGAACGCTCGTTGCGACCACCTTTTCGCTCGTTTTTTTTACCGTTAGTAGAACGGTTATCGTCGTCACTGCGGACGTACATCACCTTCACTTTACCGTTCTTGCCACTGAATGAATCGTTCATTATCTTCTCCATCAACGCACTGTGCGCGCAGATTACCTGATATGGGTAGAATTTAAACCAGTTACTTTACTGATTGCTCACTAATGCAAGTGGGATTGACAATACAACACTGGCAATGCCCTGTTCGAAAAGGTGTTGATCTGATTTAACCTTATCTGGCAATTCTGAGGAGCCTCTAGCCCAGTTGCTGCTCAAACCAGCTTTCCAAGATCACCACTGCGGCGGCTGAATCCACACGCCCTTTGTCGAGTGCACGAAAACCACCATGCGCAAATAGATGTGAGCGCGCTTCGACGGTGCTTAGGCGCTCATCATGCAAGATCACCTGCAACCCAAAGCGTCCATGCAGTTGGCGGGCAAATTTACGTGCCTGTTCGGTCAATGGCTGTTCACTACCATCCATATTGAGCGGTAAACCGACAATCAGCAATTGCGGTTGCCACTCTTTGAGTAACGATTCAATCCGTTGCCATTGTGGCTGACCATGCTGTGCTTTGCAGGCCGCCAGCGCGCGAGCGGTGGCAGTGATCTCCTGACCAATGGCAATACCAATACTCTTGGTGCCAAAGTCAAATGCGATAACAGTACGTGAACGCATTAAGCATGCCCCACATGGTGAGCGATATGACGAATATCGACCCCTAACAGGCAGGCGGCTTCAAACCAGCGATCAGAAAAATCGGTGTGAAATAACACTTCGGTATCTGCTTCACAAGTCAGCCAGACATTATTCAGCAGTTCCTGTTCAAGTTGCCCTGCCTCCCAACGGGCATAGCCCAATAATACCAGGATGCTTTCTGGTTCACTCTCCGAGCCTAGGCTTTCCAGTATATCTTTTGAGCTGGTCATCATCACTTCTGGCGTGATCTGTACTGTAGCTTCAAAACGATGATAAGGCGTGTGCAGCACAAAACCGCGATCTTTGGCTAATGGCCCACCATCAAGCACCGGTTGCCGCAAACTGATTACGCTGTCGCCAGATACCGATGAGATTTTCAGATCTTCCAGCATCTTTTCCAGCGTTAGCTCCTCCAGTGGCTTATTGATCACCACTCCCATTGCGCCTAAATCATCATGTTGAAACAGATAGATCACCGCACGTTCAAAACGTGGATCGTCCATGGTTGGCATAGCAATCAGAAAGTGGTGTTTTAAATTCATAATCTCACGTCAACGATAAATTCAGTGATCACGGCAGATAACTGCCTCTGTGTCGTCATGCCGGTTACTTATCTGCTAACCGTTTTTCAATGGCATCCATCAGCATGCCACTAATCGAGACCGGGAAAGCAGCTTCTATTTCGCGAATACAGGTTGGACTGGTTACGTTGATCTCAGTCAGACGATCACCGATCACATCCAGACCAACAAAGATCAGCCCCTTCTGTTTGAGTGTTGGTGCGACCGCTCGGGCAATTTCCCAGTCACTTTCACTCAGTGGGCGTGCTTCTCCACGTCCACCGGCAGCCAGGTTGCCGCGTGTTTCACCCTGTGCCGGAATGCGTGCCAGGCAGTAAGGAACTGGTTCACCATCCACCACCAGAATTCGCTTGTCACCCTGTTTGATCGCTGGCAAAAAGGTTTGCGCCATACAGTAACGGCTACCATGTTCGGTCAGCGTCTCAATAATTACCGACAGGTTGGCGTCACCGGGCTTGATACGAAAAATTGACGCGCCACCCATCCCATCAAGCGGCTTGAGAATAATATCGCCATGCTGTTGATAAAAATCACGCAGCCGTTCAGCACTACGACTGACCAATGTCTCTGGGGTCAGGTCGGCAAACCAGGCGGTGAACAGTTTTTCATTACAGTCACGCAGGCTCTGCGGCTTATTCACCACCAGCGCCCCTTTGACTTCAGCCCGTTCAAGAATATAAGTGGCATAGATATATTCAGTATCAAACGGCGGATCTTTACGCATCAGGATCACATCCAGATCATGCAGTGCCAGATCTTGCTGTGCAGTGAAGTCAAACCAGTGTGCTGCATCCTGCTGTACCCGTAATGACCGAGTTCGTGCGCGCGCCTCCCCTGCATGCAGATAAAGATCGCCCATTTCGATGTAATGCAGTTGCCAACCACGGCGTTGTGCCTCCAGTAACATGGCGAAGCTGGAGTCTTTCTTGATGTTGATGGATGTGATGGGATCCATCACTATGCCGAGTTTGATCATCGCTATCTCTCTTTTCAAACCAGTTGGTTAACCAAGATCACCACAACGCACCTGCAGAGCAGTAATTGCAGTCAGTGCTGTCGTCTCTGTGCGCAATACACGCGGTCCTAATAGAATATCAGTAAATCCCTGTTCTGTGGTCATGGCGATCTCTTGTGCTGATAGTCCACCTTCAGGCCCAATCAGCAGCCGGATCCGCCGGTTATCTAATGCTAAACTGTTGATCCCCTGCCTGGCGCGCGGATGCAAGTTGAGCTTTAACCCCTCATCCAACTCTGCACACCAATCAGGTAATGACATCGCAGGGCGTAGTTGCGGAATACGGTTGCGTCCGCACTGTTCGCAGGCTGCAATGATAATTTTTTGCCACTGCTGCTGCTTTTTCTCTAGCCGTTCACCACTCAGCACGACACCACAACGTTCAGAAAATAACGGGGTGATTACGCTTACACCCAGTTCAACTGACTTCTGAATGGTAAACTCCATTTTTTCTCCACGCGAGATCACTTGTCCCAGATGCAGATGAAGAGGCGACTCACGGTCTTGCCACTCTGCCGTACCTACCGCGACACGGACACCTTTTTTCTCCACACCGATAATCGCTGCGCTAAAAACCTGGTTGCTGCCATCAAACAGTTGCACGGTTTGCCCAACGTTCATGCGCAATACACGCGCAACATGGTTGGCAGCATCGTCACTCAGGTTAATCTCTGTGTTATTACTCAATGGGTTAGCATGATAAATGCGCGGGATACGCATGATTGTGACTGGCTCCTGGCTAGATCAGATTGCTCAATTGAGCACGAGATCCCGATCAGTTGCAAGTGAGATCCGGTAAATCGCTACTGATTTTAACCACTAACCCCGCCATCTGCGCCAGTATCTGGTCAGTTCAGCATCTAATGACCAATATCAACCTGAGTCATTATCGCTAACGCTGATACCGGTTGTGGCAAACGCAACACGAATGCCACAACCACTACACTGTCAAATCAGGATTTTTTCTGTTGGCAAGCACGTTGCACATAAGGGTTGTGATTGCCTTGTACCTGAGCGATACGCTGTTCACGCTGACACTCCCAGCCAGTTACTGGATACTGGCGGTTCCAAGCTTCAAACAGTTGCGTCTGCTGACGCGAAAGGTTGAGTTGATAACGATCTCGCATGTAAAAATAGGTGCGGGCAATTGTGCCACGCGTGTGGCTTGGTGGCTCTGCCAGTTTATTTTTGAAATCAACCTTCATTGGGCACTGACCATACTGCCCTTCACCACCGTTCCATTGGCTATACATAAAGTTATTACGATCACCATTCACTTCACCGATGGCCGGTTGTAAGTTGTGCAGGTCGATCTCCATTTGACGATAGGTTGGGTTTTTATCACAATTCTTGCGCCCTCCCTGTTGCCAGCACTGTAACTGATGGCCAAACTGCCAGGCTGGAACCACATGTTCCCACTCTATCCGCTCTGCACGCTGGCTGTTTTTGCGTGGCTGGTAGCCACAACTCTCCAGATTGGGCACGCCTTTTTTACCTTGCCACTCAATCTTGCAGCCACAGTAGAAACTGCCTGGGGCATCTTGGTTAATCTTGGCGGAGACGGCTTTCGCCTGGGTAAAGTTGTTGATGCTCGCAGCCAATACCTGACCAGAAGCCGCCACTGTGACCAGCACGCTAAATAAAATTTTGTGATACATATTCCAAATCTGCCGCAAATAACAAAAGCAGACAGGGTAGCGGAACTTTTCAGCAGTAGCAAATATTGAAATTTTCTCTCTTTAACAAATAAAGAGTTAACAAATTTTCAAAATTAACCTGAAAAAACTAGCCGTTCACCGCAATGGCGACAGTAATAGTGACTTTCCTGTCGCAAGACTCGGTTATGCCGACGCAGCGTTAACTGGTGCTGCTGGCAAGCACAACGGTAACTGAAGGTTTTTGTTTGCACTGAAGCGAGTGCAAACTGGTGGGTACGCAGTGCGGGGACTGACAGCACTTGCTCCATCATCCAGCGCCACTCACGACCATGTGGCGCTACTTGGCCAAACTGCTCGAACACCAGTAGATGTGCCAATTCGTGTGGCACTACCTGGTCAATAAATGGCTGCTGATTCTCCTGTAGCAACACCGGATTAAGCCGGATTTCCCAGGCTTGCGGCCAGGCGCTACCGGCCAGTGTGCCTCTCTGCTGATACAAGATCTTCGGCTCGGCAAAGGTGCGCGCGAAATGGTGCTGCGCTAATTGCAGTTTACTGCGTAAGCAGCGCATCACCGCTTGTTGTAATGCAATCGGGATATGGGTTCTGTTCATGGCGGTAGCTTAAAGGAATGTTAGCCAGGTAGGCAACCTGCAACAGTTCATCAAAGTTCCGCACCCCCACAGTCAGCCACTTTTTCACCAGACAGTACCCAAAATTCTGATCCAATATCTGTACACGACGAGTGCGGTAAGCTCTCAATATTTGAACTGGCACCGCTGGCGGCGCTAAGACCAGCCTCGCACATTTGCCATTATGAGAGTTAGCGCAACAACGCATTAACAAAAAATCGGTAAGGTGGCGCCAGTAACCAGGTAATATCATCGATATTGATAACTTTTTGACTACATCCGGTTTATCCTGACAGATATCTGAGATGATGATTGTGACAGTGACGCTCAAGCCGATTGAGTGACATCGAATGCAACTGAGAGTAAGTGAGAGAACCATGCCAAATAAACCGTTCTATTACCAAGATCCGTTTCCTTTACAGCACGATAGTACCGAATACTACTTACTGAGTCGTGACCATGTTTCTGTCGGTCAGTTTGCCGGGCAGGATGTGTTGCAGATCGAACCGGCTGCACTCACGCTGTTAGCACAACAGGCATTTCATGATGCCTCCTTCATGCTACGTACAGAACACCAGCAGCAGGTCGCTGCCATTCTTGATGATCCCGAAGCGAGCGAGAATGACAAATATGTCGCACTGCAATTTTTACGCAACTCTGAAATTGCAGCCAAAGGCATCCTGCCAACCTGCCAGGATACCGGTACTGCGATTATTGTCGGTAAAAAAGGGCAACGTGTCTGGACTGGTGGTGGCGATGAAGCGGCGCTATCACATGGGGTTTACAACACTTTTACCGAAGATAACCTGCGCTATTCACAAAATGCCGCGCTGGATATGTACCAAGAAGTCAACACCGGCACCAATCTGCCGGCGCAGATTGATCTCTACAGTGTCGATGGTGAAGAGTACAAATTCCTGTTTATTGCCAAAGGTGGTGGCTCTGCCAATAAAACCTATCTCTATCAGGAGACCAAAGCGCTACTCAGCCCTGGTAAATTAAAAGCCTATTTGGTGGATAAAATGCGTACTTTAGGTACTGCCGCCTGTCCGCCTTATCACGTAGCTTTCGTGATCGGTGGGACTTCGGCTGAGGCGACACTGAAAACGGTCAAGCTAGCATCGACCAAATATTATGATCAGTTACCTCATCAAGGTAATGAACATGGTCAAGCCTTCCGTGATCTCGCTTTAGAGCAGGAGTTACTGCAAGCGGCACAAGAGTTGGGATTAGGCGCACAGTTTGGTGGCAAATATTTCGCCCACGATATTCGGGTGATCCGGCTACCACGCCACGGGGCTTCCTGCCCTGTCGGTATGGGGGTCTCCTGTTCTGCCGACCGTAATATCAAAGGCAAGATCAACCGGGAAGGTATCTGGCTGGAAAGGCTGGAGCACAACCCAGGCAGATTTATTCCGGCACATTTACGTCAAGCAGGCGAAGGTAAAGCAATCCAGGTTGATCTCAACCGTCCGATGGCCGAGATTTTGCGGCAGTTGTCACAATATCCGGTTGCTACCCGACTTTCCCTCAACGGTACGATTATCGTCGGTCGTGACATCGCTCATGCCAAACTGAAAGAGCGGCTGGATCGTGGTGAGGATCTGCCGCAGTACATCAAAGATCACCCGATTTACTACGCTGGGCCGGCAAAAACGCCGGTAGGTTACGCGTCGGGTTCTCTTGGGCCGACCACCGCTGGACGGATGGACTCCTACGTTGATCTACTGCAAGCACACGGTGGCAGCATGATTATGTTGGCAAAAGGCAATCGTAGCCAACAAGTTACTGATGCCTGCCATAAACATGGCGGTTTCTATCTGGGCAGTATCGGTGGGCCTGCTGCGGTACTGGCACAGCAGAGCATCAAACACCTGGAGTGTGTCGAGTATCCGGAACTGGGGATGGAGGCGATCTGGAAAATTGAGGTGAAAGACTTCCCTGCCTTCATTCTGGTCGATGATAAGGGCAACGACTTCTTCCAGCAGATACAGGCTGGTCAATGTAGCAACTGCGTGAAATAAATCCGTTAGCGCAGCCCTAAACGTTGACCAACCAGCCACGCTGTCGCATCGCGTGGCTGGTTGTCTGCCCTTACAGCCAGTTCTTGCGTTTGAAATAGAGGTAAGGGGCAAGTCCGGCAATAATCATGAGTGCGATTGCCCCTGGATACCCCAGTTCCCAACGTAGCTCTGGCATGAACTCAAAGTTCATGCCGTAACTTGATGCCACCAAGGTGGGTGGCAAGAAGATCACCGAAACCACCGAGAAGATCTTGATGATCCGGCTCTGTTCGATGTTAATAAAGCCCATCGCCGCCTGCATCAGGAAGTTGACCTTCTGGAACAGTGACTCATTATGTGGCAGTAGAGATTCGATATCACGTAACACTTCTCGCGCCTGTTCCAGTTGCCCGGTCGGCAAGCGAGCTTTGCGCACCAAAAAGTTGAGCGCACGTTGGGTATCCATCAGACACAGACGCACCTTCCAACCAATGTCTTCCAGTTCCGCCAGTTTCGACAGTGCCTCATCGTAACCATCGCCAGGATGCCCTTCCATAATCACCCGGCTCAGTTTTTCTAACTGGCTGTAAACATGCTCAATCTCATCAGCCAACTGTTCAATTTTAGTCTCAAACAGATCCAGTAGCAGCTCATAAGCGTTACCATCATTCATCCGTTGGCTACGCGCACGCATACGATAAAGGCGAAATGCCGGTAACTCACGTTCGCGCAAAGTAAACAGACGACCATCACGAATGGTAAAAGCTACCGTCGCGTTACCGGCATGATCTTCGATATCTTCAAAATAGAAAAACGAGTGGATGTGCAGACCATCATCATTTTCAAAAAAGCGGGCTGAGGCTTCGATATCATCCAGCTCTGGGCGTGTTGCCAGGCTCTGACCGAATTCCAGTTGTACCCGTTGACGATCCTGCTCTTCGGGTTCAACCAGATCGATCCAGAGTGAATCAGATAAATCGTCACCGTCGTCTAACTCCAGGCGAGAAAGGCGGTTATTTTCTAATTTAAATGCGTTTAGCATCGGCTAAAACTCCCTTCGAGTTACCGGGGAGGCGACACATTGAAACATAGAAACTCTGTAGCAGCAGCACTACTCATTTCAAACCATGATGAGATCCGGCTTAGGGCGAGACTGATAAAGCAGCGCCAACAGCCACCAAGGGCATCAGCGCGATCGGATAACCTTGGAAGTTGTACCTGTTACTCAGGTCTGTAAGCCAGTATCTACTGGGTATGTCCAAGGCGTTAGTCCCCATTGATGATAATGCGCGCATGTTACGCCGAGAGGAAAAAGCCTGTCAACAGGTTGGTTTAGGTTATTCGCTGCCGCTGGCATGCTGTGCTTACACCCTCGGCAGACCAGCGATGCCACTCATAGCGCCTGCAATTTGGCATACGCAGCCACTAACCACTTGATACCTTCACCCTGAAAGGCGATTTGCAACCGGCAATGCTCACCACTGCCTTCTAAATTAATAATAGTGCCTTCACCAAATGTTGGGTGACGAACACGCTGCCCGAGCCGATAGCCACTATCATTCAGGTTAAGTGGCGTACCGCTACGTTGACGCTGCACCGGCCGGGAGACGCTAGCACGCAAGCGCACTTCCTCTAGGCACTCTGCCGGTAGTTCAGCAATAAAACGCGAAGGACGATGATAAACTTCTTTGCCATAAAGGCGACGACTTTCCGCATAGCTGAGGGTTAACTTTTGCATCGCGCGTGTCAGCCCGACATAAGCCAAGCGGCGCTCCTCCTCTAGCCGTCCTGACTCATCCAGTGACATCTGGCTGGGGAACATCCCCTCCTCCATGCCGACAATAAACACCTGACGAAACTCCAGCCCCTTCGCTGAGTGCAACGTCATCAGTTGTACTGCGTCCTGATAGGCATCGGCTTGCCCTTCGCCCGCTTCTAATGCGGCATGTGCCAGAAACGCCTGCAATGGCGTAAGCTCTTGGTCTGTTTCCGGCAGTGAATACTGCTTGGTTGCTGTGACCAGTTCTTCCAAGTTTTCAATCCGAGCTTGCCCTTTTTCGCCCTTCTCCTGTTCGTACATGCTAAACAGACCTGAATCACGTATCACCCTATCGGTCTGCTGGTGAAGTGGTAACTCGGCACTATCCTGTGCCAGTGCATCAATCAATTCCAAAAAACGCTGTAAAGAGGCGGCGGCGCGCCCTGCTAGCACTTTGTCGCGCAACAACCGATGGGTGGATTGCCACAAGGTAAGCTGTTGATCACGGGCGGTATGACGCACCATCTCCAAGGTACGGTCGCCAATTCCGCGTGTTGGCACATTGACCACACGTTCAAAGGCTGCATCATCATTGCGGTTCGCGATCAAACGCAGGTAGGCCAATGCATCCTTGATCTCTTGCCGTTCAAAAAAGCGCATTCCACCATAGATACGGTAGGGCATGTTGCTCTGTAGTAGAGCCTCTTCCAGTACACGTGACTGTGCGTTACTGCGGTACAGGATGGCGCAATCACTGAGCGCGCCCCCTTGCTGTTGCCAGGCTTTAATTCGACCCACGACAAAACGTGCTTCATCCAGCTCGTTAAAAGCAGAATAAAGCGAGATCGGTTCACCCTCGACACCGTCAGTCCAGAGATTTTTCCCCATCCGTCCAGCATTATTGGCGATTAAGGTATTGGCAGCGGTTAAGATAATGCTGGTAGAGCGGTAATTCTGCTCTAAACGTACCGTCTCTGTGGCTGGGAAATCCTGCAAAAAGCGTTGAATATTTTCTACCTGTGCGCCACGCCAGCCATAAATCGACTGATCATCATCACCGACAATCATCACATTGGCTTGATCACCCGCCAGCAGGCGGATCCAGGCATATTGGATACGGTTGGTATCCTGAAACTCATCCACCAAGATGTTGCTAAAACGCGCACGATAGTGGTTAAGGATTGCCGGTTTGTTGAGCCATAGCTCATGTGCGCGCAGCAGCAGTTCGGCAAAATCCACTAACCCGGCGCGATCACAGGCTTCCTGATAAGCCTGATAAATGCGCTGCCAGGTTGCCTCTACCGGGTTGCCATAACTTTCAATGTGTTGCGGTCGAAGACCATCATCTTTTTTGTTATTGATGTACCACATTGCCTGACGCGGTGCCCACTGCTTCTCATCTAGGTTGAGAGCACGCACAATACGTTTGAGCAGCCGTAGCTGATCTTCACTATCCAGGATCTGGAAATCAGCGGGTAGATTGGCGTCCAGCGGGTGCGCACGTAACAGCCGATGCGCTAAACCGTGGAAAGTGCCAATCCACATACCCGCTTGGTGGCTACCAACCAGTTGCTCAATACGGTGGCGCATTTCTGCCGCCGCTTTGTTGGTGAATGTCACCGCCATGATCGAGAATGGTGAACAGTGCTCAACGGCCAGTAACCAGGCGATGCGATGTACCAGTACACGCGTCTTGCCACTGCCGGCACCGGCTAGCACCAGCAAATTGCGCCGGGGTGCCGCCACCGCTTCACGCTGTTTATCATTCATGTTGTTGAGCAGTTGGGAAACGTCCATAGCCACCACCAGGAGTCATCGCAAAACGCCAATTGTGCTGGCGTGTTACTGGGTCGAGTTATCGCTTATGCTGTGCCGTAGCTGCCGTAGCACAACTTCAGCATCACAAGCATTTTTCTACTGGGATTATAACCAGTCTGTCAGCGATGCCAATTGTGAAATTTCAACGTGCGGTAATAAGCGGCTATCTCCTGCTTGTCGCAAGCAGCGTTGGCGATCGTTCAGCCAGCACGCCTGTAGCCCTGCACGTAATGCACCGGCAACATCGGTGGTGAGATCATCCCCGACATGCAGTATCTGCTGTGGTGCAATCTGCAAACGCTGCGCCGCCAGGCGGTACATGTCCTGGTATGGTTTGGCACGCCCATCAGGCCCCGCGCGTAATACAAACTGAAAGTAATCAGCCAATCCACATTGTGTCGGATCCGCATTGCCATTAGTGATCGCCACCAGCAGATAACGCTGTTGCAATGCTTGCAGTGTGCTGTGTGTGCTGGCGGGTACTGCAATCCGGCTGCGCCAGGTTGCAAAGTGTTGCATCACCGCATCGGCACCACTGGCTGCCTGTATCGGGTTGACTCCCACTCTACTGAGCGCCAACTGGATCGCACGCCAGCGCCATTGGGTGACATCGTGGTAAATCTCTGGCTGTTGCTGGCACAACTCTTGGCGTAAACGCTGTAGGTCAGTTGGCTGAAACTGGCGTAGGCCTGGATGGTATTGCTGCAAAAACAGCAGTGACTGTTGTTCTGTCTGTTCAATCACCAGACGGTTGTCATACAGGGTATCATCCAGATCAAAGCTGAGTGCCACCACTGGGCGCATTGCACGGTAAAAAAGCATTAAGAGTTCCCCCGTTTAGCTCGTGGATGGGCGGCATCGTAGACCTGGGCCAAGTGCTGAAAGTCAAGGTGGGTATAGATTTGTGTAGTGCTCAAGTTAGCGTGGCCCAATAGTTCTTGCACGGCTCGCAGGTCACCGCTTGACTCCAGTACATGGGTGGCAAACGAGTGGCGTAATTTGTGTGGATGAATATGGCTGCTGATGCCCTGTTTTACTCCCCACAGGGCGAACCGCTTTTGTACATTACGGGCTGAGATGCGCTTTCCCTGATTGGAGAGAAACAGCGCATCATCCTGTGGTTCAAACAGATCACGTAAGCTCAACCACTGCTGTAGCCAGGTGAGTGCTTGGCGACCAAGTGGCAATTTACGTGCCTTGCTGCCTTTACCAACCACCCAGATGTCTCGACTCGATAAGTCAATATCCCGGCAGTTAATGCCTATCAGTTCCGCCAGACGGAGCCCTGTGCCGTAGGTCAGTTCCAGCATCGCACGATCGCGCACTGCTAGCGGATCATTCAGATCAATCGCCAACAGTTGACTCACCTCATCAACATCAACATTTTTCGGCAGATGTCGCTTGCCGTTTGGTGTGCGGATGCCTTTCGCCGGATTGGCCGCCAATACTCCTTCGCTCACCAGCCAGTGCAAGAATGTGCGTAGTGCTGAAAAACGCAGCGCCAGACTGGCGCTCTGCAAACCTGCCCGTTTACTGCGTGCCGCTATTTGGCGCACTTTGGCACTGTCAAGCATGGCCCATTCACTGATGCCCAAGGCGCTCGCGGTCTCGATGAGCGCGGTTAGCTGACGACGATAGTTGCTCTGAGTCAACTGACTCAGTTGGCGTTCTACCTTCAAGTAGTGCAAAAAAGCGCTCACCGCCGGTTGCAGGTTGGTATTGAGATCACTCATAACCGAACGATCCAGCGCTCAAGTTGAGCTGGCAATAACTGTGCAAGTTGGCTAAGTAACAGTGTGCCCATACCTTGCTGATAATGTTGCGCATCACGGCTGCTAAAGATTAGCACGCCAAGATCACCTAACTCGCCAAGCAGAGAGATCGCCACCGAACCAACCTGCTTCGCCTGTGGCAGTAACAGCAGTAATTCCGGTGCATTGAGTTGGCCCAGGTAGTGCTGTTGATCGCGTAGGCGTTGAATGCGTAATGGCTCAAACGCGGAGCGTGCCAAGGCAAGATGGTTGAAATCTGATGGTGCCTGTAGATGCCAGCGATCACTAAACAGACGAATGTCGGCGCCAACCAAACCAAACTCTTTTGCCCAGAGTTGCAAGCGCATTAACATCTGCGGCAAACTCTCTGCGGTGCTGATGTCACTCTGTAGCTGTAGTAGGCGAGTGAATAGCTGCTGATTGGCTGTCGCCTGTTCCATCAACAGGCTGATCTCCTGTTGGAGTTGAGCAATCTGGTGGCGTTGGCGTGCCAATTGCCACTCGACTAATGAGGTTGCACCACGCACCACATGTGGCACACGCAGTTGCTCAACTTGTGCTGCTTGGCGCAGAAAAAAGTCTGGATGCTGCTGCAAATATTGCAGTACACACTGATCGTCAATCATGCTGGCGGGTAACATTTCGCTGTCACGTGGTTCTTTCATAACTGAATAAAGCCATCATAAACATGAGTCGCTGGACCGGTCATCAACAGTGGATGTCCCGTTCCCTGCCAGCGAATGTGTAAACTGCCACCCAATAGATCCACCTTGACCTGTTCTGACAGTACCCCTTGCTGGATCCCTACCGCTACTGCGGCACAAGCACCACTGCCACAAGCTTGTGTCTCACCAGCCCCACGTTCATAAACACGCAGTTTGATATGTTCCCGGCTGATCACCTGCATAAAACCGACATTAACCCGTTCGGGGAAACGCTCGTGTGCTTCCAGCAGTGGGCCTAGTTGGGCAACATCCGCCGTTTTGATATCGTCAACCTGCAAGACACAATGTGGATTCCCCATCGAGACCACGCCACACATTACAGTATGTTGTGCCGCGCGAATAATGTAGGTTTTTTCCGCTTTTGCTGCACGAAATGGCACGGTTTGCGGCTCGAAACGTGGTTCACCCATATTGACGCAGACCAGATCATCACTGGTGACACTCAACACCATACGTCCAGCCTGCGTGCTGACGCGGATATCACGTTTGTTGGTTAACCCTTTTAGCCGCACAAAGCGGGCAAAACAGCGTGCGCCATTGCCACACTGTGACACTTCGCTACCGTCAGCATTGAAAATGCGGTAATGAAAATCCACTTCCGGATCATAGGGCGCTTCAACCAGCAACAGTTGGTCAAAGCCAACACCGAGATGGCGATCTGCCAGGCGGCGGATCAATTCAGGTGAGAAGTAGACATTTTGCGTTACGGCATCGACCACCATAAAGTCGTTACCCAGCCCGTGCATCTTGGAGAACTGCATATCGTATCCTGTTATTTTGATCTGTCATCCGCTGTCACAGCATAACATCAAACCAACTTATCCTGTTGTTATCTATAAACCAATGCTCATCCACCGCGCTGTTCTGCTCACAAAGCACCAGACAATCGCTGGCTGAGCGGTTTCCCTACTGCGCCCGAGCTTCATTTGGCGCTATCATTGATAACGAGAACGCTTTGCCTTTGCTTGGAAAACTGAGCGGTCCTTTTTGACCACAACCCGAAGCAGTTGCCAATACCAGCGTTATCAATGCCAGCCGGATAGCGTATTGTTTTTTTTTCATTGTACACGAGAGCCTGTAATTCATCTGTCTAAAGCCCAGTATAATCGCAGGTAGATCACGAAAAGCAACAGGAATCGATAATGAACGACAGTGAATTTCACCAATTGGCCGACCAATTGCTGCTCAATATTGAACAAACACTGGATGCCTTTACCGGCGATAGTGATATCGACTACGAAACACACAGTGGAGTCATGACGTTAACTTTCGACAATCGCAGTAAAATTGTCATCAACCGTCAGGAGCCGCTGCATCAAATCTGGTTGGCAACCAAAGCCAACGGCTACCATTTCTCCTACCGTGAAGGCGACTGGATTTGCGATCGCTCCGGCCGCAGTTTTTACTCGTTGCTGAGCGAAGCCGTCAGCCAGCAGGCGGGTGAAACGGTACTATTCCACTGAGATTAAACCTCAGAGTGAGCGCAGTAGCGATCCTGATCTTTCACCGCTGGTTGACTGTTGAGGGGCTGCTGTGTTGGGGCGACATAGAGCGCAGACAGGGCATTGCTGCGATAGGGCATCACCTGAATGCGCCCTTCAATCTGCACCAACTGGTAAAATTGTGGCAAGTTGAAATTGATAAAGCTTGAAGCATAGGTAAAACGATCATGTGAGGAGGAGTAGAAACGGCTGACATCACGTACCAGTTCTTCCTTGCTGCCACCGCAGTGGTGATAAGCCTCAACACGATTAAGTTCATCCAGGATATAAATGTTAAAACCGTTGCCATCACTGCAATCTTCAAAGAAAAACTGAATGATGCCCTGGCTGGCAAAGCCGTCGATCACCGCCGGCAGATGTAGCTGATCGGCAGCCACTTTGATCGATAAACCATGCAATTTGTTGTTGGAGATGGCGCCATAAAACTCTACTGCATTCTCCAGTTTCTGTACCGAGACACTGAGGCGTTCAAAAAACAGTCCCCAGGTCTGGCCGGAAACACGTAATGCCTTAAAACGGCACGCCCCCAAACGCGTGCTGGAGAGGCGCAACTCGATGCACTCAGAGACTAATTGCTGAATGCGTGTGCGGATCAAACCACGCAGGTAATGGCTATAGCAGAACACTTCCACCAGCTCTGGCGGCTGTGCATCCTGATGCATTTTACCGAGGATGGTCTGTAATGCTTCCAGCACCGCTTGCTCACCACTGAAATGGAGTGTGCGTACTTCATTCCAGGAGTTGCGGTAGAGCAGATCGATACTGCCAACCAGACACTGTTGTTGCTCACCAAAGCTGAACACATCCAGTTTGCGAAAGTCAAAATGGATCGACTGTTGGCCAAATGCACAGGTCGGGTCACTCTCCAGGTTGACAATGATCGCCAGTTGACGAATTTCACACGGACTGTACAGCGCTTTTGGTGTTGCCGGTGCTAAACGCAACGGGAAATGCTGCGAGACATCTGTCGCCAGTTCATGCAGTTTACCGATGTCACAGCCATCGGCTCCGCGCAGATGCAGACGCGTCTGTGCAGTCAATAATCCATTGAAGTAAGACCAAGCTACCAGTTTGTTCAGGTAGGGGCTGTACTCGAGTGGCTGATGACTGATGATGGCGCTCATCTCCGGTGCCTGATTATAGAGATACCAGCCTGGACGATTGGCGCGGCCAAACGGAACCTGAATAAAGGTTAAATCCTGTTCGGATAGATCGGGTGAAATCTGCGGGTTGAGCAGTGTCACTTTACCGGGCAGTGCTTCAAATGCCGCATATAACTTGCGGGTTAATACCCCAATATCCTGTGGGCTGGCACTGACACTGAGATTGTTACGGCGCGCAAAGCGGATCAGGTTACGGTAACTCTGCATCATGGCATCGAGCAGTTCGTTGTGCGCTTCACGCACGCGCTCAATTTTCCACTCGGGACGTTCATCTAACATGGTGAGACGCTGTTCACTCCACCCCCAGTCGCGTACCAGTTGACTGAGGATTTCACGCCGCCAGCCGACACTCAAAGCACAACACGACGACAATTTCTCACACACTTTTAGGTAAAAACAGCGTCGGACCAGATCAAGTCGCGCCTCATCATGGGTTGCGTTGAGGTAATGAGTAACGCGCTCTAACATCATGCAATAAGCATCAAGGCCGAAACAGACAATCTCCCCCCGATGCAAATGCTGTTTGATGGTGGAAGCCAGTAGTTCGGTGTTGGGATACTCCCAAGAGTAAGCCTCAAGCAGTAGCGTTTTCAGCACTGCTTTATACGGTGAATCAATACTTTTATATAACTGCCATAAACTGGCACCAAAGTACTCCTCAGCAGAGAGTGTGCCTAACCCGCCCAGATCGAGCCACTCATTCGGGGTTAATACCCCTTGCGCATAGAGCGAAAGTACATACTCATCGTAGTGAGCTTCCTCGTCACTCGGTACCATATTCCATAAAATCCGTTTGCCGGCCAAACGCACCGCAGTGCGGTAAAACTCTTCTAACAGCAGGATATATTGGGTAGAACCGCAATCTTCGCAGCTCAAATTGCCGCTTTGGTGATGTCGAAAGCGATTTTCGTCGATCAGAAAGAAGTTAACCTCTACCTCGTTTGAGGCGGCCCACTGCTGCAACAGGGTACACTTCTGCTCCAGCAACTCACGCTCTTGTTGATCAAGCCAGGACTGGTGGCAAACCCAGATATCAAGATCGGAAGTGCAGCTCTGGCCAATAGAGGCGGTGCTGCCCATAGAGTAGATGCCAGTGATTGGCAATTCACCGCCAGTGACATCGACAACAGAAAAACCAGCATCATGCTGTAACTGATTGAGATGGTGCTGTTGCTCCTCATTTGGAGCATAAAGACAGATGCCATAAGGCACTTCACCCTCTAGATAACCGGGTGCTTGTGGATGATGATAGTGCAGCAGCACAGGTAACAGGTTATAAACCCGCTGGCAGGCAGGCTTCATCGCTGTCAAAGCGCGATCAATTCGCAGTTGGTTGATCGCATCCAGTCGCTGTTTCAGTGTCTCAATATAGAGGTGCAAGACGTCTCGCCCGATTATCCAGTACTTGAAAACCCCCGCATTCCCTAACCACTCTTCAATCCAGCAGGGCATTTAACAAATTAAATGTCGGAAACGTGATCAATCTAACATCTTGCAGCTTGACGGTAAAGGTGGTTAAACAAGCTGCACAGCATGGTGTTTTTTTATTCAGCAGTAACAACGGCGTGCTACACCACAGCAACCAGCCACCCCAACACCGTGCCAACATGGTATTCGTTAACGCTAACGTGGCGTACAGAGATAGACCCACGCCGGGGGAAAATTGCGCATCTCATAGACGCGTTCCCAGACAAAATAGCGCGATAACAGCTTTTCGGACATCGGGCTGTACTGAAACTGGATCAAGGTTCCCCCCTGATTCAACCGCTCTCTGATCTGGCGCAAAATGCGTAACCGAGGCATCGCTGGGATCGACAGTAACGGCAGGCAAGAGAAGATAATGTCGTAATTACGTTGTAGCCTCTCAGCTGACTGGCTGATAATCTGCAACCTGTCATCCTGTTTTGCCAGCACCTGTAGCTGTTTAGCCAAATCTGGCTGAATTTCGTAAGCATCGAGCTCGCTGTCAGGTGCCAATCGGTTCAGTAACCTGCGGGTTAATACACCGCTACCCGCCCCTAATTCAGCGATAACCGTTGCTGAACTAAGATCCGCCAGTTGCACCATACGGTTACACAGCCAAGGCGATGATGGTGCTAGTGAGCCAAAGGTTCTTGGTGATTTTATGAATTGCTTAAAATAATCAGCCTGAGACTTTAGATACGGCTGAACCTTGTTTAATACTGAGTTAGACATCCCATTACCCTTTTTTTATCATCATCATTCCCAGTGTATCCCTAACTGATATCCTCACCTCAGGTGAAGATAGCGCTCTCCCGTTAGTCACTGCTCCCTCTACTGCCGGGAAGCAAACTGACCAATAACACTGTTGAGCAGTTTGCATCCCTCTGCATGTTAGCGCCCGTCACTAACATCGCAGCCACACGCTGTTCTCCATGCAGCCCGCGATCATCCTTGGCACGCTAACGACGTAAATCCGACGGCCAGCACAGCATTACTCAGCTCTCTCGAGCCTTGATGGTATTGATAATATTGGTTGTTGATAGTCCATCTTCAAAATTCAACACCTTCACTTCACCACCATTCGCCCATACCTCGGCGCTACCAGCAATCTGCTCTGGCTGATAATCACCACCTTTGACCAGCAGATCAGGCAAAATCTCTGCGATCAGTCGCTGTGGTGTATCTTCGTCAAACGCGACCACCCAATCAACCGCCTCCAACGCGGCCAACACGACCATGCGATTTTCCAGCCGATTGATTGGTCGCGCAGCCCCCTTCAGCCGTTGTGTTGAAGCATCGCTATTCACTGCCACAATCAGGCGATCCCCCAACCGACGTGCATTGGCCAAGTAGGCGACATGACCGGCGTGCAAAATATCAAAAATACCGTTCGTCATCACTAACTTCTCGCCGCGTTGCCGCGCTTGAGCCACCGCCTGTTTTAATGCGTTCTCACTCATCACACCAAAGCCGGTTTCAGCCCGGCCACGAATGGCATTTTCCAGTTCAATTGGCGACACCGTGGAAGTACCCAACTTACCCACCACCACACCGGCCGCAGCATTGGCAAGAAAACAGCTCTCTTCCAGTGTGTTACCCGCCGCTAATGCTGCCGCCAGTACACCAATCACCGTGTCACCTGCACCGGTGACATCAAACACCTCTTGTGCTTGAGTCGGCAAATGCAGTGGCGCACGTTGCGGTTGTAATAATGTCATACCCTGTTCCGAGCGGGTTACCAATAACGCCGACAGTTGATAATCAGCAATTAATTGCATACCGCGCTGGACTAACTCCTGTTCGTTATTACACGTCCCCACTACAGCTTCGAATTCAGACAAATTCGGCGTCAATAGTGTCGCACCACGATAGCGCTCGAAATCGGTGCCTTTCGGATCAATCAGTACCGGAACGCCAGCCGCACGTGCCAGTGCTATCATACTCTGCACTTCACGCAACGCCCCTTTGGCATAATCAGACAGCACCAATGCTCCGATGTGCGGCAGCGCCTGCTGAATGCGTTCCAACAGTGGCTGAGGATCGACATTAAAGAAACCCTGCTCAAAATCGAGCCGGATCAACTGCTGATGGCGGGAAAGCACACGCAATTTAGTGATGGTGGGATGCGTTGGCTGGGCAACAAAATCACAACGCACATTCACTGCGCCAAGTTTGGCACTTAACGCACGCGCTGCATCGTCGATGCCGGTCAAGCCAACCAGACGGGCGTTAGCCCCCAGTGAGGCAATGTTCATCGCCACGTTAGCAGCTCCGCCGGGGCGTTCTTCGATCGTCTCGACCTTGACTACTGGAACCGGTGCCTCTGGTGAGATACGGCTGGTTGGCCCGTGCCAATAACGATCCAGCATTACATCACCCACCACCAGCACACCGGCGCGGCGAAAATCAGGCAGTGTTACTTTCATCCGATAACTCCAAAGCACAAAAATCAATGCGCCAGATAGTAACATAGCTTGGCAGCATTACGGCAATCCGATTGGCAAGGAGCCCCGAAGAAGATAAACAAACAGCCAACGCCGACTAATAAATTCTATTAATATTTCTCTGACATCATCTGATGTTGCAACCACGCTTATTTTATCTCTCATCAAGAACAGTCTCGCATTAAGTACACTATAATTAGCACAAAACACTAGTTAATCGCACACAAACAGCGAGTATATTGATAGATAGAGGATATAAGGTGAAAATTAAATCTTGTTTAGCTATTTCATTACTGATCATACTCTCGACATCCAGTAACCAAGCTTCAGCAACAGCTGTCGCTGCCACATCGTGGCACAGCCCTTCACTGAGCACCGAAACCGTTGTCGCTCCCAATGGCGCAATCACTACACATACGGCATTAACAGCAAATCAGTTATGGGGATTAACTGAAAGCAAAACAGTTGAGAAGGTCAACGAAGATATCTATGCCCTACGCGGATGGGGAATAGCCAGCAGTTACGCAATTAGAGCACCTAACGGCTGGATCATCATCGACACGGGAGATTCAACGCGTGCCGCCAAAGAGATGCGCAGCATGCTGGAGCAACAACTCGGTGAAAAAATCAATGTCGCAGCGGTATTACTGACGCATTGGCACTATTCAGACGGCACGGGAGCCTGGCTCGATCAACATACTGAAATTTGGGGACATGAATATCTGGATCGTAATCGCAACGCATCGAAGGGGGTAAGTATCAAGAGTGGTTTTTACCTGACGCGCGCCGTTGCACAATTTGGGGTCTTCCATCCCACGCAAGGCGCGGATGCTTTCCCAAATTTAATGCGTTTCTCTCCAGAAAAACTCCTGGCTGAATCCAGTTATAAAGCACCTACTCACCTGTTCCAGCATGGACAACTTCTTGACTTAAACATAGCCGGCGAGCCACTACAGGTTGCTCCAAATCGTACTGACACCTCTGATAGTGTCGCATTCTACTTTCCACGCCACCGCCTTGTAATCACTAACATGATGGTTACAGGCGCAATTTTCAACATCTACACATTACGTGGCGGAGCATTCCGCGATCCGAATACGTTCTTGCATGATGCACGCTGGGTTGAAGCTAAAAATGCGGAAATTTTGCTCGACATTCACGGCCCGACACTCAAAGGACAAACCATTGTCAGCAAAAATATCGAACGCTCGGTTGACCAAGTTCAGTTAATTCACGATCAAACATTACGCCTGATCGCCCAAGGCCTGAACCCTAGACAAGCTGCTGAAACACTCTATATGCCCGCACACTTACGTAATGGGCGCGAAGCCTATGGCCAGGTAGAAAGCCATGTGCGTCAAATTTGGAACGGCACCGTTGGTTGGTTTGATGGTGATGTTTACGAGATCAATCCACTATCACAACACGAAGAAGCCAGCAGGATAGTTACCATGATGGGAGGAGTGGACACCGTATTGAATGCCGCCGCCGAAGCAGAGCAAACCGGAGGGTTAGCGAATTGGCGCTGGAGCCTCAAATTAACCTCGCTACTGCTACAGTTAGATCCGGGCAACACCGAAGTGCGTAAAATACGCGCCGCCGCTGCCCGTGCGCTTGGTCAGCGCACCAGTTCGGCCAATGCCCGGGGTTTTTACCTCACTGAAGCACTGCAAAATGAAGGGCAACTCAAAGTAGAAGGGATCGCAATGACTCTGGATACCCTGCGTGCATTGGTTGGCACGCCCCAACATCAACAGTTGATCACCGCCTCTTTAGCAGAGAATCTGGATTTCATTCGCTATCTTATCGAACCACAGCGAGCGGAAGGCAAGCGATTGATTTTTAGTCTCACACGCGAAGGTGAAACTGCTATTCAACGGGTTGAATTACGTAACAGCGTGCTTGTTATTTCTGAAGTTAACCAACCCGCAGAGCGGCATTTCAACCTAACAGCGGCACAATTGGCTGACTTTATTTTGGCACGTAGTCTGCCGGTGAATGATCCTATATGGAGCGAACTCGATACAATCCTGGATCGTAGCCATCTCATGCTCAACACAAACACCGCATCCTCTGTTGAGGACCTACAAGGCACCCAGAATTACCCTCAGGAATAGCTGATATGCCAGACACACCGTTTTGCTGTGTGTCTGGTTTTTTTATTGCCGCCGTCTTACCGCCGGCTCTAACACCAGACAAAACGCAACACTGAATATGTGCCACTCATATTGGCATTTAATTGATGCCAATCACACGACACGCAGAACAGCATTCAGATTGGTTGATATAATAAAACTAAGTCAGTTCGCTGACAGATGAAGTAGACGTATTTTGAGCGGCAAGAGTTCCATATTTAAAATTTGCCCCAATCACTTTATATGGCGACAATCCCCACTTTTGTTGTTGTAAATGGTGAATTTTTCAGCAATGATAATCGGAACATAGATAAGACTTGTTTTTGCCAACAGTTAAGTTTGTGCTTAATGTGCTGTCTGCCGGATCTCTCGAAAAGCCATTCCCTGGCAATTGTTTCGCACGACTTCAATTCATCTATCAACCAGTGGAAAAACTGTGGTATCGTTTTTTCGTGCCATCATTATTACCTATTGATAAAAAGGATATTATATGAAGTCGTTAAAATTATCAGTGCTGGCTCTAGTCACGGTGGCAGCCCTGCCGGCACAAGCCAATCAGTTTGCTGTCGGTGCTGCAGTTGTGGTCAGCCCTAGCCCTTATGCTGGCGATCAGGATCGCGTTTTACCGATACCGATGGTGAGTTATGAAGGAGAGCATGCCTATTTTAAAGGTTTAACCGGCGGCGTTCATGTCTGGCAAAATGAACAGCATCGCGTCTCTGTCAACGCCTATTATCTGCCGCTCTCTTTTAAACCAGACGACAGTGACATTTACGCCATGAAACGTTTGGACAAGCGCAACGCTACGCTGATGGCCGGTCTACTGTACCGTTATACCCACCCCACGTTGGGGGTAGTTCGCGTTGATATTGGCGCAGATACATTGAATAACAGTAATGGTGTATTGGGTGATATCGGTTACTTATACCGGTTCAATTTCGGTCAATGGGGCGTGACACCTGGTATTGGTGTTACCTGGGCCAGTAGTAATCACAATGAATACTACTATGGCGTGAGCGGTGCAGAGTCAATGCGCAGCGGGTTAGCACAATATCAACCTGGCAGTAGCTGGACTCCTTATATTGAATTATCAGTAGGATACCGGATTAATCAAAACTGGAGTGCTTTCCTCGCTGCCCGTGGCATGGCGTTACCTAAAGAGGTCAAAGACAGCCCAATGGTGGATAGCAGCGTCTCAGGCACACTGATTGCGGGATTCAATTACGCTTTTTAGTGCCTCTTTAGCTTTAAAACCATCAACTACCACATTCGGTAGATGCTAGCGTGTTGATCAGACAGTGATGTGATACTTCGGCGCTAAAAACAGCAACGCAGGCATAATGCCTGCGTTTTTAATGATCAGCCTGATGTTCTAGCCGCTTAATCTCTAGTGAAATAGCTCCCTAAACCAGCCGGAAACACCACCGTTATCATTAGATTTATTCTGTTGCGTCGGTGTCCGCTGCTGCTGTTCCACCCGTGCTGGCACGGCGGCTTGGCATAATGCTTGTGGATTATTCGTCCAGACTGGCAAGGTACGCACCCCATTACCGCTACAGATAAAATCACCAGATTCATTAATCGCCATCAGGTTAATCCCTTCCGGTGGCTGCAAGCGCAAGACCAGCGGTGTCTGATTCTCCAGATAGCGGCGATAGAGCGTCAGGGCACCGGTAGCACCGGTCAACTTAGTCGGGCCATTATTGTCGCGCCCAATCCAAGTGATAACCACCTCTTTACCATCAATGCCAGCAAACCAGCTATCACGCAGTTCATTGGTTGTGCCAGTTTTTACCGCTAGATTGTAGCTGGCAAATTTTGCCGCCAAACCACGTGAAGTACCGCTGCTGACGCTCTGCTGCATCGCATACAGCGTCAAATAGGCGGCCTGAGCGGGAATTTCACGCTTTGCTTGCGGATAGCTCTGATACAACACGGTACCTTGCTGGGTGATCACCGAACGTATCGCCGAAAGTTGTGCCCGATTGCCACCACTGGCTAACGTCTGATACTGCTGAGCCACCTCTATCGGTGTCAGGCCAATCGCACCAAGCAACATTGAGGGATTTTGTGATATCGCCGAACTGGGCGAACCCAAACGCTGCAGTGTCGCCCCGATCTGATCCAACCCAATCGTCATACCAAGGTTTACCGTTGGCACATTCAGAGAGGTGGCAAGAGCGTCAACCAACAACACGCGACCACGGAACTGGCGATCGTAATTGTTCGGCTCCCACAGTGAGCCATTAGATAACGTAAGCGACAACGGTTGATCTGCCAGCCAGGTATTCAGACGATATTTATCGGGTTCCGATAATGCGGTCAAATAAGTCGCCGGTTTCGCCAATGAACCAATCAGACGACGCGCCTGCATTGCGCGGTTAAAACCGGCAAACTGAGGATTAGCGCCGCCGACCATCGCACGCACTTCACCACTGAAGCGATCGACAATCACCATTGCCGCTTCAAGATCTGACATACTGTGCGCCTTACCGAGTGCTTTGATCCCCTCTTCAACCGCCTTTTCTGCCGCATCTTGTGAAACCGGATCCAAGGTGGTGAAAATACGCACCCCAGAGAGATCGTTAATCTTATCGCCGAGCTTCTTCTGCAACTCTTCACGCACCAGTTGCATAAACGCAGGTTGTGGCGAGATCACTCCCCCTTTCGGCTGCACCCCTAACGGCCGTGCGCTAAGCGTATTATGCAGTTCATCATCAATCAGCCCCTGACGCTGTAGCAGTTTAAGCACCACATTACGGCGCTCTAACGCCAATTGTGGATTGCGCCAGGGGTTATACAGTGAAGCGCCCTTCACCATGCCAACCAATAACGCTAGTTGATCCAGGCTTAGCTCATCGATCGGGCGACCAAAGTAGTAGAGACTGGCCAGTGGAAAACCACGGATCTGATCACCGCCACTCTGCCCCAGATAAACCTCATTGAGATAGAGCTCCAGAATGCGATCTTTGCTATAGCGATAGTCCAACAGTAACGCCATATAAGCTTCGTTCAGTTTGCGTGATAACGACCGCTCATTGCTAAGAAACAGGTTCTTCACCAGTTGCTGCGTTAGGGTACTACCGCCTTGTACCGTGCGCCCTGCGGTCATATTGGCTATCACCGCACGCCCAATCGAGAAGACACTGATACCATCGTGCTGGTAAAAATTGCGGTCTTCGGTCACCAACAGGGTTTCAACCAGCAGATCAGGAAAACCGGAACGATGGACAAACAGACGCTGTTCACCATTTGGTGATTGCATCATGGTGATCAGGCGGGGATCGAGGCGGAAGAAACCAAAACTACGCTGATTCTCCATATTGACGATGCGCGACAATCCATTGTTCCGAAACTCTAGCCGCGCCCGGATCAATCCCTCTTTACCATCGGGAAAATCAAACGGGCGGCGCAGTAACTCAATGCTATTCTCCTGCACGGAAAACTCACCCGGGCGGACAATACTGTTAACTTGGCGGTACTGCATCCCTTCCAACAGATGAATCATCTGCTGCTTGCTGTATGGCATCCCTGGCTCCAGGTTTACCATGCGACCATAGACAGCGACGGGAAACTCCCAGACCTGGCCATCAATACGGCTACGAATTTGTGAATCGAGGTAGACACCATAGATTGCCACCGCTGCAATCATCACCAGGAAAAGCTTTACAATCAGCCCAAGCCAACGGCGTTTCTTAGCGCCTTTTTTGCCTTTTGCTTTATCCGTCATGGCTGACTCCTCGAACACAAGTTACTAACTTAATCATATTTATCCTGATATTGGTTGACACCCATTGCAATGCAACAGGAACCTGTTTTACTACCAGCCGAATTTGCTACTATCCGACTTTACTACCAGCCGAAAACCGGCCATTAGCCACCACAAAACAGGTGGGGCAATATGTTGATTATTGATTTTTTTTGGTACGTCTGGTCGGAGCCGTGTGTGCGGGATCATCTGGCCATAAATGCTTGGGATAGCGCCCTTTCATCTCTTTCTGCACGTCTGCATATGCCCCGCGCCAAAACGCAGCCAGATCACGCGTGATCTGCAATGGCCGATAAGCAGGCGACAGTAACTCAAGCACCAGCACCACTCTCCCTTCCGCCACTGTTGGATTACTCTGTTCACCAAACATCTCTTGCAAACGTACTGCTAACACTGGCGGTTTATCTGCATGATAAGTGATTGGCAACCGACTACCAGTGGCAACATTGCAGTGGGTAGGTAAGGCATTATCCAACCGTTGCTTCTGCTGCCAGTCAAGCAACTGAGCCAACGCGTGGGCAACATTCACCTGCCTGAGCTGGTGCAGATTATGTACACCATGCAGAGCAGGAGACAACCAATCAGTTAACCGGGCAAGTAATGACGCATCATCCATGGCGGGCCAAACATATTCTGGCAGCCAACGTTGCGCACACTGTACGCGTAGCCTTAGCTGACAGGCTTGAACATCCCAGTTAAGCACATTCAGCCCCTGATTGCGCACCCAATGTATTAACGCTTGTTGCAACTGTTGCGCGGAAGGTTTGGCTAATGGTTGGCTATGTAACGTCAAACATCCCACTTGCTGACGTTGCCAAGCACGTAATGTGCCTTTATTTTCATCCCATTCAACGCGGGTCTGGCAACTGACGATTTCTGGTAACTGGCTCACCAAGCGCTCAATCGCCAGTGGTAATGCTAACAAAATACGGGCATCTGGCGTGTTATGCCCCTGCAATAGTGTCGGCACAACTAACCAACGCTGCTGTGACAGCGCATCATCTGCGTCCATCACCGCGCCTAAACCATTCGCCAGGCGATAGCGCCCATCCTGACCACGCTGTTGCGCAATGCGATCACTGAAAGCATGTACTAACAGTAATTCGGCCAGCGCCATATTAACCTGTCCAGTTGGCATGACACAGCGTTTAATCAATTGGCTAGCTCGACGCTGCCAATGTGGTTGTGGATGATGTAACCAGTAAGCCACATCAATCTGTCCTGCGCGTGGTGGCTCTTCCAGTAATGCCACCAGCAGTGCTGCTGTTGCTACCCCATCAGCACCGTGATGAATGCCAGCCAACAGCATCGCGGCTAATCGTGGCTCACATCCTAAATCCACCATCCACCGCCCTTTAGCGGTTAACTTGCCTTGTGCATCCACCGCAGCCAAACGCTGTAACAGTTCACGCGCTGATGCTAACGCTGTTTCAGCCGGTGGATCCAGCCAACTGAGTTGCGTGATATCGACACAGCCCCAAGCTAACAGTTCCAACCAAAACCCAGTTAAATCACTACGCAATATCTCCGGTACTGGCTGTGCTATCGCCCGTTCGGCCTGCTGTTTGCTCAATAAGTGCCAACAGATGCCCGCAGCTAACCGCCCGGCACGACCGGCACGCTGGCTCATAGCAGATTGGCTAATACGCTGACTGCTGAGCCGTGTCAGGCCGCTACGTTCGTCATAGTGAGCGACATGCTCAAACCCGCAGTCGATCACCAGCGTGATCCCCTCAATAGTCAAACTGGTTTCAGCAATATTGGTTGCCAACACCACCTTACGTCGTCCGGCTAACGCAGGCTGAATTGCCTGCTGCTGTTGAGAAAGCGGTAACGCACCATACAACGGACAAAGATCGACATCAGTCGGCAGATTATCTCGTAACAACGCCAATACCCGCAGGATCTGCGTAACTCCAGGTAAAAACAGCAGCAGTGATCCCGGTTGTTGCGCCATTAAGCGCTTTACTGCCTGTGCCGCGCCTTCTTCCAATCGTTGATGCGGGGCTAAAGGCTGGTAACAGCGCTCGACGGGATAACTGCGCCCAGTAGAAACCAGCAATGGCGCTTGCGGTAATCGTTGTGAGAGCCGGGAATCATCCAGCGTGGCAGACATGATCAACAGTTTAAGATCGTCACGTAGCCCCTGCTGCACATCAAGCAACAGCGCCAATGCCAAATCGGCCTGTAAACTGCGCTCGTGAAATTCATCCAAGATCACCAAACTAACACCGGTTAACTCAGCATCCTGCTGCAACATGCGCGTCAAAATACCCTCAGTCACCACCTCGAGACGTGTTTGTCTACCTACTTTACTTTCTGCTCGCAGTCGGTAACCCACGGTTTCACCAGGCTGCTCCCCCAACTGTTGTGCCAAACGACACGCGACACTCTTAGCAGCCAGCCGTCTCGGTTCCAGCATAATAATCCGCCCTGGTAGCGCAGCACTTGCCAAGATCTGTAGAGGCAGCCAGGTGGATTTTCCCGCGCCAGTGGGAGCATGGAGCAACACTTGCCGTGCCGACTGCAAAGCCAACAGCAATTGATCAATAATCGTATTAATTGGAAGAGGAGACATGACAGTTCCCGTGTTGCGCTAGCCAATAGTTACGCATGGTACATTTCACTGCTATAACATAGCAATGGTGCAACTTGGCAGAGATTGACAGCAAAACATAACCGAATTGACCGCACTAATGATACTATCGTCAAACGGGCTGAAAAATGCTTTAATGCTGCTGATAGTCTGGCCGGTCAAACAAGAGAGAAGAAGCGCGCTGTGATGTTGTCAAAATTCAAACGTAGCAAACATCAACAACACCTGGCACAACTGCCAAAACTGACTCAGGCAGCGGCCGATGCCGATACCCTGTACACTGCAGCCGATTTTCGCACTACGCTGCTCTCCGCTATCGCCTGTGCTAGCAACCGCATCTATCTGGTTGCGCTCTATCTGGAGCACGATGATGCTGGCCGAGAGATCCTGAATGCACTGTATCAAGCCAAACAGCAGCGCCCCGAATTAGATATCTGTGTGCTGGTTGACTGGCACCGCGCACAGCGTGGGCGAATTGGTGCAGCAGCCAGCGACACCAACGCCGACTGGTATTACCGCCTAGCGGCAGAATACCCGGCGCTTTCGGTACCCATCTATGGTGTACCCGTCAATACGCGCGAAGCCTTGGGTGTGTTACACCTGAAGGGATTTATCGTTGATGATACCGTTATTTACAGTGGTGCCAGCATCAATGATGTCTACCTGCATCAACATGAGAAATATCGCTACGATCGCTACCAATTGCTCACGAACCCAACGTTAGCCGAGACTTTCTGTCGCTACATCAAGCAACACCTACTCACTAGCGCAGCGGTACAGCCGCTCGATCGTGCCAAGCGAGCAACAAATAGTGAATTGAAAAATGAGATCCGCCAGCTCAGGCTAAATTTGCGCAGTGCTAACTACCAGTTCCAATCAAATGCCAGTAACGAAGAGCTAGCAGTGACACCGCTGGTAGGCTTGGGAAAACCAAGCCTACTCAATAAGACCATCTACCATTTGATGGCCAGCACAGAGCAGAAGCTGACACTCTGCACCCCTTACTTCAATCTTCCCTCAACATTGGTACGCACCATTGTCTCGTTACTGCGAGAAGGCAAACAGGTTGAGATTATCGTTGGTGACAAGAGCGCTAACGACTTCTACATTCCAGAAGATCAGCCTTTTAAGATTATTGGCGCACTGCCCTACCTGTACGAAATCAATCTACGCCGCTTTTTGAGCCGCTTACAACGCTACGTCTATAGCGGACAATTGATAGTCCGATTGTGGAAAGACGGTGATAATAGCTACCACTTGAAGGGGGTATGGGTGGATGAAAAGTGGCAACTGATCACAGGGAATAATCTGAATCCACGCGCCTGGCGGTTGGATCTGGAAAATGCAATCCTGATCCATGATCCCAAACTGGAGCTACAGCAACAACGCCAACAAGAACTGGCGATGATCCGCACTCACACCACGCTAGTCACTCACTACATTGATCTTCAGTCAATCGATAAATACCCGGATAAAGTACGTAAACTGATCCGGCGATTACGCCGTATCCGCATTGACCGTTTGATTCGCCGCATTCTGTAAAACAGCTACACTATACCTGCCACCCGGTCTCCACTGCACACCGGGTTTGCCGATTGCAACGTAATTGACTTGCCGCATCTGCTGATAAAAACCGTTGCCAATCGGTCAGAATCCCTCCAGCCTGGCTAAAAAGGGGCTTCCAATGGTATCCAATACTCAGCGTGAACAGCAGTTATTAAAACGTTCGATCTCTGGTGCAATCGCTATCGCCTGTCTAAGTGTTTCCTTCGGATTGATAACCGGTTCACAATCAATCATGTTCGATGGGATGTTCTCCATTCTGGATGCGGTATTATCAAGCCTGGCGCTATTTGTACTGAGACTCATCGAACAGAACCCGACCAGTCGTCGCTTTCAGTATGGTTTTTGGCATATTGAGCCACTGGTGCTGGTTTTTAATGGCAGTTTACTGATCTTACTCTGTTTCTATGCCTTTATTAACGCAATAAAAAGCCTGCTTGAAGGTGGCAATCCGTTTGACCTGGGTTGGGCGATGAGTTACTCCTTCGCAGTCACAGTAATCTGTTTGCTGATTTTTATTAAACAAAAACAGGCCAATGACCAAATATCCTCGCCAATTATTGAGTTAGACATCAAAGGATGGCTAATCTCCACCGCAATCAGTGGTGCCATTTTCTGCGCTTTCTCGCTCGCCTGGCTGCTACAACGGACACACTATGCTTACCTGATCCCGTATGTCGACTCAGTTATACTGGCTGTCCTGATCCTGTTTGTGATCCCCACCCCAGCCAAAATTGTTTTCAACGCGATCAAAGAAGTATTACTGATCACACCAACTGACTTGGATAACCAGGTAGAACAGTTAATGCAGCAGCTCAGCCAACGTTACGGTTTCATCACCTATTCTCACTACGTAACCCGCATTGGTCGCGGCATGTTTCTCGAAGTCTATGTAGTACTGCCTGAAGCACTAGAGCATATTGGTATTAGTGAGTTAGATAGCATTCGTGAACATATTTCACAATCAGTACAACAACCCGGGTTAACTTTATGGATGAGTGTCTCTTTCTGTCGCGATGAGAAGTGGCTGTAACCAAACGACCGAATGGGATTGCACCTTGACTGGGTGATAATTAACTCACTAGAAAGCATTGAAATAGCCACTGCCAAGCCGTCAATCAAACAATCGCTAGCAGCCGCGCCAAACAGCTCTTAAGGCGTGTCTCCCGCTTCGGCAAAGCCTTTAATATCACCGACCACCGGGACAAAATCGGCCAAGGTTGAGAGTTGGCTAATTACCTCATTTGAATGGAGTCTCGGTAATCAGCACAGGGCAAGATCACGAACGTTTTTTAACCAAAAACAGTATTTGACCTGAGCACGTGTTGATGTTTTTCCCCTTATCAAAGCAAAAGCATTGTCTCGCTCCTCCCCCTGCAAAGGGGGAGGCTGGGAGGGGGTATTTCAAAATAATCAAATGCGTTAACACCCCACCCTAACCCTCCCCTTATTAAGGGGAGGGAACTACCTGGCCCCTCGTATTGTGGCACAGAACAAACTTTAGTTAATAATCGATTAAAAAACGTTCATGCGTTTGCCCTGGATTGACGACTGTCTTCGATTTCTGAAAAATGTTGAATAAATGCATCAAGGTACATGATTGTCTCCCCAAGAGAGTATAAGATCATGCTCTACAATTTACGTCAATACTGCCATTGCGTTGGTTAAAAAATATTCGTAATCTTGCCCTGAGCAACCCCCTAAGCTGCAGGCTTGATATTTTGGTAACTAACTGATTATTTTATTTATTTTTAATATATCCTTCCGTACATCCTCATCAATAGTCAGAAGATCCAACGCATTTATAAGTTGCTTTATCTGTATAAAAATATGTTCCTTATCCTCCAGTTCCTCTCTTTTAATCGTTGATAGAGCAGCTATAAGTTCTCCATCATAGTATTCACCGGCTAATGGATTCTCATCAATTATCGTCAATACCCTTGGCATCAATTGAGCAATACACAGTTTTTGTCGGATCGCACGGCAAATATCCTCTACATCTAGACTATCGATAGGTATGTCGATAATCTGTTCAAACCACAATTCAAGTGAAGACTGTCGGCTAGGTTCTTTCGTTGAATTTATGTTTCCTAACAAGTCACGGAAAGTTGTCATATACCATACCCCTTTATTGCGGATTCAATTCTATTGATGGCATTGGTTGCTCTGTTATATGCTGCCTGAGCATCTGGATTATTTACATTTTTCAGTGTGTCTGCATGCTTCCTTAATCCCCTCAGTGTATTTTGCATTTCTTGCATGTGATCCCAATATCCTCCTTCCTTTTTGGGTACAGGTGTCCCCTCCATATCTTTAAGTGTTCCAGTAATATCATGGTCCTTTATGGAGTGTTTTATTGTGTTATCAATCTTTTTGATAGCACTTTCTTGCTTTTGATTCAGCTTATCGCCTTTTTTCAGTGCTTGTTTCGCTGCTTTCAGCGCTTTGCCAGCGGCGTCGCCGACAACCGGGATCACGCCGATGGCGGCAGCGAGAAAATCGAGCGTGTCTTCCGCTTCGGCAAAGCCTTTAATATCGCCGACCACCGGGACAAAATCGACCAAGGTTGAGAGCTGGCTGATGGCCTCCTGGGAGCGTGGGTCTTGGTAATCAGCATGATAAGCGTCGAGCGCTTCGCCGCCCAACTGTTCGGCTATAGTGGCAAAGGTCTCTGGGTTTTGGTGATACAGCGCACCGGCGGCCAGCAATCGCCCCACCGCTGCACTGTTGAGTGTGCTCAATGTCGGTTCAGTGCGGTTGTGCTCGCCGTCCGCTGTGGTGCTTGCCGCGGCAGCCGCTTCCGGTGTGACATTAGCGCCGGTTTCGACCGTTAATGGCTGGCCAGCAAACGCATTTTTTATCCACTGGCTGGCTTCGGCAAGCTGCTGTTCATCGTTGAGATCGAGCGCTTGGCTGGCGGTGATCTGGCCGTTGTGTGTGGCATAAATGTTGAAGTTTTTGCCGTGCAGGCTGATACGGCCGTCGGCGTGCAGTTCCAGTGCCGATGCGCCGCTCTCCAGCCGAATGCCGCGCGCCGAGGCCAGTTCCAGCACCTGTTGTACCGTGCGTTGCTGTTGGCCGTTGATCTTGGTGTGTTGATCGCCCTGAACCGTGAGGGTGTGGTTGCCGTGCGCGGTGAAGTGATAATGTTGGCCAATCTCAATCTGCTGATTTTGTCGCACCGTTTCGATGTGGTTAGCCCCCACTTCGGTGACGCGGTTGTTGAGCACTTGGGTGGTCATGTCGCGCTGGGCACGCAGGAATAGGCCTTCCATGCCCTTGGCATCTTCAAAGCGCAGTTCGTTGTAGCCTTCGCCTTTGTGGGTTTTGCTACGCAGCACCATCTGGGTTTTCGCCATCGGCAGTTTCAGCGCGGCGCGGTTGACCGCATGATAGGTGCGGCCGGTGACCATCGGTTGATCCGGATCGCCGTGCAGGAAGTGGATCACCACTTCCTGGCCGACGCGCGGGATGGCGATCATGCCCCAGCCTTGTCCTGCCCACGGCTGGCTGACGCGGATCCAGCATGAGCTGTGGTCGTCGCTGTTGCCGTAGCGATCCCAACGGAACTGCACGCGGATGCGGCCATGTTCATCGCAGAAGATCTCTTCGTTGCCGGGGCCGACTACCTTGGCCAGATGTGGCCCGTCGATGACCGGTTTCGGCAGTGGCGTTGGCCGCCAGGTCTGGGTGCGCGGGATAAACTGGAACTCGCTGGTGAGGTGGGTGCCTTGCTCGCCGGCTTCCTGCTCCATCGCTTGCGGTTGTTGGCCGCTGTGGCGGGTGGCGATCAGTTGCCAGTCGCCGTTCAGGTCAGCGCGCGGGTGCTGGCTCAGCGTCAGGAGAATGCCAGGTTGCAGGCGGAAGTCGTTGCTGTGGCCGCGCCCCAAGCGGGCGTCGTTGCGCAGCGCCTCCAGCCGGTAGCGGGTGAAGTCTTTGCCGTGCTGCTGATCTTTGAAGCGACCAGGAAAATCAAACTGTTGGTAACTGCGACGCTGAGCGATTTCACCGCTGGCCTGTTGGGTGAATGTCGCATCCCAGCGCGGGTTTTTGAAGGTGTGATCCTTCAGTTGCACCTCCGCCGGGCGCACTTGCGCGCTGCAAATGAAGCGGTTGACGCACAACTCGTTGGCTTGTGCCGCGACGTTCGGGTTGTACGGCAGGCTGGCTTTTTTCCGGATGATGCCGCAGTCATCGGCAAACACTACGGTATGGCGGCCCTGGTTGAACTCAAAATAGAAGAAGATGCCCTCTTCGGCGGCCAGGCGCTGGATAAACGCGAGGTCACTCTCTTGATACTGCACACAGAATTCGCGTGCTGGGTGCGGGTGGCGCAGGCCAAAGGCATAGTCGACGATTTGCGCTTCACGCAGCAGTTTGCTGATGATCTGCTCGATCGTCTCAAGCTGGAAGATGCGTGAGTTACGGCACAGGCTCAAGCGCCACAGGCTGGGGCGTACTTCCATGCGGTAGCGGGTTTGCTGGAAGCCGCTGTCGCCCTGTTGAAAGCAGGTGACAATGCCGGAAACGGTGCGTTGCAGCACGCCGTCGCGCCAGACCGAGAGTGTCGCCCCGCGATCAAGCACCGCATCAAAATCAACCGCCGGGTTGGCGCTGGCGAGGTTAAGTTCCAGTTCAAACAGTGAAGAATAGTGTTCGTGCAGGGTGAAATCGACTACGGCGAAGGTGCCTGCCGGTTGGCCTCCGGCGCTAAGGGTGAATTGCAATCCACTGGCTTGAGTGCTCATGTTCCCGTTCCCTGTTATCACGTTGATTATACGTGTAAATGACTTGGTTTTAGTGGTTCTGATCACGGTGAGTGATGGTCGATACCGCAACGGCTAAAAAGCCTAACTGAGACGATAGTTTAATCACTGTTCTGGGATTAAATCACGCAGTTGCATGCAAAGAAACTGGTTCTCTTACCCTACGTTAATACAGGGTGTCTGGCTGTGAGATTCAGGTGATCGTTATCCCCCGCTGACGGTTGCAGCGCTGTCATGGTGTTGAGTGCGCTGAACAGCACACCAACGCGGATCCATGATGTTCATCGTGCCAATCGCGATTGAATGACACGCTGCGACTCGACTTGAGCCTGTATCCAATCACCATCCCTGGTGAAAAATCAATCAGGCACAGGCACTACCTGTTGAATACACAGAGATTGATGATGATTATTCGTTTCAGTGCGCTAGTAAATTAGCGCTATGCCGTCCCGCCGACAATTAATGACTCCACTTTTAAAGTGGGTTGACCAACACCTACTGGCACACTCTGCCCCTCTTTACCGCAGACTCCCACTCCGTTATCAAGTGCCAGATCATTGCCGACCATCACGATTTTCTGCATTGTTTCAATGCCCGAACCGATCAGCGTTGCTCCTTTCACTGGCTTGCTGATGCGGCCTTTTTCGATCAGATAGGCTTCAGACGTTGAGAAAACAAATTTACCCGAGGTGATATCTACCTGTCCGCCGCCAAAATTAGGCGCGTAGAGTCCATAATCAACACTGGCGATAATCTCCTCCGGCGTCGATTTCCCGGCCAGTAAATAGGTGTTGGTCATGCGTGGCATTGGCAGGTGAGCATACGACTCGCGGCGGCCGTTACCGGTCGGGGCAACCCCCATCAGGCGAGCGTTAAGTTTATCTTGCAGATATCGTTTTAAAATACCATTTTCAATCAGTACATTGTATTGCCCAGGCACACCTTCATCATCAATCGCTACCGAACCTCGACGTCCTAACAGAGTGCCATCATCAACCACGGTGCATAACTCAGAGGACACCCGTTGGCCAACCCGATTGCTAAACAGCGAATTACCACGGCGGTTGAAGTCTCCTTCTAGACCATGCCCGACCGCTTCATGCAATAGCACGCCCGGCCAACCAGCACCTAATACCACGGGCATACTTCCGGCTGGAGCGTCAATCGCTGATAGATTGATCAATGCCAGGCGTACTGCTTCTTTTGCGTAGCGTTCTGCTCGCACTTCACCGGCATCGATGGACAAAAACTGGTCATAGCCATAACGTCCACCGCCACCACTGGCACCGCGCTCACGTTTACCATCCTGTTCAACCAGTACGCTGACCGAACAGCGCACTAATGGACGAACATCAGCCGCCAGTGTTCCATCGGTTGCCGCAACCAGCACCAGTTCATAGACGCCGCTGATACTGGCTGTTACTTCCTGTACCCGTTTATCTTCCGCACGAGCAACTTGATCTATACGCTGTAACAGCGCAATTTTCTGATCCCGTGACAAACTCTGTAGCGGATCCAGCGCTGGGTAGAGCGGTGCGTAATTTACTGCTTGCAGAGTATGGACTTTGCCGTTGCCCTTTTCGCGCACAATGCTGCGCGCTGCTTGGGCGCTCTGTTGCAGAGCATTCAGTGTCAGTTGATCCGCGTAGGCAAAGCCGGTTTTTTCGCCACTCACGGCACGTACACCGACACCCTGATCAATATTGTATGAGCCCTCTTTGATGATGCGATCTTCAATCACCCAAGCCTCGTGGTAACTGGATTGAAAATAGAGATCAGCGTAATCGATCCGGCGTTCGCTTAACTGTTCTAAGGTAGAAAAAAGATCTTGATGGCTTAGGTTGTTCACAGCCAGTAGCTGTTCACTGACAAAGGTCAGGCTCATATTCTGTTCACTCTTTACTAACGTCTGGGATTGTAGTCGCAGCTACTGATTGTGGTTCAGCCGATTGCGGTTCCACTAATTGTGGTTGGAAGCGATTGTGCTGCATCACTGGCATCTGCATACGAATAGTATTCAACTTGCTGGTATCAACGCGTACTTTTAACGCAGAAACAGCATCAGCATTCTGTGTCAGTACATTGCCCCAGCTATCAATCGCAATTGAGTGTCCCCAGGTTCGACGTGTTGCATCGTGTCGGCCAACTTGGGCTGGTGCCAAAATAATGCACTGGTTCTCTATCGCTCGCGCTCGCAATAAAACTTCCCAATGTGCTTCACCTGTCACGCGAGTAAAGGCTGCCGGTACCGAGATCAATTCAGCACCTTGGGCTCGCAGCGCCTGAAACAGTCCGGGAAAACGTAAATCGTAGCAGATGGTCATACCAAGACGCCCTACCGGAGTATCAACAACGGTTAGGTGCTGGCCATGACGATAGGTGTCAGACTCGCGATAGTGAGCATGCATATCATTGATTTCAACATCAAACATATGCATCTTGTCATAGCGGGCACGGATTTCACCTTGATCATCAAACAGTAGGCTACTGCTGGTGATGCTCTGGCTATCCTCTCGGCTGATCAGTGGCATTGAACCCACCAATAGCCATACACCATAACGCCGTGCTATATCGCGTACCGCTTGTTGCAGTGGGCCATCACCTTGGGCTTCCGCGTGTTGGCGGTAGCTCGCTGAGTTGGCAAATAACAGGGCATTTTCAGGTGTCATTACCAACCTGATGCCTGCATTCAGGTGTTTAATTTGCTGTTCTATCTGGGCCAGGTTATCGCGCACCTGGCCGCCACTACATAATTGTAATAATGCAACATTAGCATTTTTCACGGCGCTTGCTCCTCCTTCGGCTGGCGCAGCACCTCGTTGATGGTTGGCTGTTCGAGGCTGCCGCTGATGTCATAGCGAATAAACGATATTTTGCTCCATAAAGGTGTCAGAACTTTTGATGCCGCAAACACTGCAGCACCGACAATCGGGTTAATGACAAACGCAGCAGCAACCCCCACCGTCGCCGAGAGCTCGGGCGCAATCACCGCTTGCATAGCTACCTGTCGTTTCACTAGGTCGATTTGACCACGCATGGCGATATCCGCCAACAGACCATCAACCAGCAAATTGTTAGTATGCAGTATGCCATTTTTAACACGAATGTCGCCGCGTATGGAGTCAAAGTAGAAACCACGGCCAAAAGTGTCGCGAAAGTCGAGCTGCAATTTGCGTAGCAATGCATCAAAGCTGATTAAGCGCAGCAAACGCCCGGCACGACCAGCACCAATACTGTCAATTTCTCCTTTCCCCAGCGCAAAATTGATGCTGCCATGCAGTGTATCGATTTGTGGCTGCCAGGGACGTCCAGACCAGTATAGATTAAAGCCGATGTCGTAAGGCGCTTCTTGTATTGGGATAATAACACCAAAAAAATCGGCACTCTGTTCGATGTTTGTGCCCTCTAGCGTGCCTTGGAATGCGCTACGTTCACCCTGTCGGCCCTGTTGCCAGGAACCACGTACTCGCAGGCGACCATAGCCTGTGTCGAGTAGCCCCTGTTCCAACAGTAGGCTATCGCCCCGATGTTGGATCTCCGCACTGACCTGGCCGAGGTTTTGCCCCAACAACCAGCATGACTGGCAGCGAAAATTGATTGAGGGCCAAGATTGAAATGACAGTGCTTCACTCTCTGTTGCTGGCTGTGTGGCTGGAAACTGCGGGTTGTAGTACAGGTAGGCAAACTCAGCTTGCCACGGGCCTTGATCTGGTATTGTCAGCCAGCCATCCAATTCTTGCCCTTTGGCATTTAACCTTTTTCCTGACGGTTGCTGCTTGATGACCAGTTTTAGGTCATTCCATACTTGGCCAGCTAAGGTTAACCGTTTGGTATTAAGCACCATATTGGTTGGGAAATGGAACATGCCAACATTACCACCACCCTGAACCCCTTCACTCCGATTAGCGGTTGGTTGTGCTGTCGATGGCAGTAATTGCAACCAGTGGTCAAGATCAACAGCCGGTAGATTGAGCATCAAGGTTTTCATTTCAGGTAGTGCTGCTGGCGAATCTGTCGCCATCTCCCAGGCAGCTCGTTGCAGCGTGATACGCTGTGGAGCCAATTGCCACTGACTGGCAAACTGATGTCGCTCTGCGGCTCGACCATGCAGCATAAATCCCTGTAAGCCACCGGTTACCGTGGCATGTAATGGTAAGCGAACTCCCGGTTTTTTATTGAGCGGCGCGGGTAGCTGGCTGCTTATTTTTTCTAATTCAGCATCTAGGGTGATGTTATAGTTTGCTGCTGCTTGGTACGGCAGTCTGATTGCCACTTGGCTACGCCAACTGGCTTCGCCAGCCAGCGCCCGACGTAGCGGTTGTGGTAGTTCCGCGATGTTGCCCAGGTGCCAATCACCATTCAGCGCCAAATTGACCCGGTACTCGTGCTGATTGGCCGCAGTATCGAATCTGAGTGTCAGTGGCTGGCCAAACCAGGTGGCGGTTAGGTTGCTGCTGCTGAGAGTTGCATTGTGAAAACGAAACTTGCCACTGACCTGCTTTAGTTCGCTGTTGAGTGGGTTAATCAACACGCTGTTATTGTTTAGTGTCACTTCACCACTGGCGTTGGCACCCCCGCCTTTCAGTGGAATATCCAGGTGCAAGTTGCCCTGCACCGCACCACTCACTTGTACCTGTTCTAATGCAGCAGCGACTGAATTCCTCAATGGTGTCTGCTGGAAATAGGTTTTTATGTCATTCCCCTGCCCAGCAATGTTGGCATCAATGATCAGTTGCTGTTTTAGGTAATTCGGTATCGCAGCACGAATGTTGCTACCGGTCACGTTGCCAAGCATGGTTTGTGCTGCCACCATCCACAAACCAGCATTGCGAAAATCAAGATCGATCGCCAGATCATGCAGTGCTGGCCAAGTGCGCTGAAACTGGAATGTTGCCTGGCGTAGCGGTACATAAACCTGAAATTGTCCCTGATTGTTGGCGTAAGGAAACTGGCGTGGGTTACCCGCATGGATCAGTGCAGCATTTTCAACCACGCCAGCCCGGATCGCGCTGCCAAGGTAGCTGGCCAGCGGTTTGCCCATAATAGATTTTGGAAAATAACGCCACGCTTCTGCTCCATCATAAAGATGGATGCCAGCCAAAATATCAAGCCAAGGTTCTCCAGCGCTGGGATGTAGATAGTGGAAATCGCCTCTTACCCAGAGCGATTTCGCTTGTACGTCCAGTGCTCTCCCTGACAGTTGCCAACCTTGAGGGCCATATTGCCAGCTCACGACACCATGCGCTTGGCTAATCTCAAGTGGTGCTGCAAAGTGATTGCCATACGGTAAGGTGCTATCCTGTAGTTCGAGCGTCAAGCGGCCATCTTCAATACTGCCAGCCAGTGCTCCAGAAAAGTGGTCAGCCCCTGGCAGGAGTTTCCAATGCTGCCAACTGAGATCTTGCCACCAGGCCTGAAAACGGGTCTGTCTTGGCTGCTGTAGCGGAATATCCAGTGCTAGCGCACGTAACTTGCCTTTTGGTTGCAGATCCTGCCAACGGTCAAGCAGATTGGGGCTGAGAAATGAGAGCGTTGGCAGCAACGCAGAGAGCCGTTCTAGTTGGATACCGTAGGCGCGCAGCCGTAGTTCGTCACGCAACGATGCGTCTTTCAGCGGCGTTAACCATAATGCTGATAGTGAACCAGCAGGCCAAGGTTGACCATCCGTTTTCAGATTCAGTTCTGGTAGATCCAACTGCCAGCCATCCGGTTGTCGGCTGAGTGTTAATGCCAGGTTATCGACTTCAAGCTGGTGTTGGCGACTGTTCACTAACCAGCTAGCGATACCTTGGCTCAGTAATGCATCGCCACCATGTATTTCACCACCGCTAAGGTGCAACCAGATCGCGAGGTTAAAGTTGGCATTTTGCAGCCCTGTGTTACTTTTTAACCAGCGACTGAACCACGGTTTCATATCAACATCATTGGCCTTTAGGTAGATCGTGCCGCTGTTGAGCAACCCCTCTTCATCACGCAGATCAAGCCGCAGTTCCAGTGCGCCATGGTGGTTGTAGAAGGTTGATAGACTAACCTGCCCCTCTGCTCGGTGGCGGTTAGCGCGGTTGAGCCAGGTGAGTTGTGGGATATGCAGTACCGCATGTTGGCCTGAGGGGGTAAAAAATGAGACGCCACTATTGCGCAGATCAAAGTGATCAAAATGAAACAGAAATAGCTCGCCTATTTTCCCAGCAGAGAAATTAGGCACTCCTCCCCCAGCTAAGGGTTCGGTAATATCCAGTTGTAGTTGATAGAAGGTGAGATCACGAAATTGCCAGCGCCAATCGAGCAGTGATTGCCAAACATCAAGTGCCAGGGTAAGGCGTGCGATCTGTAGGTGACCATTCGGTAGCGTAGCACGCAGATTGCGCATTTCTAGGGTGGGTCCAAAGGTCTGCCAACTGCCTTGAATAAAATCAGCATCAACCGGAACCGACAACACCTTTTCCAACTGCATCAATAATTGCGGACGATAGCGATCCAACTCGGGCAACAATAAACGCAACCCACTGATTAACAATGCAACAATAACAGTCAGCGTCGCGCAGGCAGTCAATAGCAGCCTTGGTAGTTGCCTCACAAATTTCCCCTTATCTTTCTTGCATAACACCCTGGCTGGCTGGGGCATCCGCATGAATCATGTTCATCATTTTGCCCGGCCTGGCTGCAGCAACAACCCGCTTAAAATAATTACATCATAACCACGTCAAACTGCTCTTGGCGATAGAGTGGCTCAATCTGTACTTTTACTTGTTTTCCAATAAAAATTTCCACTTCAGCTAGCGCATGTGATTCATCGCTTTTTAACGCCTCGCCCACTGCCGGTGCAGCATAAACCAGAAAGCGATCGGCACTGTATGCATGATGTACACGCACAATTTCACGCATGATTTCATAGCAGACTGTTTCAACCGTTTTCACCGTTCCACGTCCATGACACGCGGGGCAGTCGTGACAAAGTACATGTTCTAGGCTTTCTCGAGTGCGTTTGCGTGTCATCTCTACTAAGCCTAGCTGAGAGAAGCCGTTGATGGTGGTTTTCACTCGATCTTTACTTAACGCCTGCTCCAACGAGTTGAGCACCCGACGACGGTGCTCTTCACTGTTCATGTCGATAAAATCGATGATGATAATGCCACCGAGGTTGCGCAGGCGCAATTGACGCGCAATCGCTTGTGTTGCTTCGATATTGGTATTGAATATCGTCTCTTCGAGGTTGCGATGACCAACAAAAGCACCGGTATTGATATCCACGGTAGTCATCGCTTCCGTTTGATCAATGATCAGATAACCACCGGATTTCAATTGTACCTTTCGCTCGAGTGCCCGCTGGATTTCGTTCTCTACATCATAGAGTTCAAACAGTGGCTGAATTCCAGTATACAGTTCTAATTTACCAGTAACATCAGGGATGTACTCTTTGGTGAACTCGACCAATTGTTCATAAGTTTGATGCGAATCGATCCGTACACGATCAAGCTCTGCGCCAGCAAAATCTCGCAAAATGCGTTGTGCCAGCGCCAGTTCACCATACAGTTTAAATTTGCTTTGGTGGCGTTTTTTGCGCTCCATGACTTTAGTCCAGAGCCGTTTCAGAAATGCCGCATCTTGTGCCAATTCCTGCTCGCCAATCCCTTCGGCTGCGGTTCGAATGATAAAACCACCCAGTTCGTCACAGTAATGACTCACTGTCGCTTTAAGGCGCTGGCGCTCCGCTTCGCTCTCAATACGCTGAGAGACGCCAACATGCGCAGCACCAGGCATAAATACGAGGTAACGAGAGGGTAACGTAATGTCGGTGGTCAGTCGTGCGCCTTTGGTGCCAATCGGATCTTTCACTACTTGCACCATCAGATCTTGGCCTTGACGCACTAGCTCGGCAATGTCACGCACATGAAAATTCTTTCTCTCTTCACCCGCTACACATTCGGTATGAGGCATGATATCAGAGGCATGTAGAAAGGCGGCTTTATCAAGGCCGATATCGACAAAAGCAGCTTGCATCCCCGGTAATACACGGCTGACTCGCCCTTTATAGATGTTACCAAGAATGCCGCGTTTGGCTTCGCGTTCAATCTGGATCTCTTGCAATATACCGCCGTCAATGTAGGCAACTCGCGTTTCGGACGGTGTGATATTGATCAGTAACTCAATGGTCATACACTCTCCTGACAGGCATAGCAACGCTCGCCTTTCCCTGTCGCACTGAAAATTGGCACTTTAACCGGTGCTATGATGGCCTGCTTGTTGTCGCAGACAAATTCAGAAAACGTTGCAGTAATTCGGCCGTTTCCACTAACGGTAGGCCAACCACTGCATGATAACTGCCATTGATCGTTCTAACAAAGCACCCGCCTTTTCCTTGAATGCCATAAGCACCCGCTTTGTCCATGGGTTCACCGCTGGCAATATACTGGCGGATATCTTGTGGCGACAACGTGCGGAAGGTCACCTCGGTCACCACCAGTTGGCATAACAGATGCTGGCGATCAGCGAAGGCAATCGCTGTCATGACCTGGTGCTGTTGCCCAGAGAGTAGTGCCAGCATTTCACTGGCGTGCTGCTGATCACGAGGTTTCTCTAACAGTTGGTCATGTAATAGCACGATAGTATCTGCGCCAAGCACCGGCCGATGTTGCGCTGCCAACTGGACACCGGCACACGCCTTCTGCTGTGCCAGACGGCAGACATAATCGATTGGCGCTTCATTCGCCTCGCGCTGTTCCGGGATATCGGTGACAATCACTTCAAACGGGATCCCCAGCAGAGTTAACAACTCGCGTCGACGCGGTGAAGCTGAAGCAAGATAAAGTGAAACCATCCCTCGTTCCTCTGAATAATTGATTACTGCACCGAGAATTGACGGCGAACTTTACGCATCAGTAAAAATAACCACGGCCACAAAATACCATTGACCAAGCTATTCCAGAATGCATTAGGGCGGAAAGAGACATTGATCACCAAGAATTCCGCCCAAAAAATGGCAACATCCATCGCTAATGACAGTAACACAATAATTAATGCCTGCTGCCATAACGCCATATTGCGAAATAACTGGAACTTAAATGCCACCAAGTAGGTGATGATACTGAGCGCCAACGCACGCACACCCAGTGTGGAACCCAAGATCAGATCAGTAATCAGCCCTAAAATAAATCCTGTGCCAACGTTCACTCGGTGAGGCAATGCCATCACCCAGTAAGTCAGCACCAGTAATAGCCAAGAGGGGCGGAACATGTGGATCTGTTCCGGCCACGGCATGATCTGTAGCACCAAGGCGACTAGAAATGATAACCAAATAACCCAGCGTCCATGGCTGCGATAAGGGTTCATCTGGGAGCTCCAGTTGTTGGGGAAGACGGGGGTTGATCTGTCCGATCAACCGTGGAAGGCTGTTTAGCCTCCTCGTTGGATAACACCTGCGGAAGCATCTGCATGAGACGTTCGTTGGCAACACGCTGTACCTCATTGGCAGGCAGACTGGTGTCACTACCGCGTTCACCACGCCAGAGTAGCAACAGATAGCGCAAGCGCTGTAAGCCAGCAGTCGGTCGTGCCTGTATCACGGTATAAGCACGCTGATTATCTACCCGCACGGATGAAACCACCGCGACTGGGTAACCTTCAGGGAAACGCCCGCCAAGCCCCGAAGTCACCAGTACATCACCAACGCGAATATCCGTGTTGGCTGGCAAATGTTCCAGTTGCAAATCATCGGTGCAACCACTACCCGCTGCAATCACTCGGATATCATTACGCAGCACTTGAATAGGCAAGGCATGGGAAGCATCGCAAATCAGCAGTACTCGACTGGTCAGTTTAGCGACCGCAATCACTTGACCAACGACGCCTTTATCACTAATTACTGGTTGGCCTTCATAGACACCATTATCTGAGCCTTTATCAATCACTACCTGATCGCTATAAGGATCAGAACCGGTCGAGATCACCTGAGTGACGATTTTGTGCTCATCTTGACGCAGTGGCGAGCCAAGCAATTCACGTAACCGAGCATTTTCCTGTTTAAACTGGCCGAGTAATAGAATATCACTGCTTTTTAACAACAACTCCTGACGCAACGCGCGGTTTTCTAATTCCAATTGCTGACGTGTGGCAAATGTTTCCGACAAAGAATCCAGCATTTTACGTGGCCCATTCGCCAAGAAGTAGAAAGGACTGACCGCAGTATCAAGATAGTTACGCGCTTTTGCGAATGTGCCAAGCCGACTATCGGCAATGATGAGCACAATAGCAACGACGACGGCGAGAAAAAGTCGGAGCTGAAGAGAGGGGCCCCTGCTAAAAATTGGCTTCATAAATTATGTGTGTACCTCGACAACCACCAGCAGCAAAGCTGTCAGTATCCCTGCGGAAACCGACAGCCTGGCACCAGTTTGAGTCGGCGCATTATTCTTCGCTGAACAGGTCGCCGCCATGCATGTCGATCATTTCCAGGGCTTTACCACCACCACGAGCCACACAAGTCAGCGGATCTTCGGCTACAACTACCGGGATACCGGTTTCTTCCATGAGCAAACGGTCAAGGTTACGTAACAGGGCACCGCCACCGGTCAGCACCATGCCGCGTTCAGAAATATCAGAAGCTAATTCTGGTGGACACTGCTCCAATGCCACCATCACTGCGCTAACAATACCGGTCAGCGGCTCCTGCAGCGCTTCCAAGATTTCATTCGAGTTCATGGTAAAGCCACGCGGTACGCCCTCAGCCAAATTACGCCCGCGTACTTCAATTTCACGCACTTCATCATCGGGATAAGCAGAACCAATACAGTGTTTGATGCGCTCTGCTGTCGCTTCGCCAATCAATGAACCGTAATTACGACGCACGTAGTTGATGATCGCTTCATCAAAACGGTCACCACCAATTCGCACCGATGAAGAGTAGACCACACCATTGAGTGAGATCACCGCAACTTCTGTCGTGCCACCACCAATATCAACCACCATCGAGCCTGTTGCTTCAGAGACCGGTAAACCTGCACCGATTGCTGCTGCCATAGGTTCCTCAATCAGGAACACTTCACGCGCACCTGCACCTTGGGCAGATTCACGGATCGCACGGCGTTCAACTTGGGTAGCACCAACCGGCACACAGACCAGCACGCGTGGACTTGGGCGCATAAAACTGTTGCTATGAACTTGTTTAATGAAGTGTTGCAGCATTTTCTCCGTTACAAAGAAATCGGCGATAACGCCATCTTTCATAGGACGAATTGCAGCAATGTTACCAGGGGTACGCCCTAACATCTGTTTGGCGTCATGACCAACAGCCGCCACACTTTTCGGTGAACCGGCACGATCTTGGCGAATGGCAACCACCGACGGTTCATTCAGTACAATGCCTTGTCCTTTAACATAAATCAGGGTATTAGCAGTTCCCAGATCGATAGACAAGTCATTAGAAAACATGCCACGAAATTTTTTGAACATAACGAAAAAATAATCCTGCAAGCTGTGGGCGAAAAAAGATATCCGCTTACTTTACCAATCACAGCCTGTAGCCACAAGGTAGAAAAGTACTCCGGTGCCAAGTTGCTGCAGGATGTAATAACCGGGCCAATGGATAACCTGTTGGCGATTAACTAAGTTAACCACTAGAGATAACGATGATCAGGCGCGTGAACGACGTGAATATTTTTTCCGCCCTTCCTGGATCGGTTCTGGTGAAGCAAAGAAATTACCCTCACCCCCCAGTACTCCACGTGCTTTTAAGGTTTGCCATTCATTACGTGTGCGCACACCAACGGCAAAAACTTTGCTGTGTGCCGCATCGCAGGCACCTACCAGACTTTGTACAAATAGCTGATTTTCATCACACTCATCTATACTTCGCACGACACTCTGGTGAAGTTTGATCAACTCCACCGGCAATGACTTGATATAAGCAATACTGGTTACCGTTAATCCCACTTGAGAAACCACTATCCGGCAACCCAACGCGGTCAACAAGCGCAATATCGGGCGCAATTGCTCGATGTTTTGGCATAAGTCTGCTTCAGCTAATTCGATCAGAATGCGTCGGCGTTGGCTTTTTTCACACTGCATCAATGTATCACGCAGCCAACGTTGGAAACTGCGTTGTCGCAATGAACTGATACACAAACCAAATGCCAATGTCTCTTCAGGCCATTGTGATAACAGCGGGATGATCCGGCTTACGTATTGCCGATCATAACGCTCAGCCAAACCAAACTGTTCAATGAGCGGTAGATATTCTGTCGGAAGCAGTTCCTGAACACCATCGTGGATACGGCTATTTACTTTACGGTGATGTACATCCCCTTGCTCAGTGATCACCGGTTGCAAGTAGAGGCGCAGTCCACCGCGTGTCAGCACCTGTTCGAGCAGTGTGCGCCATTTTACGCTACCACGCCCTTTTTCAGGCACTTTACTGTCATAAATGTACCAGCCATTCTCACCTTGTAACGCTGCATGACGACTGGCCTGTTCAGCCTGATCAATCACCTGTTCCATCGTTTGTCCACTACGGTAGGCAACAATACCGATATGCAGCAGCGCCTGACGGTCGATCAGCATTGACGAGGGCAGAGCACCAATACCATGCACCATTTGTGAAGCCATACTCTCTGCTTCTTTCAAGGTCCGATGCGGCAGTAGTACCGCAAAATCACTGTGTTGATAACGCGCCAACAGTGCCGCAGGATGACGTGTGATGAAGCTGGATAACAGGTTAACCAGCAGATACATCATCTCCTGGACCTGGGTGTTACCATGCACTTCACACAAAGTATCAAAATCAGGCAAGCGTAAGATCATCACAATACCGTGGGATCCTTCCTCTTCCAGTTGAGTGATCAGTTGATTGTTGAAGAACAAGCGGTTATTCAGGCCAGTTTTCGCATCTTGCGCAGCAAAAGCACGGATCAGGGTGTCGATGCGAGTGCGTTCTTCGCGAGCCTCAGCCAACTCGACCAGCAGACAATCAATTGCAGCACTGGCATTCACTGGCCACTCAACTTCACTGCCAGAAAATACCCCGTCACGTTCACCGTTTAAAATACGCTTCGCGCGCCGCTCGAGGTGATCCTTATCCGCCGCCTGTAAACGCAACCAATAGAGTGTGCCAGCTAATATCACCAACATAAAAACCAATGACAGCGTTATTGCTGTCATTGAGCGAAACGAAAGTATTCCGCTGGTAAAAGGATCAAGATAGGTAATATCTACGTAAACACCCGGATGGTGCATCATGCCAAATCTGGCTGTACGATAAACAGGAGAAGTGCTGCTCAACAACTCGGTGAGCGGGATTTTTTGAGAGAAGATAGTGCTGGTGCCCGTCCCTATTTCAACATTAACCGCACCTAATGACTGCATCACCCAAGGCAACCAATTGCTCAATTGTACTGGCGAGCTAACCAGCATTGCCTGATCGAGTGTGGTCGCCAGCACGCTAATACGCCGTTCCATACGTGCTTGTGTGATATGAAAAAAACTGTATGAACAACCGAACAGGACTAAAAACAGCGTCGCAACCACTAACGAGCTGGTTAGTGCAGAGAGTTTCGTTGAAAGTCTCATCCTTGTGCCTTGTCCATAGGTCAATAGTTGAACGAACGGTAGATGATCACTACCCGCCAAAAAATCAGATAGACAATAACTGAGCAGTAAACCCTTTATCAACCGGTTTAACTCAAATCAGAGAAAATTAGCATAATCTCAGTTTAACTTAGTAACTAGCCTTATCTTTTTGGCTAGAATAAGATTAAATCTACTTTAATCTACGCGATCATTCTGGGTTTGTACTGTGAATTGATACACTCACGCACACTGCCCCAAACCATCCGATCACTTTTTGATCAAACAATTAACCTTAATAGCGTTGGATGCGGTCGAACAACTGTTACTGTAGCGATCTAACATCGATTACATCGATTTCATCCTGTACCCTGCCAAAAGATCAGTTTTTCCTGCCAGAGTATCGGCAAACATTTTGATCGCAAACTACAGCAAGCAGTTAGACACGCTAGCATAACGCTGCTAGCCAGATCGAATGTGGCACAGCTACAATGTGCAGTGTGACAGTAATTTCGCTTGCGTTCTGTGCACTGTCACCTCGATCATATACAGCCATAGCACAGACCTATCTGAGAGCCCGTCATGAAGTTAACGTCAAACAGTTCCCATACTGCACGCCAGCGTGCTGCATCAACAAAACGTAAAAAGAAGAGCCGTGCTGAGCTTGACCTGGAAGCGCGTGAACGCAAGCGGGAGAAGAAACGCCGTGGTCACACGCCAGGATCACGCACACAAGTGGCCAGTGACAACCGCAAAAATAGTAACGCCAAGCAATCCAAAGATCCTCGGATTGGCAGTAAAGTGCCGGTGCCATTGCTAGCAGATAGCAGAACCAGCCATCCGCCGGTTGCTAAGCTAAAAATAGCCCCACCGCCTCTCCTGTCAGCAGAAGAAGAGCTTAGCCAACTGGAAAACGACGCAGACTTGGAAAGACTGCTCGACCGTTTTGAGCAAGGAGAAGAGCTTAGCCAGCAAGAACAGGACTATATGACCAAACAGTTGCAGCGTATCGAAGCGCTGATGGCACAGTTAGGCATCGAAATTGATGATGCAGATGAGCAGGAAGAAGAAAAACAAGAGGATATCCTGAGACTATTAAAAGGTGGCTCAGCTCAACCAAACTAATATTATCGATTTTCTATTTTTTGTCGGCCCTGTAGCGGGAAATATCGGAAGGAGTAACTACATATGTCACAGCAGACCATTGTCTGGGATCTGGCTTTGATCCAGAAATATAACTATTCAGGGCCTCGCTATACCTCATACCCCACTGCGCTGGAATTTAATCAAAGCTATGACCAGGCTGCATTTCAAACCGCAGCACAGCGCTACCCTGATCGCCCACTGTCACTGTATGTGCATATTCCTTTTTGCCACAAACTCTGCTATTTCTGCGCCTGCAATAAACTGGTTACACGACAAACACACAAGGCTGATCAATATCTTAATCTATTAGAACAGGAAATTTCCGCGCGCGCTGCCCTGTTTACCGATCGTCAGATTAGCCAGATCCACTGGGGTGGCGGTACCCCTACCTATCTCAACAAGCAGCAAATCAGTCGATTGATGGCAATGTTACGCCAACACTTTACACTTCAGCCACAGGCTGAAATGTCGATCGAGATCGACCCACGTGAAATTGAACTCGATGTACTTGATCACTTGCGAGCAGAAGGATTTAACCGTTTAAGCATGGGGGTGCAGGATTTCAACAAGGAGGTGCAGCAACTGGTCAACCGTGAACAAGATGAAGCCTTTATTTTTGCCCTGATCGAACGCGCCAAAGCTCTGGGCTTCCACTCTACCAACATCGATCTGATTTACGGCCTGCCCAAGCAGACTGTTGAAAGTTTTGCCTTTACTCTACAGCGCGTCGTTGAACTGAATCCTGACCGGTTAAGTGTGTTTAACTACGCGCATTTACCTAACTTATTTGCTGCTCAACGCAAAATTAAAGAGGATGATTTGCCGACTGCCCAGCAGAAACTGGATATCCTGCAACATACCATCGCGTATTTAACACAGGCTGGTTATCAGTTTATCGGTATGGATCACTTTGCCAAACCGAATGACGAATTGGCTATCGCGCAATGTGAAGGAAAGCTGCATCGTAACTTCCAGGGATACACCACACAGGGTGAAAGCGATCTGCTCGGTTTAGGGGTCTCAGCAATCAGTATGCTTGGTGACAGTTATGCACAAAACCAAAAAGAGCTAAAAAGCTACTACAGCTCTGTTGCAGAATCGGGCAACGCACTATGGCGCGGTTTGACCATGACCAACGATGACTGTTTACGCCGTGATGTGATTAAGACGCTGATTTGTAACTTTAGCCTCGATTATCGTCCGATAGAACAACGCTATGCGATCAACTTTGCTGAATACTTCGCTGCTGATTTGGCGCTGCTGGCTCCGTTTGAACGTGATGGCTTGGTCGAGCGTGATGAGCACACGCTGTCCGTTACCGCCAAAGGCCGTTTGTTGATCCGTAATATCTGTATGTGCTTTGATATCTACCTGCGTAAACAGGCTCGCGCGCAACAATTTTCGCGAGTGATTTGATGATGCCAATATCACAACATCGGCAACACTTGCTGCCCGTTAGCTAACACCGACAACCCAAGTCACTTACAGTACTGAACAGACAATATGGAACTTTTGTCCTTTAGAATACTGGGTAACCCTTAACTCGAAGATTAGAGAAATAATATGATTAAACCGCTCCGTTACTTCGCGAAAATTATGCGTGCAGTGCTGCCAAGCAAGGCACTACACGTCGTATTACGCTCAATCCGCCGGGTACCTCTGCTGGGAAGAAAAATGGTCTCTGCATTTGACCCCAACTCCACCCATAAAGTAACAGCACATGTTGCAAAACCAAAATTGCTACAACTGGCTGGTGATGGCTGGAAGTTGAATTTAAATATCAATGATCATATTGGCTATCATAGTTTCATCCGTAATGAACCTTTTGAAATGACCGTGTTCGATGTCGGCCAGCAATTGAATCTCACCGAAGGTGACATTGTACTGGACATTGGTGCCAATATTGGCACCGCATCCATCCCATTATGTGCTGGTAAAAAATTAGAGTTGATTGCTGTTGAAGCTTCAAAAGAGAACGCTGCACTATTGCTGAAGAATGTGCTAGATAATCAAATCAAAGCACAAGTTCACATGGTTGCACTGTCCGACAGTATGCAACAACGTTATCTCAAGCTGTATGTTCGTCGCGGCAATACCGGTGCAAACTCAATCTTTGAAAACTGGAGCTCCCACTTGACCGGTGAGCGCGAATTCGAGTTTTCACCCGTGATGACACTTGATGCACTGATCAGCAATTATGATGTCGATATGGACCGACTGCGGATTGTAAAAATTGATGTAGAAGGCGCTGAAGAGTTGGTTTTAAGAGGTGCAACCCAATTTCTGCAACGCAATACTGCCCCAATACTCCTTGAGTATATCCGCGACGCTGCCATTCGTAATTTGAACGATGACCTCAGTGGGGTACTGAAATGCCTAACAACAGCCAACTATGAGATTTTTGCTTGGGGAAGACAACACTGTGAGCTGTTACCTTTTGATCCGCTACAATCCTACGAAAATATTATTGCCTTAAAAAAAGGCTCTTCTGCAGAACGTATCTTGAAAAAAATGACCAACTAGACCGGTGTTTCGCCCCTGATAAGGCTGACTGATAATCAGCCTCGGATGATTAAATTTCAGCAACCCTGCTGAATTCGCGGTTTTTTTGCTAAAAATAGTGTCACCGAAACAGCCTGAGTGAGATAACATCAAGCAGGTTGCCGTTGTCAATCAAGTGGATTAACAACGCAGTGCAAATCACTGACTCACGTTGAGCAGTTGCAGTCATGCTGCATCACTCGCAGTGAGATATGAAGGCAGAGGGCCAGGGGTCATATGAACGAACAATATTCGGCAATGCGCAGTAATGTCAGTATGCTCGGCAAGTTACTTGGCGAGACAATCAAGGAAGCGTTGGGTGAGCAGATCCTTGAGCGGGTTGAAACCATCCGTAAACTTTCTAAATCCTCACGTGCCGGCAATGAAGCACATCGTCAGGCGTTGTTGTCAACATTACAGAATCTCTCCAATGATGAGTTGTTGCCTGTCGCCCGTGCTTTCAACCAGTTTCTGAATCTCACCAACGTTGCCGAGCAATACCACACCATTTCACCACATGGTGAGGCGGCAGGTAATCCGGAAGTGCTAGCACAACTGTTTACTCGGCTAAAAGAGAAAAAGATCGACGGCTACGCACTCAGGCGCGCGGTTGATGAACTGTCGATTGACCTGGTACTGACCGCTCACCCGACCGAGATCACACGCCGCACGCTAATCCACAAGCTGGTTGAAGTGAATACCTGCCTAAGCCAACTTGATCACAATGATCTGGCCGATTATGAGCGCAACAAAATCATGCGCCGTCTGCGCCAGTTAGTCGCTCAATCCTGGCATACCGACGAAATTCGCAAAAATCGCCCTACCCCAGTGGAAGAGGCAAAGTGGGGCTTTGCGGTGGTAGAAAACAGCCTCTGGGAAGGCGTGCCGGCTTTTCTGCGTGAATTCAACGAACAGCTACAACAAGCGATCGACTATCAGTTGCCGGTAACGGCGGTGCCGGTGCGCTTCACCTCTTGGATGGGCGGTGATCGCGACGGTAACCCGAATGTCACCGCCGAAGTGACGCGTCATGTGCTACTGCTAGGGCGTTGGAAGGCGTGTGATCTGTTTCTGCGTGATATTCAGACCTTGGTATCTGAATTATCGATGTCTGAATGTACCCCTGAGCTGCGTGCGCTGGCGGGAGGAGATGAGATCCAAGAGCCTTACCGTGAAATTATGAAGCGGCTACGCAGCCAATTAATGAACTCTCAAGCTTACCTGGCTGGTCGTCTAAAGGGTGAGCGAGTGCTGCGGCCAAGCGATCTGCTGGAGTGTAATGAACAGTTGTGGCAACCATTGTACGCCTGCTACCAATCGTTGCTCGCCTGTGGCATGAGTATTATCGCCAATGGACAACTGCTTGAGACATTGTGGCGAGTCCGCTGCTTTGGCGTGCCACTGGTGCGCATTGATGTACGCCAAGAGAGTACACGCCACACCGAAGCGATTGCCGAAATCACACGCTATCTCGGGCTTGGTGATTATGAAAGCTGGTCCGAATCTGATAAACAGGCCTTTTTGATCCGTGAACTCAACTCAAAACGCCCACTGCTACCGCTGAAATGGCAGCCAAGCGCCGAAACAGAAGAGGTGTTAGAGACCTGTCGGGTGATCGCCCAGGCACCACAAGGCTCTATCGCCGCCTACGTCATCTCGATGGCACGCACACCATCAGACGTACTGGCTGTGCATCTGCTGCTCAAAGAGGCTGGCTGCCCATTCTCGCTGCCCGTCGCGCCGCTATTTGAAACTCTCGATGACCTGAATAATGCCGACCAAGTAATGAAACAGTTACTCAGCATCGATTGGTATCGGGGGTTCATTCAGGGCAAACAGATGGTGATGATCGGCTACTCCGACTCGGCGAAAGATGCCGGGGTAATGGCCGCTTCCTGGGCGCAGTATCGCGCACAAGAAGCACTGATCAAAACCTGTGACAACGCAGGCATTGAACTGACACTGTTTCATGGCCGAGGCGGTTCGATTGGTCGTGGTGGTGCGCCAGCACAAGCTGCATTGCTCTCACAACCCCCTGGCAGCCTGAAAGGCGGGCTGCGTGTCACCGAGCAGGGTGAGATGATCCGCTTTAAGTTTGGTCTGCCCGAAGTGACGATTAGCAGTCTGGCGCTTTATACCAGCGCGATCCTGGAAGCCAACTTACTACCGCCGCCAGAACCCAAACCTGAGTGGCGAGCACTGATGGATCAATTATCAGCGACTTCATGTGCCATGTACCGCGACTACGTGCGCTCAAATCCTGACTTTGTGCCCTATTTCCGTGCTGCGACACCAGAACAGGAGTTGGCCAAGCTCCCGCTGGGATCACGCCCTGCCAAGCGGCGGCCAAATGGTGGTGTTGAAAGTTTACGTGCTATTCCCTGGATTTTTGCCTGGACACAAAACCGCCTGATGTTACCGGCCTGGCTTGGTGCTGGTGCCGGATTACAGGCAGCCGTTGCAGCAGGTCAACGTGATCAACTGGCGCAAATGTGTCGTGATTGGCCGTTCTTTTCGACACGCATCGGTATGTTGGAAATGGTATTCGCCAAAACAGATTTGTGGTTGGCTGAGTATTATGATCAACGTCTGGTTGATCCATCACTGTGGCCGTTAGGACAACAGCTAAGAGAACAGCTTTCTAGTGATATTCAAGTGGTTCTGGCGATTGCAAATGACGAGCATTTAATGGCTGATTTGCCTTGGATTGCTGAATCAATCGCCTTACGCAACGTCTATACCGATCCACTCAATGTACTACAGGCTGAATTACTGCATCGTTCACGCCAACAGCAGCAACCTGATGCTCAAGTTGAGCAGGCATTGATGGTCACTATCGCTGGTGTCGCGGCAGGAATGCGCAATACTGGTTAGCGCAGTGCGGTTGTCTGTCACCCTTGCTTGTGATCTATGAGCACAAACTGCGTCGCTCCAATGTATTATCGATCGGAGCGACGCGGGTTTACCGCTAATCATTTACGACTAATCAAATGGGCTGTTAAACAGCATCGTTTGCGGTGCTTTTGTTTCAGTAGCGGGTATATACTCGTGCTCATCAATGTGAGCAACATCCCATTTTTGACAAGGCAGCGCGAATATCCATGAGTTACGCACTAGAAATCACACAACTGACTAAAACTTATTCGGGTGGTGTCAAGGCACTACACGGTATCGATTTGAACGTAGAAACTGGCGATTTTTACGCATTACTGGGGCCAAATGGTGCCGGTAAATCGACCACCATCGGCATTATTAGCTCACTGGTGAACAAAACCTCAGGCAAGGTAAAAGTGTTTGGCCACGATATTGACCACGATCTGGTTAATGCCAAACGGCAACTGGGCTTAGTACCGCAAGAGTTCAACTTCAATCAGTTTGAAACAGTATTACAGATCCTGATTAACCAGGCTGGCTACTACGGTGTTGAACGTAAGCAGGCCCATCAACAGGCGGAAAAATATCTCACCAAGCTGGATCTGTGGGGCAAGCGTAACGAGCGTGCGCGGATGCTCTCCGGTGGTATGAAACGCCGCTTAATGATTGCCCGCGCACTGATGCATCAGCCAAAGTTGCTGATCCTTGATGAACCGACTGCTGGCGTCGATATCGAGCTACGCCGCTCTATGTGGAGTTTTTTACAACAGCTCAATGCGGAAGGTACCACCATCATTTTGACCACCCACTACCTAGAAGAAGCCGAGATGCTGTGCCGTAACATCGGCATCATTCAGCATGGTGAACTGGTGGAAAACACTTCGATGAAACAGTTATTAGCGCAACTGAAATCAGAAACCTTTATTCTTGATTTAGCTGATAATAATCAACCACCTTTGCTAACAGGCTACCAGAGTCGGTTGATCGACAACCTGACACTCGAGGTAGAAGTGATGCGCGAACAGGGCTTGAATGATCTGTTCACCCAGTTGAGTACGCAAGGTATACGGGTGCTCAGTATGCGCAACAAGGCAAATCGGCTGGAAGAGCTGTTCGTCAACTTGACTAACGCCACGGGAGAAAAAATATGATGCATCTGTATTGGGTCGCGCTGAAAAGTATCTGGGTAAAAGAGGTCAACCGTTTTGCCCGTATCTGGATACAAACGCTAGTGCCGCCGGTGATCACCATGACGCTCTATTTCATCATCTTTGGCAACCTGATCGGTTCGCGGATTGGTGAGATGCATGGCTTTGACTATATGCAGTTTATTGTGCCAGGTCTGATTATGATGGCGGTGATCACCAACGCCTACTCCAATGTCGCCTCGTCATTTTTCAGTTCTAAATTCCAGCGCAATATTGAAGAGTTACTCGTCGCGCCCGTACCAACACATGTGATTATTGCTGGTTATGTTGGCGGTGGTGTCGCACGTGGTATCTGTGTTGGGCTATTAGTGACCATCATCTCACTGCTGTTTGTTCCGTTACATGTTCATTCATGGTCGATCGTAGTGGTAACGCTACTGCTCACCGCAATCCTGTTCTCATTGGCGGGGTTACTGAATGCGATTTTCGCTGGCACCTTTGACGATATCAGCCTGATCCCCACCTTCGTCTTGACCCCATTGACCTACCTGGGGGGGGTGTTCTACTCACTGACGCTACTACCTCCATTTTGGCAGGCAGTCTCGAAGCTAAACCCCGTGGTTTATATGATCAGCGGCTTCCGATTCGGCTTTCTCGGTGTCGCTGATGTGCCGCTGCTGCTAACAATGCTGGTGTTAACCGCCTTCATCTTAGTGTTCTATTTGTTAGCTTGGTATCTGATCGAACGCGGTAAAGGCCTGCGTAGCTAACAACATCACGCTGCACCACACCAGCATCGATTGACGGCTTATCATCAACCGCTGGCCATCTTAACGATGCGCCAGCGTGCAGTTTGGTTAACTAAAATTATGCTACTATGCAGCCTGTTTCTGTTCTCAACTGGATCGGCATCATGACAATAGCTGCGAGTCAACGTCTTGCTGGTGACAACCTTGCTGGTAAAAATATCTTATTAGGCATCAGTGGCGGGATTGCCGCCTACAAATGTCCAGAGCTGGTGCGCCGCCTGCGTGATCACGGTGCTCAGGTCAGAGTTGTGATGACACCCGCTGCCTGCGCGTTCATCACTCCGTTGACACTACAAGCCGTTTCGGGCAACCCAGTCGCCAGCGAACTGCTCGATCCTCAAGCAGAAGCGGCAATGGGTCACATTGAACTGGCTAAGTGGGCCGATCTGGTACTGCTGGCGCCAGCCAGTGCTGATCTGCTGGCGCGTCTCAGTGTGGGAATGGCGAATGATTTGCTCACCACGCTCTGTTTGGCGACCAGTGCCCCGATTGCCATTGCTCCTGCGATGAATCAGCAGATGTATCGAGCCTGCGCAACACAAGCCAATCTGGCCACACTGGCAGCGCGCGGGATGCTACTGTGGGGACCGGCCGACGGCAGCCAAGCTTGTGGTGATGTAGGGCCGGGGCGCATGTTAGAACCACTGACAATAGTTGAACAGGTTAATCGCTACTTTGCTAACAGTGCTGATCTACAACATTTATCGATCATGATCACCGCCGGTCCAACTCACGAAGCACTCGATCCAGTACGTTTTATCACTAACCACAGCTCCGGTAAGATGGGATTTGCGATTGCCGAAGCAGCTGCAGCGCGTGGTGCCAAAGTCACACTCATTGCAGGGCCGGTTAACTTAGCGACACCAGCCAGCGTCACGCGTATCGATGTGGTTACTGCATTAGAAATGGCGCAGCAAGTACAGCAACAAATTAACAAACAAAATATTTTTATTGGCTGTGCTGCAGTGGCTGATTACCGTGCCGAACAGATTGCCAGCGAAAAAATCAAAAAACAGGGCGATGAAATAGTGATCAAAATGGTGAAAAACCCCGATATCGTCGCCGGTGTCGCCGCAATGCGTCAGCAGCGTCCATTTGTGGTTGGGTTTGCTGCCGAAACCCAGAATGTGGAACAATACGCGCGCCAGAAGTTACTGCATAAGCAACTGGACTTGATCTGTGCCAACAATGTCGCGTTAGCTGGGCATGGATTTAACAGCAATAATAATGCATTACACCTATTCTGGCCCGAGGGTGACAAGCGTCTTGCCTATGGTGACAAAACGCGACTCGGTCAACAGTTAATCGATGAGATAATCCACCTGTATGATGAAAAAAATCGACGTTAAGATCCTCGACCCGCGTATCGGTGATCAATTTCCGTTACCTACTTATGCCACGCCAGGATCTGCCGGCCTGGATCTGCGCGCCTGCCTCGATAGCGCCGTTGAACTGGCGGCAGGGGAAACCCAATTGATACCCACTGGGCTGGCGATCCACATTGCTGATAGCGGATTGGCAGCGGTGATTTTGCCGCGCTCTGGTTTAGGTCACAAACACGGAGTGGTATTAGGCAATCTGGTCGGCCTGATCGACTCTGATTACCAAGGGCAATTGATGGTTTCGGTCTGGAATCGAGGTCAACAAAGCTTCACCATTGAACCTGGTGAGCGTATTGCCCAAATGGTGCTGGTGCCTGTGGTACAAGCCGAATTTAATCTGGTTGAACAGTTTGAGAGCAGTGAGCGTGGTGCTGGTGGTTTTGGTCACTCTGGGCGCCAATGATTTGTTGCCTATACTCTCAGGCGTAGCCAAAAAGTCATCGTGGTAATTGGCGGTGGCAGATCCCCGATTCTGGGTGGGGAGCGCTGACACCGCTTTAAAAAATAATAAGCAATTTCAGTTAATAACTCCCTATTGCGCTGCATGTCACATCGCGATCGGAATGGCAGTTTGAGTAAAGGTTAAAACAGACATGGCAGAAAAACAGAACAACAAACGGAATCGACGTGAAGATATCCTGCAAGCCTTGGCGCAAATGCTGGAATCCAGCGATGGCAGCCAACGCATCACCACAGCCAAACTGGCGGAAGCAGTGGGTGTCTCTGAGGCGGCACTTTATCGACATTTTCCTAGCAAAACACGCATGTTTGATAGCCTGATTGAGTTCATTGAACAGAGTTTAATCTCTCGTATCAACTTGATCCTACAGGATGAAAAAGAGACCTTCACCCGCTTGCGCCTGATTGTGCAGTTGCTGCTTGGTTTTGCTGAACGCAATCCAGGTTTAACCCGAATTATTACCGGCCATGCGCTAATGTTCGAGCAGCAGCGCCTACAAGAGCGCATCAACCAGCTTTTTGAACGTATCGAGGCACAATTACGCCAAGTGCTGAAAGAACGCAAGCTGCGTGAAGGCAAAGGATTCAGTGTCGACGAAACATTGCTTGCTGGCCAAGTGCTGGCCTTTTGCGAAGGAATGCTATTGCGTTATGTGCGCTCCGAGTTTCGTTACCGTCCGACACAGGATTTTGATGCACGCTGGCCGTTATTAGTAGCACAACTGCAGTTGGCCGACTGAAGTTGAAACCGCAATCATCGGCCGTGGATAGCAAGAAAACACACACGCCCGCTGAAGATCCCGAACACCAGCGAAAGAGAAGATGGCGGCTAAAATAGCCCTCATCGGGTGATGAGGTTAATATCAGTGCGGTTTAAATCACACAACTGATGGTGAAATTAACAATCAAATGACTGCTTAGACCAACAAAGCAGATAAAATCTGTTAGACTGTCTCTCACTTCGTGCACCATTTTGTGGTATCGCTGCCAGCAGCTGATACCAAAGTACCTGGAGCTACAGGTGAAGTTACAGCGAGGCAACAACAAGCGAGATTTTTGTGTGCCGAACTGAGTGAGTGATCAAAATAACCAGGATTACTCTAACATATACCTATGTTATCAATGCGATAATATTTATCTCAAGCCACTGTTGCGTCATGCAATTGATGTACTTGGCTTGAAAGCTAACAGGTAGTTGGCGTATTCGCCGTATTTTCTAGACAAAACTTGGAGGTTTCCATGGCTGTCGCTGCCAACAAGCGTTCGGTAATGACGCTATTTTCTGGCCCAACCGATATTTTTAGCCATCAGGTACGTATCGTATTAGCGGAAAAAGGCGTAAATGTCGAGATTGAACAAGTTGATCCAGAGAGCCTGCCACAGGATCTGATTGACCTCAATCCGTACCAAACAATACCTACGCTGGTCGACCGGGAATTAACCCTGTTCGAATCTCGTATCATCATGGAATACCTCGATGAACGATTCCCTCATCCACCGTTAATGCCGGTTTATCCTGTCGCACGTGGCGAAAGTCGTTTAATGATGTTGCGGATTGAAAAAGACTGGTATTCGCTGTTGCATACGATTGAACATCGTCCTACCGCAGAGGCTGATGCCGCACGCAATCAACTACGCGAAGAGCTGTTAGCCATCGCACCAATCTTTGGCCAGGCACCGTTTTTCATGAGTGATGAATTTAGCTTGGTCGATTGTTATCTGGCACCGTTATTATGGCGTTTGCCGCAGCTCGGTATTGAGCTGACTGGTACTGCGGCTAAAGACCTCAAAGCCTATATGACACGCATTTTTGAACGTGACTCCTTCCTTGCATCGTTGACCGAAGCTGAGCGCGAAATGCGGCTACAAACGCGAGGCTAAACTTGATGGATATGTCGCAAATGACACCGCGCCGTCCCTACCTATTGCGGGCATTTTATGACTGGTTACTGGATAATCAACTGACCCCACATTTAGTGGTTGACGTGACGTGCCCCGGAGTGCAGGTACCAATGGAGTTTGCCCGTGATGGGCAAATTGTATTGAACATCGCACCACGAGCAGTAGGTAACTTGCAGCTCGCAGATGAAGAAGTCAGTTTTAACGCTCGCTTTGGTGGTGTGCCGCGTCGGGTTCAAGTGCCAATGGCTGCCGTGTTGGCCATTTATGCACGTGAAAACGGGGCTGGCACTATGTTCGAACATGAAGCGAAATATGAACTGGAAAATGCAGCCAGCGCTGCGATCCCCCCTACGCAACAACAGCCAGAACCATTGATGTCGGTGGTTGAAAGTACTCACTCAACTGAAGGTGAACACGATGGCGAAGAACCACCGCCACGAGGTGGACGCCCTGCATTACGTGTAGTGAAGTAAATCTCAGCCAACCTACTCACAGCGAGGCCTCCTTGAATCGGAGACCTCGCCACTGCTACCACCGGCTAACCTTATACCGGCTAAACATAAAACTTGCTGCTATTCTGCGCCAGAATGGCGCGACTGCTCCGCTTGGCATACTGCCGCAGTGAAGAGCACATCAGTTGAAGAATTGAGTGCCGTCTCCGCTGAATCCTGTAGCACGCCGATAATAAAACCAACACCGACCACCTGCATCGCCACTTCATTTGGAATACCAAACATATTACAGGCTAGCGGGATCAACAGCAGCGAACCACCCGCAACACCAGAGGCACCACAGGCACATACCGCCGCCACGACGCTAAGCAATAGCGCTGTTGGCAGATCAACCGAAATCCCCAGAGTGTGTACCGCCGCCAGCGTCAAGATAGTGATAGTGATTGCCGCACCGCCCATATTGATCGTTGCACCAAGTGGGATCGAAACTGAGTAGGTATCTTTGTTCAGTTTAAGCTTTTCACTTAATGCCATGTTAACCGGTATATTCGCCGCCGAACTACGGGTAAAAAAGGCAGTAACACCGCTTTCACGCAGACAGGTAAACACCAGTGGATAAGGGTTACGGCGGATCTTCCAGTAAACAATTAGCGGGTTAAGCACTAACGCCACCAGCAGCATACAGCCAATCAGCACTGTCAGCAGTTTGGCATAGTTATATAGCGCCTGGATCCCTACTTCAGCAATGGTCGCCGCGACCAGGCCAAAAATGCCCAGTGGTGCCAACCGGATCACCGCACGAACCACGAGTGTGACCGCACTGGCCATGTCGCTCAGCACAGCTTTGGTATTGTCTGATGCGTGACGCAATGCCAACCCCAAACCGATAGCCCAAGTGAGAATACCGATATAATTGGCATTCATCAGTGCATCAAATGGATTTGCCACTGCTTTCATCAGCAGCCCTCTTAACACCTCAACAATGCCATTAGGCGGAGTGATGCTGACACTGTCTGTCGACAATATCAGTGTGGTAGGGAAAACAAAACTGAGTAACACCGCCGCCAGCGCCGCTGAGAAAGTGCCCAGTAAGTAAAGCACCAAAATTGAGTGCATGTTGGTCTTCTGTCCCTGCTTGTGGTTAGCAATCGAAGACATCACCAGGATCAGCACCAATGCGGGTGCAACCGCCTTCAATGCACTGACAAACAGTGAACCCAGCAGGCTGACATACGATGCTGCCTGCGGAAAAAGTAGCGCCAACAATACACCGGCGAAAAGACCGATCATGATCTGTTTGATCAGGCTGTGTTGCGTCATTCTCACTAAAAATTTATTCATCTTGCTGTTGCGTTTCCGCTCCCCGAAAATATGAGACCTAGGCACTGCCAACAAAGCCACCGGCTAGGCCTTGAACGGCACAGCCGGGTTGCTGAAGTGCTGGCTGTATCACACAGCCCAAAATGATTACAATACACCAGCGAAATATCCACTGGTCACCCACGATAACTGACGGTATCGAGCAGACTCACACAGCGGATAGCTGAGATACCTATTCCGCTAAGTGCAACATTGTCATTTGCCGACAACCCTGTTTGTCGGTTCACTCAACCACAGACACTGCAGCCGCTTGGCGATTAAAAAACTGTCATACTTTTACACTGCAGCTACAGATAGTTGGCAGTCTACCACAGCAAGGCTGCCACTGTGTCAGTATTGAGCAAACAGAATCGCTTGAAAAGAGAAAAGGCGAAAATTAGCGGCATATGGTAGTTAATGTTAGCAACTGATTAGCATCACCGCAGAAAAAACAACGCTGTTGCTTGCCAATGACGTAAGTCACTGGGGATCTGTTTTCAGGTGGTATTGAGTGCGATGGCAAGCTGCATGACCGTGAGTTGGAGTAATACACGATCTGAACGGGCTGCGCGCGTGTTCTGCAACGAAAACCGAGAGCACACAGCCAGCCCGAGACTGAATTTAAAACCTATTCGCATAACATGCTATTGGCAGCACCAGTTAGAACCCGCACCCAGTACCAAAGTCAGCAAGTACGGGCGTTGCGTGAGCATGTCATGCAACGCGCGGGAACAAAAACAGCTCTTTTGGCGATAACGTGTTGTTAATGTTCACGTGTTTTGCGAAACACAATGTCCGGATAACGCTCTTGTGTCAGATTGAGGTTCACCATGGTTGGGGCGATATAAGAGAGATTATCACCGCCATCCAGCGCAAGGTTCTGTTCATTTTTACGCTTGAATTCCTCAAACTTCTTCACATCAGCACACTCTACCCAACGCGCTGTTGCCACATTGACCGATTCATACTGTGCTTCAACGTTGTATTCCGTCTTCAGGCGGGAAACCACCACATCAAACTGCAGCACCCCCACCGCACCGACGATCAAATCGTTATTGGCAATCGGCCGGAATACCTGAACAGCGCCTTCTTCCGAAAGTTGTACCAGCCCCTTGAGTAATTGCTTCTGCTTCAACGGATCACGCAAGCGGATCCGACGGAATAACTCAGGGGCAAAGTTAGGAATACCGGTAAACTTCATCACTTCACCCTGGGTAAAGGTATCGCCAATCTGAATGGTGCCGTGATTATGCAAGCCAATAATATCGCCGGGATAAGCCTCTTCTACGTGGGCGCGATCACCCGCCATAAAGGTCAAGGCATCAGAGAGCACCAAATCTTTTCCTGTGCGCACCTGATACAACTTCATCCCCTTCTGGTAACAGCCAGAAACCACACGCATAAAAGCCACTCGGTCACGATGTTTTGGATCCATATTGGCCTGGATCTTGAACACAAAACCACTGAACTTCTGTTCTGCAGCCGACACTTCTCGCATATCCGTTTTACGCGCCATTGGCGTTGGTGCCCAAGCCACCAGACCATCAAGCATATGGTCAACACCAAAGTTACCCAGTGCAGTCCCAAAAAATACCGGTGTCAACTCACCATCCAAGAACGCTTGATGATCAAACTCATGTGAAGCGCCCTGCACTAACTCTAGCTCTTCACGCAGTTGCGCTGCCAGCTCTTCACCTACGGCTGCATCCAGCTCAGGGTTATTTAGCCCCTTCACCGTGCGCACCTCCTGAATGGTGTGCCCTTTGCCACTCTGATACAGATAGGTTTCATCCTTGTAGAGATGATAAACCCCCTTAAACAGCTTACCGCAACCAATTGGCCAGGTGATCGGTGAACAGGCGATCTGCAACTCCCGTTCGACTTCGTCCATGACTTCCATTGGATCACGAATATCGCGATCCAGTTTGTTCATGAAGGTCAAAATCGGAGTATCACGTAACCGCGTCACTTCCATCAATTTACGGGTACGATCTTCTACCCCTTTTGCCGCATCAATCACCATTAGGCAGCAATCGACCGCAGTTAACGTGCGATAGGTATCCTCAGAAAAATCCTCATGTCCTGGCGTATCCAGCAAGTTCACCAGACAATCAGCATAGGGAAACTGCATTACCGAGGTGGTGATTGAGATACCACGCTGCTTCTCCATCTCCATCCAGTCTGACTTAGCGTGCTGGCTAGAGCCTCTGCCCTTGACCGTACCCGCCACTTGGATCGCCTGCCCAAATAACAGCACTTTCTCGGTAATGGTGGTTTTACCAGCATCTGGGTGCGAGATAATGGCAAAAGTCCTTCGTTTATTGATTTCGTCGAGAAAATGTTGATCTGTCATTGAGCGCGTCTTTTCGTTGCAATATGGGGTTATCGAGACAATGATCGCCGGATAGTCTTACCGACATCAATATAATAGTTCAATCGGCATCGCCAATTCTGGTTGGCGGCCATTTTCGCCGATCTCGGTTGAAGAAACAATCGATTCAATCCACGTGCCCGCGTGGGGCGCCCCATGCCATAATCACCGTTATTTACCCAAAGGTAGCGAAGATGCAGATTTTCTTGAGTGACCGGATCCCCACACCGATTGGTGAACTGCTGTTGATCGCCGATCAACAGGGGCAAGTGCGTGGGCTAGATTGGAGTGATCATGAACAGCGGCTGATGAAACTACTCGATGCTCGCTATCGTCAGCACCCGTTTTTACTACAGACCGCCGATAATCCTGCAGGGCTGAGTGAGATGATACAACGCTATTTTGCCGGTGAGCTGGCTGTGCTGTCACAGATCCCGGTCGTCAGCCACGGTACCCCCTTTCAATGCTCAGTGTGGCAGCAGTTACGCCTCATTCCCGCTGGTAGTACGATCAGTTATGGTGAGTTAGCCAAACGCGTCGATCGACCACGTGCAGTACGTGCTGTAGGCGCGGCAAATGGTGCCAATCCGATCAGTATTATCGTGCCCTGTCACCGGGTGATCGGTGCCAACGGTATGATGACCGGTTATGCTGGTGGATTACCACGTAAACAGTGGTTACTCAAACATGAGGGCTTTTTGCGCTAATATTGTGCCGACCCACTCTATACGGGTGGTATGTTACGTTGCATCGCCGTTGGCCAAGTATCAACGCCGATTGTGGTTCGCAACCGATTGACCAAGGAAAAAAGATGGAACAAACAACACGCATCCTGTCCAAGCAAAAGCATATTGCCTTAGTTGCACACGATCACTGTAAACAAGCAATGCTGACCTGGGTGGCTGATCATAACGCTGAGCTGAGCCAGCACTTGCTTTATGCCACCGGCACTACCGGTAATCTGATCCAGCGTGCTTGTGCGCTACCCGTTCAGCGCCTACTGAGTGGCCCGATGGGCGGTGATCAGCAGGTAGGGGCTTTGATCTCCGAAGGCAAGATTGATCTGCTGATCTTCTTCTGGGATCCACTCAATGCTGTGCCGCATGATCCGGATGTAAAAGCACTACTGCGTTTAGCGACAGTTTGGAATATTCCGGTGGCTACCAATCGTTCAACCGCCGATTTTCTCATCGCGTCGCCACTGTTTGCACAGTCGGTTGAGATAGCCATTCCCGACTATCAAAAATATCTCGCTGAACGTCTGCGATGATGCCGCAGATTACGGTTTTTTGCTGAGCGGCAGGCCAATCTGTTTCAGTTGGTCAAACACTGTCGACGGTCGCTGCTCATCATACATTAGCCAAACACGATGTTTGGCTCGTGTCAGTGCCAGGTAAAGTTGCAGCCTCTCGCGTTTAGTCGCAGTATCAGCTAACTGCTGGCATTGTTGTGTTTGATTGTTTTTTAGCTGGTCATTCGAAACCAAACACAGTAGATATTCTAGTAATATGTCGCTGGTTTCGAATGGGAATGCATCATCATCCTGTGCCAATCCGCTCACAATGACATATTCCGCTTGCTGCCCTTGGCTGGCTTCGAACGTCATAAATGAGATTGTCAGTGTTGGCCAGCGGATCGCTGCCGTGGCTAGCAGGTCAGGTTTTAGATACTCATAACGTGCCAGCAGCAACACCTGCTCAGAAGGTTTTGCATATCCACTGATTTTATCGAGCAGTGCCGGCAACTGGTTTTGTGGCAACATCATTACCGACTTTTTATTACCTTTGCTCAGACCGATTGGCGCTGGCTGTACCCCTCGATCAACATCACCGATCAAGTGCGTCACAACTTCGCCAATGCGTGCATTGAAGCGGTAACTGCTCGCCAGGTGGCAACTCTTGGCGTTGGCAAAGTGGTCGCTAAACGCAGCCATGACTGATTTGTGCTGCCGCTGCATCACTTCGTTGATTGACAGCTCATCGCCAGTAGCAAACAGACTAGTGCGCTTGTGCTGTTGATGTAGTGTGGTCAATAATTGCTGCTGTTGCGGTGGGATCTGTTGCCAGTCATCAACCAAGATCTGTTTCCACGGGCTAATAAAACGCCCGTTTTGTAGCAGTTTGATCGCCTGTTGATGAAGAGCAAATGTATCTACTGCGCTTTCCTGTTTCAATGCGGCTTTCCACGCCTTGAGCAGTGGTGCCATCAGTTGCAGACGTTTTTTCAATAGCGGTTGCATGGCAGCTTCGGCCTGTTGCAATATCTGCGCTTGGCTCACTGTTTGCGCCCGTAACGCAGTTAACCAGCGATCAAGGTGTTCTGCCAAGCGTTGCACCAATGGTGGCTGATGCCAAAAATGTTCTTCACTGAGCTGCCAACCAAACGCTTCACTCAACCACTGCCGCCAACCGTTCGCTTGTGCTTTTTTTTCATTACACTGCTGTTGCCACAGTTTGGTTAACCAGGCTCTGCGTAGTGCAGTATCTTGCTCCAACTGACTGATAAAAAAACTTTTGCTACTGTTCTGTTGCACAATATGCTGTGCCAAGGAGTTTAATGTATGAACTTGGATTGGTAGCACTCCACACTGCTGATGCAAGCGCTGTTCTAGTTGTTCGCTCAGTGAGTTGTTGGGGGCTAACAACAATATCTGTCTCGGTTCCGCTTCATTGCGTAACAGTAACCAGCACACGCGGGCGATTAACATTGCGCTCTTTCCACAACCGGCTGCAGCGAGCAACAGCAAAGTCTCTTCAGCATTGAGTATCACTTGGATCTGTTGATCACTCAACGGTGAGGCTTCAATCTGGCGGAAGAAGTCAGGATGTTGTTGCTTCACCCGTGCCATCCATTGCTGGTTACGCAACACCACACCATCCGGATTATCTTGCAGCCATGACAAGCAGCGTTGGTAGCGACTTTGGCAATCCTCAAACTGGGTTAAACGCGCTAGCGGCATTGGCAAGTTGGCAAATAGTTGGCGGATCTGCTGCTGTAATTCAGTGACATCTTGACTTTTTAACCACTTATCCTGGCGTTCGACACTGTCAATATGATCAAGTTGCTGTTGTAGCGCATTGGCACTTACTCGGCTCATCTCCAAGCTCCACTGCTGCCAAACGTGCTGTAGCCGATGATAAAACTGCTTGGTAGCCTGCCACTCGGTGCCGTGTAGCCGCACGACTTTGCCATCCGGCAATTCAAACTCCAGCACTCCCCAAACAACCCCTCGCTTGCAGGTGATATTTATCAACTGATTGAATGGCAATAGATACTCATGCTTATCACCTCTCAGTTCCACCCCCGCATTAAGTAATCGGATCCGATTGTAGGGATGTTGTGCTAAATGTTTGCCCAGTGCTGTCGCTTTAAGTTCCATTGCTTATGCCATTGATATGTTGAAAGCGGTATCCGAAATCTATTCTACCCATTCAATGCCAGAAGCGTTACCGCGAAACAGGTAAATAGAAAACTTCTGGCCAGTGATGAGCACAGCTAAGCGGGCGATGGCGCTGTTTTCAACAAACAGCACGATGGATTAATAATAAAAAAACCAGCCACACCATGAAGGCATGACTGGTTGATTATAGATAGCTAATTGAAATTAAGGCTGAGCTACAACTTCTCTGGTACCTTGAACTTCAATCTCTACGCGACGGTCAGGTGCCATACAAGCAATCTGTGCCGCTGTTGGACGACCAGAACGGAAACCACAGCTATCGCCAGTCACTGGGTTAGCTGCACCCATGCCACGAGTAGTGATTCTGTTAGCTGGAATGCCTTTAGAAATCAAGTAATTGGTAACAGATTGAGCACGTTGCTCAGAGAGACGCATGTTGAAGTCTGCAGAACCAACGGCATCGGTGAAACCAGTCACTGTCACTGAACCTTCTACTGGATCCAGTGCGCTCAACTCAGAGTAGAGTTGCTCAAGTGCCTGTTGGCCTTGAGTACGAACAGTAGCCTTACCGAAATCGAACAGAACGTCAGAAGTCAGCTCAAATTTCTTCACTTCAGCAGGTGGCGCCACTGGAGTAGGTTCTGGCATTGGCGCTGCTGCTACCGGCATTGGCTCAGACTGGCCAAAGCGGTAAGAGAGACCCAAGCTCAACAGGCCATTGTCAGGGCGCGCACCCACACTGCCTTTATCGCCAATCTGATGAGTCCACTGATAATCTAGGCGAGTTGCCCAGTTACGAGTTACCGCATATTCGAAGCCCAACGCAGCCAAAGGAGACACGCCGGTATCATGCGCACTGATACGCTGGCTATCAGCAGTGTTAGCGCCAAAGTTAGCACTAGAATCAACACGCCAAGCCATACCACCTAAACGGGTATAAACATCTAAATTGTTCAGAATTGGGTAACCCAATTTGGCTGCCAACTGGATACCTTGTGCTTTGAAAGCACCATTATTTTCTACACCCGCATATGGCATACGGCCAAGCCAGTCGTAACCCAGCTCAACACCAATGAATGGATTAACCTGGTAGCCCATAAAGGCACCCGCACCCACTTGGCTTCTGTCTGTCGTTGCACTTGTCAGGCTGCCAAAACCTTCAGCCTCAAAACCAGTGCTGTAATATTTAGACCAGCCAACCTTCGCGCCGGTGTAGAACGTATTATCGTCTGGAGCGGCTTTCGCTACGGTAGCGAAACCAGCCAGTGCCACTGCTAATGCGATAGCTGTCTTTTTCATTTTGCGCCTCGTTATCATTCAGATAGACCATGAGCGTGAAAGCCACATTCAGCCCTTGGTTTAAATTCTTGCTCCAAAGTTTGGACTCTTGAGTGCTACTCAGCCAGTGTTTTTGGCGTCATTGAGCAACCTTGGCGATATAAAGTCTACAACCTAGCGCGAAAGTTACAAGTGTGATGTGATGAAGATCTAAAAAAAACATTAGATTGACTTGCCAACCCCACGACAGAAAATAAAAATAAGTTATTATTTTTATGGTGTTATATCGATACAGCACAGCACGCATGCAAAAGTTTTACTGTGATTTCATGATTTTAATTCATTAGAAACACTAATAGCTTCTATTGGTGGTAATTTTACTTAATGATACAATGAAGCACGAAAATTTACAGAATCAGGCCGTGTGGATTGGAGGGTATCTTGCTGTGGCCGCATGATAAAACCATAGGCATTCCCCTGTTCTGCCGCTTGAGCTAATCTTGACCGATCTTGCTCGGTGAGTGCCGGCAGCCAACCTAACACCACGCTGTAATTGCCGCTCAATAACGCTCGCTCCATTACGCCTACGGTAGCATGTGACATGATTTGGTGAAGTTGTACCACTTTATTCACCGGTAAATTCACCTGTTCAAGCCAAGCCCTGCTTAATCTCTTTTGTGGTGCTAACCATAATAACCAACGCGCTTGCTGCCCTAACTGTTGCAGTAATGGCAACAGTGGGGGGTGTAGCAACGGTTGTTGTTGACTATAAACAAACTCCCAAATGGCACCATGCTTTTTATCGTTGCAACTGGCGGCAATGGTCGCACACGCAGAGTGTGCGACTGGGATAAACTGATGACGAGAGTTAAATTGAGCACGCATAGAGCATTCCCTTCTTGTCGATACTGTGTTTTTATACAGTATATCTAGCATAATGATAAGATCAACTAAATTTTTCGTTACACTTCGCATAATTGAAATCATTTTGACTTTTATCGCTTTTTATGGTTTTCAACCACTAAAAGAGCAGGTAACTTGGTTAATTGATTGTTACCGCTACGTTTATTAAAAAAATAAGCGTACCTGTCATTATTTTTATCTACGGAGGTTTTAATGAAAGGAAAATCTGAACAAAGAGTTGAACAAGCAAAAGTTCAATTTTCTGCTCTAGGGAATATAGCTACACGGCCACAATTTGGTGGCTATGCGCTGCTGGCTGATGGCACGCTGTTTGCAATGGTTGACGAGGGGGAACTGTACTTGCGTGCTACCAAAAATCTTGAACCCACCTTCCGTGCGCGCGGAATGCGCAATATGACCCATTCAAAACGTGGGATCCCGATCACGATGCGCTACTACCGGGTGGATGAAAATTTGTGGTTGGCGCTGCAGGAATTATGTCTGTTGGCTTATCGCGCTATTTGTGAGGCGCGGGCAGAGTTAAAACAGAAAACGCGACATTGCGGCAACTTGAAGGATTTACCCAACATAGATGCCACAACCGTACGTTGGCTATGGCGTGTAGATATAAAGAACAGCTATGAACTCCGCCTGTTAGGTGCCAAAAATAGCTTTCTGAGGCTACAGACACTACCGAAAAAGCCCGGACTGAAAACCTTGTTGGAGCTTGCTGGTGCTTTGTCTGGATATCACCCTGAAGTTTTGCCACCCACTCAACGGGAAGAGCTGACTGAGTGGTTCAAAAATTTGCAGGTAAAACAAAAGGAGAAACGCAACTAATCCGCTCCCGGCCGAAAGGCCGGGCTTCATGTGTCATATCCAGCACCTTAACCATCCCCTCATATGAACGAGGCATGGCAAGGCTTTTGAGGTATGATCTCCGTTATTGACCCGCTAATATCGAGCAGACAACCTCTATGCTTAATCACGAAATAATCTTTAACCACATTGAT
>NZ_ML137210.1:29474-92947 GCF_004011885.1 Serratia microhaemolytica | reverse complement strand
TGGATGATGAAGAGGATATCAAAACTGTTATTTGCCGTTGCCGGAATAATCATAGCCAAGATATTGCTTTAGACGCTGTAACGGAAAGTGGCGAACTCTATGTAGCCGGAGAATGGCTGATAGAAACTGGCCTGGCAGGCCAACTGCTAGATATTTTTGTTACACAAGGAAAGGTGATAGTAGAAAGGCTGTAGCGTAAATTGCAGCTAAAAGAAAAGGCCAGAACTGTTATAAGTCCCGGCCTTTTTTATGATCAATAATTTGGGACAAAATACAATGAGAGCGTGAGACGCAACAGCAGCAATTAACCTTGGAGTGGTTAAAAAATTATCCCAATGGCTTGGTGCTGCAAGAGTAAATGAGTTTAGCTGAAAATAAAAACCCGGAAAGATTGGATAATCTTTCCGGTTTATTATTTATCAATCGTGATCTAATGCAGATGCAATCGCCTCTTTGACACGCTCATTGTTTTTATTTTCCTCTAGAAACTCAGGGCAATTTAATACCTCTATTAACTTCTCTTCCCCTAAGACTTCCTTAATATCTGAAAACATAACATCGAGATATTCAACTTGATTTTTTATGTGTGCTGATAAATCAACAGAGAGAAAACGTTCTTTAATAACGTTTAAAGCTTCACTTGGCCTAACCTCAAGTAATATTCTGAATGCAGCCAAAGTACAAATATTTAAAAACACCAAATTAGATAGTTTTTTTACTGAATCACCCTCAAGAGTTTCTTTTTCATCAAATTTTCTCAACGCCTCACGTAGTGAGGCATAAGAGCAAAAAAAATCATCGAGAGCATTTTCTAACATTTTCTAACCCTGCCTTTCTTTATAACATCATTTTCCGCATCAATGTTATCTTTTATTTTCCAGTCAGGAATACCACCCTTCGTTTTACCTTTTAATTCAACATTCTTATCCTTTGTATTAATATCAACATAATAATCAGCACCCAAAGCACCGGTACTGCGTTTGATCGCATCTGGTCTTACAGGCTCTATTTTTGTAGATGTTGCGCTTACTCCGCCACGAGTATCAGTTGGATCAAACGTAAAACCATGTCGCATGAAATGGTTATATTCAGCTTTAGACATAAAGCGTCTCACCACGCCGGGATTATTTGGAATACCATTCGTTAAACCACTGCCGGTTAATCCCCACGGATCGATGTAATTAAACGTATTGGGCGCATACTGATATAAATTAATTCCGCCCAATAATCCTATCGGGTCTGGCTGGGTAAATCGTCCTGCGACCGGTTCGTAGTAACGGAAAAGGTTATAATGTAACCCAGTCTCTCTGTCAAGGTATTGGCCCTGTAATTTTAAATTTTGTGCCACGACGGTGTGGCCATGCTGCTGCTCTTTCAGCGTTTGGCCCCACAGGCTCATTTCACCACGCCAAATCCAGCGGCCACGCTCGTCACTTAACGCTTCCGGCATTCCATTGACATGATTGTGATAATAGTAGACCTCTTCACGGTGGTGAACTTGCCCGTTCTCCTCTTGGTAATGGAAGGTGTCGATGCGTGCCAGTGGCTCGTAGCTGCCTTCACGGTAGGTGTAGAGCACGCCGTTTTTCGGTTTATCGCTACGGCTCTCGCCACACATCACCATGCCTTGCCAATAGAAGGTAATGGTGATCGGTTCACCGGCTTGCTGGCCTTGTGGCGCTACCGGATGCAGAATTTTATGCGTGCGCCGTCCCAACGCATCGTAACGGTATTCCACCTGTGACCATTCCGGGTGGTGCTGAAAACGCACCCGCACCAGCCGGTGTTCGCAGTCATAGTCAAAATGTTGCTGGATCAGGCTGTTTTTCGGCTGCCGTTCGCACAGGCGGCCAAAGGCGTCATAACGGTAGCGGTAGCCGTTAAATTCGCTGATCTGGTTTTCCATCGCCAGGCTGTTGGCACCGCTGAGCCGGTTCGAGGCCGGGTCGTAGTGGTATTCTGCCCGTTCGTAGCCCTGCACTTTGGCGATAATCTGCCCAACCGGGTCATACTGATACTGTTCAGCGTGGCGTTGCGCCAGTGCTATCCCTTCGCTGCCGTCGTGCTGATTAACCACCTGCTCTACTAGGTTTCCTGTAATATCATAACGATAACGTTTGTCATGCAACGGCGTTGAGAGCGTCGACGCATTCGCCCAGCGTGTGCGGTGGCTGCTGATGCGTCCGTTGAGGTCGTATTGTGTCTGGCGTTGCAGTGCGCCCTGGCTACGCAGCACTTCGCGGTGTAATTGGTCACGTTGATAGTCGGCCAGCACCCAGCGTTGATCGCCAGCAATCAGGTCGGTCTGTTGCAGGTGGCCGCTGCCATAATAGAGGTGGCGTAGGCTACGGCCATCCGGCAAGGTGGTGGCCAGCAGGTTACCCAGTGCATCGTATTGGTGCCGATATTCGCCGCCGTGGTTGCGCTCGGCAATCAGTTGCCCGTGTGCATCTTGTTCAAATTCCAGTTTATCAAGCACCTGTGGCGGGCGTTGTTCCGCTTCGGCGGCCAACCACTCCGCACGGTTGATGCGGGTGAGGGTGACTCGGTTCGCATCATACTGGTATTCGGTGCGCATCTCTGCTGTCAGTTTGACGCGCAGGCGGCCAATGGCGTCACGTTCAAATTCGGTGACCAATGGGCTGAGCGGTTCGCCGTTCGGTGACGAGGTGCTGTGGTGCGTGCGTGTGTCGGGGTGGTCGATCAGGCGGATCAGTTCCCCTAACGCGTTGTAGTGGTACTGTTTCCGTGTGCCGTGTACCGTGGTTTCCGCTGTTAAGCGGTGCAGTGCGTCGTATTCAAACTGGTAGCTTTCCCCTACCGCGTTACGCAGCCGGATCAGTCGCCCCAGCGGATCGTAATCGAAGCGAACCTGTTGCCCTTTGGCATCGCGCTGTTCGGTGACCTGGCCACGGACGTTGCGTTGATAGTGTGTGCGTTGTCCCGCCGCATCTTGCAGTTCGATCAGTGCGCCGCTGGCGTCGTAATGAAAGCGGATCTCGCCGCCGTCCGGCTGACACTGGCTTTGCAGCAATCCGCTCGGCGAGAACTGGTAGAGGGTGGTTGCGCCGCTGGCGTCGGTGTGGCTGCTCAGTTGCCCCCAGGCATCGTAACTGAACTGGGTTTGGTAGCCCGAGCAGTCACGCTGGCGGATCAGTTGCCCTTGTGCGTTGTAGTGGTAGTGGTGTTCATTGCCGTTGGCGTCCACCTGGCGGATCAGGTCGCCTTGGGGGGTGTAGTCGTAACGGGTGATCTGCTCGTCCGGGTCAATCACGCTGATCAGGTCGCCAAGATGGCTGTACTGGTAATACCACTGGCTGCCGTTCGGCAGTTGGCGCGAGAGGGGTTGTGCCCAGTCGGCATGCCAGGCGGTGTGGTAACGCTGCTGCTGTGGATCGATGCAGGTTTCAATGTTGCCCAGTGCGTCGTAATGGAACTGGTATTCGCCGCCTTGTGGATCGGTGGCGCCAATCAGTTGGCGTTTTTCATCCCAGGTAAACTGCCAACGGGCGCCGAGGGCGTCGCGGTATTCGGTGATTTGGTGCTGGTTGTTCCAGCGGTGCAGGTGCTCTCCGAAGCCCGCTTGCAGTACGCGGAGGGTGCAGTTTTCCAGGTCGTAATCGAGCTGGTAATGCTCTAGGCACTGTTCGCCGTCGATCAGCCAGTGTTCAACCACGTAACCCTGTTGGTGCGCTTCGTTGTCATCGCGCAGTGTGTCCGGCACCGTCAACCACTGCCAGCGGTAGCGTGCGGTTAATCCGCTGGCGGTTTGGTGTTCGGTCAGCAGGTGGTGTTCTGGGTGGTAGGCAAACCGGCGTTGGACATGGCCGTCTGCATCTTGCACTTGCACCAGCTCGGCGGCCGCGTTGTAGTGATATTCAACCAGTGTCCGGCGGTTGCCTTCGTCGTTATGCTGTTCGACGCGTTGTAGCCGTTGCGGGTGCTGCGGGTGGTAGTGCAGGCTGACGTTCAGGCTGCCGCTGTTGTCGATAATGCGGCTGACTTGCCCGGCGTCGTTGTAGTGGTAGAGTAACGCGTTGTCGTGGCGATCAAAGCTGCGTGCCAGCCGCAGGTGGTCGATGCGCACCGGGTCTGCTTCAAACAGTTGGTAGTCGCCGTGCGGGGTTTCGATTAAAAACAGGTTGTTGATGCTGCGTGTGAGCCAGAAGCCTTCATCGGCGTAGAACAGCCGAGCGCCCAGGGGGATAACGCCCAGCGGCAGTTCACGCCCGGCGCCGTCGGTGTAAAATACCGCTTCTTCGCCCGGTAAGTCAGGGGCCGGCTCTAGGCGCAGGGTTCCCTCAAATGGCAGTGTCCAGCCACGCCCGAGTACCCCGACGTGCGCATTGCGGCTGTGGTAGCTGCGTTGCCAGACCAGCGGGTAGCGCCCGGCGAGCACGAAGTCACATTCGGTGTCACCGTTCAGGGTTTTGGCACCGGTGGCAGCGTCGACCGGGTGGCTGACCGCCGACAGGGCACGCCCGACGGCAGCGCCAGCGATGGCGGCACCGGCCGTGCCGACCGCTGAGCTGACCGCTTCCTTGAGCAGAGGGCAGATGATTTTTCTGCGCAGGTTGCGTATCCCGCAGGCAAGCACGGCACGGCCACCGTTACGTATTGCGTTATGCAGTGCGCTGGCGCCTAATCCCCCGATCAGTTGCCCAACAAAGTTGGCAGCGGCATTTTTTCCGCTGTGAATATCACGCACCACCACCGATTGGCCGCCGATACGCACCGGCGCGCTGCCTTGGCTGTGTTTGATTTTCGCCTCGCAGGTGCTGCGATCACCGTTGCGGCAGGCCGGTTGGCTGTTGATCCACACCGATTTGGAGCCTTCGGCCAGAAACAGCGGTGGCGGCATGTAATGCTTTTTGGTGCAGGTGATCACATCGCCGCTTTTCGGTGTTGAGAACGGATCTTTCTCTGCCACTACCGGCGACACAATGCCTTGCCAGGCTTGTTCCCAAAAGCCCGGCTGTTCCGGTTTTTTCTCTGGTTCGGGGCGCGGTGCTGCCAAGCCCAACATGGTTGCGCCAATATCGGTGATGCGCTCAAAGGCGAGCGACAATAGCCCATCGGCGATCTGCCAGGCGCTGACGCTGTCCTCCGCCGCTTTGCGCTGCCGTTCCAGCTCCGCGTAAAGTTCAGCATGCGGGATAGCACCGGCAGCACGTGCGGCCGGTTTGCCTTTGATGAACACATTTGGTGAACCGCTGGTGATCACGGCATCCGGTGGGCCGCTACCAAACAGGGCACCGAGCACCCCGTCGACCAGTCCGCCAACCCAATCGGCACCTTTGGAGATCAGCCCCCCCACCGCAAAACCGGCTCCGGCAGCGGCAACAAAACCGATGGCCGCCCCCGCTAATCCGGCGGTGCCAACGGTGAGCGCCGCCGCTGCGACAGCGACACCGAGATAAAGCGCCCCTTCGACCACCCCAGAGATGAAATCGGCCAGCACCGAGCTGTGCTCCAGGGGATCGCCCTGTTTGGCGGCCAGAAAATCGCTTGACATGTTTCCCTCCTTGTCTTCAGTCCAGTTGCAGGCTGTCGATGATCGCTTGCCAGTGTGCCAGGTCGCTTTTGCTGAAGGCGCGCGTTTGTGAGTAGGTGAGGCTGAGCAATTTGCCGCCCATCTCGCTAAACAGCAGGCACTGATGCATTGGTTGGCCTTTCTGTTCAAACTGGCAGCGTGTCTGGTAGCTCTGGCGTGCGGGTTGCGCGGTCGCGGCCAGCGTGACGGGCTGTTTCTCGTCAATCTGGAAGTGGTGCAGGTTGTCGCTCAGTTTGGCGATCTGCTGTTGGTAGTAGGCGTCGAGCGACTGCCCGTCAGGCAGTACCGCACGGGTGATCACCAGTGCCGATTGCCGTGCTGGGAATTTGAGGATGTTGAGGCTTTCGTCCTGGATCTGTTCTTTCTCTTCGGCCAGGGTAAATACGCCTTCTAGCATGTGATATTGCATGTGCTGTTCCTGTCTGTTGGCGGTGCGAACCGGAATTATTTTTTCGTTGGTGGAAAGGCCTGTTGTAACGCAGCCTGGATCTCTTCCGGGCTAGGGCCAGTGCTGATACCCGGTCCAGCACCATCCATGTTGAGATCTAACCCCCCGGTCGCGGTGATCTGGCCACGCTGGCTGGCATAGAAGGTGAAGTTTTTGCAAATTAAGCTGATGTTACCGCTGGCATCGAGTTGTATTGCCGAATCACCGCTGACCAGACGGATGCCGGTGGCTGAGCTGAGTATCATCGGGCCGACTACGCTTTCAATGTGTTCACCGCCAATCAGTGTGTTTTGATCGCCCTGGATGTTGACTTGGTGCTGGGCATGTACCGTGAGTCCGTGGCTTTGCAGGATTTCGATAATCTGGTTCTGCTGTACTTTTTCCAGGTGGTTTGCCCCCACTTCGGTGACGCGGTTGTTCAGCACCTGGGTGGTCATGTCACGCTGGGCGTGCAGGAATAGCCCTTCCATGCCTTTGGCATCTTCAAAGCGCAGTTCGTTGTAGCCTTCGCCTTTGTGGGTTTTGCTGCGCAATACCATCTGGGTTTTTGCCATCGGCAGTGGGAAGGTTGCTCGATTGACGGCGTGGTAAGTACGGCCGGTGACGATCGGTTGATCCGGGTCGCCGTGCAGGAAGTCGACCACCACTTCTTGGCCAACGCGTGGGATGGCGATCATCCCCCAGCCTTGTCCTGCCCACGGCTGGCTGACGCGGATCCAGCATGAGCTGTGGTCGTCGCTGTTGCCGTAGCGATCCCACGGGAATTGTACCCGCACGCGGCCGTGTTCATCGCAGAAGATCTCTTCGTTACCGGGGCCGACCACTTTGGCGATTTGTGGGCCATCCATCAGCGGTTTTGGCAGTGGGCTAGGGCGCCAGGTCTGGGTGCGCGGGATAAATTGGAACTCGGTATTGAGGTGAGTGCCTTTGTCACCGGCTTCTTGCTCCATGGCTTGCGGTTGTTGGCCGCTGTGGCGGGTGGCGATCAGTTGCCAGGCGCAGTTGAGGTCAGCGCGCGGGTGCTGGCTCAGCGTCAGGCGGATGCCGGGTTGCAGGCGGAAGTCGTTGCTGTGGCCGTGGCCGAGGCTGGCATCATTGCGCAGGGCGTCCAGCCGGTAGCGGGTGAAGTCTTTGCCGTGCTGCTCATCTTTGAAGCGACCAGGAAAATCAAAGTGTTCGTAGCTGGTGCGCTGGTAGATTTGGCCGCTGGCCTGTTGGGTGAATGTTGCATCCCAGCGTGGGTTTTTGAAGGTGTAATCCTTCATTTGTACCACGGCGGGGCGCACTTGGGCGCTGCGGATAAAGCTGTTGACGCACAGCTCTTGCGCTTGTGCCGCGACGTTCGGGTTGTAGGGTAGGCTGGCTTTTTTCGGGATGATGCCGTTGTCATCGGCAAACACCACGGTGTGGCGGCCTTGGTTGAACTCAAAGTAGTAGAAGATGCCCTCTTCGGCGGCCAGGCGCTGGATAAACTCAAGGTCGGTCTCTTGATACTGCACGCAGAATTCGCGTGCTGGGTGCGGGTGGCGCAGACCGAAGGCGTAGTCGACGATTTGTGCTTCACGCAGCAGTTTGCTGATGATCTCCTCAATCGTTTCAAGCTGGAAGATGCGTGAGTTGCGGCGTAAGCCTAAGCGCCACAGGCTGGGGCGCACTTCCATGCGGTAGCGGGTTTGGTGGAAGCCGGTGTCGCCCTGTTCAAAGCGGGTGACGATGCCGGAAACCGCGCGTTGTAGCACGCCGTCGCGCCACACCGAGAGTTTGGCGCCGCGATCGAGCACCGCATCAAAGTCAATCGCCGGATCGGCGCTGGCGAGGTTAAGTTCCAGTTCAAACAGCGAGGAGTAGTGTTCGTTCAGGGTGAAATCGACTACGGCGAAGGTGCCAGCCGGTTGGCCGCCGGCACTGAGGGTAAAATAGAGGCCATTCGGTTGCTTATCACTCACCGGCATAACGTTTCCTTGATCTGGTGTTAATGTGCTGCGTAATAATGGGCTTTAATTTTTTGTCTTATTGACTGTTGATACAGAAACGACTGAAAAGCACAATTTGCGCGATATGTTAACAACTATTTCCGGATTAAATCACGTAATCACATGGAAAGAAAGTGGTTTTCTCACCCTACTTTAATACAGGGTGTCTGATTGTTACAGGGCAATAATCGGTGTTCGTGTGCTGGCGAAGGCAGGGTAAGATCACGAACTTACCATACAGCCGTTGTTTGGCTACCAACGTCTCTAATTGGCTCGCCTCTTCAACCCACTTCGACGCCCCGGCGACATCGCCTTTTTTCAACGCGTGTTTCGCTGCTTTCAGCGCGTTGCCAGCGACGTCGCCGACAACCGGGATCACGCCGATAGCGGCGGCGAGAAAGTCGAGCGTGTCTTCCGCTTCAGCAAAGCCTTTAATATCACCGACTACCGGGACAAAATCGGCCAAGGTTGAGAGCTGGCCGATCCCTTCTTCAGCGCATAGAACGTAGTGCTCATTGTTACAAGTGGCGAGTATTTTGCCATTCTTAGGTTCGGTAGAGTTGCCAATTTCATAATAGAACCAGCAATTCTATTATAGGGTAAGAGTAATAAAAAATCAGACTAACATCACTGAGGATTTTTATTATTCCTCACCTTTAAGAAAAATAGGGTTATAGAGCGGTGATACTTGCATTTTTGGCTTTATTTCATTATGCCAAATTATAACAGCCCACTCATAGGAACGACCATTGATAACTGGTTCAGCTGTTAAGTCTACTTCAAATGCCTTTGCTAGCTGTTTGTAACATTTCATGTAATCTTCAGTTGATAAGTTTGAGAAATCTAGCGTGTCATCAAAAAGATCGTAAGTTTCATAAACTTGATTTACTGTATGTTTGTTAACTGCAGCAATGTATGGACGCAAGTAATAGGCAATGAAGTCTATTAATTGAGAACCCAATGAAACACCATTTTTTTTGGAAAAATACAAAAAGCCGGCCATGATTACCTCATAATTACAATTTTCGCTTTATATTCTGGTTTCAATGAATTGATATACTCAATCATTTTTAATTTATTTTCAGCGTTAAGATTTCTGAAATCTAGTGGTACTATATCCGATTTTTGCAAGTGGATGTGTAATTGTTCAATATTCTTACTCCAGTTCTTATCAAAAAACTTATTCATGCCTTCTATTTCTTTCTGAGTTCCTCCTGCGGTTGTAAACATAAAGTCAACAGTTTTTCCTTTACTGGGTCCACTCGTAAAAATGAAGTCAGCGTTACTAATTCTTTCGTCCACGCGCTCTAGGTTTCCATCCAAATATTTTTGCAATTCAACCGCAGCTGAACTTTCCGCCATCTTACTCTTACCTGCGTGAGGATCATATTTCAGTCGATTGACCTCTTTGAGATCAACGGCATTTCCTGTATTAACAACAGCGGAAATTTCCTCGCTGGCCTGATTAACCAACTTCGACGCCCCAGCGACATCGCCTTTTTTCAGTGCTTGTTTCGCTGCTTTCAGCGCTTTGCCAGCGGCGTCGCCGACAACCGGGATCACCCCGATAGCGGCAGCGAGAAAGTCGAGCGTGTCTTCCGCTTCGGCAAAGCCCTTAATATCGCCTACCACCGGGACAAAATCGGCCAAGGTTGAGAGTTGGCTGATGACCTCTTGGGAGCGTGGGTCTTGGTAATCAGCATGATAGGCGTTTAGCGCTTCGCCGCCCAACTGTTCGGCGATAGTAGCAAATGTTTCTGGGTTTTGGTGATACAGCGCACCGGCGGCCAGTAATCGCCCCACCGCTGCACTGTTGAGTGTGCTCAATGTCGGTTCAGTGCGGTTGTGCTCGCCGTCCGCTGTGGTGTTTGCCGTGGCAGCCGCTTCCGCTGTGATATTGGCAGCGGTTTCGACCGTTAATGGCTGGCCAACCAACGCATTTTTTATCCATTGGCTGGCTTCGGCAAGCTGCTGTTCATCGTTGAGATCGAGCGCTTGGCTGGCGGTGATCTGGCCGTTGTGTGTGGCATAGAGGTTGAAGTTTTTGCCGTGTAGGCTGATACGCCCATCGGCGTGCAGTTCCAGTGCCGATGCGCCGCTCTCCAGTCGAATGCCGCGCGCCGAGGCCAGTTCCAGCACCTGTTGTACCGTGCGTTGCTGTTGGCCGTTGATTTCTGTGCGTTGATCACCCTGAACCGTCAGGGTGTGGTTGCCGTGCGCGGTGAAATGATAATGTTGGCCAATTTCAATCTGCTGATTTTGTTGCACCGTTTCGATGTGGTTAGCCCCCACTTCGGTGACACGGTTGTTCAGCACTTGGGTGGTCATGTCGCGCTGGGCGCGCAGGAACAGGCCTTCCCTGCCTTTGGCATCTTCAAAACGCAGTTCGTTGTAGCCTTCGCCTTTGTGGGTTTTGCTGCGCAGCACCATCTGGGTTTTCGCCATCGGCAGTTTCAGCGCAGCGCGGTTGACCGCGTGATAGGTACGCCCAGTCACTATCGGTTGATCCGGGTCGCCGTGCAGGAAGTGGATCACCACTTCCTGGCCGACGCGCGGGATGGCGATCATGCCCCAGCCTTGTCCTGCCCACGGCTGGCTGACGCGGATCCAGCATGAGCTGTGGTCGTCGCTGTTGCCGTAGCGATCCCAACGGAACTGTACGCGGATGCGGCCATGTTCATCGCAGAAGATCTCTTCGTTGCCGGGGCCGACCACGTTGGCCAGATGTGGCCCGTCGATGACCGGTTTCGGCAGTGGCGTTGGCCGCCAGGTTTGGCTACGCGGGATAAATTGGAACTCGGTATTGAGGTGGGTGCCTTGCTCGCCGGCTTCTTGTTGCAGCGCTTGCGGCTGTTGGCCGTGATGCTGGGTCGCCACCAGTTGCCAGGCACAGTTCAGGTCGGCGCGCGGGTGCTGGCTCAGCGTCAGGAGAATGCCAGGTTGCAGGCGGAAGTCGTTGCTGTGGCCGCGCCCCAAACGGGCGTCGTTGCGCAGCGCCTCCAGCCGGTAGCGGGTGAAGTCTTTGCCGTGCTGCTGATCTTTGAAGCGACCAGGAAAATCAAACTGTTGGTAGCTGCGACGCTGAGCGATTTCACCGCTGGCCTGTTGGCTGAATGTCGCATCCCAGCGCGGGTTTTTGAAGGTGTGATCCTTCAGTTGCACCTCTGCCGGGCGCACTTGCGCGCTGCAGATAAAGCGGTTGACGCACAACTCGTTGGCTTGTGCCGCGACGTTCGGGTTGTAGGGCAGGCTGGCTTTTTTCCGGATGATGCCGCAGTCATCGGCAAACACCACGGTGTGGCGGCCCTGGTTGAACTCAAAATAGAAGAAAATACCCTCCTCGGCGGCTAGGCGCTGGATAAATTCAAGGTCGCTCTCTTGGTACTGCACGCAAAATTCGCGTGCCGGGTGCGGGTGGCGTAGGCCGAAGGCGTAGTCGACGATTTGCGCTTCGCGCAGCAGTGTGCTGATGATCTGTTCGATGGTTTCAAGCTGAAAGATGCGTGAGTTACGGCGTAAGCCTAAGCGCCACAGGCTGGGGCGCACTTCCATGCGGTAACGGGTTTGCTGGAAGCCGCTGTCGCCCTGTTCAAAGCGGGTGACGATGCCGGAAACCGCGCGTTGTAGCACGCCGTCGCGCCACACCGAGAGTTTGGCGCCGCGATCGAGCACCGCATCAAAATCAACCGCCGGGTTGCGGCTGGCGAGGTTAAGCTCCAGTTCAAACAGTGAAGAATAGTGTTCGTGCAGGGTGAAATCGACCACCGCGAAGGTGCCAGCCGGTTGGCCTCCGGCGCTGAGGGTGAATTGCAATCCACTGGCTTGAGTGCGCATGTTCACATTCCCTGTTATCACGTTGATTGTGCGCGTAAATGGCTTGGTTTTAGTGGTTCTGATCACGGTGAGTGATGGTCGGTACAGAAACGGCTAAAAAGCCTAATCGAGACGATAGCTTAATCACTGCTTGCGGATTAAATCACGCAATTACATGGAAAGAAAGTGGTTTTCTTACCCTACTTTAATACAGGGTGTCTGGCTGTTACAGATTAATAATCGGCGTTCGTGGGCGGGCGGAGGTGCAAACCCGCTACCGACTGGCGCCCTATTAGCGGGAGATATGGGTTGGCTTGCACCTGGTGTGCCGTTTTCTCGGGGAGGAAACGGCCCGTTGTGGCGATCAGCGCGCGGCTTAGGCCAGTGTTTTTTTGTCCAGTCGGTCAATGTGCCAGTTGTTGTAGGATCAGTTGTGCGATGCCGGGTTGTTGGTGGTCGGCAATCACCAGATCGGCGCGCTGTTTGACTGCCTGGTCTGCATTGCCCATTGCCACACCAAGCCCAGCCGCTTCCAACATGCTCAGATCATTATAGTTGTCGCCAAAAGCGATCACCTGTTCCATGCTGAGGCCTTGTGATTCGACCCACTCTCGCAGGCGTTTCCCTTTGCTGTTGCCTGATTTGGCGATGTCGATCTGATCATGCCATGACCATTCACAACTTAGCCCTAATTCAGCTTCGACCTGCTGGGCAAACTGGCGTAGCGCTGGCAGGTTTTCATGTGCGATGGCAAATTTCCAGATGGTGTGTACTTGTTCTACTGCTTGGTGCAGGCTGTCGACCTGTTGCAGTATTGGGCGCAGTGCTGCCGGTAAACTGCTGGCCCAGTTCAATGTGCGTGTGACGTGGCCGGTCGGCTGTTGGTATAGCATGGCGTCATCCACATACATTAGGCCGTTGATCGCGCTGCGCTCCAGCAGTTGCAGTACCTGTTGTGCCTGCGGTTTTGCCAGTGGATCTGCCGCCAGTACCTGCTGTTTGAGTGGGTCATACAGGTAGGTGCCGTTGCAGCAGATGGCGGGGGTGTCCAGTTGTAGCGCTTGGTAGAACGGGCGGATCGCGACATGGTGGCGGCCGGTAACCAGGAGTACTTTGATACCGGCGGCACGTGCTTGTGCCAGTGCATGGAGTGATTCAGGCAGGATGCGCTTTTGGCTGTCGAGCAGGGTGCCATCCAGATCAAGGGCGATTACACGGTAACGCATAAGATTTCCATCACGCAAAAGGTAGGGTGGCTGCGATGGTACACCGCTTCAGTGCTGAATAAAACTACGGTTAATCAAAGGATGCTTAGCTTGCTCGGAATTGTTGTCGAGTATCACCATCATTTGCACGTTTGCAGCAGAACAACGTCAATACGACCTGCCGCAGCATTCAGTTTCAGGCGCTGCAATGCAAACCTCGTCATAGCGCTATCTGACTGTTAGAATCAGAACCGTTTCCCAACTGTAAAAACGCTCTGTAATGAGGTTTCAGGCAGATGCTCAACCTGTGTGCGTAGTGTGCTAATGATGCAACAATATTCTCTGATTATTTTGATAAAGAACCGAAACACGAGCCCCCTGCACTGGTAACCAAATTTCTGATGCCACTGATTTGAACTACAGTGGCGATAACAATCGAGGAATAGACTGAATAATGTCATCCCAAAAGCTCACACTGGTTGGTTCGGAGCCTTTGCGACTTACTGCATGTGATGACCTGCTTGGCAACATAGATGCCGGTGAGTTTTACGCCCCAGTCAAGGTGGTATGTATCTGTGCCGAGATTTGCCACACCAAAGAGGGAATGCGTATGTTCAATCAAACTGCCGGCTCGGGCGGCATGTTGATCCAGACTCAGGTTGTTAAGTTGCAGAACCCAAAATCCAGTCAGATGCAAGACCTGTTAATTGGTAAAGCGCTGTTCAAGGTTGAAGAACCCGAGGTGTTCGATGGCTAAGGTCTATCGTAACCTTAATCCCAATAAGGCGCTGATCTGGCGGATTGTCCACCGAGACAATCTGCCGTGGGTGCTGGATAATGGCCTGCATTGCGGCAACAGTACGGTGAAAGCACCAAGTTGGGTGCCTATCGGTAACCCGGAGTTGATCAACAAGCGTGCTTATCATCCAGTACCGTTACCGCCGGGCGGTCGGTTGAATGACTACGTGCCGTTCTACTTCACCCCCTTCTCGCCAATGTTGCGCAACATCTACACCGGCAGGGGGGGAGTGCAGAAGCGGTCCAATGATGAGATCGTGATTCTAGTCTCCAGCCTGCACCGCATTGCCGAGTTGGGTTTGCCGTTTCTGTTCACTAACAGTCATGCTTATTACCAATGGGCAGACTATTACTCGGACTTGGCCGATCTTGACAAAATTAACTGGCCCTTGCTACAACGGCGCGATTTCAAACGCGATCCGGACGATCCGGCCAAGTTTGAGCACTACCAGGCCGAGGCACTGATTCATCAGTACTTGCCAGTCATTGGGCTTCTCGGCATTGTATGCTACACAGAAACATTGAAACAATGCATTGAGCAACAAGTTCAGGATCGCCATCTGGACCTTCCGGTTCATGCTAGAACAGAGTGGTACTTCTGATGATCACATTTACTCAAGGCAACTTGTTGGAGGCCCGCGTTGAGGCGTTGGTCAACACCGTCAACACTGTTGGTGTGATGGGCAAAGGCATTGCGCTGATGTTCAAGGAACGCTTCACCGAAAACTTTCGCCGTTATGCTGCCGCCTGCAAGGCCAAGGAAGTGCAGACCGGCAAAATGTTCGTGACGCCTGTAGATGAGTTGGACGGCCCGCGTTGGATTGTCAACTTCCCTACCAAGCAGCACTGGCGTGCTCCATCACAAATGGAATGGATCGTTGAGGGCTTGCAGGATTTGCGTCGCTTCCTGATCGAGCAGCAGGTTCAGTCCATCGCGATCCCGCCATTGGGTGCAGGCAATGGTGGTTTGGAATGGGCCGAAGTACGTAAGCTGATCGAGCAGGTTCTGGGTGATCTGAACCTCAACATTCTGGTGTTTGAACCTACCCAACAGTACCAGAATGTCGTCAAGCGTGTGGGTGTTGAGAAGCTGACTCCCTCCCGTGCGCTGATTGCTGAGTTGGTGCGACGTTACTGGGTGCTGGGAATGGAATGTAGTTTGCTGGAGATCCAGAAGCTGGCATGGTTCTTAGAACGAACCATCAAACACTACAATCATGCAGATAACCCATTAAATTTAGATTTTATTCCACATAAATATGGCCCTTACGCCAACCGACTCGATCATCTGTTGAACAACTTGGATGGTAGCTACCTACACTGCGAAAAGCGCATCAGCGACGCTGAACCATTGGATGTGATTTGGTTTGACGATCAACGCAAGGCTTTTGTGCAGACTTATCTCAAGAACGAGGCTAAAGCCTACACGCAAGCACTAGAGGCTACCACCGTACTGATTGATGGCTTTGAATCTCCTTTTGGTATGGAACTGTTGGCCACTGTAGACTGGCTGCTAGTCCGCGAAGGTGTGGCACCTAACGTGCCTGCCTTGCGTGAAGGGCTGCGCCACTGGCCGGCTGGCTCAGATGCTGCTGCACGTAAGGATCGTCTGTTCAATGATCGAGCGTTGTCCATTGCCCTGGCGCGGCTGACTGAGCCCGAAACTATTCAGCTTTGAAGGGGGAATACAAGCAGAAAAGCGTATTGCATTCCATCAGCCTTAGAGGACGCAATAGATCAACGTGCTGCTGATCCTGCTCTCTCTTTCTAGCCACTCTATTTCTGATTGCTAACCTGCCGTCGCACTCAGTTGTTAAGTCTTCTGGCAGCTTCGGTTATGGCGGTGTCAGCACCACCTCTACCTGCTGTTGTTCCAGTAACGAGGCCAGTGCTGCGGGCGGCGCTGCGTCGGTGAACAATGTAGTGACTTGGCGGGTGTTGCCAATCTCGACTGCCGCCGAGGTGTGAAACTTGGTGTGATCTGCTGCCAGTAGGATATGGCGTGAATGGGCCATCATTGCTTTGGCGACGCTCGATTCGTTGACATCAAATTCCAGTAGATCACCATTGGTTTCAATCGCGCCGATGCTGGTGATCAGGTAATCAGCACGGAAGCCGCTGACGAAGCTGACCGCGCTGGGGCCGATGATGCCGCCGTTGTTCGGGCGTAGGGTTCCCCCTGGGATCATCACTTCAAATTGGGTGTTTTTGTACAGGATGTGTGCGACACGCAGGCTGTTGGTGATGATGCGCAGGTGGTTATGGTGCATCAGCGCGCGTGCAATGTGTTCAACTGTGGTGCCAATGGTGATAAAGATGGTTGAGCGATCCGGGATGTGGCTGGCGATTGCGCGCGCAATCGCCATTTTTTCGTTGGTGTAGGAGATTTCGCGCTGTTCGAAGGCCGTGTTGACGACGCTGGATGCTCGACCGGCTCCGCCATGATGGCGGGTGATCAAGCCCTGTTCACTCAGTTTGCGGATATCGCGTCTGACCGTTTGTGTCGAGACTGCCAGCAGTTCGGCTAATTCGTCGATGTTCATGTAGCCACGTTTGGTGATCAGTTCTATCAGTTGATCATGACGTGGGTTCCCGGTTAATGCGGTCGGACTCATGCGCTATTCTCTGGTTGTTATTTCAACTGATGTTATTTCGGCTGATGTTATTTCGGCTGATGGTATTTCGGCGGGTATTATACCGCAGCGGCCAAAAATGCGTCAGCCTGTTCCTTGGTCGGGATACCTGCTCGCCCACCCGGGCGGGTACATTTCAATGCCGCAACCGCATTCGCGTAACGCACTGCTTCAGCAATGGTTGGCTGGCTGGCCAGTGCAACCGCGAGTGCGCCATGAAAAACGTCGCCTGCACCTGTGGTATCGACCACATCAACCTTGAAACCCGGCTGGTGATGTAACTGATTATCCTGTAACCAGAAACAGCCCTGTTTGCCTTTGGTGACGTAAACTTGTCCGTTTTTGTCATTTTCGGCGCTGCTTAATCCGTTGGTTGCGCTTAGCGCTTTGGCCATGCGTAGTCCGCGTTCAACTTCACTTTCGCCTGTCATGCGCAGGAGTCCCGGTTCTGAGAATGCGGCGTGATCGGCCAGTGCCACCAGCGGTTCGATCTGTTGTGGTGTTACGTCGGCATCCAGCAGTGTGGTTACACCCGCCTGCCGCGCCAGTGTGAAAGCGGTCAGTGCGCCTTGATGCCAGCGCACATCAGCCAGCACCAGATGATACTGGCTAAAGTCGATGTCGTGTAACCAAGCCGCATCTTCAGGCAGATCCGGGCTGGGGTGGTTGATGATCATCCGTTCACCCTGGCTGTCAACGATGATCGCGGATTGTGACGAACGCGCCTGTGGGTAACGGCGGCAGTGTTCAACATTCACGGCGTAACTTTGTAGTTCATTCAGTAAGGTCTGTCCGGTGGCGTCGTCACCTACGCGACCAATAAAATCAACTTGTGCCCCTAGCCGTGCCGCCGCTACCGCTGCTGTTGCCGCTGGGCCGCCGCCGATTTCACGGTAGTCACCAGCAACATATTTGCCGCCAGCGGTCGGTAACTTCTCAACGTAGTACAAGCGATCTTGCACCGTAATACCTACACAGGCGATTCGCATCATAGCTTGGATACCTTATTTGTTTATTGATTTGTTTGTTTATTGATTGTTTTTACAACAACAGCCTAGTGAGTTGTCGCTGATTTGCAAAACGTGTTCAGAAAAAAGTAGCGGTCGATCACGCTCTGGCTATTTTAATTTTCTCAAATGTTAAAAAAGTGACCAGCGTCAATTTTTTGACCATAAATTACAAATACGATCAAAAACAGACAAAAATAATCTGACTCATGGCGACCAAGTTGACATGAAAATGACATTTCTAACCAATAGGAGATAACCATGGCACAGATCGGATTTATTGGGCTTGGCCAAATGGGTGCCCCAATGGCCAGTAATCTGCTTAAGGCCGGGCATCAGCTCGCCGTTTTTGATGTGAGTCCTGCGGCGGTTAATGCGTTAGTCGCACAGGGTGCTCAGGCGGCAGGTAGCCCAGCTCAAGCCGCTGAGGGTGCTGAGTTCGTTATCACTATGCTGCCAAACGGTGATTTGGTGCGTGAGGTGCTGTTTGGTGAGCAGGGCGTTTGTGACGGTTTGTCTGCCTCTGCGCTGGTGATTGATATGTCTACTATTCACCCACTACAGACTGATCGCTTGATCGCCGATATGAATCAGCGCGGTTTCAGCCTGATGGATGCGCCTGTTGGCCGTACTTCGGATCACGCGATTGCCGGTACGCTGCTGATCCTGGCTGGCGGTACTGGTGAGCAGGTTGAGCGCGCAACACCTTTGCTGATGGCAATGGGTTCCGAGCTGATTAATGCCGGTGGCCCAGGTATGGGGATCCGCGTGAAGCTGATTAATAACTACATGAGTATCGCGTTGAATGCACTGTCGGCAGAAGCCACGGTGCTGTGTGAGGCGCTGGGGCTGTCGTTTGATGTCGCGCTGAAGGTGATGAGCGGTACCCCGGCCGGTAAAGGGCATTTCACGACCACTTGGCCGAATAAGGTGCTGAAAGGTGATCTTAGCCCGGCGTTTATGATCGATTTGGCGCATAAAGATCTCGGTATTGCGCTCGATGTCGCCAATCAGTTGCATGTCGCTATGCCGATGGGAGCCGCTTCGCGTGAGGTTTACAGCCAGGCGCGTGCCAGTGGACGTGGGCGGCAGGATTGGAGTGCCATTCTTGAACAGGTTCGTGCGGTCTCTGGCCGAGCGAACAAACAGTAATTTTATTTGCAACGACGGCTGAGTGTCAGTTCGTCAAGGGGAGTTAAAATGCCGTACATATCGGGTAACACCATGATCCAACAGGCGTGGAAGAATGGTTATTCCATTGGTGCCTTCAGTGCGCATAACGCCGAGACTATCCGCGCGATTCTGTTGGCCGCTCAGCAGGAGCAGGCACCGATCATGATCCAGGTCGGTCAGAAGGTGATCAGCGTGATGGGGCTACAGCCAATGAAAGCGATGATCGATGCCTTTATGCACGATATTACCGTGCCGGTCTGTATCCATCTCGATCACAGCCGTAATTTCAAGCAGACCATGCAGGCGGTGCAGGCAGGGTTCCAGTCAGTGATGTTTGATGGTTCACATCTATCATTTGATGAAAATGTGCGTATTACCCGTGCGGTGGCCGATGTTGCTCATGCGCTCGACATTGGTGTTGAGGGGGAGATTGGCAAAATTGGTGGCACTGAAGATGATATTTCGGTCGATGAAAAAGATGCTCTGATCACCAGTTGCGATGAAGCATTGCAGTTTTCTGAGTTGACCACGGTCGATTATCTGGCGGTCTCTATCGGTACTGCACACGGCCTGTATAAGCAGGAGCCTCAGTTGGCACTGGATCGCTTAAGGGAGATCCGTGAGGTGGTGAAGAAGCCGATTGTGCTGCACGGTGGTTCTGGTGTGCCGGACGATCAGATCCGTGAAGCGATCGCTAGAGGGGTTGCCAAGATTAATGTCGACACCGAATTGCGCCAGGCTTTCACTCAAGGGGTTTCCGAGGTGTTGAACCGTGATCCGGAGGAGTTTGTGTTAGCGGTGTCGCTCGGTCATGGACGCGACATGATGCAAGCCAAGGTAGCAGAAAAAATAAGGCTGTTTGGCAGCCAGGGTAAGGCTGCTCAGTTTTAACGTTCTGTCGCGCGGTGAATGCCGCGCTAACCATGAAGGCTCAGATTATGACCACCATTCAACGCCAACACTTTGGCGATCACCAAGGGCAGGCCGTCACCCTGTTCACCTTGACCAATAGCCAGGGTATGCGGCTGTGTGTCACTAATTATGGTTGTATTATCACCCAACTCTGGGTGCCTGATCGGCATGGCCAGTTAGAGGATGTGGTGCTGGGATTTGATCAGTTGGCTGACTATCAGGCTGGGCATCCATTCTTTGGCGCCATTGCCGGCCGTTGTGCTAACCGTATCGCCGGTGGGCGTTTCACTCTCGATGGCGAAGAGTTCATTCTGGCGACTAATGAAGCACCAACCGGGCAGCATCTGCACGGTGGTCGCCACGGTTTTGACAAATATGTCTGGCAGGCTGAAGAGGATGGCGACGGTGTTATTTTCCGCCGCACCTCAGTTGATGGCGAGGAGGGCTATCCTGGCAATCTACAGGTTGAGCACCGTATCGGTTTGAGCGAAGAGAATGTGATGACGCTCAGTTTTAATGCCCGTACTGATCGCCCAACACTGGTGAACTTGGTCAATCACAGCTACTACAACTTGCAAGGGCATCAGCGGCGGATTGACGATCAGTGGTTGAAGATTGAAGCCGATTTCATTACGCCGGTCGATGATAGCACCATGCTGCCAACCGGTGAGATTGTGCGTGTTGCCGCAAGTGCATTTGATTTCCGTAGCGCGCGGCGGATTGGTGATGCGATGTTGCACCGTCCGGCACAGGATTTTGATGTTAACTACATGCTGAAACCGGCTGCCGGCTCAGCAGGCAAGGCCGTGGTGCGCCCTGCTGCGACGCTGAGTTGTCCACACAGTGGGCGCGTGATGGAGGTACACACCTGTCTGCCTGGTATCCAGTTTTACAACGGATTTAAGCTCTCTAACAAAGTTTGGAACGGTAAGGCCGGGCAGCGCTATCAGGCTTTCTCTGGTCTCTGCCTGGAAACACAGGCGTTCCCGGACAGTATTCACCATGCCCACTTCGGCAATGTGGTGCTGCGCCCCGGCGAGGAGTACCACAGTCGGACGGAACACCGTTTTAGCACTGTGGCATAACCCTGTTAGATTACTGGAAGCAATAAAATGAAAAATAAAGCAAAAGTTGGCATTTTAGCCTTAGGTAGAACCACCTTTGATGTGCCTTATGCTGAGCAGATGTTGGCACAGGCGTGGCAGACGCTAAATGGGCTGAATATTGAGCTGGTTGGTGAGGCAGTGCTGCATTTTGACGCCGATTCGGCGCTACAGGCACTGCCAGCACTGAAGCAGGCCGATCTCGACCTGCTATTGATTCTGCAAGTCACGTTTACCGATGCCTCACTCACTACCGAGGTACTGGGTGAGTTTTCGGTGCCCGCAGTGATGTGGTCGTTCCCAGAGGCGCGTACCGGTGGCCGTTTACGTCTGAATTCGTTCTGTGGTGTCAACTTGGCCTGTCATGCGTTGAGCCGTGCCGGGATCAAAGTGCAGACACTGCACGGTGTGCCAGATGATCAGCGCGTTGTGCAAGAGTTGCAACAGTTGGCTGATGCTGCTGCCATTGTTAAGCGTTTCAAACAAGCCAAAGTGATGGTGATTGGTGAGCACCCACTCGGTTTTGATGCCTGTAACTATAACCAGCAGCAACTGACTGAGCATTTTGGTGTTTCGGTGGATCGTCAGCCGGTGCTCGATTTTATCGAGCAAGTGAAAGTGCTGCCGGACAGTGTCGCGGATCAGCCATATGCACGTAGAGCGAAAGATTTCGCTAATCTGGCCGAGATGGATCAGACCGCGACGCGTAAGACGCTTAAGGTGTATGCCGCACTGCGTGAAAAAGCACAACGCGAGGGTTACAACGGTATTGCTGTTCGCTGTTGGCCAGACTTCTTTACTGACTACGGCTGTGCGGCTTGTGGTGCGTTGGCTCTGATGAATGAAGATAAGGTGCCTTGCGGCTGTGAGGCCGATATGTTTGGCGTGCTCTCTTCGCTGATGGCGCAATGGGCTTCAGGCAATGCGGTGTTTAATACCGATCTGGTCGATATCGATCCACAGGATGATAGCGTGGTGTTCTGGCACTGCGGCCAGGCACCGATCGAGATGGCGGATCGCGATGGCCCGGTACAAGCCACGATCCACTCTAACCGCAAGTTGCCGCTGTTGTCTGAATTTGCACTGAAACCCGGTCGTATCACTCTCTGCCGTATCACTCAGGGCGAGGGCAAGTTGCGCCTGATGCTGGCTGGCGGTGAGATGATCAAAGCGCCACTGGCTTTTTCCGGTACCGCAGGCACTGCACGCCTTGATGTACCCGCCGATCTTTACCGTCAGCGTTTGATTGCTGCCGGTATGGAGCATCACACCTCGCTGGTTTACGGCGAACACCGTCCACTGCTACGGAAAGTGGCCGATCTGCTTGGCTTAGAGGTTATTGAACTGACTTAACTGTGGCGCTATCGCATGAAATAACACCCTCTTTCATTTTTTGGAGAATTGATCATGACTTCTCAGCAAGGCTTAGAACTGACGCAGCATGAGCACGGATTCACCCTGACATTTCAACGCCGTGTGCTGTTGCAGCATACGACACAAGCACCCTGCCTATGGATTGGCCGTGGTAAAGCGGACATCGATATGTTCCGTGGCAACTTCAGTATTAAAGATCAGCTCAGTGAGAAACTGGCACTGACCGATGCGCAGATCACACCACAAGCGGGTGGCTGGTCAATCTGCTTTAGTCGTGGCAATGTCGCGCACTGCACGCTGGAGATCGGCACTGATGCGCAAGGGCGCTTGCAGATGCAGTTGCGCAATGGTGATGCCGATAATAACCGCATGTGGCTACGCCTGGCGGCACAACCGGAAGATCATGTCTATGGTTGTGGCGAGCAGTTTTCCTATTTTGATCTGCGTGGCAAACCGTTCCCACTCTGGACCAGTGAACAGGGTGTTGGCCGTAATAAGCAGAGTTACGTCACTTGGCTGGCAGACTGCAAAGAGAATGCCGGTGGTGATTACTACTGGACGTTCTTCCCGCAGCCTACCTTTGTCAGTAGCCAGAAGTATTACTGCCATGTCGAAAATAGCTGCTACATGAATTTCGATTTCTCTGCCGAACAGTTTCATGAGTTGGCGATCTGGCAAGATCATGCGGTGCTGCGCTTTGAGTGCGCCGATAGCTACATCAGCCTGCTGGAAAAACTGACCGCGCTGCTCGGGCGTCAGCCTGAATTGCCGGATTGGGTCTATGACGGCGTTATTCTCGGTATCCAGGGCGGCACCGAAGTGTGTCAGAAAAAGCTGGATCTGATGCGCGAACATGGCGTTAAGGTCAGTGGCATTTGGGCGCAAGACTGGGAAGGGCGACGCATTACGTCGTTCGGTAAGCGCTTAATGTGGAACTGGCGTTGGGACAGTGAACTCTACCCTGAACTGGATAAACGTATTCCAGAATGGAAAAAACAAGGGGTGCGTTTCCTCGGCTATATCAACCCTTATGTGGCGATTGAGAAAGAGCTTTATGCCGAAGCGGCTGAGAAAGGCTATCTCACCAAAGATTATAGTGGTAATGACTATCAGGTTGAATTTGGAGAGTTTTATGCCGGTGTGGTTGATCTGACCAAGCCTGAGGCCTATGACTGGTACAAGAATGTTATCAAGAAGAATCTGATCGAATTTGGCCTTGATGGCTGGATGGCGGATTTTGGCGAATATCTGCCGACCGATACGGTGATGTATAACGGTGTTGATGCTGAGATTATGCATAACGCGTGGCCGGCGTTGTGGGCGAAGTGTAACTACGATGCCCTGGTCGAAACCGGTAAACTGGGTGAAATTCTGTTCTTTATGCGCGCGGGTTACACCGGCAGCCAAAAATATTCGGTGATGATGTGGGCCGGTGACCAGAATGTTGACTGGAGCTTGGATGATGGGTTGGCTTCGGTGATCCCGGCAGCGTTGTCACTGGCCATGACCGGTCATGGCCTGCACCACAGTGATATCGGTGGCTACACCACGCTGTTTGATATGAAGCGCAATAAAGAGTTACTGATGCGCTGGTGTGAGTTCAGTGCCTTTACCCCACTGATGCGTACCCATGAGGGTAACCGCCCGGACGATAACTGGCAGTTTGATCATGATGTTGAGACCATTCGTCAATTTGCCCGTATGAGCCTGGTCTTCACCACACTGAAGCCGTATATCAAGCAGGCGGTGGCGCTCAATGCGCAATCTGGTTTGCCGGTAATGCGCCCACTGTTCCTGCATTATGAAGATGATGCCGAAACCTATCGTCTGAAATATCAGTATCTGTTTGGTCGTGATCTGCTGGTTGCACCGGTGTATGAAGAAGGACGTAGCGATTGGACACTCTATCTGCCAAAAGATAACTGGATCAACCTGTGGACGGGTGAGGCACACAGTGGTGGTGGTGAAGTGACGGTTGCGGCTCCAATTGGACAACCGCCAGTGTTTTATCGTGCCAGCAGTGAGTGGGCAACGCTGTTCGCATCACTACGCACCAGCACACTGTAATTGCCGTTTATTAGCCGCTATCTCTTGCCAGAAATAGCGGCAATTTCTGATTAGGCTGTTTTCAAGGAGAGTCACCATGAGTGAAGCTACTCAGGATCCGGTTAAGCTAGTATTGCCATTGCGCGAAAAATTCGCTTATGGCATCGGCGATATCGGCTCCAATTTGCTGTTAAGTGTTGGCACACTGTATTTACTGAAATTCTATACTGACGTTTTGGGTATTCCCGCTGCGTATGGCGGCCTGATTTTTTTGATTTCGCGTTTCTTTACCGCATTCACCGATATTGGTACCGGGGTAATTCTTGATTCACGCCGTAATATTGGCCCAAAAGGTAAATTCCGACCATTTATATTTTATGCTTCAATGCCGGTCGCCCTGTTGGTGATTGCTAACTTCATCGGTACACCGTTTGCGATCACCACCAAAACCGTGATTGCCACCTTGCTGTTTATGACTTTCGGGTTGTTCTTCAGCCTGATGAACTGCTCGTATGGCGCAATGGTTCCTGCAATGACCAAAAACCCACAGGAGCGGGCGCAATTGGCCGCTTGGCGTCAGGGTGGTGCGACCGTTGGTCTGTTGCTGTGTACTGTCGGTTTCGTGCCGATCCTGTCGCTGTTTGATGGCCGCCCGCAGCTTGGTTATATCGTCGCAGCCAGTGCCTTCGCCTTCTCGGGTATGCTCTGCATGTGGTGGTGCTATTCAGGTGTTAGGGAACGCTATGTCGAATTGCCGAAACCCGGCACACCAAAACCCGGCCTGCTGAAATCATTTGCGGCTATCACCGGTAATAAACCCCTGTTTGTGCTCTGTGTGGCTAACCTGTGCACCTTGGCCGCTTTCAACGTCAAACTGGCGATCCAGGTCTACTACACGCAATACGTGCTCAATGATATCAGCCTGCTCTCCTATATGGGCTTCTTCAGCATGGGCTGTATTTTGGTTGGGGTGTTGCTGGTGCCGACAGTGGTTAAGCTGTTTGGTAAGAAAACGGTTTACCTCGGTGGCCTGTCATTATGGATTATCGGCGATGTGATGAATTACCTGTGGGGCAGTACCAGTACCATGTTTGTGCTGTTCTCCTGCCTGGCGTTTTTCGGCACTGCTTTTGTTAACAGCCTCAACTGGGCGCTGGTATCCGACACCGTGGAATACGGTGAATGGAAAACCGGTGTACGTTCTGAAGGTACCGTCTATACCGGCTTTACCTTCTTTCGCAAAGTGTCACAAGGTCTGGCCGGTTTTTTCCCCGGCGTGATGTTGACCTACATCGGCTATGTGCCGAATGTGGCACAAGACGCTGACACGCTGGAGGGGATGCGGCAGTTGATCTTCCTCTACCCCGGTGGTCTGGCGGTGGTCACGGCACTTACGATGGGATTGTTCTACACCCTGACTGAGAAAAATTACATCAAGATTATCAGCGAACTGGAAGAGAGAAAACGCAATGTAAAACCTGCTGTGTGATGCTTGGTTTGCTGGTGCGGCGGCTCATCTTGCGGTGGCTGCCGCACCGGTCATCTGGCTAAACACAAAATAAATTAACCCGCATCAGACAGACCAGCATCGCAGCAATTCGCGGGTTAACACACTATAAGGATCTGTCAAATGGCTAATTTTACAACTGATCAAGACCCAACCACACTGAAATTACCTCTGCGTGAAAAATTTGCCTACGGCATTGGTGATTTCGGTTCAAACCTGATGTTGTGTATCGGAACGCTCTACCTGCTAAAGTTTTATACCGATGTGCTTGGCCTGCCAGCAGCCTATGGCGGGGTGATATTTTTAATCGCTAAATTCTTTACCTCCTTCACCGATATTCTTACCGGTGTATTGCTCGATTCACGGCGCAATATTGGCCCGAAAGGCAAGTTCCGTCCATTTATTCTCTATGCTTCGCTGCCTGTGGCGTTGGTCGCGGTAGCTAACTTTGTTAATACTGGTTTTAGCATCACCATAAAGACGGTATTGGCCACGGTATTATTTATGTTATTCGGGCTGTTCTACAGTCTGATGAACTGTTCCTATGGCGCAATGGTTCCTGCTATCAGTAAAAACCCGCAAGAGCGCGCACAACTTGCCGCTTGGCGGCAGGGCGGTGCCACGCTCGGCCTGATGCTCTGCACCGTCGCTTTTGTACCGCTACAGATGCTGTTTACTGATCCACCTGAAGTGGGTTACTTGGTTGCTGCCATTACTTTCGCCAGTGCCGGTGTGTTCTGTATGTACTGCTGTTATCGGGGAGTCAAAGAACGCTATGTCGAGGTGGTGCCACACCATCATAAACCAGGTATTTTCAAATCGTTCCGCGCCATCTTTAACAATCCGCCACTGCTGGTACTCTGCCTGGCTAATCTCTGTACTCTGGCTGCGTTTAATATCAAGTTGGCGATCCAGGTCTACTACACCCAATACGTGCTCAATGATGTTTCGCTGCTCTCCTATATGGGCTTTTTCAGTATGGGCTGTATTCTGATTGGCGTATTGATGGTGCCTGCTGCGGTGCAGCGCTTCGGCAAAAAACGGGTTTACCTCAGCGGGTTGCTGTTGTGGTGCATCGGCGATTTGCTCAACTATTTCTGGGGGCACAACTCGTTCTCCTTTGTTGCCTTCTCTTGCGTTGCTTTCTTTGGTACCGCGTTTGTTAACAGCCTCAACTGGGCACTGGTTCCCGACACCGTCGATTATGGTGAATGGAAAACCGGCATTCGTGCAGAAGGTTCGGTCTATACCGGTTATACCTTTTCTCGCAAAATCTCAGCCGCGCTGGCGGGGTTTTTGCCAGGAATCATGCTGATGCAGATCGGTTACGTACCCAATATTGAGCAGTCGCCAGCCGTGCTGGAAGGGCTGCGCCAGTTGATCTTTATTTACCCTTGCCTATTGGCGATGAGCGCAGCAATCATGATGGGCGCATTCTATAAACTGAATGAGTCGCTGTTTATGAAGATTATCAGCGAGATTAACCTGAGAAAGGGATTGGCTGAAGAGTCCGCCTAACCGCTCTTCCGGGGCAGTGCAGCTAGGCTGCCCCATCACAGCAGGTGACTATTTTGTTACCTCAACGTCGTGCGAACTGCTCTTTGTGTCAGGCCGGTTGTCCTTCTCGGCTGTGCTCATTTTAACCAACAACGGGTTTTAACCGGCGGAGAAACATTACGTTACTCTATGGAGAAAAGAGCAGTATTAATGGCTAAAATGGTACCACCCGACGGTATTAGCCCTGGCGAGCGGTTGGTGCTACATTTCTTGGACAAACATCACGGTGTTTCCGGCGGGATCGCTGATTTGCGCAAGTTTGATGAATCCTAGATCCTGTATTTCACTCGTGCTAACCCCAGCATCTTGACAAATTGCCCTCTGTACTTCGATGTCACGGACACCGCAAACTACAAATGATTTACCAGCAAGGTTTGGCTCTGGAGCCATCGATACTTGAATCCAGGCATTCTCTGTGAGCTGCCATTCGGCGATCCCCTCATCAGGTGTTACATCTGGCTTGCGCCCAAGCCATTTGACGTACCATTCAACGGCGGCATCGAAATCATTCACGTGAAGAACGGAAAATACACTGGTAAAGTTGTTATTCGACATTTTATTAATTCTCCTTAAAATGTATTGTTCTATAAATTCAAGGTATTTTTAGCTAAATAAAGAGTTATCTAACATTCTGTACCTGATTTACAAATAAATTTGCTGCTAGCATTGTGTCGCTTAGGTGATTGATTGCAAAAATACACACTGCTGCCAGCTTGCGTGCCTCTGCTGCGCATGATAAATCAGCAGCCATTGAGCCGTTAATATAAAACAGATAGCAGGTAAACAAAACACCAAGTGCATAATTTTTTCAATGGGTTAAGTTTTTTAGCGCTCTCTTTCAGTAGGTTTGTGATGAGGGTACCCTGTGGCAGGATAGTGGTTACTATCAAAAAATGACCACATTGGGGTAGGGCAGAGTAAATCATGACGAAGTATTCTCCTGGGCATAATGCATTAGGGTGTGTCCCTTAATTTGATAATCGCTTTAAAAATAACCGAATAGCACCCAGTTTCAACATGCTCAGGTAATTTCTGGCTGTTTTTCCGAACGGGTAGCGATACGGCGATGTTCTTTAAGCTTGGCGAAGCAACATTGAACGACATTACGCTTTTTGTATCAGCGAGTATCGAGTTTTCGGCGTTTATCCTGACTAGCATTTTCATTTGATTTAAAAGGAATAACCGCTCTTATCCCTTTATTTCTCAGTCGATTACGCAATGCCTGACTTGAGTATCCCTTATCAGCCAACACCGCTTTAGGCCGCGACTTTAGGTGCCCACTTTGTCGGATGATCCCAACCCGGCCAAGCAACGTTTCTGCGTATCTGATCTCATGGGCTTGTCCACCACTCAGACAAAAACTCAGTGGTCATCCTGTGCTCTCTGTCGCCATATGGATTTTGGTACCAAAGCCACCTCGAGAGCGACCCAATCCATGACAACTGAGTTCATAGGGGCGTTTTTTTAGCACCCGCAGCGGCTTTCAGGGCCCGAATGTGACTGTCATCCAACGCGATAGCATCCCAGTCAATCAACATTTTCGCATCAAGTATCTTAGGTAATTTATTGAAAATAGATTTTATTATTCTAGCCTTGGACCACCGATTAAACCGGTTGTAAATTGTTTTCCAGTGACCATAACGTTCAGGAAGGTCTCGCTAGGGAGCACCTGAACACTGTAGCCAAAATAGGCCATTCATCACTTTCCTGTGCTCAAGATAAGGACGATCGGCCTTAAAAAGGCTTCGCTCAGGCGGTAACGAGGAGAAAATCAACGTCCAAGCGTCATCGGGAAAATCGTAACGAACCACGTAAAAGACTTCTTCTGATTAAAATAGGCGTTTGATTGTAAAAAGAATAATTATGGGATACAGCCTGGCACTTGCGTTAGTGATTAAAAATAAGCTAAATAAAAAAGCCAGTTACCGTGTGGTACGGTAACTGGCTGGTGTGTGTTATCTCCGAGTGGTTTATTGTGGTGGTTAGATGTCAGTCACGCAACTTACCGCAATGTCAACCGCTGTGGTGTAATTTGCACGTTGCCCAGTGGTTAGGTAAGTGTAGATGTTCGTTGTTGACCATATGTTGTGGTGCCAAGAACTCGGCTTTTGCCATTCGCCAAACAGTGTCCCCATGACAGCTTTGCTACCATTACCTGATGACCCTGCATTGGTTAACTCTTCAATACTTGGCACTCTGGCTGGACTCACGCATTGTGAACTGGCAATTGCTTGTGTCATGTTAGTTTGTGATGTTCCTGGTGTGTTGAACCACTTTTTCACGGTGAACTCATATCTGGCTTGTTTGCCCCCCGCTTTAGGCGTGGCTTTGATGATCACCGAGTTGTTACTGGAGGTTGGTTTGCTGACCAGGGTGACCACACCGGTAGGGGTTACTGTGGCCCAACTCTGGGAGCTACTCCAGTTGTAGTCACTGTTAGCTTTATCCATCGCGGCTGTTAGCGTGAACGATGCTGAAGGGTAACCAATACTTGGGTAACGACTATAGACAGAAAAGGCATCGTTTTGCTTAGATAACACCATCCACATGGCTACCCAAGCATCGGCAAAGGTTAGCAGCGCAGTACGTGAGGTGCCATTCACTGTTGCCGTGACGGTATATGAGCCATATATAGCACTGGTCAAGGTGGCGGTAGCATTACCTGATGCATCGGTGATCCCGCCGTTGACTGCGGTCAGTGTTGCTCCACTGGTGACAGAGAAGGTGACAGTCGCTCCAGCAACCGGATTGCCATATTTGTCGGTCACGTTGGCGCGCACGCTGTTCTGAGTCAGATTGTCAGCAATCGCGTTATTTTGGGTGACGGTCAGGCTGTCACTGGTCAGTGTTGCGCTGCTCAGGTCTGCAGTAAACGTGACCGTTACTTTAGTCACTGCAAAGCTGTTGTTGTTAACCTTGACCGTGATATCAGCATTGCCTAGTTGGGTGCTCGTCAGCGTTGCAGTGTAGGTGCCGTCATTGTTATTCGTCACCGCACTTACTGTGCTACTCGCCAGTGAGCTGATCAAGATAACGCTCTGATCATTAACCAGGTTGCCGTTAGCATCCTTCAGGGTGAAGGTCAATGTCGCCTTGCTGCTACCGTCGACGATTACAGTAGACTTATCACTCTGCAGGGTTGACTGCGTAGTACTTAGGTTATTGCTGTCTGCGGTGAGTTGCACACTGACACGGATGATGCCAGCGGCGAAATTAGAATTGTTCACCTTGACATCAATATTGGTATTACCCGCCGTAGTTCCGGTGAGCGTTGCGGTATAGGTTCCGTCTTGGTTATCAGTCACAGCACTGATTTTAGTGTTGGTCAACGAACTGATGAATGACACAGTTTGGCCACTGACAGGGTTGTTATATTTATCTCCTAATCTAAAGGTGAGTGTTGCTTTGCTACTACCGTCAGCGACGATGGTTGTTACATCGCTGGTCAACGTCGAGTTGCTAATCAACAGATTGCTGCTGTCCGCAATCAGTTTCACGCTAACTTGCGGTGTGGCAAAGGCATTACCGTTCACGTTGGCAGTGATCACCGCATCACCCGCTTTGGTACCGGTGAAGGTGACCGTATAGGTGCCGTTCTGATTATCGGTGACACTAGCAAAACTGCTGTTCGCCAGTGAACTGGTGAAAGTCACGGTTTGGCCGCTTACCGGGTTGTCGTTGGCGTCCTTCAGTGTGAAGGTTAGCGTTGCTTTGCTACTACCATCAGCGACCAGTGTAGTGATATCGCTGGTTAACGCCGATTTTGTGCTCGAGAGATTGCTGCTGTCTGCGATCAATTTCACACTGACTTGCTGGTTGGCAAGGTCATTACCGTTCACTTTGACAGTGATTAGCGCATCGCCGATCTTGGTGCCGCTGAGGGTAGCGGTGTAGGTACCATCCTGGTTATCGGTGACGGTACTGAAGACGCTGTTGGTTAGCGAGCTGTTAAACAGCACGGTTTGACCGATGACTGGGTTGTCATTGGCATCCTTCAACGTAAAGGTCAGGGTAGCCTTGTTGGTGCCGTTAGCAATCAACGAGGTAACACTGCTTTGCAGCGTTGACTTAGTGGTGGAGAGGGTGCTGCTGTCACCAATCAGTTTCACGCTAACTTGCGGTGTGGTAAAGGCATTACCGTTCACCTTGGCCGTGATCACCGCATCACCCGCTTTGGTACCGGTGAAGGCGACCGTGTAGCTGCCGTCCTGGTTATCGGTGACGCTAGCAAAACTGCTGTTCGCCAGTGAGCTGGTGAAAGTGACGGTTTGGCCGCTTACTGGGTTGTCGTTGGCATCCTTCAGCGTGAAGGTCAAGGTCGCTTTGCTGCTACCGTTGGCAACTAACGTGCCGATGTCACTGGTCAGCGTCGCTTTGGCCGCAGAGATTGTGCTGCTGTCGGCGATCAGTTTCACGCTAACTTGTGGTGTGGTAAAGGCGGTGCTGTTCACGTTGGCAGTGATGATGGCATCACCGGCTTTGGTTCCACTGAAGGTGGCGGTGTAGGTGCCGTCTTTATTGTCACTGACAGTACCAAAAGTGGTGTTGGCGAGCGAACTGCTAAAGGTCACTGTTTGGCCGGCAACCGGGTTACTGTTGGCATCCATCAAGGTAAAGGTGACAGTGGCTTTACTGTTGCCATTGGCGACCAGTGTTGCTAGATCGCTGCTCAGTGTTGAGTTAGTGGTGCTTAGTTTACTGCTGTCAGCAATCAGTTTGACACTGACCTGAGGATCACTAAATGCGCTACCGTTCACGTTAGCAGTGATGATGGCATCACCGGCTTTGGTGCCACTGAATTTCACTGTATAAGTGCCATCCAGGTTATCGGTGGTGGCGCTAAAGCTACTGTTTGTCAGCGAGCTGCTAAAGGTGACGGTTTGACCTTTGACTGGGTTGTCATTGGCATCCTTCAGGGTGAAGGTTAACGTCGAGTACTGACTACCAGTCGCAACCAGCGTTGAGGTATCGGCTACCAGCGTTGATTGGGTGCTAGAGAGATTATCAGTGTCTGCCGTGAGGGTGATAGTCAACTGCGGGTTAACAAACTCAGTTCCGTTGACACTGGCAGTGATCACGCTATCGCCCGCCTTGCTACCGCTGAAGGTGGTGGTGTAGCTGCCATCTTGGTTGTCGGTGACAGTGCCAAAGCTGCCATTCGCCAGTGAGCTGTTAAAGGTGATGGTTTGACCTGCAACTGGGTTGCTATTGATGTCTCTCAGGGTAAAGGTCAGGGTCGCTTTGCGCTTGCCGTCGGCGACAATTGAGCTGCTGTCTGCGCTTAAGGTTGACAGGGTGGTGCTCAGTGCGCTGCTGTCTCCTTGCAGTGTGATACTCAGTTTCGGTTCGGCAAAGTTACTGTTGTTCACCTTGGCTGTAATATCGGCTATGCCAGCACGGGTACCGCTGAGGGTAGCGGTGTAGGTACCATCCTGGTTATCGGTGACGGCACTGAAGACGCTGTCTGCTAACGAACTGTTAAACAACACAGTTTGACCGATAACTGGGTTGTCATTGGCATCCTTCAACGTAAAGGTCAGGGTAGCCTTGCTGGTGCCGTTAGCAATCAACGAGGTAACACTGCTTTGCAGCGTTGACTTAGTGGTGGAGAGGGTGCTGCTGTCACCAATCAATGTCACGCTAACTTGCGGTGTGGTAAAGGCATTACCGTTCACCTTGGCCGTGATCACCGCATCACCTGCTTGGGTGCCAGTCAGTGCGACCGTGTAGCTGCCGTCCTGGTTATCGGTGACGCTGGTAAAACTGCTGTTCGCCAGTGAGCTGGTGAAGGTGACGGTTTGGCCGCTTACCGGGTTGTCGTTGGCATCCTTCAGCGTGAAGGTCAAGGTCGCTTTGCTATTACCGTTGGCAACTAACGTGCCGATGTCACTGGTCAGCGTCGCTTTGGCCGCAGAGATTGTGCTGCTGTCGGCGATCAGTTTCACGCTAACTTGTGGTGTGGTAAAGGCGGTGCTGTTCACGTTGGCAGTGATGATGGCATCACCGGCTTTGGTTCCACTGAAGGTGGCGGTGTAGGTGCCGTCTTTATTGTCACTGACAGTACCAAAAGTGGTGTTGGCGAGTGAACTGCTAAAGGTGACGGTTTGGTCGGCAACCGGGTTACTGTTGGCATCCATCAAGGTAAAGGTGACAGTGGCTTTACTGTTGCCATTGGCGACCAGTGTTGCTAGATCGCTGCTCAGTGTTGACTGAGTGGTACTGAGCTTACTGAGGTCGGCAGTGAGTTGGATGCTGACTTGAGGATCACTAAATGCGCTACCGTTCACGTTGGCAGTGACGATGGCCTCACCGGCTTTGGTGCCGCTCAAGGTGACGGTATAGGTGCCATCCAGGTTATCGGTGGTGGTGCTAAAGGTGGTGTTAGCCAGTGAGCTGTTGAAGGTCACTGTCTCGCCACTTACCGGGTTATCGTTGCTATCCTTCAGGGTGAAAGTCAGCGTCACTTTGCTACTGCCGTCAGCAACCAGCGTCGTGGCATTGCTTGCCAACGTTGATTGGGTGCTAGAGAGATTATCAGCGTCTGCCGTGAGGGTGATAGTCAACTGCGGGTTAACAAACTCAGTTCCGTTGACACTGGCAGTGATCACGCTATCGCCCGCCTTGGTACCGCTGAAGGTGGTGGTGTAGCTGCCATCTTGGTTGTCGGTGACAGTGCCAAAGCTGCCATTCGCCAGTGAGCTGTTAAAGGTGATGGTTTGGCCGTTAACCGGGTTGCCGTTACCGTCCTTCAGGGTGAAGGTCAGGGTGGCTTTGCTGTTAACGTTAGCCACTAATGTTGTTGCATCGGCTGTCAGGGTTGACTCAGTGGTGCTTAGATTTGCGCTGTCAGCTAACAGCTCCAGATCAACGTTGAGTGTGGTGTTACCGAAGTCCGCATTATTGACTTTCACGCTAATGCGGGTGTTGCCTGCTTGGGTGCCGCTGAGCGTTGCGCTGTAGGTTCCATCCAGATTGTCAGTGACGGCACTGAGGGTGCTGTTTGCCAATGTACTGTTAAATAGCACGGTTTGCCCAGTGACTGGGTTGTTATTGGCATCCTTCAGCGTAAAGGTCAGGGTAGCCTTGCTGGTGCCATTAGCGATGAGTGTTGGCGTATCAGTGGTCAGTGCCGAGCTGTTGATGCTCAGGTTGCTACTGTCAGCGGTCAACGGGATACTCACCTGAGGTTGTGCGAATGCTTTACCATTGACGTTAACCGTGATCACGGCATCACCGGCTTGGGTGCCGCTTAGCGTCACGCTATAAGTACCGTCCTGATTATCGGTGACATTGCCGAACGTGACGTTGGCAAGTGAGCTAATGAACGCGATCTCTTGATCACTTACCGGGTTATCGTTGGCATCTTTCAGGGTGAAGGTCAGGGTGGCTTTACTGGTGCCGTTGGCGACCAGTGTTGCCACATCACTGGCCAGTGTTGATTTGGCGGCACTGAGGTTATTGCTGTCAGCCAGCAGTGTTACGCTGCTCTTTGGTTCAGCAAAATCACTGCCGTTAACATTCACACCAATGTCAGTGTGTCCGGTACTGGTGCTGCTGAGTGTGGCGGAGTAAGTGCCATCACCGTTGTCTGTGACTTGGCTGATAGTGACCGTTGGCAACGAGCTGCTGAACGTCACGTTCTGGCCATATACTCGGTTGTTGTGAGCATCGACCAAGGTAAAAGTCAGGGTAGAGGTGTCACGGCCGTCGGCGACAATGCTGTCAGGCAAGCTGGTTAACAGCGATTGAGCCTGATTGAGGTTAGTGCTGTCTGGTATGAACTCAATACCTATCTGACGACTGGTTTGATTGACGGTGACGGTAACTTGCGTGGTGCCCGACGTGGTGTTGGTGATCGACGCAATCGCGATACCTTCGCTATCGGTGAGGGTGGTGGCACTTGCTGAGGCGACTTGCGCGACAACAGCCGCTTTTGCCTTAGTCGGTGCAGCGAGTGCATCTGGCGTCGAGACTTTGGCGTTATTGTTCACGCTGAAAGTGACCGACTGTTCGGGTACTGGGTTACCATCCATGTCAGTGACTTTGACTGTCACTAGGTTGGCATCAATCCCATTACTGACCGCGCTGTTGGCGACGATGTTCAGGTTGTTATCCAGAATGGTGGCTTTGCTCGGCAGCACTTCTATCTGCATGATGGCGCGTGGCGAGGCATTGCCTTGATTGTCGTAGGCGACCGCACTCAAGGTGTAGCTGTTGTTGCCGTTCTGTGGTTTATAAGGTGGCAGTTTTAGCGTGGCTATCTGTGGTGATGTTTGCACGATGCTACCACCGGCTGCGATTAAGCTAGCTGCATCCCATTCGATACGATCAAGACGGTATTTTGCCGTCACAGCGGTGTTTACTGTAACGGTTGAACTGGCTTCAGCGCTGAGCTGTTGAGGTAGCGTCAAGCGGATCAGTTGCTGTTTTTGATAATCCAGAACGATGCTGTTATTGCGCTCAACCAGTGCATAACGGCTGCCGGTCAAGGTGCGGCTAGCGGCTACCGCTGCGGGATCAAGATGTGATTGCCAGGAGTCGCCAAAGCGATAATTCAGTTGCATTGATAGCAGGCTGTCTGATTCGCCACCTTTACCAATACGATGCTCTGCTGCAAACGACAACAGCGGAACTGGGGTGTAACTCAGCCCAGCAGTCAGTGCATACGGGTTTTTCTGGCGGTTATCTTTACCAAACAGTGCCACTTCATGGCCGAAGTAGTGCTCAAACATCAACTTTCCACCGAGCTGTGGGTAGCTCGGCCAATAGCCTTCAGCACGAATATCATAACCGTTGGCTGGGCGTTCGTTGTAGTCGGCAAAATCACGTGACTGGTGCCAGTCGGTCAAGCCAACATAGCCGTTGGCGGAGAGTTTGAAGTAGTCACCCGCTATTTCTGCGCCAATACCCAACCGGTGGTTATGGCCGGTTAAGTCGCTGTCGATAAAGCTGTTCAGGCCATACATCCACTGTGGTTGAAAATGACGCCAGCCGGCTCCGATGTTGACAGTGGTTCGGCTGTCTTTATTGCGTACCCCAATCTGGGTAAATAATAGATTATTCTCGCGATCGAGGAGTGGCAGTAGCAGGTCAGCTTCACTGCCATCAAGCCGATAATCTTCGTTCAGATTTAACTGAATACGTGCAGTCCCGAAGCGACCTAACCAATCTTGCGCTGACTGGTTGAACGCATTGCTGGCAGAGGCGCGTGCCATCTGCTCGGCTGATTTAGCCTTATTGTCGCTGGACAAGAGTGTCGCGCCACCGACCAAATAGCCAGCCAGTTGATTTTCCAGCGTTGCTTTTGTGACGTTATCGGCTGAAAATGGTGACCGTTTGGCGGGAACATCAAGTTCGTCACCCTGGCTGAGTTTCATAAAAGGTTTGGCAAAGCTACGATAGATATTGAGCTTTTTTAACTCATCAACCGAGATGTCATAGCGTTTTGCCACGGTTTTTACGTTCTCACCTGGCCCCAATACATAGGGGATAGTGGCGGTATTGTGTGTCGCCGTGTTAGGTGCAGAATGAAGAAAACCGCCTGCAATAGCAGGAGTAAAAGAGAGTGACAGCGGAAACAGCGCTTGCGTGGCAATCACCGCCCATGCGACGGTTTTAACTCCCCGTTGCTGTGTTGCCACCAGTTCCCGCTTGGCTAAAGCGGGAGTGGCAGATTTTTTCCCAAAGTGTTCAAACATATTACATCGCCCTGTGTCAAAATTTTTGTTCTTTTTCGCTATCTTAGCAACTATCTTATTGTTTCCTTTCTGTAAATTTTTTGTTTCCTGATTGCTTCATGCAAAAATGTTGTTGGTAAAGTTAGTGTTAGCTTTCTTTTAGCCTTCAAAAATGCAGATTAAAAAATCAACAAAAAGGTAAAAATAAGCATAATATCTTGTCAAACTGCGACCAATCACAGGTTACCTGATTTTATATGTAACAGAAAGTTTTTATAAGTAAAAAAATTATAATTTAACTTTTTGTTTTTACATATTTTTATTTATCGCCTGTTTTTTTTTGTTGATTTTGAATCGTTTTTTATTTTTTTTTGCGAAGAAAGTTATCCGGCTGTTAACTTGTTGAGAATTTGTTAAATTACTTCTATTGCAGCATTAACACTGGTTATTCTAGGTGCTGTCTGTGACCAAACTGTCCACATCAATGACGCCTAGTGGTATAGGCTCTCGGTATTATATTTATGTTTTTTGACAATGCGTTATCTATTGCCAATGGTGTGCTATATGCTTTGTTAGCGTTGGCTTCACTATTTACAATGCGCTTAACAAAAAGTGCTGCTTCTCACCAGCTCTGTTTGCAGGTCAACGCATGGTGGCGAATATTTCCACTGGTTACTGTTGCGTTGCTTTTCTACCCGCAGGGGCTGGTTGGGCTGGCCATTCTGATTTCCATGCTGGCAATTCACGAGTTAGCTGCCCATATCGCTGACTCAACAACACCGTTTCGGTTTCCAGCCATGGTGCTGGCACTTGTTGTTATCGCTTACTGTGACATCTACCCGCTTCTTGTGCTGTTTTTAGTGCTAGGCACTGGCTTGCTGTGCGTCCTGTTCTGGCTATCGAAGCGCGATATTGTGCTGATCTGGGCACTGCTTGGCATCACGCTGTTGTGCGTCTGTACCCTGATCCGCCTCACTCGTCTTCCTCTAGCAGCAACAACGGCACGCGACTGGATCTTTTTTCTGCTGGTCGTGACTGCAGTTAACGATATTGGCCAGTTCGTGTTTGGTAAATGGTTGGGACGGCGCAAAATAGTGCCCACTATTAGCCCCAATAAAACCTGGGAAGGGCTGATTGGCGGTGTGACACTATCACTGGTGGTATCACTGCTGCTTGGCAGTTGGCTGGAGTTGGCTGCAGTACTGCCATTGATCAGTAGCGCTATCATCTTGGCATTGGTCGGTTTCTTGGGTGACATTCTGTTCTCCGCAGCCAAGCGCTTTATCGGCATCAAGGATTTCTCTAGCTTGATCCCAGGACACGGTGGCATTCTGGATCGAGTGGATAGCCTGACCATGACTGCACCAGCGCTCTACGTTCTGTTATCCATCCTCTATTGAGACGAACCTATCTATGAATAATCAATCCATTAACTGGTTTGAGCGGGAGACAAATTTCCGATCTCACGACGGTACTTACCTGTTTTACCGTGTTTGGCAACCAAGGCAGTTTCATCAGGGCACTGGTGCACGCGTGATAGTATTTTTGCACCGGGGACATGAGCATTCTGGGCGCATTGCACCCCTGCTCGCTCAACTCTGCCGACCAGTGGACTGGGGATTTGCCTATGATGCGCGTGGTCACGGTTACTCGCCTGGGCAGCGTGGTGATGCCCCCGATGTTGCCTGTTTGGTCGCGGATCTGGACACATTTGTCAACCATCTCTGTGAGCAGTACGGTTTTACCAGCAGCGATATTTTGGTGGTAGCCAACAGTGTCGGTGCGGTGGTGGCTGCCACTTGGCTGCATGACTATGCGCCACGTATTCGTGGTGTGATCATGGCCGCCGCCGCATTTCATATCAAACTCTATGTTCCTCTTGCCAAACCGGCTCTTCGGGTGATGAGCACTTTCAAACCGAACTTGTTTGTCAGCAGCTATATTCGTTCCTCGATGCTGACCCACTCCGTTCAGCAGGCGGAGGCCTATGATGCCGATCCGCTGATTACCAAAGCCATTTCCGCCAACATATTGCTGGATTTGGCTGATACTGCCGAGCGTATTGTCAGCGATGCCAGCGCGATCGATACACCAATATTGATGTTGGTGGCGAGCGAAGATTATGTGGTGAGTGAGAAGCCGCAGTGGAGCTTCTTCGAGCGGCTCTCTTCCCGATTGAAACGTTATGTGAAGCTCCCAGCCTGCCGCCATGCGGTGTTTTATGAGCAGAACACCGACATGGCATTTAGCGAGAGTCGCTATTTTATTGACCAGTGCTTTGCCAACCCGATCACTGAGCCAGAACGCTATCTGCTTGCTGATCAACAGAGTGCCAGCGCCGAGGCGTACCGTTTATTGCAACAACCACATACGGGTAGTCTCTGGTTGCGCGCTTGGTTCGCACTGCAGCGCAAGATGTTGCGGCATTTTGGCCATTTGAGCGATGGTATGCAGATTGGTCTGACATACGGTTTTGATTCGGGTGAGTCACTCGACTATGTCTATCGCAATCAAGCAGGTGGACGTTGGGGGATCGGTAAACTGCTCGACCGTGGCTATCTTGATGCCGTTGGCTGGCAGGGGATTAGAGTACGTAAACTGCAACTGCAGCAGATGCTGGCACAGAGAATAGCGACCTATCAGGGGCAACAGCCGTTTCGGATTTTGGATATTGCCGCCGGTTCTGGGCGTTACCTATTGGAAACACTTAAGCGTTTTCAGCACCAAGAGATTGAAGTGACCTTGTGTGATGTCAGTCAGTTTAATCTCGATCAGGCTCGGACATTGGCTGAACGGTTAGGATTGCGTGCGACTATCCGCTATGTTCAACGCGATGCATTTGATCCGGCCAGCTATCAGGGCGAGGAGGGAAACTACCATCTTGCGATTATCTCCGGACTGTACGAGCTGTTTAGCGATAACCAGAAGGTATTGTGTTCGCTACGGGGCGTGAGTGCCTCGCTGCGTGCTGACGGTATGCTGCTGTATACCGCCCAGCCGTGGCATCCGCAGTTGCATACCATTGCCCATACGCTGATCAATCACCAAGGTGAGGCGTGGAAGATGAGGCCGCGCCCTCAATGCGAGATGGATGCCTTGGTAGTGCTGAGCGGCTGCCGCAAACTGATGACCAACATTGGGCTACAAGGGATTTTTACTGTGTCGCTGGCCGAGAAGTTGCCAGTGCCCCACGTAGACGGTTGATGATTGTCAGCATGCTCAGTAGTAGCACCAGTGCGAGTAGGCTATTGAGCCAGAGAGGCGTGACCTGATAGCTGTGCATTATTGCCAGCAGGCCAAATGCCACAGCTCGATCGCTTTTGCCCATTGGGCCGTCAAAGCGGCGCGCTACGCCAATACTGCAGGCTAACACGCCAGCAAATTCGGTTAGCAGTGCGCAGAACAGGGTAGCGAGCAGTAGCTGGGGATTGAGTGTGCTCAGCACAATAAATGGCAGATAGAGTGCGAGATCGGAGATCTGGTCGCACAACTCGTTGAGTAGTGCGCCGAGCTTGGTTTTATTACCGCAAGCGTTCGCCAACATGCCATCGAGAGCGTTTAGTGCCATGCGAAGCAGTAAGATCAGCGGTAGAGCAACCCAAAGCCCCTGCCATGGTAGCAAGGCCAGCATAGTGCCATAACCGATCGACAGTGCCATCGCTGCCAAGGTGACTTGGTTGGGTGTGATCCCTTTGCGGCTTAACCAGATCAAGCTCGGTTGTAGTAACTGTTGGAAGCGGGGCTTAAGTTGATAGATAGAAAAGTTCATCGGCAGTTCTCTGTTATTGAAGTTTTTTTAGATATCGTTGTGCAACGAATTGGCTGCGGCTTAGGCCCATTGCACAATGTAAGTAGACGGTGCGACCAGCCTGCTGTTCGATTTGCAATCGTGCGAGGATTGGGCGCAACTGCGAAACGGTGGGTGCGCACAGGTCAAGCAGTGGAAAGTGCCAGTAGCGTTGGCACAGTGTGCTGGGTTCGCTTAGTTCTGGGCTGAGGTCGATCACGCTACAGTCGGCAGGAAGCGTGCTGGCTTCAGCGCTAGAGAGTCGGCGGCCGACTAGCAGCGTGGCTGTTTTGCTTTGCCACGGCTGACGGTAATGGTGACGCACCCATAGCCAGCAGAGGCGATAGCCGATCAGATAGGGCCAATAGAGTAACCAACGTGATATTGGATGGTGGCCGGTTTGCTTGGCGAGAAAATCGGTATCGTGCAACAGGTATGCTCGGGCGATCAGTGTCAGTGACAAGGCGAGGTAACCCGCTAGCCAAACGGTGGTGGTGCTCGTGAGCCACAATAGTGCCAGTGCAGCGGCGATCAGGTAGTAAAATGCCACGCGTTGTCGGCTATTGAGTCTCTTCGGCAGTAGCCAGCAGACCAGCAATGCGAGCACAGCACCACCAGCGACATCTGCCAGTAGATGCTGCCAAGTTAGCAGTGTGCTGGCGGCGACCACGCTGAGCCAGAGCGTGAGCCAGAACTGTCTGGGCAAGGTGCGCCAGAGCATCACGCAGTAAGCAACATGCAGCGACGGCAACTGGTTGTAGGGTTGATCGACTATGCCGAGCAGCCGATAACCGCTGGCGAGTAACGGCTGATTTGATTCTGGTCGTGGCAGAGGAAAATGCAGCGGCATTGCCGCAAAAATCAGGCAGGCTAGTAGGGTGCATAGCATCATCCTGTGACTGAGGGTGAGTAGTTCAGTCGGTTGTTGCCGGATGAAAAAGCTGGCTATCAGTAGCAGTGGCAAGCTGGCATAGGGCACAATCATCCACGGGATAAATGGCAGCAGAGGTTCAATAGGCAGCATGACGTTAGCCTGCACATCAGCCTGCTGAGCCAGATAGTTGGTCAGTGGATAGCCGAGTGCGAACAAGATGCCATTACACAGAAGATGTAACCCACGGCGTTGCGCTAATAAGGGTTGTCCCATGTTATATCCTGCAGTGAAAAGTTGAAAATCAATCTATTATGTCATGCCATGAATAATCGACAAAAATTCAAGCGCTGCTTGATACTCTCCGGTGGTGGCAGCCGATTTGCTTATTACCTTGGCATTCATGCGGCGGCTGAGCACTGCCATCAAGCACCGGATCTGTTGCTGGCTAGCTGTGGCGGAGCGATTGCGGGTGCCATTATTCAAGGCTTGCCAAACAGTGCAGAGCGTAAACAGTGGGTGCTGTCGCGTGCGATGTATCACTATCTGCAACGGTTGCAGGTTGCCCCTGAGGTCAGGCTGTATCCGCAGTTGCTGCGCGCATTGGCTCGCTATCTTGCCAGTTATACTAACCGAGAGGGAGTAGCACGGATACCTGATCTCTATGCAGATTATCTGGTCGATGTGTCACCAGCGATCCCGTTACCGCCACATGCGATAGATGGGCCAACACTGGCGATTGTCGGGGGGCGACTGCTCTATCAGCGCAGTGATAGCGGCAGATTGCGCAATGGCCAACCGTTGTTTAGTGAAGTGATATTTGCTAATCAAACTATTCGGGCGCTGTTGGAGGGTGTCCTATCGCCAATCAGTGGTGCTTATGGCAGTGGCTCGGTGATACTGCCGATGCTGGAGGTGATGAGTGATGTGCCCGTTGCTGATGCGGTGCGTATTTCGCTGGCCGATATTTTCTATGCCCAGTGCCAGCGCTATGGTTTGCACCATTATTGTGGCGGCGTTATTGACCTTTATCCGCTGGAGCTTGCACGTACACTGGCAACTGAGATTGCGATGGAATTGAAACCACCATTTAATCGGCAGTTGGCTAATCCTGCCCTGCGTGCGGTATTTGGCTTTGATGGCAATGCACGATTGCGTCATGTCCACGCTCAAGCGACAGAGGTACGTATCGACACCAGCGACATGGCATATGTGATTGCTGCTAGTGTCAACAAACGCATCCAACTGTTGGCTAACCGGATTGTATTTAGCTCGTGCAGTTATCCGGAGTATGTGGCTACGGTTGAGGCGCAGTGGCAGTACGGTTTTTCGCGTGGTCTTGAAGGCTATCGCCGTGCAGCAGGGAGTCGGGTGCGTCCACGCCTTTGCAATAATGACAACTGGAGTGAAGTGTGAGGGTGATGATTATCGGTGGCACCAGCGGTATTGGGTTGGCGCTTGGCAGATATTACGTCGGTGCGGGGGCTGAGGTGGCGCTGTGTGGTCGAGATCCGGCTCGGTTAGTGAGTGATCCGTTGTTGTCACATCAGCGGGTACAGCTTTATCGCGTCGATATCAGTGAACGGATGATGTTGTCACAGGTGATGACGCAGTTTACCAGCCAACGCACTGGCGGGCTGGATCTGCTGATTGTCACTGCAGGCCACTACATTGATGCAGAACAAGCACAAGAGAATGAGCGGGTCGATGCTTTGCTGGCGACCAATATTCGCGGGTTGTGTAATGCGTTTGATCTGGCACTGACATTTGGTGCGCGGCAGTTAGTTGCGGTGGCATCGATAGCGGGTTTGCTGCCGGATTATCCCGGGCTTTCTCTCTACGCTGCCAGCAAACGCGCCACTATCGCCATCTGTGACGCCTACCGGATTGGGTTGTCGCCAAGGGGAGTTGCGGTCACCACGTTAGTGCCGGGATATATTGATACCCAGCGTTTGCGTGAGCTAAATTTCGGCAGTGCGGCTCACAAGCCCTTTCTGCAACATGAGGATAGGGCAGTTCAGTTAATGGTGGCTGCGATACAGCGCAAGTCGCCAAGGTACATATTTCCCTGGCAACTGCATTTAATGGTGAAGATATTTAGCCTGTTGCCGCGTTGGCTGCAACGGCTGCGTCAGCGTTAGCTTAAAACACCAGGGCTGATGTCGTGATTAACTGTGGCTACTGGGTGTTGCTTGGTTTATATCCACACTGTGGATCATCAAGCGCAGTATTCAATGTTAACACCCCACCTAGCGCCGATGGATGTCATCGCTGGTGGGGTGTGTGGTGGTTAAAGGTAGGGTGTTACCCAGCCCAAGCCCGCGTTGGTTTCGCCGCGCGGCCGATATTCACAGCCAATCCAGCCTTGATAGCCAAGTTGATCCAGCAGATTAAACAACCACGGGTAGTTTAGCTCGCCCTGATCGGGTTCATGCCGTTCGGGCACCGAGGCAATCTGAATATGGCTATAGCGCCCTGCCAGTGAGGTGAGCAGGTTGCTGATATTGCCATCGACCTGTTGTGCATGGAAAAAATCGAACTGAATAAACAGGTTGGAACGGTCAATCTTGTTAGCCAGCGCCAGGGCTTGATGTTGGCTGGAAAAGAGATAGTTGGGTTTGATCGGTGGGCTGAGTGCTTCGATCAATACCTTGATGCCGAGGGGCGCGCACTGGTCTGCGGCGTAACGCACATTCTGGATAAAGGTTTCACGGTAGGCAGCAATATCTTGCCCTGGTGGTACAACGCCGGCCATTACATGGATTTGTGGGCAGTTTAGGGCCACAGCATATTTTATTGCCAGATCGATATCGGCACGTGCCTGCTGTTCACGCCCTGGTAGTGCCGCCAAGCCCCATTCGCCAGCATCGATGTTGCCTGGCGAGGTATTGAATAGCACCAATTGCAGGCCATTTTGTGCCAGTTTTTCCGCTAACTGCTCCGCTGGGTAGTCGTAGGGAAACAGAAATTCAACCGCTTTAAATCCGGCACGCGCCGCTGCGGCAAAGCGATCTAAAAATGGCACTTCATTGAACATCATCGATAAGTTAGCTGCAAACTTAGCCATTATTTACTCCTTAATTCGGCAATTTCATCATCGGTTAGGTAACGGATGGGGCGGTTGCCAAGGGTAAAAATCAGCCTGGCGGCATCTTCCATCTCTTCGGTGTTGTTGGCGGCTTCGCGCAGTGTGCTTCCCATCACCACCGGGCCGTGGTTGGCTAATAAAAAAGCTTGGTAGTTTGGTGCCAAACGCGCCAGATCTTCTGCTAAACGCAGATCGCCCGGGCGGTAGTAGGGGATGACCGGTACTTTGCCAACACGCATCACCACATAAGGGGTGAACGGTTTCAGTGCGTTGTCATAATCTAAATCCTGCAGGCAGGATAAGGCGGTGAGGTAGGTGCAGTGCAGATGAACCACCGCTTTACAGGCAGCATTATTCTGGTAGAGCGCGCGATGGAAACTGACCTCTTTCGACGGTTTGTCTCCGCTGATCCACTCACCGCTGAGGCTCACCTTCGATAGCCGATCAGCGTCCAATTCGCCCAGACAGGAACCGGTTGGTGTTGCCAGCAGTGTGCCATCGGGCAATAACAGTGACAGGTTACCGGCTGAACCGGTCGCGTAGCCGCGTCGGAAAAAGGAGGCACCCAAATGCACCATCTCTTCTCTTGCTTGTTGTTCAACAGTGCTGGTCATACAGGGAACTCCGTTTGTGCGCGGGCAAAAAAGTTTTCATCACCAAAATTACCCGATTTCAAGGCCAGTGAGATCGGTTGTTCAATCGCACGTACCCAAGGGACACCGGGAGAGATGCAGGGGCCAATGTGGAAACCGCTAATGCCGAGTGCTTGTGTCACGACGCCAGAGGTTTCCCCGCCTGCGACAATAAAGCGACTGAAACCGCACTGTTGCAAGCGTTTAACCAGTTCGGCGAACAGCGCTTCCACAGCCAGACTAGCGGCTTCGGTGCCATATTGTTGTTGTATTTTCTGGAGTTGTTCTGGTTGTGCGGTGGCAAATAGCAACGGTGCTAGCGCTGCGCCGCTCTGTTGTGCCACCCACTCGCTTAACTCGGCAGCGTAGTCAGAACGTGCCTCAGCGGTAAGGCAGCGTGCAACATCGATTGCCAGCGCTGGCGCTTGTTGACGGTAGCAAGCCACTTGTTTGTTGGTCATTGTTGAGCAGGAGCCAGAGAGCACCACCGCTTTTTCGCCTTGTGGCGCACCGGCTGATTGTGCGTGGTGCTGACCCGGTTGCGCCCATTGACGAGCGATGCCGATCGCCAGCCCGGAACCGCCTGTGACCAGTTTTTGTTGCTTCAGTGCTTCACCCTGGGTTAACAGATGCTGTTCATTCAGGGTGTCCAGCACCACATAACGCACGCCTTGCTGTGCCAGTTGCTGTAATTTCTCTTTCACTGCCGCTGCACCGCGATCGACTTCTGCTGCTGAGATCAATCCACAACGCCCACGCGCTTGGGCTTCCATCAAGCGTAGCAGGTTGCTATCGGTCATCGGTGTGACGGGGTGATTGCGCATACCTGACTCGGACAGCAATTGATCGAGCACAAACAGATAGCCTTGATAGACGGTGCGTCCATTGACCGGTAACGCAGGGGAAATCACAGTCAGTTGTTCGCCCAGAGCATCGAGCAGAGCATCAGTGACAGGGCCAATATTGCCGTTAGCCGTGCTGTCAAAGGTTGAACAGTATTTGAAGTAGAACTGCTGGCACCCTTGGCGCTGTAACCAGGCGAGAGCTTGTAAGGATTGCGCTACCGCCGTTTCTACCGGGCAGGAGCGCGATTTTAAACTAATTACCACCGCTTGAGCATCGACAGGAGTGTCTGATGGCGGTACACCATTCAGTTGTACCGTCGATAACCCATTCTCAACCAGAAAACTGGCAATATCGGTCGCCCCGGTAAAGTCATCTGCAATCACACCAAGTAACATTGTGAACTCTCCTTATTATCAAATGATCCCACCTCTTCAGGGGTGGGGTTGTTGGCTGCTCTGTTTCACCTTAGTCAGCAATCTCGGTAAACTGGCTGGCGGTGGTTCAACGACCACAGGCTACAGCTTAGTGGTGCTTCGGTTGCTGCTGTTTTGTGAATTTTAGTGATTATTTGTTTTATTATGTTAAATATAGCGCTTGTTGGCTGATGAGTGTAGCTTAATTCACAATTATTAACAGCAAACCGCCTAATACTCAATCAGAAAGTGTAATCTGTTGCCGAGTCGTTGTTCAGATTATTGCCATCAGTGCGCAGTATTGCAGTGAGTTGGCGGTGTTATTGAGGTACTGCACAAAGCTGAAAACGAGCAGCGGGTTGTCAAAGGGGGAGGTTATGTTCAAAGCGATTTTGATTGAAAAGGATCAGCACGGTGGTCGTGCCGAGCTGGCTGATCTGGCTGAAAGCCAGTTACCTGCGGGTGATGTGACCATTGCCGTTGATTACTCGTCACTGAACTATAAAGATGGCCTGGCTATCACCGGTCAAGCGCCGGTGGTGCGTCAGTTTCCGATGGTTGCAGGCATCGATTTGGCCGGAACCGTGATTGCCAGTCAGCAGCCAGATTACCGCGTTGGTGACCAGGTGTTAGCGAATGGCTGGGGCTTGGGTGAGAAGCATTGGGGCGGTTTGGCACAAATGGCGCGTGTTAACGGCGCGTGGTTGATCCGGCTACCTGCCGGCTTGACTCCCCGACAAGCGATGAGTATTGGCACTGCTGGATACACTGCAATGCTGGCGGTGATCGCGCTGGAGGATCATGGCATCTCTCCCAAGAGCGGAAAAATATTGGTGACCGGTGCTTGTGGTGGTGTCGGCAGTTTTGCGGTCGCTCTGTTGTCACGTTTGGGCTATCAGGTGATTGCCGCTACAGGACGCCCAGAGCAGGCAGAGTATCTGTTAACACAACTGGGGGCGATAGAGCTGATTGATCGTCAATCGTTAGCAACTCCCAGTAAGCCGCTGATGGCGGAGCGCTGGATCGGTGCGATCGACAGTGTAGGTAGCCATACGTTGGCTAATGTTTGTGCCAGTACCGCTTATGGCGGCGTGGTCGCTGCGTGTGGTTTGGCTCAAGGGCTTGATTTTAGCAGTAGCGTTGCGCCGTTTATCTTACGTGGTGTCACGCTAGCCGGTATTGATAGTGTGTTCTGCCGCTATCAACAACGCGTTGCCGCCTGGCAGCGTTTGGCGCAATTGATCGAGCCGGCACTGTTGCCACTGATCACCACCGAGATTGGATTGAGTGAGGTGATCCCAGCGGCGGCAAAACTGATGGCCGGAGAAGTGCGTGGTCGGTTGCTGGTTAACGTGGCAAAATAAGCCACCGCTGGCCGTATATCGGCTGGCGAAATATTGACGGAAGGCGATATGACATCAAGACGTGACTGGTTACTGCAACAGATGGGGGTTGACCAGTGGGAATTGCGCAATCCAGCCGCATTGCGCGGTGAAATTGCGATACAGTTACCGGCGGCTGTCCGTCTGCTGGTGGTGGCTGAACCGTTGCCAGCGCTGGACGATCCGTTGTTTGCTGATGTGTTGCGTACCCTGGGCCTCAGCGAGGGCGAGATCTACCGCCTAACGCCGCAGCAGGCGGTGATGTTGCCACCACAAACGGCGTGCCACTGTTGGCGGTTGGGGATTGAAACCCAATTGCCGCTAGCAGGGGTGCAGCTATTTAGCCCGGCATTAGCCGAACTTTCTCACAGTGTTGAGGCGAAACGTTCGCTTTGGCAGCAGATTTGTCATTATGAATCAGATTTCTATCCTTACAGCCGCCGATCTGCCTCTGGCGCTGAATATTGAACAGGCCAGCCATCAGTTTCCGTGGAGTGCGGCAACATTGGCAAGTAATCAAGGAGAACGCTATCTCAATCTTAAACTGAGCGTAGCAGGCCAGATGGTAGGCTTTGCTATTTGCCAGGTCGTGCTTGATGAGGCCACGCTGTTCAATATTGCCATTGATCCCGCCTGGCAGCGCCGTGGCTTGGGGGCACAGTTATTGAGTGAGTTGATCGTGCAACTGAACCAACGTGCGATCACCACGCTGTGGCTGGAGGTGCGGGTTTCCAATCGTGCGGCGATTGCGCTCTATCATCAGCTCGGATTTAATCAAGTCACGGTTCGACGCAACTATTATCCGGCGACTCAGGGACGTGAGGATGCCTGGGTGATGGCGTTGCCATTGGGGTAGCGGTATGCGAGTGGTAGAGTGCGAGCCGAATTGTGGTGATGGTCAAATGTGGATAACTGTCAGTGAGTGCCTGGGGGCAGGTGGTTTTCCCCCAGGCAGCGAGCGCTAGAGGCGCTTTTTCACGGTGTAACTGATTGCCAGTAGCAATAACCAGAATGGGATCAGGATCACCGAAATCTGGATGCCGGGTGTCAGGTACATAATGGTCAGCACGCCAACAATGTAGGCCAGGCAGAGGTAGTTACTGAATGGCGACCACAATGCTTTAAACTTCGGCGTGAAGCTTTGACCACGTTTAGCAGCGCGGAATTTCAAGTGGGCAAGGCTAATCATCGCCCAGTTGATCACCAGCGCAGAGACTACCAGTGACATTAACAGTTCAAATGCACGTTCGGGCATCAGGTAGTTGATCAACACACCCAGTGCAGTGGCCAATGCTGAGAAGGCAATCGCTGCCACTGGCACACCACGACCATCCACTTTCAGTAGTGCTTTCGGAGCGTTCCCCTGTTTTGCCAGACCGTACAGCATGCGGCTGTTGCAATAGACGCTGCTGTTGTAGACCGAAAGTGCCGCCGTCAGGATCACCGCGTTGAGCGCATGGGCAATGATGTTTTGATCTAACTCACGGAAGATCAGCACAAATGGGCTGCCACCTTCTACCACTTTACCCCAGGGATAGAGTGACAGCAGTACCGCCAGCGCACCGATATAAAAAATCAAGATACGGTAGATCACTTGGTTGGTGGCTTTCGGGATGCTCTTCTCCGGGTTATCTGCTTCTGCAGCGGTAATACCAACCAGTTCCAGGCCACCAAATGAGAAGGTGATCATCGCCATTGCCATCAGTAGCCCGCCCCAGCCATTAGGGAAGAAGCCGCCTTGCGCCCACAGGTTGGTGACGCTGGCTTCCGGCCCTCCACGCCCAGTGAACAGCAGGTAACAGCCAAAGCTAATCATGGCGATAATCGCTAGTACTTTGATGATGGAAAACCAGAACTCCATCTCGCCATAGACTTTAACGTTTGCCAGGTTAATCGCATTGATCAGCAGGAAGAATGCGCAGGCAGAGACCCAGGTCGGGATCTCCGGCCACCACTGTTGGATATAGATGCCGACTGCGGTCAGTTCAGCCATACCTACCAACACATACAGTACCCAGTAGTTCCAGCCGGAAGCAAAACCGGCGAAGTTACCCCAATATTTATTGGCGAAGTGGCTAAATGAACCTGCTACTGGCTCTTCCACCACCATTTCGGCCAGATGACGCATAATCAGAAAAACAATCAAGCCACCGATCGCATAGCCTAATAGTACTGATGGGCCAGCCGATTTTACTGTTTGTCCGGCACCGAGAAACAGTCCGGTACCGATTGAACCGCCTAGGGCGATGAGCTGAATATGGCGGTTTTTTAGACCGCGCCTGAGCTTATCGCCACTCCGTTGAGCATCCATCACTAACACCCTCTGTTGTTGCAACCTAACACTGCATGAAAAATCGCAATGCTGTAAAACGCCTCTGACGGCATGTGTTGTTTTTTGTTTACAAGCGAGACTGCGCAAGTTGCTTTGTTACGCTATCGCCAGGCAGAGAATAATGATATGCGGGCAAGTTTGCATCTGCTTTCTGGTGCTTAATGGCAAAAAGTCAGTGCGTTTAGCTAATCGTTAGCTATCAACTGTGCGTGATTGCTTACAATTGGAGCAGAGTATCTACTGTTTTCTGCTCGGCAACAGCGTTACTGTCTGCCATGTTTCAGGTTGCCAACAGTTAGCAGACTCACTTGGATGGTGCGGGTGGATGATTGTTCTGTTGGAGGATGGTGCTGGGGTTGTTGCGCTAACCCAGATGGCACTGGCCTAAAAGTGTTAAGCGGTGTGGTGAGGGTGATTGTGTCGCAAAGGGAGAACCTTGTGCTGATGCTGTACCGTTTTTGCAAATGGTATTACCAATCTTAGGTTTCTTGATTGCAACAGCAGATATAAGGAAATGTTAAATCCTGCACAATAAATGATGTTGGTCAATATTTGTGTGGACATCTGCCAGTTGTTTTGTTAGCTTACTGCCGCGCACTAGAATTGGTATTACCAATTAACTTGGCATATTAACTTCTCATCTTGTGCAGGTAAAAATCACTCATGGCCTACCACAAAATCCGCCAACCCAAGTTGTCTGATGTGATCGAACAGCAACTTGAGCACTTGATCCTCGAAGGGACTCTCAGCCCTGGGGAGCAGTTGCCGCCGGAGCGCGAGTTGGCAAAAGAGTTTGATGTTTCCCGCCCCTCTCTTCGAGAAGCCATTCAAAGTTTGGAAGCCAAAGGGTTGCTAACGCGTCGTCAAGGCGGCGGTACTTTTGTTAAGAGCAACCTGTGGCAGAGCTTTATCGATCCGCTGCCAGCACTGCTGGCCGATCACCCCGAATCACAATTTGATCTGCTAGAGACCCGTCACGCATTAGAGGGTATTGCTGCCTATTACGCAGCACTGCGCGGAACTGACCAGGATTTTTCCCGCATTCGTGACTGCCATCTACAGATTGCTAATGCACAACAAAACGGTGATCTCGACGCTGAAGCCGAGGCGGTGATGCAGTACCAAATCGCCGTCACTGAGGCAGCGCACAATGTGGTGCTGCTTCATCTGCTGCGCTGTATGGGGCCGATGCTCAAGCAAAATGTTCGCCAGAATTTTGAGCTGCTTCACTTGCGCCATGAGGTGTTGGCTAACGTGAGCAGCCACCGTGCCGAGGTTTTTACTGCGATCGTGGCACGCCAACCTGAAAAGGCGCGTGAAGCGTCGCACCGCCATTTGGCTTTTATTGAGGAAATTTTGTTGGATCTCAGCAGAGAACAGACGCGGCGCGAGAGATCGTTACGGCGTCTCCAACAACGCAGGGAGTGAGGAGGCAGACTCTCCGGGGACACCAGCTGGTAGAGATGCTCTCAGAGACTTGGTCAAGCACCTAAGCGGCAACTAAACTTACCAACCAGCCTGTGTGTGCATCTATTGTCACCGCGCACATTAAGGTGAGTTGCAAATAAACCATTAGACAGATAAGGAATACCACCATGTCAGAACGTTTAAACCATGACGTGGACCCGATCGAAACCCGCGACTGGCTACAGGCGATCGAATCGGTCATCCGTGAAGAGGGTGTTGAGCGCGCCGAGTTTCTCATTGAGCAACTTTTGGGGCAAGCACGCCAGGGCGGTGTTAACGTGGCAGCCGGTAGTGCTGCCAGCAATTATATCAACACGATTGCAGTAGAAGATGAGCCAGCCTATCCGGGTGACTTGTCACTGGAGCGTCGTATTCGCTCAGCGATCCGCTGGAATGCGATCATGACGGTGTTGCGTGCTTCGAAGAAAGATCTCGATCTGGGCGGCCATATGGCCTCTTTCCAATCTTCAGCGACTTTTTATGAAGTCTGCTTTAACCACTTCTTCCGCGCACGTAATGAGAAAGATGGCGGCGATCTGGTTTACTTCCAGGGGCACATTTCACCCGGTGTTTATGCGCGTGCTTTCCTTGAAGGGCGTCTGACTGAAGAGCAGATGAATAACTTCCGCCAAGAGGTGGATGGTAAAGGGTTGTCTTCTTATCCACACCCGAAACTGATGCCAGATTTCTGGCAATTCCCGACTGTATCTATGGGCCTTGGCCCAATTTCGGCGATCTATCAGGCCAGATTCCTGAAATACCTTGAACATCGTGGGCTGAAAGATACCTCTGCACAGACCGTGTACGCCTTCCTGGGCGATGGTGAGATGGATGAGCCAGAGTCTAAAGGTTCCATCACGGTCGCCACGCGTGAGAAACTGGATAACCTGGTGTTCGTGATCAACTGTAACCTACAGCGTCTCGATGGCCCAGTAACCGGTAATGGTAAGATTATCAATGAGCTGGAAGGTATCTTTGCTGGTGCCGGTTGGCAGGTGCTGAAAGTGCTTTGGGGTGAGCGTTGGGATGCGCTGCTGCGTAAAGACACCAGCGGTAAACTGATCCAACTGATGAACGAGACGGTTGACGGCGACTATCAGACCTTTAAATCAAAAGACGGCGCTTATGTGCGTAAGCACTTCTTTGGCCGCTATCCAGAGACAGCAGAGTTGGTCAAAGATATGACTGACGATGAGATTTGGGCACTGAACCGTGGTGGTCATGATCCGAAGAAAATCTACGCAGCACTGAAAAAAGCACAGGAGACCAAAGGCAAACCCACCGTGATCTTGGCTCATACCATCAAAGGTTATGGAATGGGTGAGACGGCGGAAGGTAAGAATATTGCTCACCAGGTGAAGAAAATGAACATGGAAGGGCTACAGCGCTTCCGCGATCGTTTCAATGTGCCGGTAGCAGACAGCGAAGTAGAAAAGCTGCCATTTATCACCTTTGATCCTGCCTCTGAAGAGTACCAGTACCTGCATCAACGCCGTCAGGCACTGCATGGTTATGTGCCAACTCGTCTGCCAGCCTTCACCGAGAAACTGGCGATGCCGACGCTGGCTGAGTTTGGGCCACTGCTGGAAGAGCAGAATAAAGAGATCTCAACCACCATTGCCTTTGTGCGAGTGTTGAACGTGTTGCTGAAGAACCCGTCGATCAAAGATCGTCTGGTGCCGATCATCGCCGATGAAGCACGTACCTTTGGTATGGAAGGGCTATTCCGTCAGATCGGTATCTACAGTCCGAAAGGCCAGCAATACACGCCACAAGATCGTGAGCAAGTGGCGTACTACAAAGAAGATGAGAAAGGACAGATCCTGCAAGAAGGTATCAATGAGCTGGGTGCTGCCTCTTCATGGCTGGCAGCGGCGACGTCATACAGCACCAACGATCTGCCGATGATCCCGTTCTACATCTATTACTCAATGTTCGGTTTCCAACGTATTGGTGATCTCTGCTGGTTGGCGGGTGATCAGCAGGCGCGTGGCTTCTTGGTGGGTGGGACTTCTGGCCGTACCACCCTGAATGGTGAAGGTTTGCAGCATGAAGATGGTCACAGCCATATTCAGTCACTGACGATCCCGAACTGTATCTCTTACGATCCGGCTTACGCGTATGAAGTGGCAGTGATTGTGCATGATGGTTTGGTGCGGATGTATGGTGAGGCACAGGAAAATGTCTACTACTACCTGACCACACTGAATGAAAACTACCACATGCCAGCGATGCCGAAAGGGGCAGAAGAGGGGATCCGTAAAGGGATCTACCGCCTGGAGAGTGTCGCGGGTGATAACGGTAAGGTACAACTGCTGGGTTCTGGTGCCATTTTGCGCCATGTGCGTGAAGCCGCGCAGATCCTGTCCAGTGAGTACGGTATTGGCAGCGATGTTTATAGTGTCACTTCATTTACCGAACTGGCTCGTGAAGGCCAGGATTGTGATCGCTGGAATATGCTGCACCCAACTGAAACGCCACGCGTGCCATATGTGGCGCAAGTGATGGGTGATGCACCTGCGGTAGCAGCGACCGATTACATGAAGCTGTTTGCCGAGCAGATCCGTAATTTCGTTCCGGCCAGCAGCTACCGCGTACTGGGTACGGATGGTTTTGGTCGCTCAGATAGCCGTGAAAACTTGCGCCGTCACTTTGAAGTGAATGCCGGTTATGTGGTGGTGGCCGCTCTCGGTGAACTGGCTAAGCGTGGCGAAATCGATAAGCAGGTGGTAGCAGAGGCGATCACTAAATTTGCTATCGATGCCGATAAAGTCAACCCGCGTCTGGCATAAGAGGTTAAAAGAGAATGTCTATTGAAATCAAAGTGCCGGATATCGGTGCAGATGAAGTTGAAGTGACAGAGATCCTGGTTAAGGTGGGCGATAGCGTTGCAGAAGAGCAGTCGCTGATCACCGTCGAGGGCGATAAAGCTTCAATGGAAGTGCCAGCACCTTTCGCCGGTACGGTGAAAGAGATCAAGATTACCACTGGGGATAAAGTACAAACCGGTTCACTGATCATGGTGTTCGAAGCGGCCGCACAAGCGAGTGCTGCTGCTGTCAGTACCAGCAGTGAACCTGTCCAGCCGGTTGCCACTCCCGCTCCAGCCGCTGCGACCGCAGCGCTGCAGAACGTCGAAGTGCCGGATATCGGTGGTGATGAAGTTGAAGTGACCGAAGTGATGGTGAAAGTGGGTGATCAGGTCGCGGCTGAACAGTCACTGATCACGGTTGAAGGCGATAAAGCCTCAATGGAAGTGCCGGCTCCGTTTGCGGGAACGGTGAAAGAGATCAAGATCAGCACCGGCGATAAAGTGAAAACCGGCTCACTGATTATGGTGTTTGAAGTGGCGGGCAGTGCTGCTGCTCCAGCCGCAGCACCTGTGGCTGCCGCGCCAGCAGCGGCACAGCCGAGCGCTGTAGTGCCACAATCGGTTGCAACTGCACCGGCGGCGACTGCATCGCTGGCAGCAGCGAAAGGCGAATTTACTGAAAACGATGCCTATGTACATGCGACACCGGTGATCCGTCGTTTAGCGCGTGAGTTTGGTGTTGATCTGGCAAAAGTGAAAGGCACTGGTCGCAAAGGACGTATCCTGCGCGAAGATGTACAGGATTATGTCAAACAGGCGATTAAACGTGCCGAGTCAGTATCAGGCTCTGCCGGTGGTGGTTTGCCTGGCATGTTGCCTTGGCCGAAGGTGGACTTCAGCAAGTTTGGCGAAATTGAAGAAGTGGAGATGGGGCGTATCCAGAAGATCTCTGGCGCTAACCTGAGCCGTAACTGGGTAATGATCCCGCATGTTACTCACTTCGACAAAGCGGATATCACTGATCTGGAAGCATTCCGTAAGCAGCAGAATGCCGAAGCGGAGAAACGCAAGCTGGATGTGAAATTCACGCCAGTGGTGTTTATCATGAAAGCAGTGGCAGCCGCTCTGGAGCAGATGCCACGTTTCAACAGCTCGTTGTCGGAAGATGGGCAGAAGCTGACACTGAAAAAATATATCAATATCGGTGTAGCGGTAGATACCCCGAATGGCCTAGTGGTGCCAGTGTTCAAAGATGTTAACAAAAAGAGCATTACTGAACTCTCGCGCGAACTGATGACCATCTCGAAAAAAGCGCGTGATGGCAAGCTCACTGCCGCAGAGATGCAAGGTGGCTGTTTCACGATCTCCAGCCTGGGAGGGATCGGGACGACACACTTTGCCCCGATCGTGAATGCGCCGGAAGTGGCGATCCTCGGTGTTTCCAAATCGGCGATGGAACCGGTGTGGAATGGCAAAGAGTTTACGCCACGCCTGATGATGCCAATGTCACTCTCCTTTGACCATCGGGTGATTGATGGCGCTGACGGGGCGCGCTTTATTACCATCATTGGTAATATACTGGCTGATATTCGCCGCTTGGTGATGTAATACAACAGGGGCAGGAAACTGCCCCTTCTCATTTTGGTGGCTACTCAGATTAAAAATGCGTCACAACCTAAGATTGCGCTGACGCAGGATGATTGGGTCAAGCTGGCAAGTAAAATAGTCCGCATCGGGGCGGCGCTGAAATAGAGACGGTTCCGCTGGCTGTTAATGCGATCGAATTTACATCAATAGCGTGGTTGCTGCGGCGTGATGGATAATCCAGCCCGATTGTTGCGAGCTGGGTCACTGAAAGACGTCTTGCAGGCTATTAACAATTCTGTAAACTGTTCAAGGCATAGGCAAAGGGCGTTATATGCTTTTTTGCTTCAGGCGCGAGTGGACGCAGCCAACACTCCTGTAACTTGAAGTATAACGAGTATACCCAGATATTAGCCCGGCCAGAATAAACAATTAAGAGGTCATGATGAGTACTGAAATTAAAACTCAGGTCGTGGTACTTGGGGCAGGGCCGGCAGGTTATTCAGCCGCCTTTCGTTGCGCTGATTTGGGTCTTGAAACTGTTCTGGTAGAGCGTTACGCCACATTGGGTGGCGTCTGTTTGAATGTGGGTTGTATCCCGTCAAAAGCGTTGTTGCATGTCGCTAAGGTGATTGAAGAGGCGAAAGCGCTGGCAGAGCACGGCATTGTGTTTGATCAGCCGAAAACTGATATCGATAAAGTCCGCCTGTGGAAAGAGAAGGTGATCAACCAGCTTACTGGCGGCCTGGCGGGTATGGCGAAAGGGCGTAAAGTCAATGTAGTCAATGGCGTTGGTAAGTTTACCGGTGCCAATACCTTGGTAGTGGAAGGCGAAGCCGGTAGCACAACGATTAATTTTGATCATGCGATCATTGCCGCTGGTTCACGTCCAATCCAGTTGCCTTTTATTCCTCATGATGATCCGCGCGTTTGGGATTCAACCGACGCACTGGCACTCAGAACAGTTCCTGAGCGGATGCTGGTGATGGGGGGCGGTATTATCGGTCTGGAAATGGGTACCGTGTACCATGCACTGGGTTCACAGATCGACGTAGTTGAGATGCTGGATCAAGTGATCCCAGCCGCAGACAAAGATGTGGTGAAGGTATTTACCAAGCGTATCAGCAAGCAGTTCAACCTGATGCTAGAGACCAAGGTGACTACGGTTGAAGCAAGGGAAGATGGTATCTACGTCACGATGGAAGGCAAGAAAGCGCCTGCCGAGCCACAACGTTACGACGCAGTGCTGGTGGCCATCGGTCGTGTGCCTAACGGCAAACTGCTTGATGCGGGTAAAGCCGGTGTAGAGGTGGATGAGCGCGGTTTCATTCACGTGGATAAGCAACTGCGTACCAATGTGCCGCATATTTTTGCGATCGGCGACATTGTTGGTCAGCCTATGCTGGCGCACAAAGGTGTACATGAAGGCCATGTGGCGGCAGAAGTGATCGCGGGTAAGAAGCACTACTTCGATCCGAAAGTGATCCCTTCCATTGCTTACACTGAGCCGGAAGTCGCTTGGGTCGGTCTGACCGAGAAAGAGGCGAAAGAGAAAGGGATCAGTTATGAAACTGCTACCTTCCCGTGGGCGGCTTCTGGCCGTGCGATCGCTTCTGATTGTGCCGACGGCATGACCAAACTGATTTTCGACAAAGAGAGCAACCGCATTATTGGTGGTGCGATTGTGGGGACTAACGGTGGTGAGCTGTTGGGTGAAATCGGTCTGGCAATTGAGATGGGCTGTGATGCCGAAGATATCTCATTGACCATTCATGCTCACCCAACGCTGCATGAGTCGGTAGGTCTGGCAGCGGAAATTTACGAAGGCAGCATTACTGACTTACCAAATCCAAAAGCCAAGAAGAAGTAATTACCAGCGATTAAAGGATACATACTCCAACTCATTTGAGTTGTATATAGGCGGTCACTTTAGCAGTGCCAGTGAAGGAGTGAATTCACTGGTTCTGCAACAGTGCTGCCGTGGTGAGGTTTAGAAGCCGAATGATGGGCTGTAACCAACGCCGATGCAACTTGAACTGCGAGGAGTATACAACCCGCTCAGGTTGCAGGATAGAATTTGTCGAGGCAGGCCGGTTGGTGAATACCGTATTACCGGTTGACACCGGTCGAACGGAAATCGCGTTGAGTGCCTGCCACCTCTCAGGTAGAAAAAGTTATCGGGGTAAATAACGGCAGTGACCTTCCTGCAACCTCAGCTATAAAAGTGAGGAACAGCCTGTGCTAGAAGAATACCGTAAGCACGTCGCCGAACGTGCGGCTCAGAACATCGCCCCAAAACCGCTTGATGCCGCTCAAATGGCGGCATTGGTGGAACTGTTAAAGGATCCGCCTGCTGGCGAACAGCAGTTTTTACTGGAGTTACTCATCGATCGCGTGCCACCGGGTGTTGATGAGGCGGCCTATGTCAAAGCCGGTTTTCTGGCTGCGATCGCCAAAGGTGAAGCCCACTCACCGCTGGTCAACGCCGAAAAAGCGGTGGAACTGCTCGGTACTATGCAAGGCGGATATAATATTCACCCGCTGATTGATGCACTGGATAATCCGAAACTTGCGCCAATTGCTGCCAAAGCCCTCTCTCATACCCTTCTGATGTTCGACAACTTCTACGACGTAGAACAGAAAGCCAAAGCCGGTAACCAGTACGCACAGCAAATCATACGCTCTTGGGCGGATGCAGAGTGGTATCTGTCACGCCCGGCACTGGCAGAGAAGATCACCGTTACAGTATTTAAGGTGACGGGAGAAACAAACACTGATGATCTCTCTCCAGCGCCTGATGCTTGGTCACGCCCTGATATCCCGCTGCACGCACTGGCGATGTTGAAAAATGCCCGCGAAGGCATTGAGCCTGATCAGCCAGGGGCTGTTGGGCCGATCCGTCAAATCGAACAGCTAAAGCAGAAGGGTTTTCCGTTAGCTTATGTCGGCGACGTAGTGGGGACTGGTTCATCACGCAAATCAGCCACCAACTCGGTGCTGTGGTTTATGGGTGACGATATTCCTCATGTGCCGAATAAGCGTGCTGGTGGGGTGGTGCTAGGTGGCAAAATTGCGCCGATCTTTTTTAACACCATGGAAGATGCTGGTGCACTGCCAATTGAAGTGGATGTCTCTGAATTGAATATGGGGGATGTGATTGACATCTACCCTTATCTGGGTGAAGTGCGTGATCACGTTAGCGGTAATGTACTGGCCAACTTCAGCCTGAAAACTGAGGTTCTGTTGGATGAGGTGCGTGCCGGTGGGCGCATTCCGCTGATTATCGGCCGTGGCTTAACCAGCAAAGCGCGCGAGTCGTTGGGCTTGCCAGCCAGCGATGTTTTCCAAAGCGCCAAACCGGTCGCTGCCAGCCAGCGCGGCTTCTCGCTAGCGCAGAAAATGGTCGGTCGAGCTTGTGGCGTGGCTGGTGTTCGTCCTGGTGAGTATTGTGAACCGAAGATGACTTCGGTCGGCTCACAGGATACCACTGGGCCGATGACGCGTGATGAACTGAAAGATCTCGCTTGCCTCGGTTTCTCGGCTGATCTGGTAATGCAGTCGTTTTGCCACACCGCAGCCTATCCAAAGCCGGTTGATGTTGTCACCCACCACACACTGCCAGATTTTATTATGAATCGTGGTGGGGTGTCGTTACGCCCTGGTGATGGCATTATTCACTCCTGGCTGAACCGAATGCTGTTACCCGACACTGTCGGCACCGGTGGTGACTCACACACACGCTTCCCGATTGGTATCTCTTTCCCGGCGGGCTCGGGGCTGGTGGCGTTTGCGGCGGCAACCGGCGTGATGCCGCTAGATATGCCAGAGTCTGTGCTGGTGCGCTTTAAAGGCGAGATGCAGCCAGGTATCACCCTGCGTGATCTGGTACATGCTATTCCTTACTATGCCATCCAGCAGGGTTTGCTGACGGTGGAGAAGAAAGGCAAAAAGAATATCTTCTCGGGACGGATCTTGGAGATTGAAGGCTTACCACAGTTGAAAGTCGAGCAGGCATTTGAGCTGGCTGATGCTTCGGCTGAGCGCTCTGCGGCTGGTTGCACCATCAAACTGGATAAGGCACCGATCGAGGAGTATCTCAGTTCTAACGTGGTGCTGTTGAAGTGGATGATAGCTGAAGGCTATGGCGATCGTCGCACCTTGGAGCGCCGCATTCAGGCGATGGAGAAATGGCTGGCTGATCCACAGCTACTGTCGGCCGATGCCGATGCTGAGTATGCCGCAGTGATTGAGATCGACCTGGCAGAGATTAAACAGCCAATCTTGTGCGCACCGAATGATCCGGATGATGCACGCCTGCTTTCCGAGGTGGCAAACAGCCCGATCGAGGAGGTGTTTATCGGCTCCTGTATGACCAACATTGGTCATTTCCGTGCTGCTGGTAAACTGCTTGATCAACACAAAGGGCAATTGCCAACTCGGTTATGGGTTGCTCCACCGACCAAAATGGATGCGGCACAATTGACGGAAGAGGGCTACTACAGTGTGTTTGGCAAGAGTGGCGCACGCATTGAGATCCCTGGCTGTTCGCTCTGCATGGGTAACCAGGCGCGCGTCGCTGATGGTGCCACTGTGGTATCAACCTCAACCCGTAACTTCCCTAACCGCCTGGGCACCGATGCGAATGTCTATTTAGCCTCGGCTGAACTGGCGGCGGTTGCGGCACTGTTGGGGCGGCTACCTACACCGGAAGAGTATCAGCGTTATATGGCACAGGTTGATAGCAGTGCTGCTGATACTTACCGTTACCTCAATTTTGATCAATTGAGTCAATATACCGCTAAAGCTAATCAGGTGATTTTCCAGACTGCACTATAGCCTATAACGGTTCTCACTATCGGCAGGCACAACATGTCTGCCGATAGTTGGTTGAATGCGCTAAAGTCACTACTGGGTGTTGATATGTCCAGTAGTACATGATGTTAATTAACATCATGATCCCGAAGACCAACGCTATATCAAACTAAGTATTGAATATGCAAAAAGTAAAGGTTATTAGCTTAATATTAATCGGTTTTTTGCTTGCGATATTGGTCAATTATCTGTTTAAACCGCAGCTTAATCTTGATAAACAGGTTCTCAGTGTCGCGATATCAGATACTCAAACTGTAGTGGGTTATAGAAACAATCAGGGTGGTGCAACAACCGGCTTTAGCTATTACTTCTACTTCAAACCGAGCAATGGGCAGCAGCTAGCAACGCCATTTCTGATCACAGATACATCAGAAGTTAAGATAGAAGTCAAAGGGGTGAACCACTTTTCACTGCATGTAGCAGGAAAAGTGCATCAGTTCACCAATAATATCTGGTTGCCAGAGCCAGGCACTTTGGTGCCAGTGCAGATCGAATTTTCGGCGAACAATCAACCATCGGGTAAACATTCAGTGGTTGATTTAAGTTAGCCCTAGCTTGACCAAACGATGAAGAAGTTAGCAGTTGGTCAGTTAATCAATATTCAACTTGTTACTGTTACCCCAAAAATTAGGTCTACTGCTCAAGCGCTGCACACTAACCTGTGCTAAGGCATCTACAAAAGGTGAATGTGCCAGAAACGCCGCAACGTGCTGCCCGGCACCACAATCAAACAGTTCTCGATGGCGAAATGCGACATAATCAAGCGCGGTATGCAGATATAAGATGGCAAGATTGGGCTGCAAATAGCCAGCATCATGATCAGCCGCTAATTGCTGTTCCAGTTTACTCACCGCTTGCAGTAAGCCGCTTTTTGCCCGCTCACTGAGCGGATTCCCCGCGCCAATAAAACGTTCCAGAGCAACACTACGAAAAGCGGACTCCATCATGGTTTTTGCAAACCCGATGATTGCTACCTGTTCCGCATTTCGATAATCAACCGCACGTAGTCTACTTGGCGAATATGTCTCAATCAGATACTGACAAATCGCCAGGCTCTCTATTAAGGCAGTGCCATCTGCCAGTTCGATGGTTGGAATGATACAGAATGGGTTTGCATTCGCCAGATCTGCCGGGGATTGCCAGGGATCGACCCATTCCAGGGTCAACTGAGGGCCATCACACAATAATGCGGTCGCCAGCACCACGCGTGCAAAAGGGGAGGTTTCATTCAAGTAGAGCTTTATGGTCATTCTTTTTTCCCTAAAATCGGTTGAGTAACGAGCTCACTAACTTGCTGATGAGTAGTGAAAAATACACACAGGATAGATAACACCAATGCGCTAGCACTTAACAGGAACAGTATATGGTAAGAAGTGATTGAAGTTGAATAAAGTGTACTATCTCAAACCTGATCTGACAGTTACCGGTTATTTATACAGGTATCTGTCAGATTACGTCTGGCTCAAATTTTTTTCAGCCCAGATGTGTTTTCCATCACGTAATGTGTCTATTGGCATTTGACCACAGCACATTTTCCCTGATGGGTTCGCTCATTCAGCGTTTACCGGAAGAGGGATTAGGAAAAAATTATCTTGTCTCGACATGGGGTTTTGCTGGTGTATGGAAATGAGGTTTAGTCTCTTTATTTTTGCTGTACGCTATTTTTCCCTGTGTTTAATCGGCTAGTTAACATAACGTTCTTTTATAGGCACTGGTCTTGTGGATGGCATGGACAGAATGATTGGGTATTGGTATAAGAAAGGAAATTGATATTTATACAAGGAATTAGGTAATGACGATATCACAAAAACATCATCAGAAGCATTCCCCTGTTGCGCTCGATGGCGCGTGTACTCGTGATGGTGGGGTTGTTATGATCCCTGAGGGAATAACACGTCCAACAGTTGATGGGTATCGTGTCGCGGTGGTTGGGGATGCGGTGCATTATGTTGATGGTCAATTGGCATACATTCAAACGGGTTCCCTCGCTCCCGCGACCTACCACAATCAGCCTCTAGCGATGATTGGGAGCATCATTGATAACGGAGATGTGATTATCTCGACACCCTCAGAACGTCTGGAGGTGGTATGAGAACCACCTGCGATGGAAAAGGAGTAGTACACAAAGGGGATACCACCACGACGGGAGGTGTTGTTCTTGAGGGGGTGGAAGGGGCAAGCTTATTTTTTAATGACCATGGTTCGGCGGTGGCGTTGAAGGGGCATAAGGTTTTTTGTCCAGCCTGCGAAAGAACGGGCGTGATTGCTGAGGGTTCCAACGTCTTGTTCGTGGGTGATGATGGTGCCGGTGTGGCGTTGGATGGCCATATTGTGGCGTGTGGTTGCCCTTATGGCCGTCATCGGTTGATAGCGAAGGCGAGTTCGAGTCAGGCTCTGGGTTTTTCTGGTCAGTCCTCGGGGGTATCGTCGTCTATTTCTCGCGTATCCTCTGAGTCATGGAGTTCAAGCGCAAGCTTGAGTCGGTCAAACATATCCTCTTCCCCCTCTGCCTATTCTGGTTATTATTCATCGTATGATGAATATGGCGCTGTTGCTACGGCGACATCGGCAACGGAGTCTCAATTAACGTCTTCGGTAAAGCAGGCC
>NZ_ML137210.1:27142-29464 GCF_004011885.1 Serratia microhaemolytica | reverse complement strand
CTAAATGTTCTATTGCTCATTGTTTCACCTGCTCGCGTATGAGGTGTATCTTAACACCTCTCATCAGGTGGCCAAAATTACTGTACCACTACATGATAACGGAGATGTGATTATCTCGACACCCTCAGAACGTCTGGAGGTGGTATGAGAACCACCTGCGATGGAAAAGGGGTAGTACACAAAGGGGATACCACCACGACGGGAGGTGTTGTTCTTGAGGGGGTGGAAGGGGCAAGCTTATTTTTTAATGACCATGGTTCGGCGGTGGCGTTGAAGGGGCATAAGGTTTTTTGTCCAGCCTGCGAAAGAACGGGTGTGATTGCTGAGGGTTCCAACGTCTTGTTCGTGGGTGATGACGGTACCGGTGTGGCGTTGGATGGCCATATTGTGGCGTGTGGTTGCCCTTATGGCCGTCATCGGTTGATAGCGAAGGCGAGTTCGAGTCAGGCTCTGGGTTTTTCTGGTCAGTCCTCGGGGGTATCGTCGTCTATTTCTCGCGTATCCTCTGAGTCATGGAGTTCAAGCGCAAGCTTGAGTCGGTCAAACATATCCTCTTCCCCCTCTTCCTATTCTGGTTATTATTCATCGTATGATGAATATGGCGCTGTTGCTACGGCGACATCGGCAACGCAGTCTTCAGTAAAGCAGGCTCCGCCAGTGGCTGTTTTTGCTAAATCTTGTGAGCGTGGGGAGGGATGTACAGATGCAGGGACGGAACCCGAGCCGGATTATAATTTTGGTCGCATGGCGTTCTATGTGGGGGCGACGGCCGGAGTATCGCCGACAGTGGCGGGTGGTATGGCCAACTCAGGGGGTGCTGTTGCTTTAAAATGGATAGCGGGTCGCTTTAGTTCAATCGGTACGTGGTTGATGCGCAGTAGCCCGATGGGTGCGTTAGTGATGGGGATGATGCCAGGAACGTTGAATTCGGGCGAAGATGAATACCTCGACAACTTGCGGCTACAGCAGATTGCGACACAGGGAGGCACAGCACCAACACGGGTACGTTTTAGGTGGGTGAGGAATCAGTCAGGCAAATTAGAGCCTGTAGGGTATCACACGTCAGCGGAGAGTGGCCAAGATCAGGTTCGTGTTCGCCATATGGTGTTGAATGAGGCGACAGGTGTCTATGAGTTTACTGCTGATGGTGAAAAAACCCCGACCGTATACTGGAATCCGATAGGGTTAAACATAGATATCCCGAATCATACTGGCAATACGGAACGGCCAGATATCCCTAATCCGATCATGATATTTCCGATCCCGGAAGAGATCGAAGCGGGTTTAGAGGGTTATCCTTTGCCAGAGGAGCAAGGTTTCGAGGATTACATTTTGGTATTCCCGATCCCCGATATGCCGCCGTTGTATATCTATCTGAGCAAGAATCCCAATGATCCTATTTGGACTCCAAGAAAGAAAATTACAGAGGTACAAAACGCCTATAAGCACTGGAAAAAACACGGTAAGGAATTCCCCGCGCTAAAGAATTCAAAAGAGTACATTGATGCTGTTCATGATTTTGTAAACAACCCACCAGAAGGAACATTGACCAAAAAAAGGAATAATGGGGATGAATTATTTTATCATCCTGAAACAAATACTTTTGCCTCTAAGGCAAAAAATGGTGCACCAAGGACAATGTTTAAACCCAAAGATAGAATGGATTATTGGAGAGATCAATGATGACAGAAGACTATCCATGCCCGTGTTGTGGTTCAAGGGTATTTGAGGGATTAGGTGAATATGATATCTGCCCTGTGTGTAATTGGGAGGATGACCCCTTTCAATCAAAGAACCCTTATAGAAGCGGTGGTGCAAATGAAATGAGTTTGAACGAAGCTAGGGAGGCGTTTAGACAAGGTAAAAAAGTAGAATGATGAAAATGTCTTTCTATTGAATTGACCCTTGAGAATCCTTCCACTTCCAGAGTAACCTCAAGCCTAGAAACGAAAAAACCCACCGAAAGGTGGGTTTTTTCGGGTTCGTAGAGCGCTAACTCTCGAAGCCGGGGGGTAACTGGATCTTTAGCAGGAGACAGTCACCAAAACAGTGTTATCCTGCCAACCAGGTAACAAAGCTGCCATGGTATTACGCAATCTTGTGGCGCTCTCTGTATCAGAAAGCAGACGATAGTTTATGGTGTACTAGTGCGTCTTTGTACTAGCTCAAACCTGATCTGACAGTTGCCGGTTATTTATACGAAACACACCAGTGCACATTTTTAAATTATTTTAAATCAAAATGTTAACTTTTTTAGTCAATCATCGGTAAACATCCGGCGATCTCACCTTGCGAGTTTATGTTAAGCCGCTAAGGTGAGCA
>NZ_ML137210.1:0-27132 GCF_004011885.1 Serratia microhaemolytica | reverse complement strand
TGATCTGACAGTTGCCGGTTATTTATACGAAACACACCAGTGCACATTTTTAAATTATTTTAAATCAAAATGTTAACTTTTTTAGTCAATCATCGGGTAAAAACCGTTCATGGGTTTGCCCTGCGTAACACCCGCAATCTCGTTTTGCTCTGCTGTCACTGCCAACAGCCGGGTGGGCTAAGCGTAATCCAGGGATAAAATAGCGAAGCAATGGCCGTTGTGCCCAGCGATTAAGAACACTTAACATGATGTTTAACATCAATAAAAATAGGCTTCCGCCTCACTGCCGCTATCAATACAAACCATGCCTTGAGTTTTGTGCGCTGCACCAGTATCATTACGCGTCATTTTTCAGCCGCACACACATACGTTCCTTGCTTCCATGGGCCGCGGTTGACCCCGACAGGAGGCTGAATAATCCGTAAGGAGCAATTCGATGCGTCATTACGAAATCGTTTTTATGGTCCACCCTGATCAAAGCGAACAGGTTCCGGGCATGATCGAGCGCTACAGTGCGACTATCGCCAATGCGCAAGGTCAGATCCACCGTCTGGAAGATTGGGGCCGCCGTCAACTGGCTTATCCGATCAACAAACTGCATAAAGCTCACTACGTGCTGATGAACGTGGAAGCTCCGCAGGAAGCGATCGATGAGTTGGAAACTAACTTCCGCTTCAACGACGCCGTTATCCGTAGCATGGTTATGCGCGTTAAGCACGCGGTAACTGAAGCATCTCCAATGGTTAAAGCAAAAGATGAGCGTCGTGCTGAGCGTCGTGAAGATTTTGCCAACGAACTGGCAGATGATGCAGATGCAGGGGATTCTGAAGAGTAATCGCGCTCGTGTCATCTAATCGTCTGGTATTGTCTGGCACAGTGTGCAAGACACCGGTGCGAAAGGTAAGTCCTTCCGGTATACCCCACTGCCAGTTTGTGCTTGAACATCGTTCAGCGCAGGTGGAGGCCGGATTCAACCGACAAGCATGGTGCCGAATGCCCGTGGTGGTCAGTGGACTTAAGTTACACGCTTTAACTCTAAGATTAACGGTCGGCAGTCAGCTCACCATTGTCGGTTTTGTCAGTTGCCATCAAGGGCGCAACGGGCTGAACAAACTGGTGCTACATGCCGAGCAGATTGAATTGATAGATTCTGGAGACTAGCCAAATGGCACGTTATTTCCGTCGTCGCAAGTTCTGCCGTTTCACAGCGGAAGGCGTTCAAGAGATTGATTATAAAGACATCGCTACGCTGAAAAACTATATCACTGAAAGTGGTAAAATTGTTCCGAGCCGTATCACCGGTACTCGGGCAAAGTATCAGCGTCAACTGGCCCGTGCTATCAAGCGCGCGCGCTACCTGTCTTTGTTGCCTTATACTGATAGTCATCAGTAGTTGGCCACTGTCCATTAACGACTTTGAGAGGATAAGGTAATGCAAGTTATTTTGCTTGATAAAGTAGCCAACCTGGGCAGCTTGGGTGATCAAGTTACCGTTAAATCAGGCTATGCACGTAATTTCTTGGTTCCACAGGGCAAAGCTGTGCCTGCGACCAAGAAAAACGTTGAGTTTTTTGAAGCACGTCGTGCTGAACTGGAAGCCAAATTGGCCGATGTTCTGGCTGCTGCGCAAGCGCGTGCAGCTCAGATCAACGAACTGGCTACAGTTACCATCGCATCTAAAGCAGGTGATGAAGGTAAACTGTTTGGTTCAATCGGTACGCGTGATATCGCAGATGCAGTTACTGCAGCTGGGGTAGACGTTGCCAAGAGTGAAGTTCGCCTGCCTAACGGTGTGTTGCGCACCACCGGTGAGCACGAAGTGGATTTCCAACTGCACAGCGATGTATTTGCTCAGTTGAAAGTGGTTGTCGTTGCAGCAGCGTAATGCAATTGCAGAACGTATTGATGTGATGTAACCCGGTTAAAACGCCAGCGTAATGCTGGCGTTTTGCTTTACGTGCCTCTAGAAGTGATATTTAACTCCGAGCAGTACACTGGTATCGCTGTAACCTTTGTCGCCCAACTGTTGGCTGATATTTCCCCACAGTTGGAACTGCCGACTCAGTTGCCCTTCGACACCGAGTTTCAGTTCGCCAATGTTGTTGGCGCCACTCTGTTTGACGAAGATTTCATTCATTGAAGTTCCAAACTCTTTGCTGTTGTGCAGCCAGTTTGCTTCGATAAATGGTTGGAACATCTGCTCTTGGCGTTGTGGAGAAAAACCCAGTACAAAAGCTTTGGCGCCTAAGCGGATCTGTAAATTGCCATCGCCATCACTAGAGACATGGGTGCCATTGGCTTCCACATGGTCATCGGCTTTGATCCCCATCCAGGTGACTTGCACTTTCGGTTGGATGAAGTAACGGGTATTGTTGGTAACGTTTTCGCCGATTTTGAAGGTATAACCGGTCTCGATAGAGCCTGTCATGCCGCTAGACTGATACTCTTCGCTGGCTAAACTTTGTCCTTCAACCGTGTTATCAAACCAGCCATATTGAACCCAAGCGTCAAGATACATGCCTGTTTTTTCGGCTGTATTGGCATACCAGGTGGCATAAGAGCCAACACTGTAACCCTCTACGGTGCCTTTGGCTCGGTAACCAGAATAGCTGGAGGCGCTATTACTGTGGCTATTGCCGTAGCCCGCCATAATACCGAGATGGAACCGGTCTAAACCCGTTTTGCTCCATTGCGCAACGTCGCCACCGAGTTGCAGCACATAGCGGTTTGCCCGTGTTTTCAACTGGCTGTACTCATCGCGGAAACGGCTATGGCCTCCTTCGCTGCGTAGCCACATGCTGGTGACTTTTCGTTGGCCAGTCAGCATGTCGGTATACTGTGTCTCGCCGATCCGGTCATGCAAACGGATAGCGAACAGGTGGTTGGCTGCTGCTAGGTTAGCATAATAGGCCGCCGGCTCTGGTCGTAGACGTGACGGGTTTTTCGGATCAAACGGTGGTGTTGTGTCAGGCTCTTCCGGTGTCGGAGGTGGTAACGCATCATCGGGATCTTCTGGCATCAGTCGGCTGCTTAGATACCAGTTGTTGGCATTATCATCCAAGCCGCGCATCAACGAGTATTCATAGGCACCGGCGACGATACGGTCACTCTGTACGAATGTGCCGTCTGACAGACCATCCACCTGGATCAGTTTGATGCCCTCCAGTGTTGCCGCCCCCATTCCGCCCAGATTGTTAACAGCCACAAAGGAAGTACCGCTACTATTGCCCTTGATGATCAGTTGATCAACCGGTGAATCATCGCCTGCCAATACGCCATTAAAGTAGAGTTCACCATAATTACCATGATAGTCGCCCTGCACAGTTAACGTCTGTGGCTGGAAATTAGATGGATTAGGTTGGCTATTTAAATGCAGACGCCCACCTGAATTAAGCGTTAAATTAGTCAGATCGGAATTACCGGTCATGCGCCAATCGCTATCAGTGAGATTGACATTAATTTTTCCGGTGACGCCTTCTAGGATCAGTGTTCTGCCAGTGAACATCGACTGATCGTTAAGATCTAAATCAATTAATGTGTTATTACCTTGTGTGAATACATCACCATTAATAATTGCTGAGTCTTTTACCGTTATTTTCGAACCCGTACCTGAAGTTAACAGTGCAATGCCATTTCTACTGTTACTGGCATCAATCAGGCTATTACCGGTGAAATTGACTGCAGCATCCTGATTTTGCGCTACAACTGCTGCGAGGGAAGCGAACGCAGTACCGGCATCAGAAACTTGTACCGAGCTATTATTCGCATTAATCACTGAACCGGAAATTGCCCGCAGGCCAATGGTGGTGCTATTTTTGGCTTCGGTATAAACATCGGTATTATCTAAATTGACAATCGCATCGGCACCGTTGGTGGTGACGCCAGACTGGCCATTGACACGTATTGTATTACGATTGTTTTTTGTGCCGCTGTAATTAATCCGTGTCGCTTGTGCTGGGGTGGGAAAACCGACAATAGTGGTGGCGAAGATGCCATGCATGTTGGCAGTTTCGATACTGCTGCCAGCACCGACATTAATGATACCGGCCAGTGAGGCAAATAATCCGCCGGTGTCACCGCGTGCTGCGGTGGTTTTAATGGTCACGCTGTCAGCAGTAACGGTACCACCACGATTGGGGTTAAAGCTGCTACCCCATGCGGTAATGCCGCCTTCGGCTGAGGTGATGACGGTTTTGCCGGTCAGCGTCACTCTGCTGTCGGTTTGTGCGTTAATACCGACACCATTGCTGTTGATGGTCAGGTTTTCCGCATTAAGTGTTGCGGGATTAGCACCAGCAGGGGTGCCGGTTGATCCCATTAGATAGACACCGTTGCTGCCGCTGGTGCCAGTGACATTGATGGTGCTGCTACCGGTTAAGTCAACCACACCGCCATTCTGAATATTAATACCGGAGCTGTTAGCCCCGCCATTGACGTTGATGGTGAGCTGATCCGCACGTACCCGGCCGCCGCTGAGTGCTTCGACACCGCTAGAGCTGCCGCCACCGGTGACGTTGATGTTGGTTTGCTGGTTTAAATCGATGCTGCCGTTGTTGCTAGAAACCCCTCTGGCGGTAGCGCTGCTTTGTAGCGTGATGTCGATACCACCACTACCGACGACGGTATACTGATCGTTGACGGTTGCTCTAACCCCTGTCACTGCTGTAGTACCACCGACACTGGTGATGGTGCTGCCAGCATTGATTTGATGATTACCAAGTCCATTTGGCACTAACCCAATCTCGTTAGCACTAGCAGAATTGGCTAGTACAATCAGAGAAATACTTAATGCTAAATTAGATTTTTTCATAGTCAATCCAAGGTAAGATCAATTGTCGATTACTTAACCGAGGTGATGGTACGAAGTTTTTTTAATCAAACGATTGACGCGTTAAGTGCTATCTTGTTGCCACGAAAAATATTTCGATAACATTTTGCCTACTGTTTGTTATCCTTTTCCTTATATTTTCACCAGAAAACAAAATTAAGGAAGAGAATATTGCATCAATCTTGATTGGTTAATGCGTCTCGACTTCATACTGATCACCGGGCCAACAACATCATGTAATTGATGGTGCTGTCTGTAATCTTTTCAACGCGGACAGTGCTTGCTATCACTAACCATCGATAATATTTCACCATTTCGTTTTAGATCACCCAGCATGGGAGATAAATTTCCAGTATTTTCTGTTTTTGTTAACTAAAAGATAGACAGAAAAAATGTTCCGGTCAAAACAGGCTCGGGAGTTCTAACGGCTGGGGAATAACGTCATTGATGGGTTTTTGCCACGGCGTTGAGTAACCTATAACATCACTTTCGTGACTGTTGATGCACGATTGAGATGTAACTCATTGTGACATTCATCGTATTATGAGCAGTATTTAATCAAATATTTTTGCGAGTGTGAAAATTATCAAGTTTGCCAATAAACAACAAAGTGATCCACGCGGTAAATATGAAATGAATTTTTGTCTGTCGATGGTGATGGTTGATTGATAACCGAGTTACAGTGGCTTGATTAACCTGTTAACTTGCGTGCTAAAACTGGACTATCCGTGTGTGCTGGGTGTCATGCTTCTTCACATAATTATTCACACAAAATTTTACCCGGCTCGCTGTGGCTGTTATGCTGCGGGTTCACTTTTTATAGATGAAAGGATCTCCTTAGATGACAACCCCTTCTTTTGACAGCGTTGAAGCGCAAGCAAGTTATGGTATTGGGCTACAGGTTGGCCAGCAGTTGCAGGAGTCCGGTTTAAGCGGGTTAGTGCCGCAAGCATTATTGGCCGGCTTGTGTGATGCGCTGGAAGGGAATACCCCAGTAGTACCGGTTGAACAGGTTCATCGTGCGCTACGCGAAATTCATGAGCGTGCAGATGCCGTGCGTCTTGAACGCCAACAGGCAATGGCGACAGAGGGGCAGCAGTTCCTGGCCGAGAATGCGCAGCGTGATGGTGTGACACAAACCGAGTCAGGGCTACAGTTTTCAGTGTTGCAGCAGGGAGAGGGGGCTATTCCTTCGCGTCAGGATCGGGTGCGGGTTCACTACACTGGTAAGTTGATCAACGGTAACGTGTTTGATAGTTCGGTGGCACGTGGCCAACCTGCCGAGTTTCCGGTTAGTGGGGTGATCCCTGGCTGGATTGAGGCGCTGACGCTGATGCCGGTCGGTTCAAAATGGCAGTTGTACATCCCCCATCAGTTGGCCTACGGTGAGAGAGGTGCCGGTGCATCCATCCCGCCATTTAGTACGCTGATTTTTGAAGTTGAGCTGCTGGAAATTCTCTGATCCTGCAGCAAATTGGGCAGAGTAATGCACTCTGCTCAGCACACTAATCTGCTGTTGGCAGTGCCTGATGTAGCACTGCCAACGCTGTTTTGTTCGACTACTTTTTGTCTTTCAACTTTTGGTTCTGCAAGTCGATTTGGTAAATGGCAAAGCCGTTTTTATCATTTGCCAACGCTTTCAGCGGGTGCCGTGCGTTGCTGCTGATAAACTGCTGTGCTTTGTCGCTAGGCGCGGTTTCAAAACGAATGTCCAGTTTCTGTTTGCTGTTGAGCCGTGCCAGGCGCCAGTTGTTATCTACCTGTGGTTGTACTGCACCGTGTTTTTCCGTTTCGGCACGAATGTAAGCTGCCAGAATAGCGCGGTTTTCATCCGGAGCCGCAATTGCAACATGTTTATCACCCGTACCGGCGAACTTGCCGCCATAAGCGCGGTAGTTATTGGTGGCAACTAAAAATGTCGCTTTCGGATTGATCGGTTTGCCATTGAACGTCAGTTTTTTAATCCGTTCAGCCTGCTGATTTACCAGTTCACATTCACCGTTATAGCGTGCCGGCTGGCTGACGTCGATTTGATAGTTCACGCCATCAATCACGTCAAAGTTATAGGTGCGGAAACCGTCCCAGTTGATCAGGTTTTGTGGTTTGCTGCTATTGATGTCGATCTGGTTAAATTGCCCGGCAGCACACTCTAGCCACTCTTTGATCTCTTTGCCGCTGGCTTTGACCACTGTCAGCGTATTCGGATAGAGGTAGAGATCTGCCGCATTGCGGAAGGTGAGTTCCCCTTTATCCACTTCAACAAAGCTGGTTGGGTCATTTTTGCGCCCACCGACCTTAAACGGTGCTGCGGCCGAGAGCACCGGTAGACCCGCCAGCTTGGGATCATTCTGAATATAGTTTTCTACGTAAGCCCGCTGTGCATTGTTGATGATCTGCACGGTTGGATCATCCTGCACCAGTGCCAGATAGCTGTACATGTTGCTGGCTGCACGACCAATCGGTTTGCCAACAAATTCGCGTGTTGCCTGATGTGTTTCTGCCAATACGTTGACTAACGCAGCGTCAGGCTCTGCCAGCGAACGCTTATGTTGCGGATCATAGATTGGGCGCGCCTGGGCTTTGGCGGACAAGATCTGCCAGTGTCCGTTCTCGTTGCTCAATTGGAAGTCGACAATACCCAGATGATCACCCCACTGACCAGGCATCACTGCGGGCACGCCATGGATCAATCCCTGTTTGATATCTGTACCATTGAAGTTGGCAAACTCTTTACTGGGGAAAATGCCGTGGGCGTGACCAAACAGAATGGCATCAATCCCGTCAACCTGGCTTAGGTAGTAAACCGAATTTTCTGCCAGTGGCTTATAAGCCTCGGCTGAGAAACCGGAGTGCGTGAGCGCAACCACCAAGTCTGCACCTTTGTTGCGCATTTCTGGCACGTAGCGGCGTGCGGTTTCAGTGATATCCTCGGTGGTGACTTTGCCTTGCAGGTGGCCACGATCCCAGATAACGATTTGTGGTGCGACAAAAGCGATGTAGCCAATACGCAGAGTATGGGTTTTGCCACTGCGATCTTTGACCGGTGTATCAACAATAATATAAGGATTAAACAGTGGTTTACCGGTTTTTGCATCAATCACGTTGGCACTGATGTAAGGGAATTGGGCACCTGACAGTGCAGTTTTCAGGTAGTCTAGGCCATAGTTAAAATCATGATTACCGACATTGGCAACGGTGTAGCCCAGCGTGTTCATCGCTTGGTAGACGGGGTGAACTTCTCCTGCTGTCAACCCTTTTGCGGCCATATAGTCGCCCAGCGGACTGCCCTGAAGCAGATCACCATTGTCGACCAGCACACTATTCATAACCTGCTGACGAGCTTGTTTGATCAGTGTTGCAGTGCGTGTGAGGCCAAATTTATCGGTGGGTTTATCCTTGTAGTAGTCGAAATGCATCATGTTGGTGTGCAGATCGGTGGTCTCCATGATGCGTAGATCAACCGTGGCGGCGTGCGCTGTAGCGCAAAATAACAAGGCAACAGCAGATAACTCCAGTGGGCGTTTTTTCATCGCTTCTCTCCATTCCTTTATTTTTTGCTGGGGATAGCAAAAGAGGTATTACTTGTTTAGGTTGTATGCGTTAAATCATTCGAGTGACATCTGGTGGCAGGTGTGAGGGGCGCCAGCAGCATAGCCAACACCTGGGCAACCTGAAGCATCACGAGCATATTATCAAACAGTGAAGCTTGTCCGAAGAGCGGCTAATGTAACATAGGGGCAAATAACCCGCGATGATAAAATGCTGGTTAATCATATCGTATACGCACCAGGTGGGGCTTGTCGGCACCGCCTGGCGATAACATGGCAAGTAAAACCAGGCTAATCGGATAGCGTGTTATGTGCTTTGCTGCCAACAGAAGCGGAGGTTGAGATGTTAGAACAGATTTGTCGGCTATCACGTCAAGCAGGTAGTGCCATTATGGCGGTCTACCAGGGTCAGCAGCCACTCGACATGGCAATAAAGCAGGATGCTTCACCAGTAACAGCGGCTGACTTGGCAGCACATCAGATCATCAAACAGGGGCTGGCGGCACTCACGCCGACGATCCCATTGCTATCAGAAGAAGATCCCCCTGCTTGGGAAGTTCGTCGTCACTGGCAGCGTTATTGGCTGGTTGATCCTCTTGATGGCACCAAGGAGTTTCTGAAACACAATGATGAGTTTACGGTTAATATCGCCCTGATCGATGAGGGGGAACCGGTAATGGCAGTGGTCTATGCGCCAGCACTGGACTGTTTATATGCTGCTTACCAAGGGCAGGCATGGAAAGAGCAGCAGGGACAGCGGCAGCAGATCCGGGTTTGCCATGCCGAACCGCCATGTGTGCTGGTCAGCCGTTCACATCCTGATCAACAGCTACAGCACTATTTGCAGCAGTTGGGGCAGCATCAAACCTTAAGTGTCGGTTCTTCGCTGAAATTTTGTCTGTTGGCCGAAGGCAAAGCACAGCTCTACCCACGCTTTGGTGCTATCCATATCTGGGATACAGCCGCCGGACATGCCGTGGTGCAGGCAGCGGGTGCGCGGTTTGAGGATTGGCAAGGCAACCCGCTTGACTACACGCCGCGCGAGTCGCTGTTGAACCCCGGCTTTCGGGTATTCTTGGCGGAACAGTGATTGATTAATCTCGGCAACCAGTTCCGCTATAATGCGCGCACATTTATCGGTTAGGAGAGGGCATGAGCCAATTTAATCTAGCGACGTTGCAACGGGTACTGGAACGTTACCCACAAGCGCAACAGAGTGAGCAGTTGCAGGCTTGGGATGCGGCAGACGAATACCTGTTGCAACAACTGGAACCGCTGACAGCCACTGAACGGCCAATGCTGATTTTCAACGATAATTTTGGGGCGCTGGCCTGTGCGCTACACGCTTATCGCCCATATAGCATCAGTGACTCTTATCTCAGCCAACTGGCGTTGCGCCATAATCTACAGCGCAATCAGTTGGCTATCGAACAGGTACATTGCCAAGATAGTTTGGCAGCGTTACCTGCCAACCCGGCACTGGTGGTGATGCGTATTCCTAAAACGCTGGCGTTGCTCGAGCAGCAGTTGCGTGCTCTACGCAGCGTGGTTGCGGCCGATACACGTATTATTGCTGCTGCCAAGACACGTGATGTGCATAACTCCACCCTGCAACTGTTTGAACGTGTGCTTGGGCCAACACACACCTCACTTGCTTGGAAAAAAGCCCGGCTGATTTATTGCCAAGTGGCTGAACTTACCCCACCGGCAATTGCAACCACTACCGATTGGCAACTGGAGGGCAGTGACTGGCTAATCCACAATCATGCCAATGTTTTTTCACGGACCAGCCTGGATATCGGCGCGCGTCTGTTTCTGACGCAGTTACCACAACAGTTGGAGGGGACGATAGTTGATCTGGGCTGTGGCAATGGTGTGATTGGTATGAAAGCGCTAGAGCAGAATCCGCAGGCAAAGCTGATTTTTGTTGATGAGTCCTATATGGCCATTGCTTCCAGCCAGTTAAATGTACAGCATAATCTGCCGCAGCAGATGGCGCGTTGTCAGTTTGTACTGGGTGATGGTCTGACGGCGCTGCCAGCAAACACGCTACAGGCGGTATTGTGTAATCCGCCATTCCATCAGCAGCATGTGATCAGTGATCATACCGCCTGGCAGATGTTCTGTGATGCCAAACGCTGTCTGCAAACCGGCGGTGAATTGCGCATTGTTGGTAACCGTCACCTGAACTACCATCAAAAGCTGAAACGCCTGTTTGGTAACTGCACCACCTTGGCCGCTAACCCCAAGTTTGTGGTATTGAAAGCGGTCAAAGGCGGCAAGTCACCACAATCAGCGTGATGAGTGGCTGGGTAAACGGGCTAAATAGAGAGCGGGTTTGCCATCACAGTCGGAGGTGAACAGTACCTGTTTATTATCCGGTGTAAAGGAAGGGTGTGGGTGGGTGATTTGACGATCGCCCTCAAACACCCGCCACGAGGTGTTATGCGCGGCCAAACGGTAGTAGCTGCGTTTTTCCAGATCAAAGACATAGAGAAAAGGATCATTCTCGATCGCATAGCCTTGGCTGTCCTGCACATCCACTGGCGTACCCGAACCATCGCCAACCAGCAAACTGCCATGATAGTTGCTCATCAAATGTGAGCAGGCTGGCATCTCCATCACTGCTTGATCACTGCCGGTGTCTGGTTGGTAGCGTCGAATGGTACGTTGCGACTGCCCTTTGAGGTAGGAGACATAGATCAGATAAGAACCATCAGGAACCCAAAATTCATGGGTGCAACTCTCACCAGGCTGATGATGTTTGACCTTACGTAACTGCGAGCCATCTTCGTTGATCAGCCACATCCGCGCATCAACCAAATCATGTGGCCCCTCATGACAAAAGGCGATGGTGTGATCATCGAATGGCCGATAGATTGGGTGTCCGAGCCAGCCATTCTCTTGATGGATCAATCGTGTTTCGCCACTGTTCAGATCAACACACAGCAACCGACAGCGTGGTTTAGTGTGGTAAAAATCGTGGAAAATCTGCCAGTCGGTTAACGGTATCCAATCCTCTTTGGCAATCTCGATGCCGACCAGTTTACTCCCTGTGCTGTTGGCTACCCAAGTGCCATAGCCTACCCACTGTTCGGGAATTTGGTACACGCACTGCTCCGCCAGAGTGGCGAGATCAACACGCAGCAGCATACGCCCGTGTTTGACATAATAAAGGTAGTGATCATCTTCAGACAGAAAGCCACCAAAGGTGTTATCGCCTTCGCCTTCCGTTAGTTGCAACGCCTGGCCGGTAGCGAGCTCAAGCAGGTAGTAGTTCCAGTGCTGATCAAATGCGGCAGCGAACAGCAGTTTTTCACCATTGTTGGTGAAACATTTTTGATAGAAATAGTTACGGTGGCAGGTGATCTCTGGCGGAGTGAGGCGACACATCTCCGCACCGGTATCGGGATCCTGGTAGTAGTGGTAAGAGAGGTTAACGATCGAGCCTTTGGCCATGAATTCCTCACACAGGTATTGACTTCATGAAACGCAAGTCACATTTTTACTATTATAGGAATGCAGTTTCATTTTTATTGAATCGCGTTGTCATTGTACATGCTGATTCGTGAGCTGTACAGCGGCGGCAACAGTGTAGCGGTTGATTCATCATCGCACCCGGCACTACAGCAGGATTTTTATTCAATATATTGTTTTATATGTATTTTGTTAAATTGCTTTGATAAGCAAAACATTTCAAATACAATGAAACGACTTGCTGAATTTTTTGGAACCAAGCTATGTCGACCATCGATAACTCACCTGACTCAGTCTCTTCGGTACTGAAGGTATTTGGTATCCTACAGGCGTTAGGTGAACAAAAAGATATTGGTGTTACTGAACTCTCGCAACGCATCATGATGTCAAAAAGCACGGTATACCGTTTTTTGCAGACCATGAAATCGTTGGGATATGTGACCCAGGAGGGGGAGAGTGATCGTTATGGCCTCAGCCTGAAATTGTTTGAACTGGGTGCCAAAGCACTCGAATATCACGATCTGATCCAGATTGCTGACGTACAGATGCACCGTTTGGGCAAGTTAACCAAAGAGACACTGCACCTGGGAACACTGGATGAAGACAGCATCGTTTACCTGCATAAGATCGATTCTGAATATAACTTGCGGATGTATTCGCGCGTTGGCCGTCGTCGCCCACTCTATAGCACGGGGTTGGGCAAGGTGATGCTGGCCTGGTTGCCGGAAACTGAAGCGCGAGCAATCCTGGCTAATGTCACTTTTGAGCGCTTCACCGAACGCACCTTAGCCAATGCTGAGGCGTTGATGCTGGAGCTAGAGCGTGTGCGTGAACAGGGTTATGCGGAAGATAATGAAGAAATGGAGCCGGGGCTACGCTGTTTTGCGGTGCCAATCTATAACCGCATGGGGCGCATCATTGCCGGTTTATCGCTCTCGTTGCCGGTATTACGTTTTCATGAAGAGCAGAAAGCCGATCTGGTACACCAGCTTCACCAGGCAGCGGCAAAGATCTCTGAGCAGTTAGGTTTTCACCACTATCCATTTCTGACCCGTTAACCCGCGAGTGGGTCGTTGAGAACAGAGAAAGGAGCAAACCCATGCCGCGTCCGTCACTGTATGAAACCCTGTATGGCAACGTTGCTGCAGGCAACGATATTCAACAGATGAGCGAAGAGAACCAGACCATTTTGTCTGTGCTCGATAACATGCAGCGTATTGTTAATTGTCGAGCCGGTACTTTAGCTCACTTGCCTGATTATGGTTTACCGGATATGACCAAAATTTTGCAGGGAATGCCAGGCAGTGCACACCAGTTAATCAGCACGCTCTCGACAGTGCTACTGAAGTATGAACCGCGTTTGAAGAGCGTGACGGTGGTGATGCAAGAACAGTTGCAACCTGGCGAGTTACGTTATGCCATTGATGCTGAACTGGTCGAAGTGGGGCTAGTGCGTTTTGGTACCCAATTTATGCCGGAAGGCAAGATCGTGTTGCAGCACCTGAAACCCACTTCTGCTGCTGACATACTGTGATTTTCAGAATATATCAATAGAATCATTGTATTGAAAATATGATTGGCAACGGCAGACGTGGCGACGTCATACTGCGTAGAAGTGTGGTGCTGCTGACAGCCGCTTGCTATCGAGAGCCAGCAAGCGGCTTGCCTGATTAGTGTGCCTGATCCCAATTGTCGCCGATACCGATGTCGACTTTCAGTGGCACAGCCAGTTCGGTAGCACTTTCCATCAACTGGCGGATCTGTTGGCAACTGCTCTCCAGTACCGAGTGGTGAACCTCAAATACCAACTCATCGTGTACCTGCATGGTCATTCGAACCAGCGGCTGTGGCTGCTGCTGTAACCAACCATCAACGGCGATCATCGCACGTTTAATAATATCGGCCGCAGTCCCCTGCATCGGCGCATTGATTGCTGCACGCTCGGCGGCTTTGCGTCTGATCTCACTGCTGGACTTTATATCTGGCAGATAGAGTCGTCTTCCTGCCAGAGTACTGACATAGCCCTGCTCGGCGGCCTGCATTCTGGTGCGTTCCATATAGGCCAACACGCCGGGATAACGCTGAAAGTAGAGATCCATATACCGTTGCGCCTCAGCACGAGGGATCGCTAACTGACGAGCCAAGCCGAATGCGCTCATGCCGTAAATCAGACCAAAATTGATCGCCTTGGCGCTACGTCGCTGCTCACTGCTAACACTCTCCAGTGCGACAGCAAAGACTTCGGCAGCCGTGGCGCGGTGAATATCTTTGCCTTGGGCAAAGGCATCCAACAAGCCGCGATCCTGTGACAAATGCGCCATGATCCGTAACTCAATCTGTGAATAGTCTGCGGCCACAATACGGTAGCCTTCAGGAGCGATAAATGCCTGCCGGATGCGGCGCCCTTCATCATTGCGCACGGGAATGTTTTGCAAATTGGGATCGCTGGAAGAGAGGCGCCCGGTTGCCGTCACTGCCTGATGATAGGAAGTGTGAACCCGACCGGTGCTAGGATTGATCATCAGTGGCAACTTATCGGTATAAGTGCTTTTCAGCTTTGCCAACCCACGGTAAGCCAGGATCACCTTGGGCAGTGGATAATCGAGCGCCAATTCTGCCAGCACCTCCTCATTGGTTGAAGGAGCACCGCCCGGTGTCTTCTTGCGCACGGGTAGCTGTTGTTTTTCGTATAAGATGACCTGTAACTGCTTGGTAGATGCCAGATTAAACGGCTCACCGGCCAATTGGTGTGCTTCTGCTTCCAACTCCAGCAAACGCTGGCTCAATTGCAGTGAATGTTCACTCAGCAGCGCGGGGTCGATCAGTACACCGGTGCGCTCCATGCGTGACAGCACCGGCAGTAACGGCATTTCAAGCTGCTGGAACAGTTGCTGTAGATCTGCGTTTTTTTCCAGTTGTGGCCAGATAGCCAGATGAAGTTGCAGCGTGATATCGGCATCTTCGGCGGCATAAACCGCAGCCTGCTCGATTGCGATCTGGTTAAAGGTTAACTGGTTTTTGCCTTTACCGGCGATCTGCTCAAAAGTAATGGTTTGATGGTTCAGGTAGCGTTCAGCCAGACTGTCCATATCGTGCCGACCACTGACGCTATTCAGCACATACGACTCCAGCATGGTATCGAAGGCGATACCCCGTAAGTGAATGTCGTAACGCGCTAACAAGCTCTGATCAAATTTCAGATTTTGGCCTACTTTCAGTCGTTGCGCATCTTCCAGTAACGGTTTCAGAGCGGCAAGCACTTGCTGCCGATCTAACTGTGCAGGTGCAGCAAGGTAGTCATGACCCAACGGCAGATAAGCGGCGACGCCCGGTTCAACCGCAAACGACAGACCAATCAGGTTGGCGGTCAGCGTGTCCAGGCCGTCGGTTTCGGTATCAAACGAGAACAGCGCGGCGTGCTGCAACTTCTGCAACCAGTCGGCAAAAGTCTGCTGATCAACAATGGTAACGTAATTAGCCTCTGCGACAGAGGCGCTATCAGCGCCGACAACCTGTTCGGTGTCAGGTGTTGGCTCAAGCGGAGTGGCAACACTGCTGGCACCACTGTTTTTCCCAGCCTGATTGGTTTTGCTGCTACGTAACCAGCTACCGTTTTCTAGTTCGGTTAACCAGCGTTTGAACTCATAGCGTTTGAACAATGCATGCAGTTGATCAATATCAGGTTGATTGACAGTTAATTGATCGCAGGCTAGGTCGAGTGTCACATCAGTCTTGATGGTTGCCAACTGATAAGAGAGGTAAGCAATATCCTTATGCTGCGCCAGTTTGGCCGCCATTGTCTTGGCGCCACGGAAATTGAGACTGGCGATCTGCTCAAGATGATGATAAAGCGCATCCAAACCGCCAATTCCTTGTAACAGCGCTTGTGCTGTCTTCTCACCAACACCAGGCACGCCCGGAATGTTATCTGAGCTATCGCCCATCAGTGCAAGAAAATCAATCATCAATGCTGGGGGAATACCGTATTTGATTGCCACCTCTTCAGGGCCGAGCAGGGTATTATTCATGGTGTTAATCAGCGTGATATTGGGCGTGACCAGTTGCGCCATATCTTTGTCACCAGTGCTGATTAACACATTATGCCCCGCTTGTTCTGCTTGCAATGCCAGTGTACCAATCACATCATCGGCCTCAACACCGGCTACGCACAGTAGCGGCAACCCCATTGCCGCCACCATCTGATGCAGCGGTTCGATTTGCGCTCTTAGATCATCCGGCATGGGGGGCCGGTGTGACTTATAGGCGGCAAACAGCTCGTCACGGAAGGTTTTACCTTTGGCATCAAATACAACTGCTGCATGACTCGGGGTGTATTCGAGCAGCAGACTGCGCAACATATTTAACACACCATACATTGCTCCAGTGGGTTCTCCCTGAGAGTTAGTGAGCGGGGGAAATGCATGGTATGCACGATAGAGGTAGGAAGAGCCATCGACCAGGATTAATGGGTTTTCTGCAATCTGAGCCATAGTGTCTGTTTCAGCGGTAACCAGTGATAGTACATAGAATGCCATAGCTGATAGCGGATGACGAATGTTAGCGCACCCCTGGTGCTGTTTGTGGATGCCATCGGCGCAAAATAGCTACCTTACCAGTTTGCGGAAGGTCTACCCAACGGAGGGCTCGATATTGGCTAACCCTGTGGATAACGTGTTTTTTGTGGATAACTTTGTGCGTATATTAAATACAAAATGCTACAGATGAGACAAATTCAATAAGAAAAATCATTTCATGTAGATCAATCAGTATATTAATCTGTTTTTTTATTGCTCCATGGTGTTTCACTTTGTTAATGGGTTTGTGGATATGAGTTGAGAAAAGCAGGTGACATTTGTGATGTAACTCAGATGTAAGGTAAATCTCCAGTGTGGCGAAGGCTAATCAGTGGAGTGATCGACATCAGTCGTTATGATGATAGAGCGGTCGGATCTGATGCTGAAGCAGTTACATTTGTAAGCGATAGAACCCAGACTCGCAGTGGATAGGGAGTTGTTTGATAATCATCCCTTATATCAATAAATTTATTTATTTAATCTGAGGTTAAAACTGCGGCATGGTTTTATTTGACGGTGTTTTGGCTAGCACTATCGCGCCATATGTAAAAAAACGTGTTGATAAAATGCACCACTGGGAGTTAGAATCGGCGAATTGAAGCTGTGGTTGCTGTTTTTGTGATCAAATTCATGATAATTGGTATCATGGGCAAGGAAAAGCATTACTGTATTTTACTGGCTGCTATATTAATTATTTTTGTTAATATTTTTTTATTGATTGTTTTCTCTTGTTTTATTCACTCTCTCGGCGCAAATCAGCATTAAGGGTGCGTCGATCTGCACTTCAAATAAATCACCTTTCCTTGATTGATTTATCGATGTGGAGCACGTGCTAACAACAGAAAAGGGATCATTATGTCAGCCAGTGATAATAAACCCAGTGGATTACAGTTTACCCTCGCCGCCGGAGGGCAGCCTGCCGGTACCTTTGCGGTGGTCGATTTTACCCTTAATGAGCATTACTCTTCGTTGTTTGAGCTGGAGCTTAACCTGGCCAGCGTTAATCCAGCCATTGACTTTGATGCGGTGCTCGATCGCGGCGCCAAGCTTTCGGTTTGGCAAGATGGCGTACTGCAACGTGCGGTCTCAGGAATTGTCACCTGCTTTGAACAGGGCGATACCGGCTTTCATCAGACCCGTTATCGTATGGAAGTGCGCCCGAGCCTGTGGCGGTTAGGGCTGAGGCGTAACTCACGCATCTTCCAGCTCGAGACGATTGAGGAGATCATCACCAAACTGCTGAGTGAGGCGCAGATTGTCGACTACGCGTTTGGCTTGCGTTACCCACATCCGGCCCGCGAATTCTGTGTGCAGTATCAGGAGACCGATCTGGAGTTTATCCAGCGCCTGACAGCGGAAGAGGGCATCTTCTACTACTTTGAATTCAACAATGGCCGCCACACCGTGGTGTTTGCAGACGACTCAGGCGCGCTGCCAAAAGGCAGTCTACTGCCTTATAACCCTAATATGGGCGCGCAGGCGAAGGAGTGCTGCATCAACAGTTTTGTTTGTACTGCACAGGTGCGCCCAGCGGTAGTGCAACTGAAAGATTACACCTTTAAAAATCCGCGTTGGGACGCGCTATTTACCAAACAGGCCAGTGGTCAGATCTACCAGCGCACCAGTTACGAACATTTTGATTTTCCTGGGCGCTTCAAAGATGAGCAGCACGGCAAGGATTTCACCCGTTACCGGCTGGAAGCGTTGCGCAACGACGCGAATCTTGGCAGAGGCAGTGGCAACGATTTTCGCTTACAACCGGGGCTGTTGTTTACCCTCTCAAATCATCCACGTGCTGATCTAAATAACGCTTGGCAACCTGTCTCAGTACAGCATATCGGTCAGCAGCCTCAGGCGGTGGAGCAGGATGCCGGCGATAAAGGTACCCATCTCAACACGCAATTTCGTTTTATCCCGCGCCAACAGACCTGGCGCCCAAGTCCATTGCCGAAACCGCTGATGGATGGTCCGCAGATCGCCATGGTGGTCGGCCCCGGCAACGAAGAGATCTTCTGCGATGAACATGGCCGAGTACGCGTGCAGTTCCCTTGGGATCGCTACGGCAACAGTGACGACCACAGCTCATGCTGGATCCGCGTTAGCCAGCCGTGGGCAGGACAAGGTTGGGGGATGATCGCCATCCCGCGTGTCGGCCAGGAAGTGGTGGTTGACTTCCTGCATGGCGACCCGGATCAACCGATTGTCACTGGGCGCACCTATCACGCGGTGAACCGCCCCTCGTTGAAATTGCCGATGGCGAAAACCCAAATGGCATTTCGCAGTAAAACACATAAAGGTGAAGGCTATAACGAACTGCGCTTCGAAGACTTTAAAGGTCAAGAAGGGCTGTTCCTGCACGCCCAGCGCGATATGACCACCGAAGTGCTGCATGATCGGACAACCACGGTAAAGAACAACCATACCGAGAATGTCACGGTGAACCAGACGGTGAGTGTTGGCAATGATCAGTCAATCACCGTCACTCATGACCAGACCACCACGGTGAAAAATAACCAGATGATCAATGTGACGGTTGATCAGACCAGCAAGATCGACGGCAACCAGTCCACCACCGTTAACGGTAAACAGACCACTGAAGTGCATAAAGATCAGCAGATCACGGTGTTGCAGAATCAGTCGACCGAAGTACAGCAAAATCAGAAAAATGACGTCACCCTCAACCAAACGGTGACGATTGGTCAAAACCAAACCATCACAGTGAATCAGAAACAGACCACCAATGTGATGCAGGATCAGTTCAACAACATCAGCCTGAATCAACAAACTCAGGTGGGCAAAAACATTGTGATCGCCGCCGGTGATTCGATCACCCTCAGTTGTGGTGCGGCCAGTATCAAATTAGACAGCAGCGGCAATATTACCCTCTCGGGGGTCCACATTGTGGCCAGTGGTGAAGAGAGCCACACCATCAATGCGAAAAAAGTCACCTCAAGTGGCGGGATCGAAAATGTGGTTGAAGGCGCGATCCTCAAACTGAATCCGTAGTACTGGCTAGGACAGTCAACGGATCCACCAAGCTAATACAGTAGCTGATGGGGCTTGTTGCCAGGTAACAGCATAAACGCCAAGGACAAATTATGGGATGGTCACCTTCTAACCCGGTTGAGCGCCGTCTGGTGCGGGTTGACGACGATTGGATAGCTTTCGCTGCGGACAAGTCGGCGCGGTTGCTCTATTGGCAAGTCAATCAGCAGGATCTGCCGTTGCTGCACACCTACTTCCAGATCCAATGTGAAAATGCCAGTGCGGTGATAGCACTGCACAGCAGTATCACCTCGGCAGAGATAACGCACTATCCACAGCAATTGACGCAAGAGCTGTACCACTTTTATCAGCAACGGCGTGAACCCTCGCGGCAACAGGGGATCAACGCAGATTGGCAATTGCCGGAAAGGGAAGAAAAACAGTCGCCATTTGCTTATTTCTGGCAAGCGGTGACCAGCATGATGCAGCAACATCCCGATATTTTCCCCGCGCTGGTGTTGGTGTTACAGCCGGTTGAGGTCAAACAGCCCGAGCAGCTCAGCAGCATACTGGCACAGTTACTGATGCATTTGCAGGCACACCCCCAACAGGCCGCCAGCATTCGCATGGTGCTGTATGGTGACCAGCCAGAGTGGGTGGCTGAAGTGAAACAGCAGTTTCCTGAACGGGTACAGATTATTCAACGCGACTACGGTATGCAGAGTGTGCCGCGTGAGTTAATTGCGACCTCAAGTGAGCGGGGGGCCAGTGGTAACTTTCGTCGCTTATTTATCGAATTGAGCGAAACATTGGTGAATAACGACGCCGCTCGATTGGAGAAACTGAAGGCGGCCGCCCTGCAAATCACCCAGAGTGAAAAATGGTTTGATCAAAGCGTGGTGGTGTTGCTGATCTCGGGTGCCGCTTATCTGAAATGGCAACAGCCTGATCGGGCACTGCATGAGTATCAACAGGCCACTGAAGCAGGTAAACAGGCGGTGGCGGCACAGCATCCGGCAGGCGACAAGTTGGTGGCCAATGCACTGTTTGGCCAGGCGAGTGTGCATCTCAGTGAAAAAGCGTATGCCAAAGCGGCAGCCTGTTACGCCGAAGCGGCACAGCATAGCGCGCTGGCAGAAGATGCGATTTTGACGGTGGAAGCCTGGCGCATGAACGCGTTTTGCCAGCAAAAAGAGGGTGAGACTGAGTTACAGATTAACGCGGGTTTGGCGGCACTGGAGGCTGGGCAACAGCTCGATCCGGCGACACGCACCGCGTCTAGCCTGCCAATGGCGGCGCAGGCACTGCTAACAGCCAGTGCCGGTTGGCACTGGCGGCGGCAGCGTGAACAGGCGGAGCAGAGGCTGCACGCACTGTTTGGAGAGAACTGGCAACAGCAACTGGATGCAACTACTGGAGGGAATGCCTGATGTTACCTGCCGCCAAACACTTTGATCCGGTCGTGGGGGTCGATGTCCATATGGTCAATGCACCCACACCGACCCCAATCCCGCATCCGCACGTTGGCTTTATTCTTGATCTGCGTGAGTTATCAGAAGGCTTTAAAGCGGCCGCTAAAAGTATTGCGCAATATTTGGTGATGGACGCAGTGCAGGATGAAGTCGCCAAATTGGCGGAAGAGAATCCTGAACTGGCGGAAAAAGCGATGTCGGCAATCAGTGCAGGCGGTGAAGCGGTGAACAAGGTGCTGGAGAACCCACTGGTGAAAACCGGGATGGAGATCCAAGAACGGGTCGGCCAGGCGCAGGCGCTATTGGATACCATTACTGGGCAAGGAGGAGGCGGCGGCGGTCCGGGAGGGCGGCCGATCCTGATCAACGGTATTATGCGCGCAACGGCCGGCACCCATACCTTCCATATTCCCGGTTTGCACTTCCCCTTGGGTGCCGGTTTTGCTCCCGCAGATCCGAAACCTTCACAGGATTCAGAGTCCTTTATGGGCAGCAAAACCGTGCTGGCCAATAACGATCCGCTCTCCTTTAGCGCCCTGCCCGCAATGAGCTGTTGGATGACGGGTTTGCGGTCGATTGGACACAACTCGGCGCATACCAAACGGAAACACGACTCGCTTCCTACATCGGTAATGCTGCCCATTCCGGTAGGACGCCCGGTGCTGGTTGGCGGAGCACCAACCATGAATACGGCTGCGTCGCCGATTTCACTATTCAAGGCTTTTCGTGGTTCCGGACTGGCTAAATGGCTTGCCAGAAAGCTCAACCTGAAATCAGGTTTCTTGAAGTGCGTGGTGTTGGATGCTGAACCGGTACATACCATCACCGGTGAAGTGATTGTTGAACAGAACGATTTCACCCTGTCTGGGCGATTGCCCCTGGTGTGGGATCGTTACTATGCTGGGCAAAGCCGCTATAACGGCGTATTGGGGCATGGTTGGCAGTGCCCGGCCGATATCCGCTTGCAGCTCATCCGCTACGATGGCCTGGTGGGTGTGGCTGCTTACTTCCCTGATCATGAAACGGCTTTTGACCTGATGCCACAGCAACTCGGCTGGGCCGCTCGCCAGCATGACTGGCAGCAGGGTCATGCGCTCTATCGCCAAGATAACCAACTGGTGCTGCGCACGCGACACAGTCTCGAGTACCGTTTTACCCTGCCCGACGCTTGGGAACAGGCAGTGATCGCGTTGCCAGAAGGGGGGGGATTAGCGCTGCCAATCGCTGAATTTTCTGATCTGAATGGCAACGGCTGGCAGTTTCTGCGCCGTGCCAACGGCACATTGGCCAGAATTGAGGAGACACGGCAGCAGCAACCGACCGGGCGTGCCATTATTTGTGCCAGCGAGCGGGGTTACCTCACTGAAATGCAGTGGGAGTTCGGTTTAGCTGAGGGAGAAGCGCCACAACGTTCAGCACTGCGCCGTTATCAGCAAGATCACCATGGTGACTTGGTGGCGGTGTTTGATGAAGTGAATCGCCCCTACGGTTTCGGCTATGAAGCGGGGCACCGCATGGTGCGCCATACCGATCGTAATGGCCTGTCATTTTACTACAGCTATCAATCCCATCCCGATGGGATCATGCGTGTCGATCATGCCTGGGGTGATGGTGGGCTATTTGATTACCGCTTTGTCTATGATCTGGCACACCGTGAAACGCTGATCACTGATTCGCTCGGCCATACCTCGATCATGCAGTATGACGATCGTCAGTTGCCGATCGCGAAAATTGATCCACTCGGCGGCATCTACAGTTACCAATATGACAGCCAAGATCGTGCCTGTGCAGAGATTGATCCGCTTGGCAACGTCACCCGCTGGGAGTATGACGCGCAAGGCAATTTGCTCAGTGAGATCCAGCCCGATAACAGCACGTTGCGTACCCATTATGATGAACACCACAACCCGAGCCAGTTTGTCGATCCTGAAGGGTTAGTCTGGCAGCAGCAGTGGGATGAAAAGGGTAACCTCGTGAGCCAAATCACCCCCAGTGGCATGGAGACACGTTATCAGTATGATGAGGCGGGGCAACTGGTTAGCGCTGGCGTCAGCGGTGAGCAGCCGACCACCCTCAGTTATGACCACTGGGGCTACCTAGCGACACTGACCAACAGTCAAGGGGAGACCAGCCGTTTTGAGCACGACCGGTATGGCCGATTACAGCGAAAAATTACCCCAGATGGAGGGCAGACACACTATCACTACGATGCCCGTCACCGCCTGATACGTTGCACCTTGCCTGATCACAGCACGCTGAGTTACCAGTATGATGAAGAAAATAATCTGCTGTATTATATCGAAAATGATCAGCGTGTGACCGCCTTTAGCTACTTTGGTCAGGGGCAACTGCAGAGCCGCACCGAGCCGGATGGTCGGCGAGTAGAGTACCGCTACGACACTGAGCAGCAACTGATTGGGGTACAAAACCCGCGTGGTGAATGGTGGCAGTTAAAACGGGATCCACTCGGGCGATTAATTGAAGAGATCGACTACCAAGGGCAGGCACGTTACTACCATTACAACCTGGCCGGACACCTGCAAGCGAGTACCGACCCACTGGGCAACCCGTTGACAGTGCGTTGTGATCCGCTTGGACGTATCACCGAAAAACGTGATGCACAGGGTGGGTGCGACCGTTATCGATACAATCGTCGTGGACAACTGACAGAGGCCAGCAACGCACATGCGGTGATCACCCGTGCTTACAATCCATCGGGGGCGTTGACACAAGAGACGCAAACGCAGCCAAACCTGCTGGCGGAACTGCACTATGAGTACGATACGCAAGGGCGTTTGGTCAGTCAGCGGCAGCGTATGCAGCATCGGCAACATCAAGGTGTCGAACTGCACAACGAGCAGCACTTCCGTTACGACGCTGCGGGTTTCCTGATTGAACAGCAGATCGATCAGCAAGCGCCAATCCGTTCGTCCTACGATTGCATGGGGCGGCTGGCTGAACAGCAGTTGAGTGAACATCTGACGCAACGCTTTAGCTACTCGTTACGTGGACAGTTGCAGCAGCAGCACAGCGAATGGAAGGGCAAAGCGGATGGCAGCATCCGCTACCATTATGATGCCTATGGTAACTTGGTCTGCCGTGAAGACAGTCGGCTAGGCAAAGATCACTACCGCTATGACCTGGTGGGGCAGATCCTGGCACATATTGATCCGGCTGGGGAAATGCGTGAATACCGCTATGATGCTTGTGGTGACCGTTTTCAGGTGCTGGAGAATGATCAGCATGGACGTACACTGCAACATGAAGACGGTATTCGCAGTTATCAAGATCGCGCAGGTAAAACACGGTGGCGGCAGCAAGGTCAACAGCGGCTTGAATTTGACTGGGATGGGCAGGAGCGTTTGAGCTCGCTCAATAACGGCCAGCACCGCTGGCACTACCACTACGACCCATTTGGGCGGCGGATCGCGAAAATCCAGTCTCCGCTCGAGGGTGATCAAATCCTGTCGGAAACTTACTTTATCTGGGATGGCGACGTGCTGGTGGGGGAATTGAGCAGTCCAGTTGCCTTGCAACCGAGTCATGCACAGTATTGCCAACAGCAGGCGGCGAATGATGAAATTGATCGGATCATTATCGGCGCTGAACCGGCGGCCTGGCGGCGAGCCGCAGAAGCGCGCCAAGGTTTGAATGGCCGCTTTTACAGCTATCAACTGGGCAGCTTTGAACCACTGACGTTGCAGGATTATCAACTCACCTTCAGCGGCGAGATAGAACAGCAGCAGATCTACTACTATCAAAACGACGCAAACGGAATGCCGCTGCGGCTACGCGACAGCGCCGGTGAAGTGGTCTGGCTGGCGCGTTACAGCAGCTTTGGTAAAGTTGAGCGTATTGGCTATAATCAAATCGTTCAACCACTGCGTTTACAAGGCCAATATTACGACTCAGAAAGTGCTTTACATTACAATCGCCATCGGTATTATGACCCCGACTGCGGTATGTTTATTAACCAGGATCCGATTGGCTTAGCGGGGGGATTAAACCCGTATCAGTTTGCGCCGAATACGTTAATGTGGGTGGATCCGCTGGGGTTGGAGTCTTGTGCTACAGGGAGAGACTCTTACGAGCAAGCAAGGAATAAGGCTTTAAAGTGGTTAGAAGAAAGAGGATTTAAGGCGGAAAGAGTTAACACTGGTAAATTTGGAGCCACTAAAGGGCAACCGGTTGGAATGACAACAGCAGATGGTAAAACGGGTTTTAGAATTGAATATGATGAAAGAAGTGGAGCGCATATAAATGTATTCAGCGGAAAAGAAAAAGGTGAGCATTTCTTATTTGATGCACCTGAATCTGTCGTAACAGAACTTCAAAAACTATTCGATTTGCCATCAAAACCGCGGAGAGGTTCTTAGATGACGCTTGATGATGAAATAAAAGAAAAAATTATTTCTCTTCCTTATTATTTTGAAATAATAAATAATTGGGAAAAAATTGCTGATAAATTATCTGATTCTTTCAGTTGGATAGGCTCAAAGATTGATTGGTCGAAGACAAAAGGACATAACCATCTAAAACTTAAAGGAAATTATTCTGATTGGTTAATTGATATAGATAAATTCATAAAGGAATTTAATCTTGATAAAGAAATACTTGATAGTAAAAATATCTTTTATATTAATGACTCTTCATTAGACTTTTCTGTTGCAATTCCTTCTGATGGATTTTATCCATTTCTAGAAATGGCAATTATGAATATCCCTCAGCACCATTATTTCTTTGATCAAAATAAAAAATGGGGTTTAGTGATTACTTCTGAAGGGTATGTGGATTTTGGTTTTTCGCAGAAGGCATAGTATCAAGTAATTAACAAAAATAGCGTAATAGTGTTGCGTCCCACGCTCTCATCGTATTTTGTCCCAAATTATTCATCATAAAATTGATGGGAAAATGAGCGGTTTTACCACATTGTCATCGCAGCCAAAAAAGTCTGTCCCCTTTTATCATCGTAGTTTGTCCCACATTGGCGTCGTATTTCTGTGGATAACTGCGTATTCCCCGATGTTGAACGCAGGATAACTGCGTATTCCCCGATGTTGAACGCAAAAAAAGGGCTTTCGCCCTGAACGTTAATTTGCTTTACTGCTCGCGTAAGCGAGCGGTTGAACATCATCTTTGCGCTGTTGGCGGTCTTAGTAAGTCTTCGTATGAACGCCAATGCGGTTGGATAAGCACTTGATTAACATGGGTGATGGTGACGGTTTTCTGGGTCTCTTTGGCCGCTTCAATCAGGCTGCCCAGGCACAGGTTGCGGCATAAACGCAAGTTCCCCTCTGCCGAGCGCATAATGACGTTCAACGCGCCCTCGTCAAAGGTGTTGATACCCATTTTGGCCTGATTGAGTGTTGCGTCCCACGCTCTCATCGTATTTTGTCCCAAATTATTCATCATAAAATTGATCGGAAAATGAGCGGTTTTACCACATTGTCATCGAAGCCAAAAAAGTCTGTCCCCTTTTATCATCATAGTTTGTCCCACATTGGCGTCGTATTTCTGTGGATAACGGCATAGTTGCCAACTTTAAATGTAAAAAAAGGGCTTTCGCCCTGAACGCTAATTTGCTTTACTGCTCGCGTAAGCGAGCGGTTGAACATCATCTTTGCGCTGTTGGCGGTCTTAGTAAGTCTTCGTATGAACGCCAATGCGGTTGGATAAGCACTTGATTAACATGGGTGATGGTGACGGTTTTCTGGGTCTCTTTGGCCGCTTCAATCAGGCTGCCCAGGCACAGGTTGCGGCATAAACGCAAGTTCCCCTCTGCCGAGCGCATAATGACGTTCAACGCGCCCTCGTCAAAGGTGTTGATACCCATTTTGGCCTGATTGAGTTCGGCTCGGATGTAGTTCAGCATATCCTCATCATTCAACGGCTCAAGGGTGTAAGAGTAGGTGTTGCGTCCCACGCTCTCATCGTATTTTGTCCCAAATTATTCATCATAAAATTGATGGGAAAATGAGCAGTTTTACCACATTGTCATCGAAGCCAAAAAAGTCTGTCCCCTTTTATCATCGTAGTTTGTCCCACATTGGCGTCGTATTTCTGTGGATAACGGCATAGTTGCCAACTTTAAATGTAAAAAAAGGGCTTTCGCCCTGAACGTTAATTTGCTTTACTGCTCGCGTAAGCGAGCGGTTGAACATCATCTTTGCGCTGTTGGCGGTCTTAGTAAGTCTTCGTATGAACGCCAATGCGGTTGGATAAGCACTTGATTAACATGGGTGATGGTG